>CBDDAC010000025.1:0-355066 GCA_965224765.1 Mariniblastus sp.
TGGAGGCACCTTACGACTGGGACGATTTGGGGAACTGGACCGCGCTCCCTAAACTTCGAGGCGTTGATACCGATGGCAATACGATTGTTGCGAAGCATCTGGGTATCGAAACGAAGGGGACTGTAGTGCGCTCTGACGACGAGCATTTGATCGTTACGGTTGGTTTAGACAACTGTATTGTGGTGAGAACGGCGGACGCGACCTTGATTGCTCATAAAGATCATGAAGCTTCGATTAAGGAAGTCGTAAAAAAGCTTGAGCAGAGTGGTTGGCACGAATATCTTTAGGTTGGCTATGAATGTGCCAGTACATTGAATTCAACTTTGAGTTTCGCATGATTTCACGAAAACAGCTTCTTGGTCTGGGTGTGCTTTGGGTTAGCATTTTTGGGGCAGACACAACGTTGGCTCAAGATGTTCCGGGAGTACAGGCGGCTCAAGGAATCGTATTTGACGATACAAATCGGAATAATGTTTATGATGAACTCGAACCAACACTCGCCAATATCAAAGTTTCCAATGGCAAGGATGTCGTAAAAACTGACGAGGCGGGGCGGTATGAACTGCCCATCGGTGACGACGGAATTGTTTTTGTGATCAAGCCCCAAGGGTGGGCCAGTCCGCTCAATAAAAACCAATTGCCACAGTTTTATTACATTCACAAACCTCAAGGTTCTCCCCCCAACTTTCGATTCCCTGGGGTTGCTCCAACTGGTCCATTGCCCAAGTCGATTGATTTTCCGCTGCATCGCCAGGATGAACCTGATGAATTCCGAGCAATTCTCTTCGGTGATCCCCAGCCTCGCAACCAGAAAGAAGTCGACTATATTGCCCATGATGTAGTCGAAGAGTTGATCGGGACCGATGCATCATTTGGTGTAACGTTGGGAGACATTGCGTACGACAATTTGTCGACCTTTGAAACACTCAACGAAGCCATCGCGCTGATTGGAATTCCTTGGTACAACGTGATTGGCAATCACGATTTGAACTACGAAGCCACTAATGACAGTCAGAGCGACGAGACATTTGAAAAAGTCTACGGACCTGCATACTATTCCTTTGACTATGGCCAGGTTCACTTTATCGTTGTCGATAATATTGAGTGGTACGTGGAGGTGGAAGGGCAGCGTGGGCAGTATCGAGGCGGAATTGAGCAGCGTCAAATCGAGTTTATTCACAACGATTTGTCGGCGATCCCCAAAGACCAGATGGTAGTTTTGCTGATGCACATACCTGTTTTTGATGTGGAGGATCGCGAAGGACTTTATCGTTTGATCGAAGATCGTCCTTTTTGTATTTCGATCTCAGGCCACACTCACCACCACGAACATCGTTGGTTGAAGAAAGAGGATGGTTGGAGCGGTGCCAAACCGCATCATCACATGATTAATGTGACTGTCAGTGGCAGTTGGTGGAGTGGGGCGCTTGATGAGCGTGGATTGCCGCATGCGCAGATGGCCGATGGAGCCCCAAACGGATACTCTATTTTGAGTTTTGATGGCAAGCGATATCAACTCGACTATAAGGCTGCCGGTCGTGATCCGAACTATCAAATGCAGATTCATGCACCATTCTCTGTTACCGTCGAAAACGTTGCAGAAACCGAGATCCAAGCCAATATCTTCAATGCGTCTGAAGTGGCCAAAGTTGAAATGAGAATGGGCGCAGGTGATTGGGCGGAGATGAAGCGAGTGGTGAAGAATGACCCTGCATTTGAAGCGATGTATCAAACGGAACTTGCTTTGGCAGACAAAACATGGCAAGAAATGCCAAAACCCAAGCCCAGTACGCACTTGTGGCTTGCGAATCTGCTGGGAGATATCGCACCGGGAACCCATGTGATTGAAGTCCGAGCGATTGAACCGGAATCTGAGCAACGGCTTGGGCAATCATTTTTGGGTAGGCGAACAATAAGAGTCGTGGCAGAGGATCAGAAATGATTAACGCGATTTTCCAAGTTGGGTTGCCGATGTCAATCTGGCTATTCGTCTGCGTTGTTGCCGCGGCCCAGGATAGACCCAGCAATTTGTGTGCGGGCGAAGAACCCATCGGATACTTGAACTGGTCAACCAAAACGATGGGCGGTCGGCAGGTTTGGACCGATGTAAAACACTTTGATGGCTGGCGGATTCAGCTGAACCATGTGACGGGTCATCATCGATTGCTGGACCCAAACGATTTTCGACACGCTTGGGGAAATTTGCCCCACTGTGAACTCAAGCTAAATCAGGTGGCGGAGGCCGAGCAGTTGAAGCCATATTCTGGCAAGATGGTTGTATTGTTACATGGATTGAATCGTTCCCACGCATCCATGTTGCCGATGGCAAAGTGTCTTCGTGAAAACGGATACCAGGTGCTGAATTTTCAATACGCCAGCAGTCGTGCCACCATTGGCGATCATGCAACTGCTTTGTCGCAGATTATTGATGGGTTTGGCGACGGTGTCACCGAAATCAATTTTGTTGGGCACAGCATGGGAAATCTGGTCGTAAGGCACTACCTGCACAACACACGAAATGAACTTACCGGTGAGGAAGGGGATTCGCGAATTGGAAGAATGGTCATGATTGGACCGCCCAATCAAGGTTCTCGTATGGCTCGATTGATGAAGTACAGCGGGGTTTTCAATTTGGTCACAGGAGCCAGTGGCGCGCAGCTATCTACGAACTGGGAACGACTTGAGCCATTGTTGTCAAAGCCCAGGTTTCAATTTGGAATTCTTGCCGGGGGCCAAGCAGAAGATTCTGCATTCTCTAATCCCCTGCTGGCAGGGAGGGATGACTTTACGGTCAGCGTCGAGGAAGCAAAGCTAGAAGGAGCTCACGATTTTATTGTCCGTCCCTGGAATCATACCGGCATGATGAAGAACACCGACGCCATGGAACTAACGTTGAGATTTTTGAAACGCGGTTTTTTCGTTGCTGAAGAGCAGCGTCAACCGATCGTCAGGGAATTTGGTGAATAGTGAGTGAGATTCCCACTGAGGGCCGATTGGCCGGTATTGATTTCGGAACTGTGCGAATTGGAATCGCCATTACCGACGCCGGGCAGATGCTGGCGAGTCCCTATGAGAACTACAATCGCAAAACGGTTGAAAAAGACGCCGAGTACTTTTGTAAACTTGCCGAACACGAATGTATTGTTGCATTTGTCGTTGGATTGCCAGTTCACATGAGTGGTGACAGTAGCCGAATGTCAGAGGCAGCGACAAAGTTTGGTGAATGGTTGGGGCAGAAGACCGGAGTTCCTGTTGTTTGGTTTGATGAACGATTTACTTCGTCACTGGCAAACCAAATAATGTCAGAGGGAAATTTGACGAAGAAACAGAAGAAGAAGCGGCTGGATATGTTGGCGGCTCAAATCTTGTTGGCGTCGTTTTTGGAGTCGGACCGAATTGGACATGATCACTATTTTCCGCCTAAAGAGATTTAATGCGAGTCCCGTGAACGTCGGGCGCTGTATACGCCAAAGACCCCTAAGGGGACGCCGTGAGTAAAGGGGATTTGCACGAGCGGAATCGAGATCATATTGAGAAAGAGTGTGATTGTTCTTTCAGCCATGAGGCCCTGCGATAGGCAAGATACATGAAAAATGGTCGTTGCGCTCAAGGGCAACGACCATGTGTAAAGTTTCTTGGTGTCCAACGTTTATGTGGATTGCTAGTTTTCGATACCGTTAATCAGGTCGCCTTTTGACGCTTCTAATTTTTTGATCTTGCGTTTGAAGGTGTAGAGTTTCTTTTTCAGGTTAACGAGTTCGGCGTTTCGAGTCTTGCCTTCTTTTTCGAGAACATCGATCCGTTCCTGAACGCTGCTCATTGCGACTTTCATATCCTTCTCAAGTTCTTCCATCATGTGATCAAACTTGGCTTGAATGTCGTCTTGCATTTTGCTGAGTTCGTCCAAGCGAGCATCTTCAACTTCCTTTACTTGCTTTAGATCTGCTTGCTCGTCAGGAATCCCTAAGACATCAGTTTGAAGTCGAGCAATTTTTCGATCGACTTCCTCAAGGCGAAGTTTGTTGATGACTGCTGGAGAAAGTTCACCCGATTTTAGGCTCTCGACAATTGTCAAAATGGTATCTGCAGGTAGGGCAAGGCTAGAAACACGTTCTGCCCGTGCAATGTTGATTCCCACGATCTGGCCAGACAGGTCGACGACCGGGCCGCCACACTGGTTCGCATTGAGTCCACAATCGTGCTGGAACGCGGCAGGAAAGTCCTGTCGACGCTTTGAGAGTTTGCTTCCCATGCGATTCTGCTGGTTACTTCGCTCGAAGTCCGAATTGAAGTTGCCTGCATCAGCAAGTTCGAGGTTGAGTTTGAGTTCTTCGTCACCGCGTCGAACGATCAATTCAACACGATCACCGGGTTCGAATGTCGCGAGTGTTGATTGAAGGTCAGAGAATTCCTTGATGTCGGTCTCGCCGATTTTGATAATGACATCGTTAACCCACAGGTCAGCTTTGTCGGCAGGCGAGTCGGGAACGACTTGAATGATCTTTACGCCAACCAAGTCTGCGCTCGGAGTACGATCCGATTGGATCCCAACAAACGCTTTGGTGGCGGCAATCTTTCGAACGTTGACACCGACGGTGCCCAACGAGAATGGGTCTTCATCGGGGCCGGCGCAGGCTAGCCAGCTGCCGGTAAGTGGAGTCGGGGCGGCCGAGAAGTTGGCAGCGGGCAAGTTTTCTGCTTCGATCTTGAGCATCGCAAGATCACTTCGCCTGTGAATGCCAAAAACAGTTGCGTCATACTTTTTTCCGTTGGCCCAGACATTGATCTTGTCATCGAGTTGACTTGCTTTGGTCAGAATGAGTCCATCCGAATCGACGATCGTTCCCAATGCAATTTGCTTTTCGCCTGAAAAAATGATTGCAGTTGATTGGGAAGCCGAGGCGGCAACGGGTGCGAATGTCGAAATCATCTCATCTGAATTGCGAGCGATTTTTAGCAAGCGACGCAAGTTCTGAGTGCCGGTTCGCGGCTGTTGTTCAGGTCGATCCGGTTTCTCTTCATCCGCTGAAGTCTCATCGTTTGAGTCCTCAGATTGAGATGCATTGTCTTCTGTTTGCTCTGATTTTTTTTCGGCTGGAGCTTTGTCATCTTGTGCGGTTGAGCCGTTGACCATGAGGCCCAATGCGATTGCAAATGCGAAAAACAGAGAGTTTATTTTCATTTTGTTCATAGTCGATCTTGATTAGATGTTTGCGGTTGGGATTGAACGAAAAAATAGGGCGGCTATTGGGAGCCCACTTTGAGTTTCAGTTCCAGTTCTTCGTCGCCTCGTTTGACCAGAAGTGTCAAATTGTCTTTTGGTTTCATGTTGCGTGCCATACGCCCGAAGTCAACTTTGCTGCTGACCTCCGTTTCATTGACTTTCAGGATGATATCGCCGACCTTCAACCCCGCTTCTTCTGCGGGGCTTTCACTTTCGACGACTGAAATTTCATTGGTGGATGCTTTGAAACTGATGCCAAGGAAAGGGTTGTTTCCTCCGCCAATGATTTCTCCAGCTTCTAGTTGATCCCAATCGTCAGAGAATGTGTCTACGGGGACGTGAAGGTTCTCCCAGAGTTGATTTGAGATGCGTGAGTGAATTCCAATCAAGTTGCCCTCCATGTCGACAAGGGGGCCTCCTGAGTCACCACCAACCAAGGTGCAGTCGGAGCGAACGACTCGGGGTGAGTTGGAGATGACACGGCCAACTCGGACGACCATCCCACGGGGTTCATTCCAGCCGCCTGGATGGCCAACAGCAATGATCCACTGGCCTTTATTAAGTGTTTCAGATTCGCCCAGATCGATATAAGGATAGGTGCCTTCGCCTTTGAGCTTGAGCATGCCTGAGTCGACCATTCGGTTGACGCCCAGAGTCTTGGCGTCCTTGGAGGAGCCATCCGGGAAAATGATTTTGGCAGTCTTGTTAGGTTTTCCGATGACGTGTGCGGCGGTCAAAATATAACCATCTCGACTAACAATCACGCCAGTTCCTTGAGCTCCTCCGATCTGGATGTTGACGGTTGCCGCCTTAACCAGATCAGAAATCTCGCGTACACGATCTTCCATCGCGCGCATTTGTTGCAGATTGGGCGTTTCACCCGTTCTGAGGAAATCCAAGTCGATATCTTCAGCGCTGGTTTTAGAAGTCTCTGAGTTTTGGGTACTGGTGTTGGCTTGTTCTTGGGCCAGCACAACACCACAAATCGAGAACGTGAAAAGGAATGTGAAGACTAACCAGCGATGTGTTGTCATTGAGTTCTACCTAAAAAGTTCTTTTATGAAATAGAAACCGCCCGTAGAATGGCTTCATAACATTGTAACACTTGGTTAAGCTGCTGGGACAGAGTTGTGTAGGTAAACCCTGCAAGCAACTAAAGTGGTTGGTGAAAAAGGGTATGAAAGGGAAATTTCGACGCCGATAATCGTAGGATCCTTACCAGTTTTGCAGTTTTTAACGATGAAATTGATGGTGTTGCCATTCCTGGTGTATGGGGAATTACGAATAGGACAGTTTCTGTTTTGAGAATCACGGTGTTTTTGAGTGCTGTCTTAACGAAACCAATTCAGTTCGAGTTGAATTCAAATGTTAAGCCAATACAATCTTTAGCAACCAGCGCCCCGAAACGCTTGTTTGAGATTTGTGTGTGATTTTGCACCCATTTTTTGACGATGCCTCGCCTTGTCGCGAGAGACATGATGAACTGATTCCCTGAACAAGCGCACTCGACCTTGTGATCCATGATTCAAGCCAAACCAGTATTTTCGAACGTTATCGAAGTTAACCACCAGCTAGGGCACGTTCTTGGGTGCAACGTCTATATCATCTTTTCCCAGGGCGAATGGGTAATGATCGATATTGGCTACAAGGACGCCGTAGATGAAATTGTCGAATTGGTTCGCGACCTCGACTTTCCATTTTCGAAGTGCAAGACCTTGATTGCGACTCATGCGGACGTTGATCATATCCAGGGACTTGCCAAGGCAAAGCAAATTTTCAAGGCGGAAGTAACCGCCCATCACCTGGCTGCGGAACCGTTGCGTACTGGCGACCCAATCAAGACCTTTGCAAAAATTGAAGCACAGAATATCGACATGGAGATGCCGCCTGTCGAAGTCGAGCATTTGGTCGACGACGGCGACGTAATTTCAGTGGGAGAATTGGAGTTGGAAGTTTGGTTGACTCCAGGGCATACCGATAGCCAGTTAGCGTTTCGTATGGGTGAGTTATTGTTCAGTGGCGACAATATCTATCGAGATGGTGGAGTCGGAGCGATTGATGCACATCATGGAAGTGATCTCGTTGCGTTTGTTTCCTCACTCAAGCGAATTCGCGAGAGCGATGTGAAGTGGTTGTTGCCCAGTCACGGTCCTATTTTTCGCAAGGATGATGCGTTGCTGGATGCGGCGATCACTCGAGTGGAAGGCTATCAACATTTGGCAGATTTTGGGACTTGTGCGGTAGATTGGCCAATGATGGATAAGTTCGAAGAAGACATCCGAAACGGTATCATGCCTGAGGACAAAGCAAATTCGAATCGCTAGCAGGCTCGATTCGGAATGCCCGCAAACTTTGACTACTCTTCTTAACTGATCTGATGCGTCGTAGATTATCGATGCTGAACCGCTTTGGAGGGATTTTGTCAGATAATCCTTCAATGCCGTTCGTTCTGATTGCCGATGGTCACATTGAGCAATACTACCGCCGCGTTGGTCGAACGAACCCGTTGGCGTAACCGACCCAAACAGGAGGAGCCTCTCCAATGATTCGTCGTTTAATCTTGGCCGTAGCGGTCGTCGCAGCGATGGCGATTGTTAGCCAACCGGGATCCGCTGAAGCCCAGCAGCCTCAGGGATATCAAACTAATTGGGGCGATCAGTCCGGACAAAATCTGGATCGTTTCTATCACTATCCGTATGTGTACTATCCACAGAATTATTACAGCAACAACTACTACCAAAGTGCAGACAATATGTACTATCGGTACCCAGCTGAGATGCGAATTCCTGTGTACAACCGCCATTGGCACAACTACTACCCCTCACCACGTCGTTACCACTTCGGTCATCATTTCTTGACCGACATTTTTTAAACGACTCGGACGGCAACAGATTGAAAAAGCAGGGTGATATGCCCTGTTTTTTTATGCGCTTTGATCAGAAGGTCAAACGACCTCGGAACCGAACCGCCACACGGACGATCTGCCGACGAAATACGATGTATTCAACAGATGTCGTCGCGTCCGCGACTTTGTTTTTGGTGGGGATGTTTCCCCAGACTGAAAGTCTGGGGCTAAAGGAAATAGCCGCTCTGCGGCAAGTTGTTTGTGGTCGCTCGCCTGTGGTCGGTCACGTTCCTTAGTGGCAACCCGACGAGGCTGTGACTTTTTCAATCGTGTACGAATCGATTGGCGTTGGCATCGGCTTCATGGAAACCCGAAGCGTGAGCGAGGACGGATCAGCACCGGCCTTCACACGTGTTGTTTTTCAACAGGCCCTGAAGTCTGGGGCTAAGGGAAATAGCCGCTCTGCGGCAAATGTTCTATGGGACGAGTGCTGAGCATTATGTTTCGGCGGGAGCCTCAACCTCCCAAAATCGTGTCAGCCAATGGTTTGTCGAACATATCGCAACGCAAAATCGAGTCACCAGTGGTTGGTCGAAAATATCAACCCAAGAGCGAGGTAGCCCATGGTTGTCGAAATTATCGCAACATGGTCGACACGCAAAATCTAGTTGTTCTGCGTTTCGTAGACGGCCTGGAATAATGCCTCGACGTCTTTGAACTTTTTTTGAGTCGCAAGCGGGCCATCCAACAGTTTGCGAGATTCCGCTTCGCTGTGCCCCATGGAGCAAAGGATTTGAAAGACTTCGTCGACGATATTGCGTTCAACATCCGCGGAACTTTCCGTCTCATCGCGACTCGCCATCAACGCGAACTTAGGCATTTTTCTGCGTAGGTCAGCGATCATTCGTTCTGCCATTGCGCCGCCAATGCCTGGCAATGTTTTGACCGTGTCGACGTCCTGTTGTTCGATTGCGCGGGCAATATCCTGAACAGGGCGAACCATTGCCTTGAGAGCTTTTTTTGCCCCCAGGCCTTTCACGCCACATATTAAATCAAAAAACTCACGCTCTACTTCACTGTTGAACCCGATCAGACGAGGAAACATTCGTCCTCCCGTTGTTGGGTTTCCATCCAGACAATGGATCGTGTGAAGCGCGATGATTTTCTCGATTGATCCTTGCAATTGGCGACGAGTGAATTCGGGGATCATGACTTCGTATTCAAACGGAGGCGACTCCAGTGTGGCTTTGTCGTCGGTGAGTCGCAAAAGTTTCCCGGTTAATTTGGTGATCATGCTTGGTAGGTCTATAAGGTGCAGAACAGGTTGGTAGTGTCTTAACGGGAGTTGAGTTTGCGAAGCTCAAGTTGTTGTGCTCGTGATTGAAACCAGTGGCATATGGCAATGGCTAAAGCATCTGCGACGTCCGCAGGTTCAGGTGGTTCGGCGAGACCAAGCTCATGCTTGACCGCGTTTTGAACTTGAGCCTTAGGGGCCCGACCGTTGCCGGTTAGTATTCGTTTGATTTGCGTTGCCGCATAGTCATGGAGGGGAATGTCGTTTTGTGAGGCCGCCAAAACCAGAACCCCCCGAGCATGTCCCATCAGAATCGCAGTCCGTGGGCGCTCGTAGTGACTGTAAAGTTGTTCGATGGAGATGACATTGGGGTGCAATGACTGAATGACATCTGTGATGCCGTCGTGAATTGATTTCAGGCGGACTGTGAGGGTATCAGACCGTCTTGATTTGACAATTCCGCCTTCGACCAAAGTCATCGAGTTTCCGACAACGTCAATGACCCCATATCCAGTGATATTGAGTCCGGGATCGATGCCAAGAATACGAGTTGTGGATTCAATTGAGTTCACGCGTGCTCCATCACGTCAAATTGGTGCTACCTTTTGTACAGTAAACAGGCGCATTGGGCCATGATTGCCAGTTCATTTCCAACGGGTCCCACCTTCTCGCCTGTTTTTGCTTTGATGCCAACCCGCTCGGAAGATATCGACAGGATTTGGGCAATGCGTTTGGCGATAGCTTGCTTGTGGGGAGACAGCTTGGGACGCTGGGCGAACACGATGCAGTCGAGATTGATGATCTCAAACCCTTTGTTGGCCGCGACATCGAAGGCTGTTTTCAGCATCATTGCCGAGTCTTTTCCTTTGTTTTCATCGTCAGTATCGGGGAAAAGCTCACCAATGTCGCCTTTTCCACAGGCTCCAAGTAGGGCGTCAGTGATTGCATGCAGCAAAACGTCGGCATCACTGTGCCCGATCATATGCTTGTCATGATCAATCGAGATCCCACCCAGGACTAACGGTCCGCCATCACCCAAGCGGTGAGTGTCGTGTCCAATTCCAATTCTTAAGTTTGCCGGATTCATTTAATCGATCAAAGTTACGAGTTTCACAAAGTATATCCAGATTCAACTAAACGTGTGAGGTGTGCTGAACATGATCGTCATCGGATCAGATGCCAAAAGACCTTGTATGAGTGGTAACTGTTCACCGTAGCCAAAACGTTAAATGCAGCGAAGGCGAATCGAACCTCGCCTGTTGAACTCAAGTCGATCAACCTATAATCCGGCCATGGCAATTATCGAAATCAAGAATTTATCGAAGTCCTATCAAGTCTATCAAAAGAAAGAAGGGCTCTGGGCGTCGATTCGCGGTCTCGCAAAACGGGAATATCGCGACGTCAAAGCGGTGGACGGAATCGATCTTCAGGTAGAGCAGGGTGAGTTCGTCGCGTTTTTGGGCCCCAATGGAGCGGGGAAAACGACCACACTTAAATTGTTGTCTGGCGTGATTAGTCCGACCAGCGGCGAGGCTTCGGTGATGGGGTTTACGCCCTGGGAACGTACTAACGAATATCGCCGAAAGTTTGCCTTGGTGATGGGGCAAAAGAATCAACTGTGGTGGGATCTTCCCGCTGCTGAATCTTTTCGGCTTCATCAACATATTTACGGGATCGAAGATTTTGATCGCACCAAAAGTGAACTCACCGATCTTTTGGATGTCACCCATCTGCTCGGTCAGCCCGTTCGAGAGCTTTCGCTAGGCGAACGGATGAAAATGGAACTGATTGCGGCGCTTCTTCATTCGCCCGATGTCCTGTTTCTCGATGAGCCGACCATTGGCTTGGATGTGATCGCTCAGCACAAAATCCAACAGTTTTTGAAAACTTATCAGCGTGAACGCAAGATTACGATTTTGTTGACTAGCCACTACATGAAAGACATCGCTGCGCTTTGTCAGAGGGTGGTAATTATCGCAGGCGGAAAGATTCACTATGACGGATCGTTGAGTGGAATTGTCGATCGATTTAGTAGCGACAAAATCGTGACGCTACAGTTGGGAGAGACTGAGGACTTTTCAAGTTTCTCTCAGCTGCCCAATGTGATCGAAGTCGAGCCACCAAAAGTCAAATTTAGAATTGCTCGTGACGACGTTGCCAAAGTCCTCGGAGAGTTGTTGTCATCCAAGAACATCGAAGACATCGTCGTTGAAGATCCTCCTTTGGAAGAGGTGATTGCCAGCGTGTTTACCGAAGCTGCGAATCAGGGGGCGGTGGCGACGGCCAATTGATCGCAATGTATATACGTGCAATGACATGGTGGACCTTCCTTTGCATTTCGCTGAATGAGCGATTGGTGTATCGGGGAGATTTTATTCTTGGGACGCTAATGCGCTTCCTGCCAACGATCACACAGATTTTTCTGTGGGGTGCAATTTTCTCTTCGGTGAGCGATTCGCAAATTGAGGGCTATCGTTTTGGCGATATTATTGCCTATTATCTGCTGACGACTATCAGCCGAGCCTTTTCCAGCATGCCAGGACTAACGACAGGGATTGCCTCTCAAGTTCGCAGTGGTGAGATCAAAAAATTCTTAATTCAGCCGATTGATATGGTGGGCTGCCTGTTGATACAACGTATTGCACACAAGCTGGTTTACTACTTGATGGCGGCGCTTCCATTCACGTTGGTTTTCTTCCTCTGCCGTGGATTTTTTGTTGAAGGATGGCCTTCGGCAGAAGTTTTGATCGTCTATTTTGCTTCATTGATTTTGGGTTTTTTGCTGGGCTACTTTCTCGAGTGTTGCATCGGATTGGTTTCGTTTTGGTGGTTGGAAGTAGGTTCGCTGACGTTTATCTTCATGTTGATGAACTTTTTTCTATCCGGTCATATGTTTCCTTTGGAGCTGTTGCCAAGCGATCCCGTTGACATTCGCGGCTTCGTTGAGATGCTGCCGTTTAAATACTTGGCCTATTTTCCTGCCGCTGTTTTTCTTGGAAAGGTGAGTGGGGCTGAGATGTATCTGGGGTTGGCCATTGAATTGGTTTGGGTTGTGTTCTTTATCGTCCTGGCCCGAACTTTGTGGTGGCGTGGCGTGAATCGTTACAGTGGATTTGGAGGCTGATATGTCCGATGGATCTGCACCCGTGAAGAATGGACCGTCACTTCGGCCTCCGTATGGAAAGGTCTTTTTGACGTTTGCGCGAAACTCGTTGGTTCGCGATATGTCGTTTCGTGCGAACTTTGTTTTTCAGTGCCTCTCGTCGATTTGTTGGGCGATGATGAACTTCGGCTTGTTCAAGATTATTTACGGACACGCGAATACGATCGGTGCTGGATGGGGAGAAGGCGAATTTTTTATCTTTCTCGGGACCATCTGGATTATCAACTCGATCGTGCAAACTTTTTTTATGGCTAACGCTCAAGAATTTAGTGAGTTGATTCGGACGGGCAATTTAGATTTTGCCTTGCTAAAGCCAATTGATACCCAGTTTTTGATTTCCTTTCCTCGGATCACATGGGCGCAATTGCCCAATGGATTTTTGGGGATCGCCCTGATCGTTTACCATCTCAATTTGCTTGCGGGAGATGCCGAAAAGGAATTGCATATTTCTTTTGGAACGATTGTTGGGTTTGTTGCACTGGTGATTTGTGGTGTGATCGTCATGTATAGCGTGATGATCATTCTGGCGTCGACCAGTATTTGGCTTGGGCGCAATCAACAGTTGCATAGCTTTTGGTTTTACATCACCAATTTCTATCGCTATCCGATGGAGATTTATCAGACGAATGCAATCGGGTGGGCGTTTTGGGGAATCTTCACCTTTATCGTTCCGATCCTTGTCGTGTCCAATGTCCCGGCGAGAGTTTTGGCTCAACCTTCTGGCTATCCATTTCAAGGCTGGGAATGGGGATTGGCGGGATATGCGGTTTTGTCTGCAATACTGAGTGTTTTGATTAGCCGCTGGATCTTCAAGCTTGCTCTTAAGGGCTATCGAAGCGCAAGCAGCTAATGCAAGGCGAGCGTTCCCGGTCTTTCCGGGAGGTTGAGGCGGTTAAGGCTCCTGCCGCAACAAGTGGTTGGTTTCTTGGGAGGTTGAGGCTCCTGCCGAAACAACCGCCGTTTCTGTTTCGGCAGGAGCCTCAACCTCCCAGCAATGCGAAAGCCCTAGTCCAAGTTGGACTTACCGATAGCGTCACCTCGTCGTTGTTCCAAGACAAAACGACGAAGATACCGCCGTACCTAAACCAAACGCGCACTAGGTTCCTCGAAGTTTTACGTGCTTGGTCAGTGTTCGATCCAATTGATTGGCGAATGCTTGAATGTCTTTTTGGCCAAGTGGTTTGGGGCCGCCGGTTTCAACTCCTGCTGAGCGAAATTGTTCCATCAGGTTTCTTGATGCCAGTCGCCCATGGACCGATTTTTCGTCGTAGAGCTCACCGCGTGTCCCGATTGCGATGCCGCCTTTTTCAACGACTCGCGCGGCGAGGGGAATGTCGCCAGTGATCACGATATCCCCGGTATGCATTTTTTCGGCAATCAGGTTGTCAGCAATGTCAGCGCCGTAGGGGACTGTGATCACTTGGATCAATGTTGAATCTGGTGCACGGGAAGATTGATTGGCGACCATTACCAGAGGAATGTTCAAACGCTTTGCCGTTCGAAAAAGGATGTCTTTGATGGCGTTTGGGCAGGCATCTGCGTCGATCCAGATGCGAAAATCGGATGGGGGTTGTGAGGGCACCAGTTCGTCTTTGTCTATTAGATGTTCGGAGGGGGTGGCAGTTTAGATCGCGATTCCGTTTCAATGTAGCGGACTTTTCTTAGTTTCACAGGCAAAAATACATCGTTGCCATGCCATTGATCGATACAAATTGCACTCGCCGCGATGGTTGAGCGTCAGTGCCAAAATCATTCGGTGAAAATAGGGATTAGGGTGTATCTCACAAGCAAACGACTGCATGGGCAACGGATTTGCGGACGGGTGTATTGCTTTCCTTGTCCCTGGAATGGGTTGAGTTGACGTTCTTATGTGGATCTTGTTGGCAGGCTTGGGTGTCAAATAACCGCTCGGAAGTCTCGATTTGCCTAAGTTTCCAACGAGAAAACGGTCAGTGATAAGGGCAGCTTATTGAGATTGAGCAGGTTTCTTTTGAGGCGAAAATAACGATTGTGCGGAAGAATCGGAAGTTGTGGTTTCGAGAAGCACTGATATTTGTCGGGATATGCTCGGTAGCTCCCGAATTGTTGGGCTAAAAGCTTGAATTAAGATTCTTCGTTTTTAGAATCGATAAAGAGCGAATGGGCGTACGGTAAATTGGGGTGGATTGCGAAAACTTGTCGGTAAATCAGGCAAAGTTTCCCCAACAGCGAGTTATAATTGCCAATTGACTGTGCTTCGTCTGCCCAGATTCGCCAGTCTCTCGAGATTTACTACTGGAATACTAAAATTACGGTTCGAGTGAACTGTTAAATCAAGTGGAGCCCAAAACAAGATGGCCAATCTGATTCCTATGGACCAAGCTGCAGCGATGCTTGGTGTTTCTGCCGACAAGCTAACCGAGATGCGATCGAACAATGAAGTGTTCGGATACCGGGATGGTTCGACCTGGAAATTCAAGATGAGTGAGTTGGAGCGTGTCGCAGGTGGTTTGGGAATAACGCTTAATACGGCGGCTCCAACAATGGATCTGGATGACGATATGGATTTTGAATTGAGTGATTCTTCGACTGAAATTTCATCATCCGAGTTATCGGCAGATTTTTCGGAAGACAGTTCTTTGGATATCCTTGCGGATAGTGCTGCCGAGTTCACTTTGGAAAGCGGAGAGTTGTCATTGGAAGAAAGTGGCGAACTCAAGCTTGAGGGCGCCAGTGATGTATTGGGCGACGACGAAGAACTTTCTTTTGGCAGTAGTAGCCTCTCATTGGCAGCGGGCAGCAGCAAGAAGCTTGGACCGAACGATACAGGGGATCTATTGGCCGACGATGAGCTGATGGATGCTTCCGCATCAGATACGGGCAAGATGAATGCGCGCGACGACAAGCTTTCGGTTGAAGAAGACGATTTGTTTTCGGACGAATTGGAGTTGGCCGACAGTAGCAGCTTCGATGACAGTGCTGGACTTAGCAGCGATTTTGAAGACAGTGATCTAATCCTGGACGATAGTGACTCCAGTGCTGAAGTAGAACTGGGGGCTTCCGATGCAGCAATCGGTTTGAGTGCCAGTGAAAGTGGAATACAACTTGATGAAGTCCCATTGGAACTTGGCGGCTCAGACATCGACTCATTGGAACTGCCAGAAGACGATGATGACTTCCTTGAGCTTGATAGTGCAATGATGATGGCTCAGGAAGACGAATTCAAGCTAACGGCTTTGGAGGAAGATCTCGACGATCAATCGAGTGGCTCTCAAGTTATCGCGTTGGAAGACTCAGAAATTTACACTGACGATTCTGAAGGTCCGATTCTTGGAGACAACGATGAGTTGGGCCAGCCTGCATTATTGCCGGCATCGGATCCCGCTTACGGTTCGGATCCTGCTTACGGTGCCGATGGCACTCAGGGCTCAGTCTTTGATCAAGCAGGTGTTGGCATGGGGTCTGCCGCGATGGCGGGTGCAGGGCCGATGGCTGCAACCGTTGCTGCTCCTGAGGCGCCTTATTCAATTTGGCAAGTGATCTCTCTTGCCGCGGTTACCGGCATTTTGGGCCTGGGCGGTATCATTGGATACGACGTAGCCCGAAACCTTTGGATGGCCGAGGACAAGATCATTAGCAGCGGTTTGCTGAAGTTCTTCTTGGACATTACTGGCATGCGCTAGAACATTTTTCAGGCAATAGTAGGGCAGATCCGAACGGCCAGCCCAATCAACTTGAAACACAAAGCCTCAGTCGAATTTGCGACTGGGGCTTTCTTTGTTGATGAAGGCTCCCAAATCTCTGTGTTCCTCCGAGACCTCTGTGGTAATTCGAATTGAACCACAGAGGGCGCGGAGGTACACAGAGGAAAAGGCACGATAGGAACAGAAGGATCCAGGACGGCACACTGAGATCCTTTAATTTGAGTGACGGACTGGTGCTGCCTGCACAAAGTGGTGTGACTGTGTGAACGGTTAACGGATGTCAGAGGTAAAAGAACACGGAAATTCAGTATGAAATTCAACTTGTCGTGCTTTCATTTGGTGTGCAGCGTCATTGTTGTTTTTGTTACCATTCGCGTATCGGGAATTCTTGCTGAGAATGAGTGTAGGCAGTTTGTGCTGCAGCCTTTCTTTCAATGGCACTTGGAATCGTAGCGGTAATTTACGAAGGACCTATTTGATGCAAATGAAAATTGTTTTTTTGATTGTTGTTTTGCTCCAAGGCACCACTCGTGCTTCTGCGCAGGAAGATTCTGGATTAGCTGACATTCGAAACTTTGGGTTGCTTACTGTTGCTCATGATCCGTTTCTACTCGAGCAACTGGATTTGCAAGACGGGAAACTTGGTTTGATCATGGCATTGAAAAAGGATTTTGATGTTCAGTTTCAATTGGCCAACGAAGGTTTTGATGGCGAGGTCAAGGCCGAGAAAATGCGGAAAGCCAAAAAGCAGTTTGAAGATGGTGTCAGAGAGGCGTTAAGTGAAAACGAGTTGCAGAAATTTGAGCGATTGTCTTTTGTAAAACGGCTTGTTGTTTTTAGCGTGGGATTGCTTAGCCGAATAAACAAGAGTGATTTGGCCGACGAGCTAAAGCTGGATCCTACTCAAATTGAGAAGTGTAAACGAATGCTTCAGGACTGGATTTTGAAAACAGAGGCGGGTTTGGAGCCGCTTGATCCGGAGACTCAGTTCTACGAAAAGTATGTGGAATTGAACGCTTTAAACGAAGAACAAAAAGAGCAAGTGCTGTTAAGGCTGGCCAGGGTCTTGGATGAAAATCAAATTCGGCGTATTCGAGAAGTTGAATTGCAAAGAAGTCTTTTTCTGCAAGGTCCAAAGTGTTTGCTGGACCCTCGTGTTGCTAGTGAGCTGGAACTTCGAGTTGAGCAGCGCGAGTTCATCGAGGAGCTAGTCGACTTGCTTCCCCTTCGTCAAACAACCACAGCCCGTTTGCTTGAAGAGATTGCAAAGGTTCTAGATGAAACTCAACAGAAGAAATGGGCTGGGATGCTTGGGGAGTATTCGCCACGTAAATGAGGAGATGTTTAGATTGCACCGAAAAATGATGTGTGGAGCCATGATGAAAAATTTTGGAAATTTGATTTGCGTTTGTTTTGTCGCATTTTTTTGCTGATGACTTTGATGTTCGTGCGTGCCGGGTATCAAAGCCGTGCAGTTGCGTACTTGAAGTCAATTGGTTGTGACGTTCGGTTTGGGAATGATGATTTTCGTGTTATTGATCACGTACAAAATCAATTCCCAGCGATCAAAGTTCAAGATTGTTGTATTCAGTTGGTAAGGTAGAGATCGCAGGACTTAAATGGAGTCTTCAGGCGTCCGTTGACGAGATGCTTGACTTCGTCGCAATAAGTAGAGCCAGGTTCCCAAGATTTGTGGCTGAGAATCGTGCATAGTGGGCTCCTTTGGCTGTGAGATCCCGCCAATCGCTATCGGAATCCAGGGTTGTGCGGCAAAATGACCTAGAGCATCAGGTTGAGCCAAAAAGAGCCGAG
Source organism: Mariniblastus sp. (assembly GCA_965224765.1). Taxonomy (GTDB): domain Bacteria; phylum Planctomycetota; class Planctomycetia; order Pirellulales; family Pirellulaceae; genus CAZDBA01. The sequence goes on from CBDDAC010000025.1 coordinate 18,022, forward strand.
ATATACGATGGATTCTCTCTATATGCGTGAACTCAGTCGCGAGGCCATCGAGTGTCGACTTTAAACGAACTATTAACCCAAATTGTCGACTATGCCGGCCTCTTTCCGCCTGCAGGTTTGGACCTGAAGACGGTTGTCGAAAACTATGATCGGTATCGACAGAGTTCTGCTAGTTGGATGTTGGCTCGAGTCATTATTCCGGCGGGACGGTTGGGCGAATTCGCCAACATGGCTAACTTTCGCGAAGGCGAAACGCCATGGGAAGTCAGTGCGTTGGTGCCGGGGCTGGACGCCCCTGACGAAGGGTTTCAAAAAGCTATCCAGGCCATCGTGGACTTTAATGAAGCACACGAGCTTGCAATCGTAGATGCAATCGAAGTCAAATGTCCCGTGGTCGAGCATGTCGAGCAAATTGCCCGCCAGGTTCCGCAGACCATTCGGCCATTTCTGGAAGTGCCGCACCAGTCGGATCCGAGTGCGCATCTTCAAGCCATCAAAGAAACAAACTTCGCGTTTGCGAAAATCCGTACCGGCGGCGTCACGGATGACTTGATTCCGCCAATCGCTGAGGTCGCCCGCTTTATCCATGGTTGTGGTCAACGTCGTGTAGGCTTCAAAGCGACTGCGGGCCTGCATCATCCCGTTCGAGGCGAGTTCAATTTGACCTATGATGCTGATTCCGCTCGTGGAATCATGCACGGATTCCTGAATGTGTTTGTCGCGACAGTATTTGCTTTTGCCGACGCAGAACAGGGAATGATTGAACAGATTTTGGAGTCGCGAACCATTGGCGATTTCACCTTCACCGACGATCAGATTCAGTTTGCTGGTAGCTCGGTTACCAAATCACAAATTGAAGACGTACGAAAAAATAAAGTGATCTCCTTTGGATCATGTTCCTTTGAAGAACCGGTGGCGGACCTTCGGTCGCTGGGCTTCGAATCTGAAATTCAACCTGCAGTTTGAGTAAATATATGTATCAAGTAAATGAAACGCACGACATCAATTTGACTTCGTGGATTGGTTCGGCGAACGATCCGGCATCTGATTTTCCGATTCAGAATTTGCCATTCTGTGTTTTCGTTCATCCTGAGCAAGGGTCAACGGTTGGCGTAGGGATTGGCGACAAAATATTGAATTTGTGTTATTGCGGTGAGGAGGCGTTGTTACCGGAACACAGCAATGTCGCGGCCTGTGATTCAAAGCTCAATTCATTGATGGAATTGACGGCAGCAGAGCGCAGTGAACTGCGATCCTGTGTGAGCAAGTTGCTCTCTGATCCTGACTCACCCCTCAAAGGCAACGAAGAGGCCTTTGTTGATATGGGGTCTGCGACATTTGAAGTGCCGGCTCAGATTGGCGACTACACCGATTTTTACGCAAGCATCTTTCACGCACGAAATGTCGGCAGCATGTTCCGCCCCAATAACCCATTGCTGCCTAACTACAAGCATATTCCGATTGGCTATCACGGACGTGCGTCCAGTGTGACGGTTAGCGGAACTGAGGTGCGCCGCCCCGTCGGCCAGCAGGCTCCCGCAGAAGAAGGTGGCTTGCCGACTCGCGGTCCCTGCAAGTTGTTGGACTATGAGTTGGAAGTGGGATTCTATGTTGCCCAAGGCAACGAGCTTGGAGATTCCATTTCTATCGACCAGGCTGAGGATCACTTGTTTGGGATGTGTCTGGTCAATGACTGGTCGGCTCGCGATATTCAAAAATGGGAGTATGTGCCGCTTGGGCCCTTCCTGGCCAAATCCTTTATTACGACAGTTTCGCCTTGGGTGATCACGATGGAAGCGCTGGCGCCCTTTCGCTGTGCGGCTTTGAAGCGAGAGGATGGTGATCCGAAGCCCATGGATTACCTGCATTCTGATGAAAATGAATCTCAGGGTGGAGTGGATATCAAATTGGAGGTGGCGCTGGCTTCAGAAAAAATGCGTCAAGAGAATCATGAGGCTCAGCGTTTGAGCAGCGGCAGCTTTACCAATATGTATTGGACGATCGCTCAGATTTTGACGCACCACAGTAGCAATGGTTGTAATCTTCAGCCCGGTGATTTGATGGCAAGTGGGACGGTAAGTGGATCCACACGGGATTCTCGCGGTTGTCTGCTGGAGTTGACCTGGGATGGTGAGTACGGAAATGCGTTGCCTGGAACCCAACGGACTCCAATTCAATTGCCGACCGGTGAGGAGCGAAAGTTTCTTGCCGACGGAGACCAATTGATTATTTCGGGCTATTGCGAGGCTAAGGGTTTTCGAAGGGTTGGTTTCGGCAGCTGTTCTGGCATTGTAACGCCAGCAAACGATTGACGTTTGGCGGAACCGTTGGGAGGCATACAATTGGCGAATAAGACCGTCGCCTCGCGCATGAAGTTAAGAATAGGTCCTAGTTTCTACAGGTTAATCCATGTTGCGAAATTTCACTGGTCGAATGCTGCTCTCTCCGTTCGTGGCTTTGTTGCTGCTTACGGCGATTGGCTGTCGGCCCAGCGATCCGATTACTCATGCCCTCGTTGATGCCGATCAGTCCGGTGTGAAGTTGGGGGCGGAGCCGAGTATCGAGCGAATGCTGGTTGCGATTCACAGTTCTGCGCAGGCCACCTGGACTTTCAAGGTCAAAGGACCGGTCGAGTTGGTTGACGGCGTTGAGTCGCAGTGTTTTGAGTTTTTTCGGCAAGTCGAATTCGATGATCAGGCTCCTGGCTTGGATGAGTTGCCGGAGGGTTGGTCCCGAGTTGCCGTTTCATCAGGACCTTTTGCTCCCTTTGCTCGACTTCAGTTGAAAGACGGGCTGACCATGTCGGTTTCGCGTTTGCCGCCGAATTTTGACAAGTTGGAAAATGTTAACCGATGGCGAGATCAGCTTTCACTACCTCCGACGGATTCTGCCGAGTTTGAGAAGTTGACTGGAGATTCCAAAGCAGCGTTTGAGATTTTTGATGTCGAAGGGATGTCCAGTGGTGGTGGGATGTCCAGTGGTGGTGGGATGTCTCCACCCTCTGCTGGCAAGTCGGGAGCAAGGGCTCCGGCTCCGATCGAAGTCCCCATCGAATTTGAGACGCCCGAAGGTTGGGAGGTTGGCCCTGCTACTCGGATTGTCTCGGCACGATTCCGGAAAGTAGATGGTGATGCAAATGTTCAGATTGCCGTTACCCGAATGATTCGGAAGCTTAACGATTGGGAGCAGGTTGCCGAGAACTGGGCGAGCGAGGCAGAAATGAGTTCGTTGTCTTCAGAGGAACTCGTGCAGCGCACATCAGATGTCACCATCGATTCAATGCCTGGCAAAATGATACGTCTTGTCAGCGACCAGGCGGAGAAGAAACGCGCCTTTATTGGAATTCGCTTTACCCAAGGCGAGGACGCGTGGTTTATCAAACTTGTTGGCGACAAAAAAATGGTCGTCGAAAATGAAAAAGTCTTTTTGGATTTTGCCAAGTCCATTCGTTTCAAATAACGAAAGTCAACGATGTCAATACAAAATGTAGATCAACCACTCAAGCAAGTCGCTGATCTTGTTCATGAAGCGACCGATGTCGATTGGAAAGCGGGAGTTCGCGCGACGGTCCGAGCGATCCTGGCTCCGTTGGCTTCGCTCAAGCTGACCGTTGTCCTGTTGGCCTTGGCCGTGCTGGTGATTTGGATCGTTACCCTTGAGCAAACACGTTACGGGATTTGGACGGTCAAACAAAAGCACTTTCCTGCGTTGTTCGTTTACATCCCGTTTCAGTATTTCTTTCCACCGGGCTGGTTCCCAATCCTGCAAAAGGTGCCTGGTGGATTTTTTATGCCCAGTGGTACGCTGATCCTGGTCGCGATGATTGTGAATCTGTTGGCTGCGCATTTATTTCGAATGCGAATTCAAGCCAATGGGATTCGCTTGGCACTCGGCGCTTCTTTTGTCGCTGCAGGGCTTTGTGTGACCTGGGGAGTTGTTTTCTACGGGCAGAATCCGAAGGGGTTTCAGGGCGAACCACCAATCTCCTATCAGTGGATGTGGTCGTTGATCCAAGTTGGGATGCTGGGGTTGATTGTCTTTTCTGCCGGAGCGATTTTCTGGATGAAGGACTATCGATTGGTAGAGCGTCTGCTGCTCGGAGTTTTCGCGTTTTTGATGATTGGCCTGTTGGCCTTTTTGGTCTACGAAGGAAAAGAGGCGTTCATCGGCGATTCTGCCATGCGAATTCTTTGGCAACTGATCCAGTCAACCATCGCGGCACTGATTTTGCTTGCCGGTTGTGTGATGGTTTTCAAACGCAAGGGTGGCATCGTGCTGCTTCATTTTGGGATCTGCTTGCTGATGGCCAATGAGTTGTATGTCACGATGACTAACGTCGAACAAAGAATGCAGGTATTCGAAGGCGAAACCGTTTCGCGCACCGTCGATCAGCGGTCGACTGAATTGATGGTGTTGAAGGTCACCGAGGACGGAAAACACGATGTCGTGATGATTCCTCGCGACGAGCTGTTGAAAGATCAAGTGATATCACGCGATGATTTGCCCTTTGACATCGAGTGTGTTGAATACCATCCGAATTGTGAGTTGATTAGAAATCGCGGATTGAATTTAGAGAACACGGCGGATTCTGGAATTGGAACGGTCTATCTTTCTCGTGAAATTCCTGTCGTTGCTGGTGTTGATCCCGATGAATTTGATATGGCGGCAGCCTACGTTCGATTGATTGACAAAAAATCCAATGAGAACATCGGTATCTATTTGGCCAGCCAATTGGCAGGGTTAAACGAAACATACGATGAAATTGAAGTTGATGGTACGACCTACTACATGACCTTGCGTTTTCGTCACCATTACAAGCCTTATTCGATTACGTTGGAAGATGTAGCACGTGAAGACTATTTAGGAACGGAAATGGCGAAATCTTACTCGTCAGAATTTGTTCTGAATGATCACGAAAAGAACATTTCCAGCAAACAACGGATTTGGATGAACAACCCGCTGCGCTATGGCAATGAGACGTTTTATCAAAGCGGACACGATAAAACGGACGATGGCCGTGAATATACTGTGATGCAGATCGTAAAGAACGCGGGTTGGATGATCCCCTACGTGGCATGCATGATTGTGATTATCGGGTTGTTCGCCCAATTTGGATCGACTTTGTTGAAGTTTTTGGATAAAGCTCAGCAGAAAAGTCTTGCTGGAAAAAATGGATCGTTAAACGTCAGTGAAAAACAGGTCAAAAGCGAGCCGCAATCGAAAGATGTGGTAGCGGTGAATGCTGGTTCGAGTCGACTTGGCAAACGAATCGCGTTGGGGCTGGTTGTCTTGATCACGCTTTTCGTTGGTTACTTGGCGATGCGAACGCCAAACGCCAAGATCGTCAAAGACGGGATGAGACTGGATTTGTTGGGGCAACTTCCGGTTGTCTACGATGGGCGAGTTCAGCCACTGGATTCGTTGGCTCGCAACACTCTCCGAAAGCTGGCCAATCGCGAAGTGATCGGCTACCCCGGTGCGAAATCGAAGATGTTTGGTATGAGGAAGGATGTTGAGCCCGCCATTCGCTGGCTCGCTGATATCGTGTTTAAGGCGGAGGGCTACGACCGGGTTCAATTTTTGCGGATCGAAGATTTGAGTGTTGCCGGAACGTTTGGGGCTCCCCAAAAGCCGCAAAGGTTTGAAATTCAGCTTGGCCGAGTTGGAACGAACTCGGCCAGAGTTGAATCGGTTGGTTGCAGAGGCCGAAAAAGTAGACAAGAATTTTCGGACGCCTTTGCAGGCTCGTTTGTTTGAGGTCCACAACAAGTTGGAAATTGATTAATGCATTGTCGCTTTCTCTGAGTGCAACTCCTGATGAAAAGATTGCACGGGGCGCTGCGCCGCCCGATGCTTTTGACCAGATGCATCTTGCTAGGCAATTGATGGACTCTCGAGCCCCACGTAATGTCTTTGTCAAAGATGAAGGCTGGGTGTCGGTTTCCGTGACTGAGCAGCGAAAACAGATTCAGAAGATTGCCCATGAGAATGGTCTGAAGAAGTCTTCGAGAAATTGCGGCTCACCTGACCGATGAATATGTAGTTCGCGAAGAGACAGAGACAATCATCCGAAATGTCATGCTGGCGATTTATCTTCGGGATCAGGGGAGGGTCGACGAGTTGAAGGCCGAGAATGGCTTTAGCAGCGATCAGGAAGTTTCTCAGTTTTTGAGCCAGAAGATCAAGGCGAAACCCAAGAAGTACGAAGACTTGCCGAGAAGCGTCCAGTTGGAAATCGATTTTCTGGTACGAACAGAAATCGACCCCAATGTGCCTCGATGGACATCCAGTTTGCTTGATATGTTGCTCACGATTAATAATGGCGTGGACGCGATACCCAATTTGGACAAATCTGCGTATACAGCGTTCGTTGAGTTGGAGAAAGCCTATTTGGCTGACGATGCGGAACAGTTCAATTCGGTGCTGGAGGCAGAGCTTGCCGCAGTTGGCGAAAATCCGCCCAAAGAATACAGTGCATTGAAGATGAAGTCAGAGAAGTTTTACAACTTCTTTTCTCCGTTCTTTTGCGTCGATGGCGATCTATATTATTGCCATTGTTCTCACGTTATTCGGGTGGGCTGGCATTCGGCATATGCAGTTCGCGGCGTTTTGGTTGATCGTGTTGGCGCTTCTGATCCAGATACTTGGGATTGTCTTGCGAGTTGTGATTTCCGGAACGCCCTCCCGTGACCAATCTTTACTCGTCGTTTGTGGTTGTCAGTGCAGCAGCCGTAGGAATCATGCTGATCGTTGAACGTATTACCAAGATTGGTATCGGGAATATGTTGGCAGGGGTTTGCGGACTTGCCTTGCTACTATGGGCCTGGACGATTTCTATCCGCGATGGCGATACGTTTACTGTATTGGTTGCCGTCTTGGACACACAGTTTTGGCTTTCGACTCATATGTGATGTGTATCTCGTTGGGGTACTCTGCGACGGTTGCGGCTGGGCTTTTGGGATTGGCGTTTTTGCTTGCCAGTCTGGTGTCGCCGCGGTTTGACAAAAAGACTCGGGTGACTTTCGGTAAGTTGATCTATGGAATCGTTTGCTTCGCATTGCTGCTGAGCTTTTTTGGAACGGTACTTGGTGGACTATGGGCAGACGATTCTTGGGGGCGATTCTGGGGGTGGGACCCCAAGGAGAATGGTGCCTTGATGATTGTGTTCTGGAATGCGGTTGTCTTGCATGCTCGTTGGGCTGGAATGGTCCGTGAACGAGGACTTGCGGGCTTGGCGGTGCTTGGCAATGTGGTCACGCTTTGGTCGTGGGAAGGCGTAAACCAATTGGGAGTTGGCTTGCATTCTTACGGAGTAAGTGAAGGACGTCTCCCAAACGATAATTATCGTTGCAGGAATCCATTGTTTGTTGGCGGCATTGGCTTTGATTCCAGTCCGCTACTGGGCCAGCGAGCAACGAAACAGACTTGCTCCGTAGTCGGTGCTGCATTTTCGCAGTCCCCGAGATCTGTTTTGCGAGGTTGGTTGGCGAGGTTGGTTGGCGAGGTTTTTCTTGGGCGGTCGAGGCTCCTGCCGAAACAAATTATTTCCATTGAATGCTGACGATAAAGAGCATTGAGTGCTATGCGACAAAGCGTGAGGCACCGTCGCCATAAACAGGCAGGTCGAACCTTGTGTTCGTTCAGGTGTCTGCACTGAAGTATTTAGCCAAAATCTTCAGCCACAAAATGCGTATTGCCCAGCTTTCATCTCAATATCGAATGGTATAACTGCTCGTCATGGTCGAATGTTAAACTTGAATCGACTTTGGTCGAATTGTCGAAGCATTTGCGTGTCAATTATCCGGCGATCCGGCTCCCCAGTTTTTCACCGTTGGCGACTGAGTATCAGGATCAAGTGTCGGAGTATCTATTGTCGCTAATGCCTGGGCAACGCAATGAAGACCGCTTTGAGGAATATCGAGGCAAGCGAATCTTTGTGCTCTGTGAACGGCAGCAGGATTTTGCCGTTGCTTACCGTGAACAGAATCAGTTGGCGCATTGGGGAGTCGCAATTCCGGAGCAGGTTGCTATCGCTTGGCATGGTTGCAAGTACTTACTTTGGCATGAGATCTTGCATCTGATGATGCCAAGGATTGCTACAATAAATTCGGTTTCAATAAGTGTCATGAACCACATTGCATCATGCGGCTGGCACCATCGCCTAATGATTGTGGCGGTCGATTGGTATGTGCACCAAGAACCAAAAGCGATTCAACGGTATGTGACGGAGCTTTCCGCAATTGCCGATTTCGATTGCCGGTGAACCCTTTAGGTTCCTAGACAATTTTAACTACTCGACGGTAACTTGAGTCATACATGGCACTCGCTTCCACTCTAAAACGCGCAGAAGATGAAATTGAAAACGGTCGGCTTTGGCGTGCGAAAGAGATCTTGAGTTCCAGTATTTCAACCTACGGGTATGAGCCTGCGCTTTTCGAGCCTATGCTCAACTGGTGTTTCAATTGGGAGATCGAATGGAAGCTGGACGCTTTTTTTTGCTTAGTGCGATCGCTCCAACTGAGGATGAGCGGTAGGCGAAATTTGGAATCAGGTTATCGGGATGGGCTGTATTTTGTTGGCGGCCTTTTTGATCATTTGCGCAGTTTTAGGGATGCAACGGCTTTGGGAGCTTTTCTCTGGGTGATTGTCAAACGTGTTGTCATAGCAGTTGAAGAGTCCCGGCAGTTGGGGCGGGGCGTGAGGAACCGATTGGAGGTACTCGCGGCGAAACCCAAGAATCGACGACTTGTTTCGGCGGGAGCCTCAACCTCCCAGTGGAGGGGATGTTTGCTCTAGCGGTGGGTGCGATTAGGTGGGCCGGTTTGTTCCGCGATTCGATACTCGGGCATATGGAAGAGATTCAGGACACCGGCTGAAATATCCGGTGTGTTTCCACCTAGAACGCTGCGACATTAACAAGAGGTACCGGATTGGCTTGCGGAGGAAGTCGCAGCAACGCATTTTTGCGAAATGATGCTGCGATACCTTGGGGTTGTGACGTGGTGACGGCGAATATGCCGTCACTGAATTTAAGGCCCAATTCCAGATTTTCGAACTCCTGCAAATCCTGATTCCCAAGCCATTCAGCTGCGAGGAATTGTTCGGCAAACTGTGCGGTTGCTGTGCCAAGTGCGCCGGATTCGCATTGGCAACGAATGGTCTAGAGATACGATCTTACCGGCATCGATTTCGCACTCTTCGATCCTGGCAAACAAAAACCCTGAATGTTCTTACCAAAAGGGTTGGATAGGCTTTGCAAATCCATGCTCTGAAAGCTGCTTCCCGGCGAAACATGACCACTCCAGCTTTTATCGTGTTTTTCGAACTTGGCGTAACCAACGAATTGGCTAATTGTTCCAAAGGATTTGGAGCTGGGCCAGAAATCGTTTAGTAACCAGCAGGCAAATAAGATTCGCCCCGTTTGTATAGTAAAGGTTTCACGAGGGACGTCTTCGTTTCGATAGCGGTGGATGGAAAGTGTGATTGGTTTGTCCTGGTTTTCGGCAGTAACGAGTTCTACATTGGCAGTCGTTTGGTCAGGGTAGGGAAAGACCGAGACTTGAACGGAAGAAAACGTGAGGTGGTCAGGGAGGTCGCTATCTGGGCGTAGTACTACGGCTTTGTTTACCGTGAGCTTCCATGAATTGGTCGCCGCGTGGGTTCTCATCAAATTCTCACGAAGCTGCTGAGAAATCAGTGCGAGTGCTGATGCATCGATTTGAACGGCGTTTCGACGATGATTTCATTCGTTGCGCCCAAGACGACTTTGAGTTTGTCCAAATGAACCACCAGTTGGTTCAATTTCGGGGTCGATGAGTTTTACGTTGTGGAACAGGGTCACGAAGGGCAGAGGAGTCTCGACCGATTCGATCTGTGCAGTCAATCCCAGGTTGGCCTTGATCGCCTGTTGCCAATGGGTCGTGGTGACTGGGTGGAAGATTCGATACAGGATCAGGGAAAGTGGGAGCGCGCAAAGCAGAATGAATGCCAGGCGGCAAACGGCTCTACGTGAATTGTCACTCATCGTTTTCGCGTCCATGCGAATCCCCGTGGATCTCGTTACGGTAATGTTTCAATTGTTTGAGAGGTTAGGCTTTTATCGAGCCAGGCGAAAAATTGATTTGATTCTGTGGGAGCCTCAACCTCCCGTTTTCGGGCTCAAGCCTAATGAGCTGAGGCCTGTTTCTGGAACAGTTCCAGCGTTGTTTCATTTCTTCCAGGCTGTCGCCTCCGAACTTGTCGATCATTGCAGCAGCCACTTCGAAGGCAACGACATTTTCGATAATCGTACTACAAGCCGAAACGGCGCAAACGTCACTTCGTTCATAGCTTGCTGTGTGCGGTTGTTTGGATTCCATGTCGATTGACTCAAGCGGTTTTTGCAAAGTGGCAATCGGTTTTTTTGCGGCTCGAACAATCAGTGGTTGACCGTTGGTCATCCCTGCCTCTAGCCTCCGGATTGTTGTAGGACGCTTGTAGCCCAATGTCCGTTCTGCCTTTTGAGTTTCATCGTATTGGATCGGATCGTGGACATGGAGCCTGTTCTACGCGCGGATTCAAAACCAAGTCCGATTTCGACTCCCTTGATCGCCTGAACCGCCATTACCGCTTGGGCAATTTTGCCGTCAAGTTTTCGGTCCCACTGTGCGTGCGTACCCAGCCCAAACGGAAGTCCTTCTACGCGGACTTCGACGATACCGCCCAGGGTATCTCCATCCTTTTGTGTTTGGTCAATGTAGGATTTTAAATCTTCGTCTTGATCGGAATCGAGTGTGTACAGTTCACTTTGGTTTCGTTGCCGAAGACATTCATCAAAGTCGTTGGACTTTGGGGAGATGGAGATCTTTCCCAGTTCCGTGACATAGCCCAACGCGCGAATGCCAAATTGGCCAAGGAGTTGAGCAGCGAGTGCTCCGGCCGCAACGCGAACGCATGTTTCTCGAGCACTGGCTCGTTCTAGGATTCCGCGAATCGAGCTGAGGTACTTGATGGAACCACTTAGGTCACCGTGCCCAGGACGTGGGCGAGGAAGTTCTTTGAGTCGTTCAAGTTTGTATCTGAGTTTACGACCTGCATGCAAATGGGGCTTCCCAGCGTAACGTTCTTCCACGTTCCACCTAGAAACTCCACCTGATCTGTTTCCAGCTGTTGGCGTTTACCTCGACCGTAGCCACCTTGGCGTCGTCCAAGTTGCTCATTGATTTTTTCGGAGTCGATGGTCATTCCGGCGGGAAAACCGTCGACTAACGCCAATCATTGCGCGGCCGTGCGATTCTCCTGCGGTCCAGTATCGTAACATGATGCTTTCGTATTATTGGGGTGGCAGATTCTAACTGGGGGAAAAGGCCCGACAAAGTGCGGTTGGCAAAGTCGCTAGCAAAGCCGACGATAAGGATAGCTCGTTGAGAAGAACCCAAACTCCCAGAAACCTACGAATGTCTCGATTTTCCAACAAAGCTGGTTTCTAATCGTCTTGCTGGCCGCCCTGTTCCTAGGATACTTGCTGGCAGAATTCTGTCGACCGCTGGCCGAGTTGACTTGGCTCAAATGGATTGTGGTTGCCATTACGATGTTTGTAATGTCTCTTCCCATTTCGTTGCCAGTCTAAAAAAGGCAGCGGGCCAGTTTGGGGCACCAGCATTGGCGATCCTTTTGAATACGGTGATGGTCCCGTTGTTGGCATGGCCATTATCTTTTTGTTTGAACTCGGAGTTGGGATATGGGCTGATCGTCGCGGCAGCGGCTCCATGCACATTGGCTTCGGCTGCGGTTTGGACTCGTCGCGCGGGCGGGAATGACTCGGTAGCGATACTCGTCACGATTGTGACCAACTCGTTGTGTTTTGTCATTACACCAATGTGGGTATACCTGTTGATTGGCAGGGCATCTGATTCCCTTGAGCAGGTTGACTTTTCTGGCACGATTTGGAAGTTGCTTTTGTTGGTTGTGTGCCGATGCCGCTGGGATCCACTTGGTTGTACTGGTGATTGGATTCTGGCTGGCTCGTTCTCTCGGGATGTCGCGAGGAGAGCAGATTGCCGTCGGATTTGCCGGCAGCCAAAAGACGTTGATGGTGGGATTGTCGACTGCGATGGAACTGGGGGTCAGCATCATTCCTATCGTTGCATTTCATTCGGTTCAGCTCATTGTTGATACGTTGATTGCTGACAAGCTCAAGTCGGAGCAGGTTTCTTCCGAGTCAGCAGAAGCCGGGATTTCGGCCTGATGCGTGGGTTGGCTGTAGGCAAGATGACTTGTTCGGTAATGGGGGCACTGATAGACTTGGAAAGCGAGTAACGCGTCAAATTGAGCTGAATTTTCGATGGTTTTGCATCACGCCCAGAATAACTTTAACAGTCTTTTGCGGCTGCTTCTTGCCGAACCTAGCTGGTCGCTTCGATCTCTTCTTGGGACGTCACCTGGTTTTGGGTGGCAAGTTATTTTTTTGGCGTTTGCTTGGACGTCATTTTGGAATTGACCTCTCTTTTAGACGAACTACGGACAAACAATGCGTGAAATGCTGGATGGCAAGCTGAATCGATTTGAACAGCTTGAAAAAGATATGACTGACCCTGCTATTCAGGGAGACTCCAACAAGATTTCTGCAGTGATGCGTGAGCATGGATCGCTTGCCAAACTTGCGACCAAGTATCGACGTTTCAAGGGCATACTTGGTGAAGTTGAAGAAGTCAAAGCAATGGCAGAAAGCGATGATCCGGACGAGCAGGAACTGGCCAAGGATGAACCTGCCGAATCTTCTCGTGGATCGCGAAAAAACTTTGGAATGAATTGCTTGAGATGACCATCGGTGGCGAAGATGCCAACCGCGACAAATGTGTGATCGAAATTCGCGCTGGTGCTGGAGGTGACGAGGCCGCTTTGTTTGCACGCGATTTGTATGAAATGTACAAGCGGCATGCAGAGAACAAGAATTGGAAACTATCGGTTCAGGAATCCAACGCTACGGAGATGGGCGGTTTCAAGGAGATCATCCTTTCTGTTTCCGGCGAAGGCAGCTAATCGCCAACTTCAGTACGAGAGCGGTGGGCATCGTGTCCAGAGAGTTCCCGAGACGGAAACCAAGGGCCGAATTCACACTTCGGCGGCTACCGTCGCAGTCATGGCAGAGCCCGAAGACGTCGAAGTCGATTTGCAGCCGGACGATTACACGACCGAACGCTATGCGGCCAGTAGTGGTGCAGGTGGTCAGCATGTGAACAAGACGGCCTCTGCGATTCGTCTGGTTCACAAAGAACAGGGATTGAAGTCAAATGTCGCGAAGAGCGAAGTCAGCACAAGAATCTGGCAAAGGCGATTCGGCGTTTGAAGACGAAACTTTATGATTTCTATCAGCAAAAGGAAGCGGCAGTTCGAGCAGGCGAACGTAAGAGTCTTGTCGGTTCGGGTGACCGAAGCCAACGAATTCGGACCTACAATTTTCCTGACATTCGTGTCACTGATCACCGAATCAATTTAACTCTCTATAAGTTGGATCAGATTGTTACTGGAAGGCTAGACATGGTTACCGCGGCGTTAATTGACCATGATCGCCAGTCATTGCGAGATGCGATGGGGGCATTGGACTAATTCGCGTTTTTCTCCCCAGTCTCTATTGCTGGAATTGGCCGTTGAACCGCTCTGTGCAGTACGATCAAATCGTTGGCTCGGTGCGGTTTTTTTATTGAGGAAATTGACAATAATCGCGATTGTATTTTTTCAAGCATTCGGGATGTTTCCTGCTGTGATCGAACAAGCCGATGGGAACTTTCCAGGCCGTAGAGCATCCGACTAATGCAAGTTACACGTATCTTCGCGTCGCCTCGCTTTTGTTTTTGCGAGTGAACGACGTTGAACTCGCTGCATTTGTTCGAAGCTTGCTCTAAATGCAACTTGCATTCGTGAAGGTTACACTTGGAATTGTTGTTGGTTCATTTGGGAGAGTTGAGTATGTTCCGTTTGATTGGAATTGTAATGCTGTGCAACCTTTGTTGCGCTGGAGAGTTGACCTGGGGGCAGGACTTCGTTGAGCCCAAGCGGCCCATGGTCGTAGAGAATGCACCCAGTGACAAAGTGACCAACGGGCATGTCTATGAATGCGGGACACTCGACCTGCCGGAAAAGCGGGAACTGGTTTTACCTAATATGGCGGTCGTCGAAGAATATGACGGTGAAAGTGTCCGGTTCTTCGTTACCAAGTCCATGCATTGCGTTGGGCATCCTCCTTCAGAAATGCGACTTGGAGATGCTCGGAAGTACTTTGGGATTGCCTATCAAGCCAAAGGCGAGACCTATCATGTTTCAACGTATGGCGAGTGGGGAAACCGTGGCGGCTCAGCAAAACTGAAAATGCTGGTTCTGGTGCCGCGTGGGCAAAGCTTCCGACAATCTTCCGACCTGGAAGGTGGCGAAAGTGCCGCCAGTTGCGAACTCGACTTCGATGATCCTTCCTTGGAGAAATGTTATTGGTATGCAGGAATCGGGGCAGGCGAAGACTGGACGCCTATCGAGTTGCAGTTGAACTACAATCGGTTCGTTGCACCCGATTAGTGATTAGTGCCTATTGATCGCGGTGGGCAATCTTCAACGGATTGGTTCTAATTGGTGAGTCAATTGGTTCGGAGATTTAGCGTGGATCTGTTTGCGGTCATTTCAATTATCATCGTGCTTTCGGCGTTGTTTGGTTACCTCAACGTTCGATTTATCAAACTTCCCAACACAATCGGGATGATGGTCATTGCGATTGTGTTTACCTTGGCTTTGCTGGGGAGTTCGTATTTCACGGACTTCTTTCTTGAATCAGCGAAGAAGATCATAGAACAGATCGATTTTGAGACGCTCCTGCTGGATGTCATGCTGGGGTTTCTGTTGTTTGCTGGCGCGATGCATACCAACTTTGACCAGCCTGCGAGTTCAGCGTTTTCCCGTGCTTGTTTTCTCTACGATTGGTGTTCTGGTCTCAACATTTCTTGTTGGAACCATCGTTTACTTTGTGTTTCCGTTGATCGGCTATGAACCGAAGTACATCTATTGTTTGTTGTTTGGCGCCTTGATCTCTCCTACCGATCCGATTGCCGTTTTGGGGATTTTGAAGAAGGCGGGCGTGCCGAAGAAGCTGGAAACCAAAATCGTTGGTGAGTCTTTGTTTAATGATGGGGTGGGTGTTGTTGTCTTTCTGACGATAGCCAGCATCGCATTTGGTGGGAAGCATGGCGATGACCATGCAACTCAGCTGCCGGCACAGCCGATCGTTGTTTCGCAAGCGAGTTTGGATACCACGGACGTAGAGACTTCTGAAGACACTGCCGCTGGAGAATCAGGGCATCACGATGAGGGAAATCAGAAAGGTTGGTTCGCGACGGTTTCTGATGTTGGTGAGATGTTCGTGCAGGAAGTTGTTGGGGGGATCTTGTTTGGATTGTTACTGGGATATGTGACATTTTGGTTGTTGCGATCTATTGATAACTACGAAGTCGAAGTCATGATTACCTTGGCCTGTGTAATGGGTGGATATTCGTTGGCGAGTTGGCTGCATATGTCAGCCCCATTGGCGATTGTGGTCGCTGGCTTGATCGTGGGGAACGATACGGTGCGTGGAACTGCGATGAGCGCGCAGACGGAACAATATGTCGATCAATTCTGGGAGTTGGTGGACATGTTACTGAATGCGGTTTTATTTGTTCTCATTGGACTTGAAATCCTGATCCTAGAGGTGACTACGTCCTATGTATTGGCGGCATTGATTGCGATTGGAATCGTGTTGGGTTCGAGATACCTTTCACTGGTATTACCTGTTCGTTTTTTCAGCAAACGGCTGGAATTTGTACCCTTTACCACGACTGTCATGACCTGGGGTGGGCTTCGCGGAGGAATTTCGATTGCTTTGGCGCTGAGTTTGCCGCATTCGTTGAATGTGGGTCCAGATGAAATGTTTCGAGATTTATTTGTGACTGTGACCTATGGTGTCGTGGTGTTCTCGATAATTGTTCAAGGACTGACCGTTGGGTTTGCTGGCCAATCGTTTGATCGGCTCGGAAGGTCCAGAAACAGTGTCCGAGAACAAACATTGAATATGATAGCTCCTACCGGCGACGTGATTTCTCAAACCGGTTACAATCGGTCGAGTCCTATTTCCAACTCGGCCACCGTAAATCCACAAACGAAATCTCGAATGTCTGAAACTCAAACTGAAGCCTGGACGATACAGCGATTGCTTCAGTGGACAACCGATTTCTTTACGCGCAAAGAGTTGGATTCACCGCGACTTGCAGCAGAGGTTCTTTTGGCGGCGGCACTTGGTTGTCAGCGAATCGATATCTACGCACGCTTCAACGAGATACCTGTTGAACCCCAGCTTGGGAATTTTCGTGGCTGGGTCAAGCGGCACGGAGCTGGAGAACCTGTCGCGTATCTGGTGGGTCACAAGGAGTTTTATTCGCTTCGTTTTGACGTCGATCAGAATGTATTGATCCCACGTCCAGAAACCGAGCACGTGGTGATGGCTGCGTTGGATTGTGCCAAGGATTTTTCCGGGCCTCTGAGGATTGCAGATGTTGGAACGGGCAGCGCTTGTATTGCGGTGACGTTGGCAACCCAGTTGGAACTGGCTCAGGTGGTCGCTTTGGATTTGTCGGCCGGTGCATTGAACGTCGCCCGCGCCAACGTTGAGCGGCATCAAGTTGCGGAGCGTGTCGAGTTGGTTGAGTCTGATTTGCTTTCAGCACTTCCCGCGGACCAAGGGTTTGACTTGATTGTCAGTAATCCACCCTATGTAGGGCGAAGCGAAGTCGGCACCCTCAATGAAAACGTTGCCAAATACGAGCCTGAGATGGCGTTGTATGGTGGCGACGAAGGTACCGAGATCATCGTGCGTTTGATTGAACAGTCGGCGGGACGGTTGAGTTCTGGGGGCTATTTGATCTTTGAGTTCAGTCCCATGATTGCCGTGAAGTGCAAAGAACTGGTTGAGGCGAGTGGGCAGTTTTCTTCTTGTGAAATACAAAAAGACTACAGTCAACATCAGCGTTTGATTGTTGCCAAGAAGTCTTGAATGTCGTGGACGATCGGCACCCAAAATTTGACTGTGGCAGAATGCTAGACGGGGTGATGACTTCCCTCCTCAATAAACCTTGCCGGATTTAACGACTGTCAGTCGTCTAGATTCCTCAAATGCCGAAAACCCGAGTTGCTCGATTGCCAACGGCTTGTGGATGTCGAATAAATGAATAGCCCTTTGGCGATAGGATTTATTCGAAGAAACGACAGTGAAAAAACTCAAGGCCAATACCAAACTTCGTCGCCTGAACCCCAAGGCGACGAATCCAGCGAATGCAACTGCTCGATGGATCGTTTCCTACATTGACTACCTGCGTAGTGAGTGTCATCTGGCGGAGAATACGGTCATGGCGTACGGGCGTGATATTCGTCGGTTTGCAATCTGGCTGAAGAAGCGAGCAATCGTCTCGCTGGAAGTTTCCGACCTGTCGGATTTCGTCGCCTGGTTGAGTGAGAAGAAACTGGCACCTTCCTCTATCGCCCGCAATATTGTTGCGGTCAAAATGTTCTTCAAGTATCTTCAACTTGAAGGAGTGTTGGTCGAAAACAAAGCCGAGTTGTTGGGCAGTCAAAAACTTTGGCAGCGAATTCCCCATGTGCTTTCACCCCGCGATGTGGATCGATTTCTAAATGCCCCTCGCCCGATAGAACACTATTATTTGCGTGACCGTGCGATGCTTGAGGTGCTCTACGCTACCGGCTGCCGAGCCTCCGAGGTGAGCAACCTGTTACTTCGGGACGTTCATCTCAACGAGCGATTTTGCAAGTGTCACGGTAAGGGGAGTAAGCAGCGAATGGCGCCATTGGGCGAGGTTGCGGTTGAAGCGATCGAGACCTATTTGAAACAGCAACGCCCCAGACTGGCAGCTGCACGTCCCTCGGAGCCAGATTGGTTGTTTCTTTCGCGCAGCGGTCGCAGGCTAAGGCGAGAAGCGATCTGGGAACTCGTGAAGAAGTACGCATTGATCGCCGATGTTTCGGTGAGCATCAGCCCGCATACAATGAGACACAGTTTTGCGACTCATCTACTGGCGGGCGGCGCTGATTTGCGACAAGTTCAAGAAATGCTGGGACATAGCAGTATTGCCACGACCCAACTTTACACGCATGTGGATCAGTCACGATTGAAGCAAGTCCACAATCAGTTTCATCCTAGGGCATGAACCTCACTTGTTGCTTCGGCGATCCTTTTTGCCATTGCGATTGACGCTATTAATGTCGAATCCGTGAACGTTGTATCCCTGTTCATCAAATCCATTGATATTGAATCCACCTTGATCGAAGCCCAGCTTGTCAAAGCCGTTCAAGTTGAATCCATTGGAATCAAATCCGAATGCGTCCAGCCCTGTGCGGTTGAACCCGTGTAGGTCAAAGCCACGATTGTTGAATCCGTCCTGATCGAAGCCTTGGCGATCAAAACCTTCCACGTCAAGGCTCTCACGATTGAATCCATCCTGACCGAAACCTTTGAGGTCGTAACCGTCCCGGTCGAAACCTTGGGGGGTGAATCCATCGCGGTCGTATCCTTCGCGATCAAGTCCCTCGGCATTGAATCCTTCTGTGCTGTAGCCGTCCTGGTCGAGTCCTTCGCGGTTGAACCCGTCGTGGTTAAATCCGCTTAGCGAATACCCTTCTCGATCGTAGCCGTCAATGTTCCGGTCTTCGCGGTTGAACCCGTCCAGATCATAGCCTTCACGGTTGTATCGATCTTGATCGCGTCCGTCCCGGTCAAAGCCTTCATGATCAAATCCCTGGGTGTTGAACCCGTGGATGTTGTATCCCTCACGGTCGAATCCTTCGAGGCTGAAGCCCTCGGCATTGAAGCCTTCTTGGTTAAATCCTGTACGGTTGAATCCGTCGTGGTTAAATCCGCTTAGCGAATACCCTTCTCGATCGTAGCCGTCAACGTTCCGGTCTTCGCGGTTGAACCCGTCCAGATCAAAGCCTTCACGGTTGTATCGATCTTGATCGCGTCCGTCCCGGTCGAAGCCTTCATGATCAAATCCCAGGGTGTTGAACCCGTGGATGTTGTATCCCTCACGGTCGAAGCCTTCGAGGCTGAAGCCCTCGGCATTGAAGCCTTCTTGGTTAAATCCTGTACGGTTGAATCCGTCGTGGTTAAATCCGCTTAGCGAATACCCTTCTCGATCGTAGCCGTCAATGTCCCGGTCTTCGCGGTTGAACCCGTCCAGATCAAAGCCTTCACGGTTGTATCGATCTTGATCGCGTCCGTCCCGGTCGAAGCCTTCATGATCAAATCCCAGGGTGTTGAACCCGTGGATGTTGTATCCCTCACGGTCGAAGCCTTCGGAATCAAACCCTTCGCGATTATAGCTTTCTTGATCCAGGCCTTTGCCGTCAAAGCCTAGAGCGTTGTAACCATCCCGGTTGAAACCGGTTGAGTCAAACCCATGAACGTTGTATCCGTCTCGATCAAATCCGTCAGAGTTCAAGCCATTGGCGTCGTAGCCGTCGTCAGATGAGTCGTCTTCGCCCTCAATCTGTTCATGTTGGACCTCTGGTTCGACCAGTCGATCAAGGGAAACATCATCGAGTTCGATGTACTCGACCTCGCAACTGTCGCTTGTTTCGTATGTGGTCAGAACTTGAATACTTCCTTCTGCCAAGTCGATGACGGAGCAGTTTTCGTCGTTTGGAAACCCGGGGTGATTCAATAGGAAATCGATTTGATCCAAGGTTTTCTCGGCATCAACTGGAACTGTTTGACCAGCAGACGTGCCAGTTTCGGCAGTTGTTGATGCATCTGTGTCGAGGTGGAGAACGGGTGCAGAGTCGTCCAATGGAAGCTCGGGTTGGTTCAAGTTTTCGTGCGCGTTGTTCATGGCGTATCTGTTCAATTGATAATCGTTCAACAGTGGGATTGCTTACTACAATCCCAAGGAACGGTAGGTCAGGTTTAGTGCGAGGTGAGTCGGATTTGGAGAAACCCTTGAATTTTTTGGTTGTAAATTGGGGGCGGAGTCGTCTTCGGTTGGGAGCATCGGAGGGGTCGTGCGGATTACGCTTGGTGGACAGTAGGTACATGAGCGAATCTGAAGTTGCGTATGGCTGTGGTTTGGCGAGTTTTTCAGAGAAGGGTCCGAACGCGTTGGCTCTTTGAGCCGGTGGCTGGTTTTCCTATCCATGGAAACCCGACGCGTCAGCGAGGACGTGTCAGGTTGTTCCTCGCTGACGCTTCGGGTTTCCGAATTAGGTGGAAGGTGAAGTGTTCAGATGCAGTTGGCTACTGAGTCATCCAGTCGGGACAGGCGGTTTTGCTGCTTCGGAAAACGGCAGTGGCTTCCGGTCTGCTGGGCTCCCGACCTCCCGGAGGAAGGGGGTCCAGTTTTTAGATTCGAAAATTTATCCATGGAAACCCGACGCGTCAGCGAGGACGTGTCAGGTTGTTCCTCGCTGACGCGTCGGGTTTCCAAAACAGGCGGAAGGTGAAATGTTCAGATGCAGTTGGCTACTGGGCCAGCCACCAGTCGGGGATCTGGAGAAACCGTGTGGCGGTCAGCCATCGTCACCAGTTCAAAGAGTCAACGCATCAGGGCCTGCATTGGACGATAGACACAACAACAATCGTGTTAGTTGTTGAGGTTGTTGCGAAACTTGATTTTCTCAATTAGCGTTTTGATGGTGTCGCCTTCGATTTTTCCGGAGACCGCTTCGATTGCTTTGACGGTATAGAGATACTTGAGGCTTTCATCGATCGTGAATTCGACTTCGACTTCGTCTTCTTCAGAGGACGGATCACCTTCGGCAGTGATGGCAGCTTCGACGAAGTCGGTTAGCTGGGTAAACATGTTTTCTTCGTCGAAACTTTTTTGATTGACACCATCATCGACATCAATGCCAGCGATATTTCGTTCCTGGCCCGCACGTAAATTGACGTAGATGGTTGTGGGAGGGAACTCGGGAGCTTCGGATGGCGCATTGGTCGCAGCAGGCATGCGGATGTTGAAGTCCGCTTCCATCGCCGTGACTTTGAACGTCATGATGAAGAAAACCAGCAACTGAAACACGATGTCAATCATCGCGGTCATGTTTAGCTTGATTTCTGAATCTGACTTGTCATTTTTGGTGAATCTCATGATATATGTACCTGCAGAAGGCAGCTAACGATCTTCCTTAACGCGTAGCACAAAGTTTTCAAGTTCGCTTTCCTGGCATTTGGCGATCAGTTCCTGAACAAGTCCCGTGGCCGTGTCTTCATGGGAGCGAATAATGACGGCAATGTTTCCAGGGACGACGCTCTCTCGTTTGGCGGCGGCGATTTCGCGATTGAGAAGTGAGTTCATGAACTCAATTTTTTCAATCGGTTGTCCAGCGGCCAAGACCTTGCCATCTGGAGTGAGGTTCAACGTGATTTGATAGTCTGGAACGACCTCGGGTGGTTTTGCCAGTAGCGCCGTTGGCAGCATGATTTCTTCAGCCCGATCGACTTTGGAGAAGTTCATGATGATCATGAAAAACGCAATCAGTTGAAATGTCATGTCGATCATCGGCGTTAGGTCGCCTTCGAGGATCTCTGTTTTCTTGCGTCGATTGAATCGCATGGTGTACTCAGGTTTTCAACGAATGAAGACTAATGTCAAACGCGGTGTGTCAGGTTTTGCTGGGAATAGGAATTACGACTATTCTTTTTTGTTGCCGACGTTTTCAAACCGACTCATCAAACCCTCACTGGTGATACCGACTTCCAGAACTAGGCGTTGGACACGGTTTCGCAGAATGTTGTAGGCGGCAATAGCGGGAATCGCGATCGCCAAACCAATCAAGGTCGTTAGCAGGGCTTTGGAGATTCCTTCGGCCAGTTCGTTGGGGTTTGGAGAGCCACCTCCGTTTGCGATCGAGTAAAACGAGTTAATCATTCCGTGTACGGTTCCAAACAGGCCGATCATCGGGCTGATCGTTCCGATCAAGCCAAGATAACTGAGGCGGTGCTCAAGTTTCATGCTTTCTTCTTCGCCCACTTCACCCATCGCAATCGTGGCGTGTTGATAGCTGTTGGATAACTTGGACAGCCCCGAAGCCAAAACGTTGCCCATGAACGACTCATCACTTTTGGCCAACTCGTAGGCTTCTTGATACTGTTTCTCATCAAGATGGGCCTCAAAACCCTCGATTAGATGTTGGGGGCAAACGAATTCTCGTCTGGCCGACAGCATATTCATGATGAACAAAGCCACCAGAATGAAGGAAAGCGACAGGAAGACCAGGATGTAGAGCCAGCCAAGCGAGGATACGAGCCAGCCGAGCAGGGTTTCGTTTCCTGCTTCTTCGCCACTGGTATCCGTGGCAGCTTCAGCACCTTCTTGTGCAAAAAGCAACGCAGAATCGAGGCTTGGCAGACAGGTGTATGCTGCACAAACCGCGAAAAACAAAATCGCAAACCGCAGGAAGTTTTTTGGGGTGAATAAGCGTACGTGCATCTTTTTCGTTCCGAGAATTCTTTAAAGCGTTGAGAGAGTGGCGAACTCAGGCAATATTCGATTGTAATTGGCTGAGTTCCTCCGGCAATCCGGCGTAACTCAAAAAGCACTGCTTTTTGGGCACTTAGAGGCGATTAAGCAGGTTCAACCGCAGAAGCGGACCAGGCTCAGTTCCCCTGATCCATTTTTAGCTTCCAAATTGAATTGGCGTAGGTCCCGCTGAGTGTCTGTCGAGCGCTGTTGGCGCGGTCTGTTTCATTGAGTTGTGGCCAGATTTTGGCCAAGTGGTAAAGCGCTTCGGAGTGAGCAGCTGCTTCCGTCGAAAATAGAAGGTCAGTGTGCAAAAAAGCAATTGCCGCACCTCGCAATTCATTTTTCTTCAAATTGCAGACACCAAGCGTGTTGTAGCAAAGCGCGAATAATTCGGAATTATCCGCATTCTGATTTTTGATAATGTTTTCAACCGTTGCGATTGCCTCATCCACATTGCCCTGCAGGGCGTTGGCCTTCGCTGCCTGGCAGGTCGCCAGCAGTTTGTAATGCTGTGCGAGAGAGGTGCTGAGTTCGTGATTTTTCAGTTTTGCGTAGTTTTGACTGGCGTCGGAAAACTTTTCCATCATCATTTGAGCTTCCGCCAAATCGAACAGCCCTTTGAGTTGATATTCGGGCCAATTGGATGCTGCCAGTTTTGCGAATTCTATTTCGGCGAGATCCAGTCGGTTGATATTGACCAGCAGTTGACCATAAAGATCGAGTGTGGGGTAAAGTCGGTAGCTATTGGGATGGCTGGAAATGAAATCAAGGATGGCTGACCCAGCATCTCGCGTTGAAATTTGTCCGCTACTCAAGGCAAGCTTGCCCATGGTGTAAGCTTTGGCGTATTCGAATTCCTGACGTACGATTGGGTTCCTGGGTGGTTCCCCAATTTTTTGAAGTTCAGTCCATGCGGCAGCGTATTGCCCCGTCGTCATATTTTCCTTCGCGCGTTTCAGTTCACGAGGGGCTGTGTTCAAGTTGAACTTTTTTACATCGCGTACTGCAACGGTTTTGTCGCCAACACGAACTTCGTCAGGGCTAACGAGTTGAAGAGTACCACGAACTGGGCTGCCTGATTTCAAGAATACGGTGTCCTTTTGTGCCTGGCAATCGGAGGTGAGAGCCATCGCTCCAAGGAGAACAGCGATTCCAACTGAAACGCGTCGCCACTGGATAGATAAATGCGTTTGATATTGCATGTCAATTTTTCTCATCGTTGATGCGTTGTTCCAGGGCTTCGAATTTGGTTCGCCATTTGTCGCCTCCCATTTCGGGGAAACGTTTTTTGAAGTTCGTGATTTCCTTTTTGGCGGAGTTAAACGCCTTTGGATTCTGGGAAAGTCGACCGTACTCAAACATGGTTCGTGTGTGTCCGTATTGGACCTGAAAGTAAACTTCCCGCATGTTTTCTTCGCGCTGGGTCTGCAGAAGCAATTGCCGCCAGCCCCAGATTCGATTTCTTTTTCGTCTCTTTTCGTCGGTGAATCGCTCTTTTCCGCTTAATGATTCTTTGTAGGCCAGGGCGAGGTTCTCCGCTTTCCCCCAGCGATAGAGGGTTTCTGCGGCATCAAGCTGCGCCTTTAGGTAATTGGGCTTCTCTTTGAGAACTTCGATCAACGCATCGATTGCTGCTTGGAATTGCCCAGTACCCCGTTTGGAAAGTGCTTGTAGGCGACCTAGTTCGAGATTGATGGTTGCTTCTTCGGGGTCGCCGGCGAAGCCAAGACTGCTTGCATGATTGAACGCTGCGTCTGCTTGAAGATAAAGGGACCGTCGGACGTTGGCGTCTGTATCTGCCAATTGGTCAGCAATCTGCAACATGGTTGCTCCTGCCCATAATACAGTTCGACCATCGGTGGCGTCTTTCTCAAGTGAGCTAAGCAGTTTTCCAATGTTGGCCGCCAATGCCGATTTTTTGGAGGACTCGCCAGTGTCTTCGAAAAGGTCGTTCAGGCGAGCTGCAATGACTTTGTAGGTTGCCAAAAGTTGTTTCTTGCCGGTTTCGCCCTGCGAGTCGAGGATCTGCTTGAGGCCCTGAAGCGCACCCAGGCACTTGTTGGTGAGTTCCTCCTGGTCGTACCCCTCTTCCTTCATGGCCGCCAGGTAGGTGTTGATCGCGATTCGGTAGGTCTCACGCGAAAACGTCTGAGAATGTTTTGATCCTGTAATGGCGGGGTGCTTTTGCTTGATCAAATCAAGAGGAGCGATGCGGGATTTTTCAAGCTGAAATAATGCTTTAGCCGGATCGTTGTTGGCCAAGTGTGCCTGGACCAATCGCATCGATCCAATCGCAGATGAAAAATTGAGTTGACTGACGTTGCTGTTTTGAACGCCCTCGTGAAGAAGCGAAATAACCGCAGCCAGCTTTTCGGCATCTCGGGGATCTTCTTTGTAGTATACGCTCCAAAGGCTGGAGCCAATTTTGAGCGAGAGATTGGTGCGAGACGGGTGGTCGGCGGGGATGGTTTTTAGAAACTCTTCTGCAGCGGCGTATTTTTTTTCAATGACCGAAATGCTGGCCATCTTGCTTGCGGCATCAATTGCTTCTAATGAGCCCGCCCACTTCCGAATGATTTTATTGCCTACCTCGAAGAGTCGTCGGCCCTCAAAAGATTTTTGGTCGGCTGGTGCCGCATCATAAAGGCGACTGTAGCTTTTGATGACAAGTCCGGCTGCCTGCTGACTCCAGTCCACGTTGGCATAACGGTCGAGCATGAACTCGCCAATAATTCCTGACTCGTAATATCTTTGGCTCGTGTAGTAGCAATAGCATTGTAGATATCGAATCAGGTTAAGGTCTTCGCGAAGGGTGGCGCTGTCGGCCAGCGTCAGGGCTCGTTTCAGCATCGCCAAGGTCGTATCGGATTGCTCCAGCAACTCGCTCTTGGCGAGGTTCAGGTTCTCGGAAGCCGTTGTTTTTTCTGCTTCACTTTTTGCTGTTTTTACCTTGCCCTTGCTTTCCGAGACTTGTAGCGAAGCAATTTCGAGTTCGCTGGCCAGTTCGCGGGCTTTTTCCTTGGCATCCAGAAATGTCTTGATCTCCTGATCTTCATCTTTTGCCAACTCGCCCACGTCAATGTTCCACTCCGTTAAGAGTTTGCGAGATTCTTCGCGGACAGGACTTGCGGACCGTGAAACCGTTCGCGTGAGAACCGCAGCTTTTTTGTTCCAGCGACTGACCTCACTGGATTTCCCACCATTGGATTTGATCTCGGTCGCTCGGGCACGATAAGCTTTGGCAAGTTCCAATTGAATCCGCAGCCACTCTGGTTGGACCTTATTTTTTCGATCCAGCAAACCGACATGGGGCTCAATTGAGGCGATAATTTGGTTGATGGGATAGGGTTCCATCGCGTTCCAGCAATCCAACGCAACCATTGCAGCCCGGCGAATGATTTTTCGAGAGTTGCTTTTATGGGGTAGGTTCAGCAGTTCATCCGCGAAGGAAAGAGCTTCTTTGTACTTCTTGAGTTTAAAATTCGTTCGTGCGGCAAAGTAACAGGAGTCCAACGCCTGCCGCCGGTTTTTCGAAAACGATCGGTACTTGTCCCAGAGGACGGCAAACTCGCTTGCAGCCAAAGAGAGCTGCTCCGTTTTTTTGGCTTGGTTGGTGTAAGTGTCTGACAGAGTTTCACGAATGATTGGGATCATCATGCGAACTGCCACAAACTTTCGGCGAAGCTCGTCTCGTTTTTGTGTCGATTGATCGATGTTTTGAGTGTCGACTTTAAAATCCGCCAGAATGTTCTTTAACGTTTCCTGGGCGGTAAGGTAACCGTTGAGCGATTTTTCCAATTGTGCTCTGGCGCTGGAAAGTTGTACTTCTTTTTCCTGAGCCGTTAGGCGATCAAGTTGGCTTCGTTGCAGATAGACGCGTCCCTGGCGATAGGAAAGATTGGCTTGGTATTGTTGTGCCGTTGCCAGTGACTCTGGGTCTCGTGTGTGGGCCGTATAGTCGTCAAGCAGTTTTTGCGCTTGGGTAAGTTTCGTTTCCCATTTTTCGGGGTCACGAATCTTGTTGACACTCTGAATCAGGGTTTCGGCTTTTTCAAGTGGGATCTTTTTGCGAAAGGATGGGTCAATCAAATCGCTCTGTTCAAGCCCCTCAAGATATTGCATTGCAAGATCATAGTAGCCGTTGTCTCGCAGCGCCTGAACAAATTCCTTGGCGGGTTCCTGAGCCTGGGAATATGAAGAGGCTGCGAAAAGCAGAAGGCAAAAACATGTGGCGAAAAACCGCGGTTTAAACGTGCGCAAAACGGTAACCCATGAAACGTATCGCCTTTGCCTCATTCCGCCTCTACCTCATCCCAAATCAAGAAGTCTCATCGACGCAAACGTGGACCATCGTCCTCAAATCATTTGAATCGCTCTGTCTCACATCCCCATGATATCAATTTTCGCAGGTCTGAGTACAAAGTGAATAGATCATTTTTCCCGAAAGCGTGTCCTTCCTTGCGAATGTGGGATAAAATCGAGGTATGGATATCGAAATAAAATCAAATGAAGCGCCTGGCGAAAAACAACCAATTCAACCGCCGGCCGATTTCACGTCTCGTGGATCCAAAACGAAGTTGTTGGTTCTCGTTGGTACGCTGATGTTTGTCCTGGTGATGATGAATGAGGCTCGGAAACCCGAAAATTGGCAATGGATGGGGTTTGATAAACAGGGTAAGCAACTGAAACAGGAGGAGCAGAAAAAGTTCATCATCAAAGAATCGCAGTACGAACCACGCGAAACGAGCGATTCCGAAAAGTCGCCTGAGGACTCAAAAAATAACGAGAATTCAGAATCTCAACTCGACACTGAGGTAAATTCGGATGGCGTGATCGAACCTCCAATCAATGCTACGAACGATGATCGAGTTTCAATCGCCGAGCCAGAATTTTGGAAATTGCTTTACCGCCAGCTGGACCTTTCCGATCAACGGGCTCTTTTTTCCAGCCTGAGAGGATTGAGGGCGCGAAGTTTTCGCAATGAAAATGACGTCAAAAAAAGTCGTTTCGTTTTGCAAATGGATGACCTGGTCAAAGGTCATTTGACCGAATTGCTGAATGATCTATCACTCATCGACACAGGCAATCCAAAACGCTCGGTTTTGAATACAAGAATTCGAGGGTTGCAGACGCAGTGGCAGCAGCACTTGCTACCGGTCCTTTCTGGTGAGCCCATTACCGATGAATCGCAGCGGCAAACGGTGCATGCCCTGCAGGCTGTTTTGGATGAAGCAGCTTACGCGGCCGTCAAAGATAAATCGGCGCCGACCTGGGCAAGCGATGATCCCGCTTGGTTGAGAACTTGGGAGCGTGTATTTGTTGATTCAAAGGATTGGCAGGCTGATGAGGTGAAGCCGATTCAACTCAAAGCGGAGCCGGATTTTTACCGCGGAAAACCTGTTGCGATACGTGGTGAGTTGCGTGGCATCGAAGTGCTTCCGACCAAAAATAACCCCATGGGAGTTGAGCGATATTATTCGTTGTGGATTCGCCCCGATGTGTCGGCAGTTCATCCCTTCAATGTCTATGTTGCTGAACTTCCCGAAGGGTTGGAGCTTTCAGAGACGCGTTTTACCCCTTTCAATGGTCGGCAAGTCTCCTTGATTGGCGCATTTTTTAAAGTGCGGACTTACGAGGATGCGGGGGGAACCATCTCTGAAGCCCCGCTCATTTTTTCTAAGTCGTTTGAAATTCTAGAAGCGGATCAGGGAGAAAGCACGCAACTTCCTGTACGTGGAGATTGGAAGCCTTCGCAAGGCATGTTAATTGGTTTTTTTGTCGGGATGCCTTTGTTGGCTTTTGCCATTGCGTTCATCGTTTATCGGGGAACGATGTCTCGGAGAATTCTAGCTGGCGCGGCCATGTCGTCCAAAATAAATCAGACACTCGAAGAACTTGAAGACAATCCTCACGTGGAAACCGTTCAAGAAAAATTGATGAAGATGGAAAGCCAAGGGTAGCTGCAATGATGTTTCGACGGTGGCATGGATTCTGTGTTTGGTTGTTGATTACGCTGGCGGTGAGTCAAGGATTGTCCCAAGAGGAGACGCCTGCTTCACTTTCAGGATTTGAATCGAACGAGCTGTACCAGGTTGAAGATGGGGTGCCACTTTATCCCGATGACATCATGTTGCGAAAGTTGGTTTTTCGAAGTCGATCCGTTTCGCGATCTTCATTTGATCGATTCGTTCAGTTTTCTTCGGAAGTCGAGGACCATGATCTGCTAGAAGCCCCACAGAAGAATCGCTTTTGGGTGTTTCACCGCACAGCGATCGTGCATCGAATTGCTCGACAGAAATTGCCAGAGGAACTAGCAACCGAAGAATTTAGCGAGTATTGGCTGCTAATTGCCACTCATGAGCAGCAGACGATCGCAA
Source organism: Mariniblastus sp. (assembly GCA_965224765.1). Lineage (GTDB taxonomy): Bacteria > Planctomycetota > Planctomycetia > Pirellulales > Pirellulaceae > CAZDBA01. The sequence goes on from CBDDAC010000025.1 coordinate 46,922, forward strand.
TCATCAGCCGAACGATCCCGACAAGTTGGCGCAAACTAGAAAGGCTGGAGGAGCCAATTGAAATGACGGGCTTTTTTTTCGGTTTGAAGAAAATGCCAAGGTTCGTTGAGTCGGGGGAAAGTGTTCCGCTTTTCGTTTGCAATCGGGTTGGCTGGTTTCCCGATCGTGAGATGGAAGATTTGAATATCGGACCAAGTCAGCTGTATCTCGCCTCAGAAGGTGTTGACTTAAGCTTCCTAGGCATGTTGAAGGCGAACCAGAAACGGAGGATGCTCACCGAAGAAGGGGACTATTTTTATCAAATGATTTCGGCGGCCATTCGAACTCAAAAAGATCCGCGAAAGGTAGAGACACTGTCTTCGGTGGGCTTTTTGGAGTTGATTCAGGATCCAAACAAGCACTTGGGGAGTGTTGTTGAAATTGAAGGAACAGTCCGGCGAATCGTGGCGGTGCCGATTACCTCAGAAGTTCGCCGACAAGAACTAGGGATCGATCAGTTCTACGAAATGGATATGTATGTTCCGCTCAATGATGTCGCAACGATTCACGCGACAGACAAAAACGGAAAGGAAGTTGTTTATAAGGACCGTTTTCCTGTGACGGTCCATATGGCCACGCTTCCCGAGGCTGTTGGCGAGTATTCAAACCATCGAGTTCGCGTCAAAGGGTTCTTTTACCGATTGTGGAGTTATCAATCGGAGTTTTCCAAAAGGACGAATCAGGGAGCACAGCCCAGTCCACTGTTGATTGGATTTGAGCCACAGATTCTACGTGCATCTACGAAGCAGCTGGATATGATTTTAACCGTTGGTGGAATCGCATTTGTCGTTGGCCTGTTTGGCTTGATCTGGTTCTTGCGCCTTAGCGACCGAAGATCGACCAACCCGTTGAGCAAGGCCGAAGAGTTACCCGACAAGATCGACGTTCCAGCAAGTTCTTAATTGGCTGACTGCATGGCGGTGGACAGAAGGGAAAGTGAGATAGTGAATGCCGATCGGTTTCGGTGGGAACCTCTACCTCCCGTTTAGGAACCTAATCTTCGACGCGAACGCATTTGCCAAAGATTGAGTTGATCCCAATCCACCCATTGATTCCGCCTCGGTTGTTTCCAATCTGAAATCAGGTTCCCTGAATTTCTTTGATCAGGTGAAGGTATTGATAGGAACGACTGCTTGATCCAGGTCATTTTGTTCCAAGAAAAGGGCTCTGTGAATTTCCCGGCCTTTAACGTTGGTCTGGCAATTTCGTCTCGATAAGCTTGGTAAACGACGATACTCTGCTGATCAAAGTTGGCGCGAATTTGATGGTATTGTCGCATGGAATTACGGTTTTGACTCAGGATTGTTGCAAGCTCGGACACGTTTTTGGTGTAAATGGTCACCCCTAACTCTATGTCACTCGCCAACCTGTTGGTATCTCGATCGCAACGTCGTTTGCAAGTTGAGTCGGACCTCAGCGGTTGATAAAGTAACAGATCAACTCTTTTAAAAAATCAATCTTGGGAACCATCCATGCGAATCGGAAGTACTTTCCACATCCTCAAGTCAACTGTCACGCTGGCTTTGACTTTAATCGTGTCCATCACAAGTTCGGGTTATTGCCAAGACGAACAAGAGACCGAGAAAACTGTTCCCGTTTTTGAAGACGGGCAAGCTCAGATTGTTCGTGGCTTTCGAAGCAAAAAAGATTGGATTAATCATGATCTTTGGGTTGAAACGCAGTTCGATTCAGATGGCGATGGCGTGATGGATCGAATGCACGTAAGTGTGACTCGCCCCAAGCAAACCGATACCGAAGGGTTGAAGCTTCCGGTCGTCTATGTAACCAGCCCTTATTTTGCCGGGATTGGTTCCACCTCTGATGACGTGATGTGGAATCCTAGGCATGAGCTCGGGGAAGTTCCGCCTGAGCGAGGAACACCAACCGGAATCAAGCAGCAATCGTTGCGGCCTGTGATTTCTCAGTCCCATTTGCGTGATTGGGTGCCTCGCGGCTACGCGGTCGTTCATTCCTGTTCACCTGGGACAGGGTTGTCTGACGGTTGCCCAACGGTGGGTGGCGAGAACGAATCTTTGGCGCCTAAGGCCGTTATCGATTGGTTGTGTGGACGCGCAAAAGGTTTTACATCTCGCGATGGTGACGAAACCGTCGAGGCGAGCTGGTGCACGGGTAAGGTGGGGATGACCGGAACTTCCTACAACGGAACGTTGCCTTTGGCCGCCGCCACAACGGGGGTTGAAGGACTCGAAGCAATCATTCCGATCGCCCCCAATACCTCTTACTATCACTACTATCGCAGCAACGGTTTGGTCCGCCACCCAGGTGGATATATGGGCGAAGACATTGATGTGCTTTATGACTTTATCCACAGTGGCGACCAAGATGATCGAGAGTATTGTGACTCAAATATCAGGAACGGTTTGTTTGCTGAGAAAATGGATCGTGTCACGGGTGACTACAACGATTTTTGGGCAGATCGAGACTACTTGAACAAGATGGAGAACATGAAGGCGGCGCTGCTGATGTCGCACGGCTTCAATGATTGGAACGTGATGCCCGAGCACAGCAATCGAATCTATCAGGCTGCCAAGAAAAAGGGTTTGCCGTGTCAGGTATATTACCATCAAGGTGGACATGGTGGTCCGCCGCCCATGGAGATGATGAACAAGTGGTTCACTCGCTATTTGCACGGTGTTGAGAATGGTGTTGAAGACGATCCAAGAGCGTTTATTGTTCGAGAAAACGACAGTAATCAAGAGCCAACTGCCTACGGGGACTATCCCAATCCCGAAGCCGAAGACGTGACATTCTTCTTTGGTGCCGGGGGCCAATCGCATGGACAACTTTCCATGGAAAAAGCAGAAGAACAGGGCACTGAGAAGGTCGTCGATGACGTTCAATTTAGTCCAGGCAAATTGGCTGCGATGGCTGAATCTGAAAATCGCCTTTTGTATGTTTCGCCGATTTTGAAAGAAGATCTTCATCTTTCTGGACTTACGCGAATCAAACTTAAACTTGCCTGTGACAAGCCTGCATGTAATTTGTCCGTTTGGATTGTGTCGCTACCTTGGACGGAAGGCAGTAGTGTCAACTCAAATATCATTACAAGAGGTTGGGCGGATCCTCAAAACCGAGACTCGTTGACCGAGAGCAAGCCTTTGGTTGCCGGTGAGTTCGTTGAGGTTTCTTTTGACCTTCAGCCAGATGATCAGGTGATTCCTGCCGGCCAGCAAATTGGAGTGATGGTGTTCAGTAGTGATCGGGACTTTACGCTGTGGCCCGACGCTGGTACGGAGCTTACCGTTGATCTGGATGGTTCATCAATTACGATGCCCGTTGTCGGTGGAGCGGAAGCCTTTATAGCGGCGACCCAATAGCATCCGGTTCGCGGTCCTTAGAGGGTGCCATGGCCACGTTTGGGAGGAACAAGAATTGTTTCGGCAGGAGCCTCAACCTCCCGTAAAAGGCAAAACCTCGACGACGGGTGCCATGCTCCTCGCTTGCGTGGGCATGTGGTTTTCTGCCAACAGCGTAGTTCCTAGGCCTGTTTTCGATTGGCGGGCCGAGAACATCAGCTACCCCGGTTTTCTTAGCCTTGTTACCCGTCAATTCAAAACGGTCCGGTTAGCCACTAGACCAGGTTAAAGACCTGATCCATGTTGGCCGAAACTTCTTTGAGTCGGTTGAGGTCACCGCCGCCTACTTCAGCAGCAGCCCATCCGTAGTAGTTAATCTCAACAAGGGCCTTTCGAACATCTGCCCAGTCAACATCTCCTTTGCCGATGTGTGCCCATTTTTGCTGGGCGCGGTTGTAGCCCTTCAGGTCAAGTTTCACGACTCGCTTGTCGAGAGTACGGATCCAATCACCCATGCTTCCGTATTTCCAGTGGTTGCCAATGTCGAACTGCATCCCTACCCAAGGCGAGTGGAACTGGTCAACGTATTTGACAAAGTCGTCTGCTGTCTGAGTGTGATCGCCAGCATGGTCATATAGGAAATGGTTCCAGACGTTTTCGATGACGATATGAATGCCGTATCGTGCCGCAGTTGGCACTGCTTGAGCAATGTTTTCAAATGATCGGTCCCAGACCTCTTCCATGGTTCCGTCGTTGCCATGACCGACTACTAAGAGAACGGAGTTTCCTCCGACCGCATGTGTATCGCGAATTGCATTATTCAGATGTTGCAGGGCGGTCTTGCGTTCTTCCGCTTTGGCGCTGGAGTGTCGTGTTTGCCAGTGAGTTGAGCATACGGTTCCGTCGACCGGTAGTCCCGTTTCTGCAATGGCTGCCTTGGTGATATCGACGTCCATGCCCGGCGAGTCCATTTCGATTCCGGCGAAACCGGCTTCCTTAGCCGCGTTGAACTTGTCGATGAGCGTGCCCTCAATATTGACCATGCCAATTTTGAGGGTCTTGAAAATTCGATCCTTCAACGATGGCTCGTCCTCCTGGTGTGGCAGCGGAGTCGTAAGCGGCGATCCCATCGCTCGTCCACCGACTAATGTTGCGGTTCCAACAACAGCCGTCGATTTGATGAAGTTGCGTCGAGAAAGTTTCGAATGTGGCATGGTCTACTCGTTTGCGTTCATTGATAAAAAAGATTGATTAAAATCGATATCGAATCGCCAATATCGAAAATTACATTGGATCGCCATTTTCATTCATGGCATGAGGTTAGTTCACGATACGAATGGCTCGTACCTTTCCGTTTTGTTTCAGCTCGGTGTTGAATTCAAGTTCAACCTCCAATTTGACATTGTCATAGCCATTGAGTTTGGCCGTCGGTGTTGAAAGGTAACCCGACCCAGGATTCGTGATTTCTATTTCAATGACTTTACCATCTTTGGCAATTGCTTTAGCAACCGCTGGTGTATGTTTCCACAATTCGCCTGTTTGTGGGCGATATCGATAATAGTTCGATACTTCGTCCAGGCGTTCATTCGTGACGCCGTGCTTTTCCAGCGCATCCATCAGGACTTTCTTATTGGCCTTTGCCTCAGAGCCAGAGGGGCCGCCCCCTTTGGCAGGCGTGACTCCACTGAATGCATCGCGGAACACCTGCGTTTCGACACCTAGTGCGGCAGCAATCAATTTGACTGGGCGACCGCCATCTCGCGAATCGGTTTGAAAGCCGCCGGCGAAAACCACATCCCCCTCATTGATTGATTGAGATGAGTTTGAACATCCGGCTGTTAGAAACGCCATCGCAACGACGGCAATCAAGCAGTTCCAATTCCTGGTAAATGTGAAGCGAAGCATGTTTTTTGACCCCTGGCTAATTTTATCTATCGTAACAAAGTTTTCGAGTCGAAGTGATGAAACGCAGGGGACTTGCGAATCGGTATTTGAGATCACAAAAAAAAGCGGCAGTCTCTTGAGACCGTCGCTTTGGAGTGTTTTCAATTCTAATGAGCGTTAGCTTGGCAAGAGTTCACTGACTGCGTCGCGCTCTTCGGCAAGTTCATTTGCGGTCGCGTTCATTCTTTCGCGACTAAAGTCGTCGACGTTGAGACCTTGAACGATTGAGTATTCGCCGTCAGCGCAGGTTACTGGGAACGAGTAAATCAAACCCTCAGGAATGCCGTAGCTGCCGTCACTCGGAATCGCCATGCTCACCCAGTCATCATTGCTGGTGCCCATGACCCAAGTGTGCATGTGATCAATCGCAGCGTTGGCTGCAGAGGCCGCACTGGATGCTCCGCGAGCTTCGATGATTGCTGCGCCCCGTTGTTGTACGGTAGGGATGAACGTGTCGCGGTACCATGATTCTTCGACCATTTCAGATGCGGCTTTTCCGCCAACGGTCGTGTTGGAAATGTCGGGGAATTGAGTCGCAGAGTGGTTGCCCCAAATCGTCATTTTATTGACTTCGTTTGAGGCTGAGCCAGTTTGAGATGCCAATTGGCTAATCGCTCGATTGTGATCAAGGCGAGTCATGGCAGTAATGTTGCCGTGCTTGATTTCAGGAGCATTGGCCATGGTGATCAGGGCGTTTGTATTGGCGGGATTTCCAACGACGAGAACTCGGCAATCTTTCTTGGCACTTCCGTTGATTGCGGCTCCCTGTGCAGAAAAGATTTTTGAGTTGGCTTCGAGAAGGTCCTTGCGAAGCATCCCTTTCTTGCGTGGCATCGCGCCAACCAGCAAGGCAAATTCACTGTCCCCGAATCCGATATTTGCGTCGTCGGTCGCAACGATGTCGTGAAGTAATGGGAATGCGCAATCATTCAATTCCATCACAACGCCATTGAGAGCATTCATGGCAGGAGGAATTTCCAGCAATTGCAAAATGACGGGTTGGTCGGGCCCAAGCATATTGCCGGCAGCAATACGAAATAGAAGTCCGTAGCTAATCTGGCCGGCTGCACCTGTTACGGTAACGCGAACTGGAGCTTTCATCGAAAAATCCTAATTTGACAAAGTGTGTTTTATTGAGATTCTGACTTTCTTGATCAAGCCAGGAATTTGATTGGTCAAGCAAAAAAATATCGTGCAGTTGACGGGCAAACGCAAGAGGCAAACGGTGGATTCTTCGCAAAAGCACTTGTTTTTCACTTGGCGGGGAGTAAAGGGGTCGGGAGTCTTTTCTTTGTTTTGGAGACTGGAACATGTTGATTGTGCGGTCAGTTGATTCGACTTTCTCGCAATTGATCAGAAAAGACTCCCGACCCCATTTGCCTTGCCTCGTGTTGGATGTTCGATTGCTAGCGGATTGCTTTGTTGATTCTGCAATCAATTAAGTTTCGAGTTTGTTTTGTGCCGTTGACTTCGTGTTGTATCTGTTTTACAAAACGCGTCTTCGAAAAAGAACTGCTCCTGCTTATTCAGCGGTCGATATATTTATGAATCGAATCAAGATTGGCCCTCTGGCCACGGCGACTTGCGACACTAAGGCTCCTGCTCTTGATTTTTCCAAGCACTCGTTTGCTTCAACAACTGATCCGACCCTTTTCGTGCCGATGCACTATGAGGCGGGTTATTCGTATCCATTGATTGTTTGGATGCATTCAGATGGCGACGACCGAAATCAGTTGTCACGCGTGATGCCAGAACTCAGCATGAGAAATTATGTTGGCGTTGGTCCACAAGCCTATTCAGGTAATGAATCACGTGGGTTTTACTGGGAGCAAACATCAACCAGTATTAATCATTCGATTCAAAGTGTGTGCGACGCGATTGATTACGCCCGAATGAATATGAATATCAACACAGAGCGAGTTTTCCTTGCCGGTTATGGAGCAGGTGGGACGATGGCGTATCGAGTTGGCCTTGAGATTCCAGAAGTTGTCTCGGGAGTTGTTTCGCTTAATGGTCCGATGCCAGGCGACTTGACCCCACTTCGTGACTGGATGCGTTGCCGCGAGTTGCCTTTGTTTTGGGGGCACTGTCGCAAATCTCTTGAGTTCAGTGAGGATAAACTTTGTGCTCAGCTCAAGTTGCTACACGTTGCCGGGTTTTCCGTAACGTTGAGGCAGTATCCGAACGGCGATGAATTGCCGACACAAATGTTGAGTGATCTAGATCGTTGGATCATGGAAACGATAAAAAGCGTTGTAATCTGACGCGTTTTTCAATCCGCGTAGCGATTGTTTCGCCGCAGGGGCACGTTCCTGCAATTGCACGGCTCTTTCTTTGCTTTATCGCAAATCTCGCCTAGTACCTTCGCCCGTCTTCGAGTGGCGGGCCGAGAACATCAGATACACCGTTTTTCTTAGCCTTGTTACCACGTCAATTCAAAACAGTCCGGGTATTTGCCCCAAGTTCCACGTTTGAGAGGAACAAGAATTGTTTCGGCAGGAGCCTCAACCACCTCCCGTAACAGGCAAGAACCTCGTCGACGGGTGAGGTAGGACCAAGCATGTTGGAGTCATGCCATCTGAAACGACTAGATCAAATGCTGTCATCATTCAGGATGGTTTTGGAAAATGCGAAAATCGCGATCAGTATCTCTTCTTGCATCGGTGCTTCGGTTTCGCTAAAAGTATCCACCCCCAATCGAATCATTTCCAAGGATTCTGGTGAAGTATGAATAATTCGCACCTAAACTCGTCGACGCAATGTGACTTGGCTGATGTGAGCCAGTTGATTGACAAAGTCCTTTACAAACTTCACCCCGAGATAGAAAGTAGTAAAGTCAATGTGGAGACGGATGTTGCTGAACTCGTCGCTCCCATAGACTCTGGCACGATTGAAGCGGCGATCAAGAATCTGATTCAACACGCGCTGAACGTTCTGCCACAGGGCGGTGAGATTTCGGTGACTTTGATCGACGGAAACTATCAATGGGAGTTGGAAGTCGCTGACTCCTCGACCACGTTTGCATCCAATTCCTCTTTTTCACCGCTTGTTGACAATCCAAATCATCTACCTCGAGTTTTGCCTCAGGTGATCGATCAATTTTTGGTGGATGCTCATCGTTTGGCTCTTCGCCATGGTGGACAGATTCAATCCTGGGATTGTCCACAGGGAGGGATGGCCAACGTATTGGTCATTCCCAAACAAAATGCAGCGATTGGCGACACTGTTCGTCGAGCGGCATAGGCCAGGCTTAGCGCGAAAGAGATCATGGAATCGACCCAAGCCAATAGTCAGGTTGCCGCATTGTTGAGTTCGCCACGAAGTCGTTGGCAGATTATCATCGTTGCCGCGATTTTGGTCGTTGGAGCGGTCGTTTGGCTCAGCATGCCTCAAGTGGTTGAAACCTGCGAATTGATTGAAGGATACAAATTACGTAAGAATGAACTGCAGAGGATTCAGGTTGCGCTGAGCAAGGCACGACTGAACGATTTTGAAATCGTCGAAAACAGTATTTTGGTGCCCAAGAGCGAACGAAGTGTCTACCTTCAAGCGGTGGCAGATAATAACGCCTTGCCAGAGGGGCTCGCTTCCAAGGAGGACGACTCGCAAAACTTTGCGCCGTTTCTGTCTCGCATTCAACAAGAGCAGGCTCTGCAAGCAGAAAAGAAAAAGCAAATCACCGGAATGGTGGAAAGGCTGCCCTTTGTGGAGCAAGCCTGGTTTGAGATGGATCGTGCCAAATCGCGAAGTTCCTTTCATGAGGACGAGCAAACCGCGGTAATCATGATTCAACCAGCCGATGAACTGAGTTTGGAATCCTTGCAGGTTGAATCAATTCGTGATTTGATCACGGGAGCAATCGCAGGCATCGATCGAGAGTCGATTGTCGTTAACGATCTAAATAGCGGAGTATCGTTTCAGAACGGAAATGATGAGCAATCGATGGTTGGGCAGCAACGTACAACCACTCCGGCTCTGAGTGCGTCCCATCGGGTCAATCAACAACTTAGATATGAAAAAGCAATCCGAGAGGCTCTCAGCGACTTTGAAGGAATCGAAGTCAAAGTGACTGTCGAGACGATTGAGATTACGGCAAAAAAGGTTGACCTACACGCAAGCAAATCTCCGGTCAGGCCTAACGTCATTCAAATTGGAACGAATGGACATGCTGAGCTGAGCGAGAGTCAATTGGCCAAGACTAATTTGCAGACGAGGCTTGTTGAGGCCGTGGTTGCCGAAGTCGAAATCGCAGAACATCTATTGCCTAAACGGGTGTCTCCGATGGTTCGATCTGTTGGCCCGGCTCGGATGGATGCGTATCAGTCGAAAGTTGATGAGTTCAAGTCTGATATCATTCAACGAATTCTCGAGCTTCTTCCAAAGTCAGGATCAGCCAACGCCGAACCCGTTGTCAACGTGAGGGTGATCAAGGAGCCGGCTGACCAAACAGCTAATGTGCCTCCGTTCGTCTGGCTTGAGAAAACGTTGGAGCCTGTTGGAGGACCCTGGGGCGGAGGCGCTATTTTGCTATTGGGCGTGATGATTATCACCTACGTCTTTTCTGGCTCGAAGAAATCAACGCCTGAACATGTGCCTGTTTCGATTCACTCTGAAGAAAATGAGTGTGAAACCGAAGCACCAGCCGGTGATGAGCAATCGATTAAGAACGAAATTAGCAAGCTGCTAAAAGAAGATCCAGAGGCGGCCGCGAAGGTCATCAAACGCTGGATTCGCAATGCCGCTTAAGTCGCGTCGCTGAATTGATAGGGCCATGATTCGCCCAGAAAAGAAACGCAAACAGTCGTCATTAGACGACCTTCCGCTAGCGGGCTCGTATTTCACGCATTGCCCTTGAAGCTCTTCAGGAATTCCGCCACAAGTACCCCTCAAAGTATCGAGGCAAGAAGCCCATACGGGTACTTATCCTTTTATCGTCGCATGGATGCGTATTGATGAAGCCAATTTCAAAAATCCTGATTTTATTTTTCGGTGTTGCTGCGCTGATGGTTTCATCGACCATGGCGCAACGTGCTGATGGATGGGTGCAAGAGAACTGGCAGAGAGTTTCAGGCGAAGTTGATAAATTTCAAGGTCAGTTCCCAGGTCAAACTCAGGCAACCTCTCATACTCCTGGAGTCACCGGCGGTAGCCCTGTTCGGCACGCAGACCATCAAACCGCGATGCCAGTGCACGACATCGCAACGGCTGGAGCTGCAAATTTGATTGAGGAAGGCTCGGGTACGCCAGGAAACTCGGCCGCATGGCAAGAAGAAATAAAAGGGCAGTTGCAAGATGTTAACTGGCCCAAAGTCTTAGGTAGTCTGGCGATGGTCGTAGGTGGCTATCTGGGATTTGTTTGGTTGATGCGAAAGACGAACCCAAAATCGAATGCAGGGCTTCCTTCGGAAGTGTTCGAGTTGATTGGAACAACAAGGCTCAACGCGAAACAAACGCTTCAGTTGGTGCGATTGGGAAGCAAGTTACTTTTGTTGGTGCATGGCGAGGAAGGCACACACCCAATCGGAGAGATCACGGATCCCGAAGAGGTGGAGTACCTGACCGATGTCTGCAACACTCGCCTGTCACGTTCAAGGCCGACCGCTCGTCCCAATCGTTCGTCACGAGGAAGTGCTGGGTTTCGAACTGCATTGAGTCGTGCCAATCAAGAAGGTGAGACAACCGAAGCTGCAATGGATAAAGTTATCCGCAAACTCTCTGAGTTAGCAGGCAAATCAAGTCGAACTGATTATGAGGCTTGATTCTGTCCATGTACCGATTTCAACCACCAATGATAATTTTTCTCGCAGCATTTTTGCTGGCCGGAATGACTGGATCGGAATCGATTCAAGGTCAGCAGATGCCGACCTTGAACAATCCTTCGAGTGCATCGTTCGAATCTCCCTTGGCTGATGCTCCAAATCAGCAGGCACCTGCGGAAAAAATCAGTGAATGGCCGTCCAAGGTTGCTGAACAAATTGATGAAGGTGCTGGAATGGCGTCTTCGGTGCCGAATCCGGATGATGTGATTTCTGGGTTGGTTTCTAAAGGGGTGGACTCGGTCTCGTCTCGAGACGGAACGGCGACCACGTTTAAGGCTGCATTGATTTTTGGGGCCTTGAGTTTGGCGCCGGCGATTCTGTTGATGACCACTTGCTACATTCGAATTGTCGTGGTGCTTGGTTTGCTGCGACAGGCATTTGGGGCTCAGCAACTTCCACCGACTCAGGTTCTGACAGCGCTTTCCGTTTTTATCACCATTCTTGTGATGGCTCCTGTTTGGAATCAGGTCAAGACGGACGCAATTGATCCCTACACCGCAAAAGGCAGCGAAATGACTTGGGACGAAGCTTGGACTGCAGGGGTCCGGCCCGTTAAAGATTTTATGAGTCAGCAGATCGAGCGAGCAGGCAATCAAGAAGCGGTTGCTATTTTCTATAAGTATGCACCCAAGGGTATTTCGCCGGGGCAGCAAGTGGCTCCTCCGAAAAGCTACTCGGAAGTTCCCTTGAATGTCATCCTGCCGGCGTTCGTTTTGAGTGAACTCAAAGTAGCATTTTTGCTTGGATTTCAAATTTACTTGCCCTTCCTGGTTTTGGATTTGGTCGTTTCGTCCGTGACCGTTTCGATGGGGATGCTGATGTTGCCGCCCACCATGGTCAGTTTTCCGCTCAAGCTGATTTTGTTTGTCATGGTTGATGGTTGGAATTTGGTCGTTGGCATGTTGTTACAGAGTTTTGGTTCGTTTGGTTGATGACTAGGAGTACAATGATGGAAGCACAAGATGCCGTTGATTGGGGCCGTGAAGCGATCACAACTGGACTCTGGATCGCAGGGCCAATTCTGATTTCCGGTTTGGTGATCGGTTTGATTGTTGGAATCTTGCAGGCGATGACGCAGGTGCAGGATCAAACCGTTGCGTTCACGCCAAAGATTATTTTAATGATTGTGGTTCTGGGACTTTGTCTACCTTGGCTTGCCGGACAAATGGTTGAATACAGCAAGCAGCAACTTGGCACGGTGCCTGACCAGATCAATACTGCAAACGTCGAATGGAGTTCTGATACTCAATGGCGTTAGCGATCGGTGCATTCCTGGTTTTCGTCCGGATTCTCGCCAGTGTTTTGACGGCTCCGCTGCTTAGTCATGCTCGTGTTCCATTCCTGTTTCGGGTTGGATTGGCGGGCATGCTTACTTTGGTTACCGTTCCCATTTTGATGCAGAATGCGTCATTCGCTGACGTAAGCAAGCTGGATTTGTTTACGTCTGTGTTTAACGAAGCGTTGATTGGTGCCACGATTGGGTTGGGAGTGATGATTTTGATCTCCGCAGCTCAAGTTGCTGGGCAGGTCATCGGGCAATTGGCAGGGATAAACTTGACCGACCCCATTGGAGGGGAGAACGCCAATATGGGTGGAGTGATGGCCAGTTTTTTCAATATGTTGTCACTTGCGGTTTTCGCCATGATGGGTGGACCGGAGATGATGGTCACGGCGGTGCTCGACACTTTTCAACAGGTTCCACTAGGGCAGTTGGTCGTGCAGAGAGAGTTGTTGGAGTTGATGGGGACTTTACTCGGGCAAAGTTTAAGCTTGGCGGTCAGGGCAGTTGGTCCTGCGATTGCCGCGTTATTGATTTCAACGCTGACCTTGGGATTTATCAATCGCACGATGCCGCAATTGAATATGTTGCAGTTCGGATTGAATGCCAATTTGGTTGTCTTGTGGTTGGCGGTGTTTTTGACTTTGGGCGGCTGCGTCTGGTTGTTTGTGGATGATATTCAATCGGCCGTTGACCATGTACGCGTAGCGCTAACCCACCAGCAGAACGCGAGTCTACATGTTCCGTGATGATTCAGATGCTCGACATCCCGCGACGCCAGCTCGGCTGCAGACGGCCCGCGAGGACGGTGATGTCGCTGTCAGCCAACAATTGTCAGGCGCCATCCAATTGTTGGGTGTATTGGTTCTGGCCTCGGTTTTTCTTGGACAGATTTCTGGAAGCCTGCGTTCGTTTACTCATTCCATCTGGTCAGGGGCGAGCACGTCATTGGCCGAGGTTGATGCGGGGAGTTTGGTATGGGAAGCAGTCAGAACGGTCGGTTTTGCCGCCTTGCCTTTGATTGGATTACTGTTTGCTGTCTCAGTGCTATCCCATCTGGCTCAGACTGGTCCTATGTTTTTGCCACATCGAGTCAACTTGGACCCGACTCGACTTTCTCCACATCACTGGCTTCAGCGAGTATTTTCCTGGTCGCATTTGATGGCGGCGATGATGGATTTGCCGAAGCTCATTGTCGTTATTGGTGCCGCAGGCCTGACTAGCTACTGGAATTGGCGAGCGATCGTGGCCTTGGGAGCCAGTACGATGGGTGACTTTGCTAGCCAGACTCTGGGGCTGATCTTAAAGATTGGATTTCAAACCGCTTTGATCTTGTTCTTGTTTGGCGTGATTGATTATGGATTCCGTTGGTCAGCTCGCCAGCGACGATTGCAGATGTCCGATGAACAACTTCGCGAAGAGCTGCGAATGCAAAGTGGGAACTCGCAAACGACTGACCGCCGCCGTCGGCTTCATCGTGATTTGACTTCGTCAAATAATTGAACTTTAATGACCGGCTTTCTTCAACCGCGTCCTTTGATCCCAATGCGGGCTCAAAGAGTTGTTTAGCCGATGATTGCAGATTCGGTTTCGTGATATGGCTCGGTTGAGTTTTGGCAAAGTGGATCAGGCATCAATAATGTTGCAGTCGAATTCCCGAGAGATGTTGAATTTATCGAGACGGATCGTCATTAAGATCGGTTCGGCGCTCTTGGTTGATCCAGTGACGCGCGGAGTGCGAACGCAATGGCTGGATGGTGTGGCAGCCGACGTTGCGATGTTGCGTGCGCAGGGAACCGAAGTGGTTTTGGTGTCTTCTGGGGCGATCGCGATCGGGCGTCATCGTTTGGACCTTCCCCATCGCGAGCTGACGTTGAAGGAGAGCCAGGCGGCGGCGGCAGTCGGACAAGTTCTATTGGCTCAAGCTTGGGGAAATGCCCTGGAGTCGATCGGGATAACCAGTGCCCAGGTGCTGGTGACTCTGGGGGATACCGAAGATCGTCGGCGTTACTTGAATGCCCGAGCAACCATGCAGAAGTTGCTGCAGCTTGGCATCGTGCCGATTGTCAACGAAAATGATACGGTAGCTACAGATGAAATTCGTTATGGCGATAATGACCGACTGGCAGCTGGAGTTTCGCTTATGATATCTGCGGATCGAATGGTGCTGCTTTCCGATATCGATGGACTCTATACCGCCGACCCTCAAGTGGACCCATCGGCGAGACATATACCGGGTGTGTCTGTGCTCAGCAAGGAAATTGAAGCAATGGCAGGTGATTCGGCAAACGCACTTGCCAAAGGTGGGATGCGAACGAAGATTATGGCGGCTCGTACGGTGATGAGGGGCGGGTGTGCGATGGTGATTGCCAAAGGCAGCGTGTCTCGTCCAGTTTCTGCATTGATTGAGGGGGCGAAATGCACTTGGTTTTTTGCCACGGATACTCCACAAGCTGCCAGGAAACGTTGGATTGGCGGAATGGCTCCCAGGGGAAACTTGTTGATCGACGAGGGGGCGTTGAGAGCACTTCGCGATGGTAATTCGCTTTTGCCAGCAGGGGTTGTCGAGGTGGAAGGGCGGTTTGAACGAGGGGATCCCGTTTCCATCATGTCATTGTCGCGAGAGATAATCGCGGTTGGATTGATTGGCTATTCTGATCGTGAGGCCGCAAAAATCGCCGGTTGCCAAAGTCGTGAGATTGAAAGTTTGTTAGGCTACTCCGGACAACAGGAAATGGCGCATCGAGATGACATGGCGTTGTAACGAATTGATTGAGATGAATTGAAGGCATGAACGAATCGTCAAAGAGCGTCGAAACCGTGATGCGCGAGTTGGGAGTCGCGGCAAAATCCTCAGCAATTCAGCTGGCAACTGCTTCCACTGCACAGAAAAACCGAGCACTCTTGAGTGCCGCTACCTCCATTCGCGCTAGTTTCGATGGCTTAGAAAAAGCCAATGGGATGGATATGGAGTTTGGTCGTAAGAAGGGCATTTCTGACGCGTTGCTGGATCGGCTAATGTTGAATCCAGAACGGATTGAAAGTATCGCCCAAAGTTTGGAACAAGTTGCCGAGCTTGCTGACCCTGTTGGAGTGGTGATTGCCGATTGGGAGCGTCCCAGTGGATTACGAATTCAACGAGTGCGGTCTCCTCTTGGGGTCGTGGGTGTGATTTATGAGAGTCGTCCCAATGTCACGGCAGATGCTGGAGCTCTTTGCCTGAAATCTGGGAACGCCGTAATTCTTCGGGGTGGATCGGAAAGCTTTCATTCTAATCAGGCCATTCACCAATCATTGCTAGCCGGGTTGCGCGACGCGGAATTGCCTGAAGAGGTGATTCAGTTGGTACCCACTCGAGATCGCGCTGCAGTGGGCGAAATGTTAGGCAACATGACTCAGTTTCTGGATGTGATTGTGCCGCGTGGTGGGAAGGGGCTTGTTGCCAGGGTTAAGGATGAAGCTCGCGTACCTGTGTTTGCCCACTTGGAAGGTGTTTGCCATATTTTTGTCGATGCGAGTGCTGACCTGGAGAAGACGCGACGGGTGGTTTTAAATGCCAAAATGCGCCGTACGGGAATCTGTGGCGCGGCAGAGTGTCTGCTTGTTCACCGCGATGTTTCCGATTCGCACGTAGGGCCTGTCGTGAATGATTTGATCGAGGCCGGCTGTGAAGTGCGAGGTGACCAGGAGGTCCAGGCGGTCGATTCGCGTGTGTTGCCTGCATCTCATGATGATTGGGGACGCGAATATTTGGCGCCGATTATTGCCGTTCGAATGGTGGCTGATATTGACATTGCGATTCAGCATATTCGTGAGTATGGCTCTGGGCATACGGAAGCCATTCTGACCGAGAATGCGGTTTCCGTTCAGCGATTTTTTTCCGAATTGGATAGCGCGATTCTAATGCACAATGCTTCGACTCAGTTTGCTGACGGCGGGGAGTTCGGCATGGGGGCCGAGATCGGAATTGCCACTGGCAAGATGCATGCTCGCGGACCTGTGGGCGTTGAACAGTTAACATCGTTCAAGTATCAAGTGACCGGCGACGGCACGATTCGCGCTTGATTCGGATTCCACAGGCCTTCCACTTCGTTATCGTTTTTTGGGAGGTTGAGGCTCCTGCCGAAACAACATTACAGGCATCTCGATGTGCATTTTCACTTATCTCGCTTGATAAACACGACCCTTGCTCCAAAACGGTTGCCATCTATTTGTCGTATCCAAATTCCTCAAGGTAACCAATCCAGTGACTGTTGATTTCAGCCTTTAGAGTTTCATCGATAGGATTGCGATGCGTTTTGTGTTCGCGGTTTTTTTCAAAGTAGGCTTTGACCTGCGGAACGAGTTGCTCGATTCCATCCAACTCCAGCTGCTGGTGGACTCGACGAATTTCTGCTTCTGGATTCTCTATTAGTTGCTCGAACTTAACTTCGACAAGTTGATTGTCTGGAAGTTCATTTTTGAAATCGAAATAGGCGTCATACATCAGGTCTTTGCAACTGAAGACGTACTCCTTCCATGAATCGAAATCATTTTTGGCGGACTGATATCCTTGGGTTTGTTCCATCAGCTGCCATAGTCGAATCGTTGATGGAACCATTTTGTGTGGGTGCCGCGACATGTGGATAAACTTGGCTCCGGGGAACCATTTGGCCAACTGCCTGATTCGCCCGGTATGTGGGGGAGACTTTAGTATGAGTTGCTTGCCGGACTTTAAAGTGAGGGCTTTGAAGAAGTAGCTCAAAGCCATCTTGATGCGGGTAGCGATCTTGGGTTCGGTTCGGCTCAAGTTCAATTGCAAATGATCGTTGTTACGATTGTTGGCAAAGGCGATTTTTCGATATGGCGTAGGGGCCCCTAGTGAGATCAAGGCAAATTCGTCTTCTTGGGGGGCGGACGCAGAAAGTTCCATATCGTCCATCGGTCGCTTTTTGGGCAGGAGCAAACTAATCAATGGTCCTATGATCCAGCCCGAGACCAGAAAGTGATGGGGGACAAACGCCTGGAAATTATTGGGGTAGGTCCGCGAAGTGTTTTTCGCCAGCAGTTCGTGCATCAAGGTCGTGCCGCTCCGCCAATGTCCAATGATAAAAATGGGCGGGTGTTCAATTTTCGTTTTATGAATTCGCCGGTTGAACAGTGCCCATTGAAATACGGCAAAAATCGAGTTGAAAATGCTGCAGATTCCGACCAGAACCAGCATGGGGTACTTGGAAATGTGAATTCGAAATCGATTTTGCCATAACAGGCCAATGTAATCCCGCAATCGCATACCGCCCCAGAACCGTGGTGCCCACGGTGGGTAGCTGTTGGGTTTGGGCTTGGCAGGAGGTTTCTGTTGCAACGTCGATAACCAGAAGCGGAGTATGTGAGTACGCCCGTTTGCTACGCGGCTTTTCGCTTGATCTTACCCTTTGAGCTTCTTAGATCAAACAGGCCGAAGATTTCATCCTGGGTGAGCCCCCGCTGGGCGGGCATTTCGTTGTCCGAAAGAATTTCGTTGAACAGTTGTCGTTTGGTTTCAAGAATATCATGAATACGTTGTTCGATGGTATTTGCCATAATCATGCGGGTCACGGTCACACTACCAGCCGCCCCAATTCGGTGGGCGCGGTTGATGGCCTGGTCTTCGACTGCCGGGTTCCACCACCGGTCAAACAGGAACACGTAGCGACAAAACTGCAGGTTCAAGCCAACGCTGCCCGCCCCGTAGCTCATCAACAACACATTTCGGTCTGGATTCTCTTTGAATTCCTGGAGAATGCCATCTCGTTTGTTGGATGGGATTCGACCGTGATATTGGAGCGGATTGAATCGTTCTAATTTTTCGTCAATGTCGACGATTGCGTTAACCCACTGACTGAATACGATCGCCTTTTGGCCACTTGCGGCGACCTCTTCCATGTCGGCCTCAAGACGTTCCATTTTGCTGCTGGCCCCGGTGGAGGGGTCAAAGTTGCAAATCTGTTTGAGTCGCAGCACCAACTCAAATACGTGCTTGATGGTGATTTCGTCTCCCATGTCGTTTAGACGAAGAACTCCATCCTTCTCTGCGCTAGTGTATGAGTCCCATTGTTCCGGGGAGAGGTCAAGTTCGGCATCCCGCATTAGTTTGGGTGGCAGGTCCGTCATGACCTTGTCTTTGGTGCGTCGAAGGATGAAGTCTTGGACCTGCTCGCGCACGTGCCGGGTTGTCATGTGACTGGAGAGCACTCCCGGCGATACGAATTCGAAGATGCCGACGAGGTCCTCGATACTATTTTCGATGGGTGTACCCGTCAGTGCCCAGCTTCGTTCACGCGAAATTTTCGTGACGACTTTGCTGGTCGAATTCCCCGAGTTCTTGATTCGTTGGGCTTCATCCAGAACAACGAGGTCGAATGAGAGGTCATTGTCCACCAGCAGGTGTTCATCGCGTGTGAGCAATTCATAGTTGGCGATTTTTACACTGGTCTGGTCGCGTTGCCAAAGCCAGCTTCGATTTGTCTGGTTGCCATTGACGGCGATCACCGGAATCTCAGGGGCCCAGGTTTCAAATTCACGTTGCCAGTTGGTGACCAGCGGTTTGGGGCAGATCAACAAGACTTGGTTGAGCCGACCGCTACGAATCAACATCCGAATGGCCGTGATGCACTGCATCGTTTTACCAAGCCCCATTTCGTCGGCCAGGATTGCATGATTCCGCGGGAACAAAAATGAGATGCCTGAATACTGATAGGGAAACGGCTCGAAAGGAAATTCAAGGGTGTTTCCTCCCAGCAGCGATTCCAATGGCGGCTGTAGCATGTAAAACAGCCTGTCTCCCAGTTTGATAACGTCTTTGGGTGGTTTGATTCTCGTGTGCTGCTGAGGGAGTCCGGACTTCTTGCGAGGAAGTTTAGCCTTCGGAGCGTTTGCTTTTGGAACACTTTGCTGGGGTTTGAGAAGTTCTTCCTGCCCGTTGAAGTAATATGAGAATGTCTTGGGGCGGCGCGACTTCATGGTTGCCGAGACCGTAAGTGGCCGCGGCGAAACGGGTAACTCAAGTTCCTTTGCTTCGATGAAAATCGGGGCTTCGAGTTCGCTTTGCCAATGCGTCGTCTGCAGAGGTTCTGTGTTCATGATGGTCGCCTCTATGGTGACGGGTTACCGAGCGACAGCTTGTGCTTCATCGATGGCATGTTCGATCCGTTCAAAGGGTTCGTCCAAAGGAAGCGTTTCATTGAATTGATTTAGCCAATGGGTGGTATCTTGAACTTGCTCGTTATCACAGCGAAATGCAAAGGCATCGAACACGGATTCGGAACGAATTTTGATTTTGGTCGCTTCAAGAATCTTTGCTGAAGTGGTGCCAGTTTCACTTTTGTCGACAAGCAAAATCAAGGCTTGCTCGGATGAAGTCTCCAGATCGGCGAGTGCCGGTTTGTCCGTGACGACCAGATCGATTTTGGATTTGGCCTGATCCATCAATGTTTTCCCAATCTGGTCACAGTAGAGGTAGGACTGTAGCGATTTTCCGTAGAGGATCTCCTGAGTTCGATTTGCAGCGACAGGGGCCGTGCAGTGAAACTCAATTGGACGCCCGATTGGATTGACGACAAGAAGACCGCCGCAAGCGCCGAAGCCTTCCACGTCAAGGACTGTCAGGAATCCAAGAGCAAAGTTGTTTCTAGATTGGGAATTTGAGGCCATACTGCGGTCGAAAGTTGTGGCTGAATCGATGATAACGACCAAAACGATTAGGCAATCTGTTTAACTGTTCAGCTCGCAGGGTCTAATCAAAACGAAACTGGATTCAAGAGGCTGACAGAAATTTTTAGCGTTTGAGTCTTGTTTATGTATCGAAAAAATGGGCGCTCAATTTGCCTCAATCTTTTCCCGCGGAATCGGCATTTTCGAATTTGTAGAAGAATGAAACGAAAGAAACGAATGTTCTAATTGTGTAATGGAAAACTTTGCAGGATGTTTTGCCTGGAGCCGGTGATCGAATAACATTGTCGGTGAAAGGAACTGAATCCGACGCAATTGCTCGACACTGCACCGAGCTGTGTTTATACTAATCGAGTACTCAAGAAATCTATCATCTACGGAGCTTATAGATGTCGCATGACCCACAGGATGTTTCTCCTGTTTTTCGAATTGACGTCAGCCCATCTGCTAGCAAAACAACAGTGCATTCAACCAATAGCCAACAAGAATCTGGTTCAGAACTTAAACAGCTTTTGCAACAACTCGTCGTCGGCCAAGAACGCCAGAACGAACTGTTGGAAGAGTTAGTTGAGCAAATGCACTCATCGCAAAAGCAGCGTTCAATTGAATTGAATCAATGGAAAGATTCGAATCCGCTTCTTGCTCGTCGCTGCCGCGCGGCAGCGGAAGCACTTAGTCAGGTTCAAACCGAGTTTCTGCATAATTTGACAGTTGACGTAAGTGACAACTTCGAGAATATGCTTGATGGCGAATTCGTATTGAATGAATTTGTCGATCGCTATGGCCCTCGTTTGGCCCATTTGAACGGTGTGCTTCAAATGCTTTCGCAGTTGAGTGCCAATACGCCGCACTAATTGCACCAGAAACCATTTGCTACAATGCTGTTGGTATTCAGTGATCTCTAAAATCGCTGGCGCCAACAGTTTTTTTTTGCCCTAAGTTTAGATATTTGATGCGGAGTCGAGTGACACGACGCTTGGAACGGATGCGAAGATGAAAGGCGAAATTGTTTCTGCCAACACCGAAGATCGAGTTCGACTTCATGGACTTTATTGCACACCCATTGGTGAGAACCGCACTCAATACGAAGCGGTTGTCCTGACTCATGGGTTAGCCGGGAATTTCTATTCGTCACGGTTTTTGTTCTATCTCGCTCACAGTTTTCTTGATCTTGGGCTGCATGTGGTGATTGGCAATACACGTGGTCATGATGACGTCAATCGAACGGTCCGCATGGGCAGATCGGCTTATATGGGAGGCGCTTTTGAGAACGTAAGCGATTGTGCCTTTGACCTTGCGGCATGGAATCAGTTTTTGCGCACCCGTGGGCACGAGCGAGTCATTCTGGCTGGACACAGTTTGGGGGCAATCAAATCACTTTTTGCCCAAGCCCATAAGCCGCAACCCAATGTTCAGGCCATCATCGGTTTGTCGGCGACTCGCTTGAACTATGATTGTTTTATGGAGTCCAGTGGCAAGGATAAGTTTTCCAACGCGCTTGCCGAAGCCCAGCATTGGGTCGATGCAGATCAACCTGACCGGTTGTTGAATATTGAGTTTCCTTTCCCGACGTTGATGGCAGCTGGAGCCTACCTGGATAAGTACGGGAACGCCAATCAATACGATTGGTTGAAGTTTGTTGACCGGATTCGGGTTCCGACTCAATTACTGTTTGGGCAGTTGGAGCTTGAAGAGAACGCGGCGTTTGAAGGTTTGCCTGAGGAGCTCAAGCGATTGCAGGCCTCGAATCCGCGATTGGCAATCGATATCGTGGAAGGCGCAGATCATTTTTACTCGGCCCGCTTCAGTCAGGCTACCGAATACATTCGCAATTGGATCTTGTAGAGTTGCCTCCGATTCAGGGGACGAGCAATTGATGACAGATTGCCTAGAGCCAACAGGAATCTCGCCGAGAGCACCGCAGGACTTCCCCTGCCCGGAGGACCCGGAGGGAGGGGAGGGTGCCCTTTTGCCATCCGAAGACTCATCCATGGAAACCCGACTAGGTTGTGATTAAATCAACTGGGCTGGAGCAAGTATTTGTTTTGCGCTAAAACTTAGTAATGAACAATAAAAAAAGAGTGTTTGCACGAGTGCAACGGCCAGAACGTCATCAATCAGAATGGAAACCTTTCTGCCTCGACGAACTTCTTTCGACAGACCATCGTGCTCGCGTGGTTTGGGAATATGTAGAGTCACTGGATTTTTCAAAGCTTTACGGAAAGATCCTGGCAGTGGAAGGGCGTGCAGGACGGACGCCGGTCGATCCGAAAATTCTTCTTTCACTTTGGATGTTCGCGACGCTCGAAGGGATCAGCAGCGCCCGTCACGTGGCACGGTTGTGCGAACGCGACCTTGGCTACATGTGGATTTGCGGCGGAGTCAGCGTCAACCACCACCTCTTGAGTGATTTCCGCTCAACCAACCCCGAGTTCTTTGACGAGCTTCTCACCGAAACGGTCGGCACGCTGATCTCGCAAGGTTTAGTTGAACTCGATGTGATTGCTCAAGATGGGATGCGTGTTCGCGCCAGCGCTGGTGGAGGTTCGTTTCGCCGCCAAGGCACGCTCACAGAAAGCTTGAGCCATGCCAAGCAACGCGTAGAACAATTGCGAGCAGAAACGGACGATTCTTCTATCGGGCAAACAAGTCGTTCAAAGCAAGAAGCGGCTCAACTTCGCTCCGCCGAAGAACGCCAATCACGGCTCGCTGACGCTCTGGAACAACTTCAAGAACTTCGCGCCCGCAAAGAAAAACGCAAGAAGGGTAGCGGTGCTGAAGCTCGTTGTAGCACAACAGACCCTGACGCCCGCAAGATGAAAGTGGCCAGCGGTGGCTACCGTCCTTGCTACAACGTTCACCTTGCGACGACAGCAGATTCTCGTGTAATCCTCGACGTGGAAGTCAACAACAATGGCAGTGACGGCGGGCAGATGAGCGTCATGCACAAAAAAGTAGTTGCTCGGCATGGCGAGGTTCCAGAGAAAATGCTGGTAGATGGCGGCTTTACGACGCACGCTGATATCACGTTGCTTGAAAGGCAAGGCACTGCGGTTTATGGTCCGATTCCTAAAGAAGCAAAGCTGCTAAAAAACGGCAACGATCCGCATGAACGTCAGCCGAAAGACACCGACGAGGTGTTCAAGTTTCGGCAGCGAATGGCAACGGACTCAGCAAAGGAACTTTATAAAGCGCGGCCTTCGATCGCAGAGTTTCCTAACGCGGAGTTCCGCAACCGAGGGCTCCAGCAGTTTCGAGTTCGAGGTTTGGCTCGAGTGCAATCGGCAACGTTACTCGTAGCGTTGACGTTTAACTTTATGCGTTGGATGGCGTTAAAGGGCGTCAAAGCGGCGATTTAAAGCAGAAAGGGCGCGATTGAATGCTACAAAAAGCAACCAATCGAAACACAAAAACATACCAAGCCTGAAAACGGCAAACAAAAATTCAAAATCAAAAATCCAGCGCCAAAATTTCGCTAAAACTGTCGCTGCAGAATTTAATCACTACCTAGACGCGTGAGCGAGGAACAGCCAGGTCCGTCCTCGCTGACGCGTCGGGTTTCCATAGAGCCTGGCGCCTAAGCCAAGCGGCTTGTCCGAAAAAAATCACAACTTCGGAGGGAGGGTGCCTATTTCCAAACGCACTCGTGCCCGTATCGGAATGAATGGATCTCCACCTCACGAACCTGAAACCATCGAAGTGAAGCCTCGCTAACGTTTTCGGGATGACTCGCGGATTGGAAGGACTTCGTTCCTGTGCCTTGCGTTAAGATCCACGGACGTTGGCAGACAAGGCGCCCTCTTCTTCACGCATTTTGCGTCGTAGCCGAATGATGGCAACGGTCCACCCGGCAAAGAGGCAAAACGGAGTCGCAATCATGAACAGAATGCTGGCCGCAAAACCAAACTCGCTACCGCTGTGCTGAAGATCGTTTTTGCAGGTAGGACAAGCCGTCGCAATATTTCCCAGGTTTATGACAACCAGGGAAATACTGACGTAGATCAAACGCAATATCGAGATTCTACTCCACATGTTTTTTTAACTTCCGTAGTAGGGACGTAGCATCAAATAGCAAATGGGGCCAGTGACGGCAACGTACAACCAAATTGGGAACACGCATTTGGCGAACTTACGATGCCTGGCAAACTGATTCGTATATCCCAGAACCCAAGTATACAAGATGAACGGAAAGCTGATTGCGGCCAGAATAATATGGGATGCAAGCAAAAGGATGTAGATGTACCAAACCGCGCCTTCACCGCCGAATTTTGTTTCTTCGGTCGTGAAATGATAGGAGACGTAGCAAAGCAGGAATGTTGCCGAACACAGCATTGCCAGATTGATGCAACGACTGTGAGCCGGCACATTTTTTCGTTTGATGGCTATCAGGGCCGAGATCAGGAGAAGGGCGACGGTCGTGTTCAGAATTGCATGAATCCCGGGTAAGAAATTCAGGTGATAACCTTCTGGCAGTTCAAATTTGATCCGCCGCATCATGCCGACCAGAAGCAATACCACAAATGAAATCGCGTAGACTGCAAGGTTCAGTTTTTTGGCCAACGCGATGTTGGGTTCTTGCTTCAAGTGATCGAGTTGGTTCATTCGTTTGCCCCAGGTTGTACTTCCTGATTCAGTTTGTCGATCAGTTGAAGCATTTGCACTTCGTCCGCTGGTTTCTGCCAGTCGAAGTTGCCCCGCACTTGTCCCCAGCGATCAACGACAAACAATCGTGAAGAGTGATGTTCTTCACTTGCCGTGGCTTTGAAAAATTCTCCACCGATTCGTTTGATCAGCGTTTTGTTTCCCGTCAGAAAGGTCCAGGAATTCAAGTCGGCACCCACTTGATTGGCATAAGTTCGAAGGACGCCGGGCGTGTCTTTGTCGGCGTCCGTTGTGATACTGACAATGCTGGCAGGGTGGTCGGCTAAGCGTTTTTGAAGGCCAGCCAGGTATTCATTTTGCTTGATACAAATGCCGGGGCACGAAGAGAAGAAAAAGTTGGCGATCCAGACTTCGCCCGTCAGGTCTCGGGAGAAGAACTTTTGTTCATCTTGATCCGTCAAATGAAAGTCGCGAATCCATTTGATGGATTCGATGTCCGACGGGGTTGCACCCGCCATCATGTTGCGTGTTTCAAAACTGCTGTTGAGTGGAGGGCTTTGTTCGGCAAGTACATCTTTGGCAACATTAAGAAATCGCTTCATGTCATAGGGGTCATCCCATTTAAAGCGGTCTCGAAATCGTCCCCAGCGATCCACGAGCAGGATGTTGTCCGTGTGAGTTTCTTTGTCAACGATGACCTGAAAACTGTGCTCTCCAATCTCTTGAACCTTGTAGAGTTCTCCTGTTAAAAATTGCCAGCTTTTGACGTCCGCATCAAAATCAGCTGCGTATCGTTTGAGTACTTCTGGCGTGTCGTTCTCGGGATCGACGGATATACTGAGAAAGGCAATTTCAGGGTCGTCGAGTCGTTCACGCAGGATTTGGATTTGCTTATTTAGGTCGCGGCAAATGGAAGGGCACTGCGCGAAGAAAAAGCTGACAACATAGGGGCGTCCCGCAAGCTCAGCCGAATCCAAGGCTTCGCCCTCCTGGTTGGTTAGCTGAAAACTTGGAACATTCTGCAAGTGTTTCCAGGGGATTTGTTGGTAAGCCTTGCCCTCGTTATTGATGACGAAGACCGAGCCGTTGCCGGGGCCCCCTGTTTTATCTTTGGTCTTAAGATAAAAAAACGTAATCCCGCCAAAAACGAGTACTAGCATCCAAAGCAGGATGGGAATCGTCTTGTTCATGTTGCCCTTTTAACGGCGCAGATTAATCTGCACCTCGATTAATGATGGTTGTGTTCGTGTGTGATATTGGTCGGTTGTGGAATGGGAGCTCGGAGTTGACGATCCGTGGAATAGGATTGCGTTCGCATGCCTATGTCTGGAATCAGCAGGATGAACAGGACGACAGCCAATGCAATCGCGGGAAGCGTCAGGACGTACTTCCAATTGCGTTCCCACCAAAGGTGCATGAAAAACATGACTACGAGAAATGCTTTGGCGGCAGAAATGGTGATCAAGCAACCTCTCGCAGTATATGGTGACTCCGCCATCAAACTCGAGTTGGCGATCCAATACGATACGCCAGTCAATCCGCACAGCATCGCAAACACCGCGACAAATGTTCGCGTGTGGGTTGTGTGGCCGTGATTTTGAGGGTCGGTCATTAAAACAGATACAGGATGGGGAACAGGAAGATCCAGACGATATCGACAAAGTGCCAATACAGCGCGACGTTTTCTATCGTGCCTGCATTGTGTTTTCCTAATGGTTTTACAAGCAAAACCACAAAAGCGAAAAGGCCAAACAGAACGTGGATCGCATGAAAACCGGTTAGCAGGAAATAGGTATTGGCCCAGGTATTTCCGCTGGGGAGAACAAAGGGAAGTTTGAACGCTGCCAATTTTTGACTGCCGCCTTCGATTTCGTAAAATTTCTTGACTGCTGCCAGGCGATCCGAAATAAGTCGTGATGATTTGTTGTTCTGTGTCAGTTGAAGCGTAAGTCGCTTGGCAGAGCCTTCAACAAGTTTGAGTTCCTGCTGGACTTCTTTGTTGTCTTTTGAGATAGGTTGGAGTTCGGCAATTTTTGCTTGTTGAGTGGTCAATTCACGCGTGTCAGATTCGATGTTTGACTTCAAGTCTGCTTGTTGCTCCGTCAGATCGAGTTTTTCGTTCTGCAAATAGTTTTTGAGCTTTTCAGAATCTCCGAATGCCGGGTGGATCAGGTGGGCAAGTGAATCGATGGCGGTTCGTTTCATCAACGAATCATTGGTGGTGCCGGCTTTTTTGCGAGTCCAGTTAACTAGCCCCGATTGGATGAGCTGAAGTTCTTTGATGGTTTCTGTTGATTGCTGATCTTTCGGTAGGTTTTCCAATTCCTTCAATTCAGATTTGACTTTTTTGCCGACATCGGAAAGGTAATACGAATCGCTGCGGTCGTACATCAAGCTACGAACGGGAGAAGGGACGATGCCATGCTGAAACTTTCCCCAGTATTCGTAGGCTTTTACGCCGAGAAATGAAGTGCCGAGTAGCAGGGAAATGAACAACCAGCTTTTTGCGGCTGATTTTTTGTCAACTCGGGCAGCTTCTAGTGCCATCACAACTGTGATACTGGAGCAGATCAGAACGGTCGTGTTCAACGCGCCCAGCCATTCTTCGAGGTGGACGGAGCCAGGTGATGGCCAAGTGCCGCTGGGCGCACCAAATCGCAATACGATGTACGAACCGATTAGCGCGGCGAAGAACATGATCTCTGTCGAGAGGAACAGCCAAACAGCAAGTTTCCCATTGGAGATGGGAAGAGCACGTTGGAACTTGATTTCGTCTGGGGAAAAGCGTTCGGCGTTCACCTGCATGCCTCATTTGTTTACGAAATCAGACAACCCGCAACCAGTAGGATCATGTAGGCCGGTAGGTAGGTAATGGAAACTCGCAGAAGCTTTCTCGCAGTTTGCTGGTTGCGAGCACGCATGAACGTCACAGAGGCTTGGAAGTAAAAGTAGGCTGCGGCCGTTGCGAAAATAGCGAACACAATCTGAACGATCAGGGATTCAAAAGTAAAGATTGGGGTGAGGCTCGCCAGCCAGGTCAAAATTGAATAGGCGATCGCCTTGCGCCCCGCTGCCTCACCCGTGGGTTCGACAACAGTCAACATCTTCAAACCACCTTTTTCATATTGGTCGCGATACATCCATGCGATGGCCATGAAGTGAGGGAACTGCCAGCAGAATAGGACGGCAAAAAACATCCAGCCGATAGCGTTGATGGTTCCGCTGGTCGCTAGGCAGCCAAGCAAAATTGGCATCGCACCGGCGACGGCACCGATCTCTGTGTTGTAGTGGGTTCTTGATTTAAGTGGTGTGTAAACCAGAACGTAAAGCATCCAAGTGCCAATGCCGCAAATTGCTGTTTGGAGGTTGATGGCTGTTGCCATAAAAGCGACCCCCCCACCAAAGCAAACGGCACCAAAGGTTGCGACTTGAGTAGCACTTAATCTTTGATCAGGCAAAGGGCGGTTGGCAGTTCGCGGCATCAAGAAGTCGCTGTACCGTTCAATGTACATGTTGAATGCATTGCCACTGGCCGCAATCAGCGAAATTGCAATTGCTGCGTTGAGTATTACAAACCCCCCTGGCCAAGAAGAACTGCCAAGTAGGGCTGCGACGACAACGGTGATTAGCACCATCATCGAAATTCTTGGTTTTGTCAGTTCAAGGTAAGTTCGCAGGGTATGGCTTTTTGCGCCAGGCTTACCTGCTTGTAAAATCGTCGACATTGATTTTCCGTAACCGCTTAGATCCAAACAGCGTGTATTGTTCCAAAACCAAATTGTACCAGAACAGCTAAAATTGAAAGACGAAATGTACTGTGCCGAATTGTCGCGATTGCCCCGCTGAGGCCCGTAGCGTCGGTGATTTGGGCGACTTAATCGTTATGACTTTGCCTTTGGGGGTTCGGTTTGGGGCCAATAATCATCCTCCCAATCTGGAGAGCTGTATTCGTAGGGTCCACGGAACACTACCGGCTGAAAATCAAAATTTCCGTGTCCAGGAGGGCTAGGGGCGGACCATTCGAGCGTATTGCATTTCCAGGGATTTCTTCCGGCTTTTTTGCCAAACCGAATGCTTATGAAAAAGTTCAAAATGAAGATGAGCTGAACCGCCCCCATCGCAAAGGCACAATAGGTGATGAATTCGTTCATCGGAGCCAAGTCGGCGAACTCGCCTGTGGTCAAGGAAGGCTTTCGTCGCAAGATTCCCTGAAGCCCAAGGAAGTGCATCGGAAAGAAGGTTCCATTCAAAAAGATGAAGGTCAGCAAGAAGTGAAGCTTTCCCATCGACTCGTTCATCATCCGCCCAAACATCTTTGGGAACCAGAAGTAGAGTCCACCAAACACGCCCAGCAAGCTGGCCCCAAATAACACATAGTGAAAGTGTGCCACGATGTAGTAGGTGTCATGCAGCACAATATCAACCGGAGGAACGGCGATCACCACTCCTGAGAGGCCGCCAATGACAAACATGCTGACAAATCCAATGCTGAATAACATCGGTGTAGTAAACTGAATTCGTGCTTGCCACAGAGTTGCCAGCCAGTTGAAGACCTTGATTCCGCTGGGCAGTGCGATCAACATCGTTGAAACCATGAATGACATCGCAATCGTATAGTTCATCCCGGAGATGAACATATGGTGTCCCCACACGACAAACCCTAAGCCTGCAATGGCAGCCATCGAGTAGACCATCGGGCGATAGCCAAATAGGGGCTTGCGCGCAAAGCAACTGAGCATGTCGCTGACCATTCCCATCGCTGGCAAGATCATGATGTAGACTGCCGGGTGGGAATAGAACCAGAACAGGTGCTGCCAAAGCAGCGATTGTCCACCACCGCTGACCATCTCCGCATTGTTGGGCACGAGTCCTTCGGCAAGAAAGAATCCTGTATTCAGCACGCGATCAGAAATCAGCATCAGCAGCGACGCTGTCAGGACGGGCAGCGCAAAGGCTTGTAGAATCGCAGTGATCAACATTGCCCAGATCGTCATTGGTAAGCGGAACATCGACATCCCTGGGGCACGCATCTGAATGATGGTGGTGATGTAGTTGATTGAGCCAAGCATCGACGCAATTCCCGCAAAGACGAGTCCCAACGTCCACAGCGTCATACTCTCGCCGTACATCACGCTAAGGGGAGGGTAGGCTGTCCAGCCTGCGGCTGGTCCCGCATCGCCATAGCATGCGATCGCCAGAATCATGCAGGTAAATGACGGCCACATAAACCAATAGCTCAGCATGTTGAGGCGCGGAAACGCCATGTCATGGGCACCGATCATCAAGGGGATCAGGAAATTGCCAAATGCACCGGCCAGGATAGGGATGATCACGAAGAAGATCATGATCGTGGCATGCATCGTAAATAGCATGTTGTAAAAATCGGGTGGCATCTGACCTCCTGCCGAAGGGAAAAGCCAGTTCCCGACGATAGGAATTTCCGTGTAGGGCCAGGCGAGTTGCCATCGCATCAGCATGGCCATCAAGCCACCGATCGAGAACCAGATCAGCGTCGAAAACAGAAACTGCATTCCGATGGTCTTGTGATCAGTTGCAAAGACGTATCGTGTCAGAAAACGCCAGATGGGATTGCCGGTCGCAGCGGAGTCTTGATTCATCACTCAATGGCCTCCGCATATTGTGGGGACATCGCCTCGACTTGTTCTTTTAACCACTTGTCAAATTCCGCCCGACTCACGATTCGCATTTCCGCTTCCATCATGGCATGACCCCAACCACACAATTCCGCGCAGTAAATCGTCATTTCAGCTTCCTTATTGGCTCGAAACCAAGTGAATTGTTTCCTGCCGGGGATGATGTCATGCTTAAGCCGCAACTTGGGTACAGAAAAGCTGTGAATCACGTCGTAGCTTTCCAGTTGGAGCACGACGTCTTCGCCACTAGGTACGACCAGCAAGTTTTCAAGATAAATGTCATCTGCGGTTTCGATCAGATTGTCTGGACCAGCATAGTACATTTCCCAGCCAAATCGTTTGGCGTAGATCTTTACCAAGGGCGGTTTATCGACTGGCGTGTTTTGAATTTCAATCTGCGGACGTTGCAGCCGATTCTCTTCCCAGGATTGGTACTGATAAAACGCCAGAATGATCAGGATTGCTCCGGGGATCAACGACCATGTGATTTCCAGCCCTCGGTGGTGATGGATGTGCTTGGCGGCGCCATCGCGGGATTCTGGATAGCTCCAAAGGTTCCAAGCCAGGAACACCCCGGTTCCAACCAGGATGACTGCGCAGAGCAAGTGCACTGCATCGGAAAGGAAGTCGATGGTCTCGCCTTGAACACTGTAGTTCACCGGATACCAGCAGTTTTCCAATGGCCAGATGTTAAACGCAGCCATGAAGCACGCACCGACCCCCAGAACGGGAACCAGTAAGAACAGGATGCTCCAAAAACGGTTTGTCATCAAATCGCTAAATCAGTTAGTTAATGTTTCGGTCATTAGTCGCTTTGGGAACGACATTGTCTGCTTCGTATGGAATTGATTTGACGTAGGCAACGATCGCCCAAATGTCATCCGTATCCTTTTGAAGAGTCGTTGCCGAAGGCATGGGAGTTCCTTCAATGCCGTTCAATACACGCCGATAAATATCGTCAGGGTGATTGCCGCCGCGATAGGTTTTCATGTTCAAGTTGCGAGGACGAAGATACCGCGGATTCAATGCCCCAACGGCGGCAAAGTCAGCGTAAGTTTCAGGTTGATCGGGAACGGCCTTGGCGTCCTTGGCCCACTGTGTCCAATCATCATAGGTTTCCGTTTGGCCATCGCCTAACCCGGTTTCACCGTGGCACTGGATGCAACCGCCCGCACCATGAAACAACGCCTTGCCTCGCAGGATCAGTTTTTTATGGTCAGGGTGAGCCGAAGCGAAGCTGGCCGGCGCAGGGGCAGGTCGAGTTACATGTCGCTCGCGATTGAGCCACTTGGGGAGTACCCGACTGTTGTATCCGCTGTCGTCAATCAACTCGAAAAGCCTGTCTTCAAAGTCCTCGCGAGTTTTTTCACTGGCGGCCAGTGAAAGGTCAATCAGTTTTTCGTCCGCTTCAAGACGAGACGCATAGGCGATCAGTAAACGTTCAACCTCACCGCGAATACTCAAGTATTTGACATAGTCGACGAGTGCTGCGATGTCTGATTCTGGCAAAATGCGAAACGAAAGCATGGCGGTTCCCGGAACGCCGTTGAGTAAGACTCTTTTCAGATCTTCGTCTGTCGGACGTTTGCCCAGCGGAGTCGATTTGTATTTAAATTTCCCCAACCTGAAGTCCCTTGGGTAAGGATTCAACGTCCGGGCGGTTGAACCGGCTCCGTCACCAGAGATTCCGTGACAATGGACACAGTGTTGTCTGAAAAGTCCGGTTTGTTTTGCTGCCTTGTCGAGTGAGACGGGCCCTGCCGCTCTTTCCAGATTCTCCTGGCTAATGACCTGGTGGGCTGGGTCTTCTTCGTCGAGCAAAAATGGGAATTTGGGTTGGTCAGGTGTGCCAAAAAGTGCCGTGAGAATACTACCAACCTGACGGAGGTTTTCGTCTGAGATTTTCTCGCCTTCGGCAAGATTGACTCGTTCAGCGGCCAGAACCTCAACCGCGTTCAAGCGAAATTGTGGCTCAGGTGCCTTGCCGCAACCGATCAGAAAACTCGGAACGATGAGGGCAATGATGAAAATGGTTGATCGATAGTTCAACTTGATTTAACAAATAATAATCAGCGGCTCAATAATCTAATTGTTGCAAATCGATCGGTGTTGGCGATACGGCAAATTGTCGCGATGGCCTTTTTCTACCATTCAATCTTTTCGATTTGTTCATTGAGTTGCTTCACTTCTTCTGGTGAGTATTGAAGTTTCGGAGCAGGTTCACGCTCCGCACATCCGCACATCAAGCAAAAGGCCAAAAGTGGAATCGCCAGAATCCATTTTTTGCGTGTTGCGGTGAGCGAATAGAGTGTATGTCTAAGCATAGGAGAAACATCAACGTGGTTGTGGCCCATCACCTTACGGCAATCGCACCCAGCTCGATAGTTCGCAACCGCCTATCGAATGAACTCGGTATTGATGGTCATGTCGCCCAGGTCCAGGGACTCTCCATCGCTGATGGTTACCGTGATTTCACCTTTGCGGCCAACATCGTATCCTTCGACTTCCAGTTTACGCATGTTGGCCCACTTCTTGTGCCAGAACTGAAATTTCCATTCGCCTGCCGGAATGTTTTCGATGCGAAACGTGCCGTCTTCGGCGGAGATGGTAACGTAGGGCTCATCGCGTACCAGCAATACTGCATCCATCCAGGGATGAACGTCACAGACAATGGCACCAGGGGTAGAATCTACATCCGTGAATGTCACGTCAACTTGATCGTTGACTGGGACATTGACATTCTTTTCGTTTGCAAAAGTTTTGACGTGGCAATTGTGCCCAACATCGTCACTGTTCTTCATGCGAAGGGTTTGACCCGTGCGGACGAAAAGTGCATGTGGCACGAATCGGCATTGACTGTTGTCAATTACGACAGGGGTGTTTTTGGCCTCTTCGTAAGAGGGGTGAATCGCGGGCGGTTCGGAGTTTTTGAGGTACATCATGACGAAGACGTCTTTGAGTACACCATCTTCTCCAACAATCAAATTGTCATCGTTGGGTGCATCACCGCCGGCTAGACAAGTGTCCTGGTCTTTGGAGATGTCTTCTAATTCCAATGCGGGTAGATCTCCGGTCACGAGTATTCGTCCCGTAAGGTGTCCCCACTCGCCTTCTTGGTTCGTAGCAGAAGTAGCTGGAGTTTTGTTAACCGCGGATTCGTTCGAGACTACGTTTTCAGAAGAAGGTGATGCCGAGTCGTCGTTGGTATCGGTTTGTTTGGGTGCGCCAGCAAGGGAAGCTGCGCAAACGCCCAGGCAAAAGAACAACGCGAGATGTTTCATTTTGAGTCTCTTGAAAACTTGGAAAACGGGAACTTGTAGTATAAACGATTCCAAGTTCACGTCACGTCTTGATCGAGGATCGGGCACGTCTTCTGGAACGGCCTGTGTTCGTTTCCAAATGAAAAACAATGAAAAACCGGCATTCCAAGACAAAACACGCACTAGTGATCGAGAGGCATTACGAATAAAATCTGCACGCAGCAAAATGTTAAACAGTGAATGGTGAAATGACTCCCGATAAAGACGTCGGGAGAGGCAAAAGTTCACTTTAAAGAATTCAGGTGCGAGGCTCGCACTCTATTAAGGAATTGAAATGAAGGTTTTGGTAGTGGGTGGCGGTGGCCGCGAGCATGCTTTGGCATGGAAGATGGGGAAAAGTTCCCGGGTGGACGACGTTTTTGTTGCACCGGGAAATGCCGGAACCGCAGAGGAGGCCGTCAACATTGATGTCTCAGCGGATGACCTGGAGGGGCTGGTCGCATTTGCCAAAAAGAATGCGGTCGGTCTTACGGTTGTTGGTCCAGAGGCTCCACTTTGCGCCGGGATCGTGCGTGCGTTTGAGCAGGAAGATCTACTCATTTTTGGTCCGTCAACCGAAGCGGCTCGGCTGGAAGGCAGCAAAGTTTTCTGTAAGCAAACCCTTCGTAGTGCAAATGTTCCCAGCGCAGAATTTCAAGTTTTTCGAACTGCAGCGGCGGCGATGGAGTATGCCGAAGAAAAGTTTGGGGAAACTCCAGAAAATGTTCCACTCGTCGTAAAGGTGGATGGACTTGCTGCAGGTAAGGGTGCGTTGGTGTGCAGTACGATGGATGAAGTCCGCGAAGCGGTTGAGCGAATTGCCGTTCTGAAAGAATTTGGTGATGCGGGAAATCAGTTTGTCGTCGAAGAAAGAATGTCGGGCCCCGAGGTGAGCATTTTGGCAATCACCGATGGCCGGACTATTTTGACGTTGCCGCCGGCTCAAGATCACAAGCGGGCACTTGATGGTGATCAGGGACCCAACACCGGAGGAATGGGAGCCTACTGTCCCGTAAACGTTTGCGATGAAGATACCTTGGCGTGGGTCGACAGCAATGTTTTTGTGCCAACGATTCACGCAATGAAGCGAGCTCGCCATCCGTTTCGAGGCATTCTTTATGCTGGGCTGATGATGACGCCGGGTGGTCCGCGGGTGCTAGAATACAATGTGCGGTTTGGCGATCCCGAATGTCAGCCTCTGTTGATGCGAATGAAAACGGATTTGGTCGACGTTTTAGAACTGGCTGCGCAAAGCCGCCTTGTCGAACTAGAATCGCTTGAGTGGGATGATCGCGCCGCAGTTTGTGTTGTGATGGCCAGTGAAGGCTATCCAGGAAAATACGACAAAGGTCATGTCATCCGCGGACTTGACGAGGCTGCCAAAATTCCCGATGTAAAAGTCTTTCATGCAGGCACGAAGTTGACCGATGAAGGAGTCGTGACCACAGGAGGTCGCGTGCTGGGAGTGACCGGTTTGGGAGACAGTGTCGCCGCGGCGAAATTCAACGCTTACAAAGCGGTCAAATGTATTCGCTGGAAAGGTGCGTGGTGCCGCAAAGACATCGCGGATCGCGGTGTGGAAATGCCGACGACTTAAGGCAACCTCAGAACCTGCCGGTTCAATGGTTTGGTTCACCATGTAGTTTTGGGTCGGAAATCCGCCTGCACGTCATCTGGCGTGCAGGTGATGCTTGGCCATGAGGAATTGCTTTTGCAAGTTGCGTATGCTCGTCGCGTCTTCTCACCATGTTTTTGCGACTATGACGACGAAAAGTCAGCGATATCTCTTCGGATCGCGCGCTAGAGATTTGCTTCACATGGTCCCAGCTTCTGCTGGGACAATTGGACACATGTGACAATTTACCGGTCATGTTCGACTTCGATATCCTTGCCAAAGTGGTTAGAACGAGCGGAACGTTCTCAACACTCTTGGCTCATTCCAGAGGAAATCGAAGATGATTGAATTGACAAAATGGCATCGTGGTTGGTTGTTACTTTCTTTGACACTCTCGTCGGTTGTGTCCTTTATTCTGTTACCGCAGCAAGAAGAAGAGACTCGTTTTGGTTGCCAGGGGGCCACCGACTTTGAAGAAAAGTCTCGTGCGATCATGATGAATCGAATTCAGCAGTTAGAGAGTGCTCTGGACCTGACTCCAAAGCAAATGAGCCGCTTGCGAGTACTGTTCAAAGGCATGGTGAAAGAGGGAGTTTTTTCGCACCAGGAGATACTTGAGAATCCCATTAAATCTAAGATTTGGAAAAAGTATTTCGATCGAGCGTTGACCGATGAACAAGCCGAACAGTTGAGTGATTACGATGCGCAAAAAACTCAACAGCAACTGTTGGTGAGGCAGAAGTTCGAAGCCGATCCAAACAGCGCGAATCAAGTTGAGTTGGCGGCGAGCAATTTGCAATCAAATTTGTACCTTAGCGATCAACAGACAACAGGCGTTTCCGAATTGCTGAGATCCTACTTGGAGGATCCGGAGTCTGCTGATTCTCCACGTACCTGGCAGTTTTTCTATGACTCTCAAGGTGAGCAGCTCAATGAGATTCTGACAGAGGATCAAGCGTTTTTCTTTTTGGATCTCGGCGCAGGGAGATTGAAGGGCGAGCTGAGTAAGGCTGCAATCTGGCAAAAATCAAATTGCATGGATTGCCATGTCCAATTGGGGGATGCTGGAGACGAATAGAATCGTTCAGCATTGAGAAACAACTGCCGGTTTCCGCCAAGCGATTCACAGTGAATTGAGCAGTGGGATTCAATCGCTACGATGCTGGGCCTTTTGAACAATCAAAAGCGATTTTCGTCACGCTTGAACTTTACGCTATACTCATTCATTACCTAATAAAATTCATTCATTCATTCTCATTCGGATTTGGAACTGGTGATTTCTATGGTTGATCGTAATTTTGATCCTCGAACCATTCTGACATTTCTCGCGCTGGCTATGCTGTGTTTTCAGGTCTCATTGACAAGCTGTTTTGCTCAGGAGGATCAGGACCAAGCCAATTGGGTTGATTTGTTTGATGGCGAGAATCTCTCGGGGTGGACTCAAAAGAATGGGACGGCAACCTTTGAGGTCGAAGAAGGCAGTGTTATTTGTGGTACGACCAGCGAAGGGAGTCCTAACTCTTTTCTCTGCACCGACAAAGACTATGGCGACTTCATTTTGAGGTTCGAGGTCAAGGTCGATGACGAATTGAATTCGGGAGTTCAGATCCGTTCGATCGCGACCGAGTCAGAGGAGGGGGCGAAGGTGAAGTTTGGGCGTGTCAACGGACCGCAGGTAGAGATTGAGGCCAGCAAGGCGAATGGGGCATTTGCCGCTTATGTTTATGGCGAAGCGGCCGGTGGTTGGGTGACCCCGGATAAACAACGAAAGGCTCACAAGATCTTCAGAAACGGTGAGTGGAATCGCTATGAAGTGATTGCGAAAGGAGCTCGCATCCAAACTTTTCTCAACGGCGAAGCCGTCGGTGACGTGACTCATGAGGAGATTTTTGAAAGCCATCCAGCCGGCTTTATTGGCCTGCAGGTCCACAGCATTCCTCGCGGAAAAGGACCCTTTCAAGTTCGTTGGCGCAATTTGCAAATTCGCGAGTTGGATGCCGATATCGAGGACTAGAACGCGTTTCGCATTAACGTAGCGGGCTCGTTTTCTGGATTAAGGGGTGCCATGGAATTCGTTTTGAAAGAGGCGATGGCAGGTCAAGTTTTACGATTCCCTAGGGCTTGGACATTTGGCAGGCCAACAGTTCGTTAGAAGCGTTGAACGTCAGGCCATTAATTTGTCACGATGACTACTGTAGGCGATTGTGGGTGTCACCTTTGGAGTTGAAAGGAGATCTGCCACGGAAATCTCAAATTTTTTTTGTCAAAGGTGTCCGTGAAATATACAATCGATCCGTCGAGGCTGTGACTTTTTCGTTCGTACTTGAAGCAAAAACTTAGATGCAGTGATTTATGGAAACCCGACGCGTCAGCGAGGACGTGTCGGGTTCGTCCTCGCTGACGCTTCGGGTTTCCAAACTAGGCGGAATGTGGATGTTTAGATGCCGTTGGCTTTTGAGTCAGCCAACAGTTCAAAAAAAAGGCCTCGTTCACGAAATTGGTGGGTGGAGTTTCACAACTGGCTATCAGTTCGCAATTTCTTCAAAAAAGGCTACCCACTAACCCCAACGAATGATTCCCGTAGCCCATTCCGCGTCACCATCGTTTCGGCCTGCGCAGCAGATTGAGGCTGAAACATGGGGACCGAGACATGGGCGGGCCATTCTGAAGAGCTAGAGCGAGGATGCAAACCAACTGTATTCACCCACTCATTCCGTGGGCGAACCTTGAAATTGGACGTGGAATCACGGATGCCGTCGCTCCCGCGACTCTGGCTTTTGGGTGGGATGTTACCCCAGACTAAAAGTCTGGGGCTAAAAGAACTTGTCACTCTGTGACAAGTTCCGACAAGCCTGAGGAACCCGAGTGAGGATGCGAAACAACCACTTTTTACCCACTCATTCCGTCGGAGAGCCAAGAAATTCAATGCCCGAATTGAACTGCGAAAGTCGAATTAAGGTCGGCTTACAAATTGAATTCGAAGTTTTGCCAACTGCTTACTTTGATTCTGCCATTTCAGAAACGTCCAGGATATCGAATCCCTCGCGGCGTTCGCGAGCAAAAAATCCTGCAGCTTGTTCGTCTCCCACGATTTCTTCTGTCTCCGGGTTCCAGTTGATGGCACGTCCCAGACGAGCAGCGATGGCCGCAAGATGACAAGTGTTCAGGGCCTGAACATGAGAGAAGACATCGCTGACAGGAAGGCCGCCTTCCGAGACGCAGCGATAAAAATTGTTCTTGTGTCCTTCTGCCGGTTTGCCCTTGAAGAGTCGAGTTTGGTCTTCGGTCGTGTATTGACCTTTATCCCAGTTCTCCTCGATTGGCTTGCCGGCAATCTTTGAACGGTTGACAAAAATCCGACCTTTGGATCCCTCGAAGAGGATACCGTTGTCCTTGCGGCTGGTGATGTCCATCACGAGGTCGTTTTCAAATTTGCAGGTGACGTTGTAGTCATGCGATGTGTTGAAGCAATCGTCTTCGGTGGCGAATCCGTTTTCGTAAAGGCAGGGGTGCTTGGCATCCGTTCCGTCAATTTCAATCGGGCCTTTGCCTTCACCGTCCAGTCCCAATGCCCAGGTGGCAATATCGACGTGATGAGCTCCCCAGTCGGTGAACTTACCGCCAGAGTATTCATACCACCAGCGGAATTGATAGTGGCAGCGTTTTTCGATGTAGGGAACTTCTGGCGTTTGGCCCAGCCACATGTTCCAGTCCAGTTCTTTGGGGGGATTGTCAGCGGCAAAGGGACCACCGGTTGGGCTACCATCGATTCCAATGGTTACTTTTTCGATGTCACCAAGAAGGCCTTTCTGCACCATATTGATCGCGCGCATGAACAGCCCACGATCGCTTCGCTGTTGAGTCCCGACAAAGAAGACTTTGTCTTTGTGTTTTTTGCAGGCCTTTCGAATTAGCTGGTTCTCTTCCAGGGTCAGTGTTAACGGTTTTTGGCAGAAGACGTGCTTACCCGCTTCTAGGGCTTCTATCGCCATTTTTACGTGCCAATGGTCAGGAGTCACGACGCTGACAACGTCAATGTCATCACGCTCAAGGACTTTGCGGTAGTCCGTGTACATGTCACACTTGCCTTGGCCAATTTGTTCATCGTTTTTGGCTCGCTCGGCATGTCGAGTATCGACGTCGCAGACAGCGAGGATATCTCCAAACTGCGCGTGGGCTCGGGAATCGCCCGTTCCCATGCTGCCAACGCCGATGCAACCGATACCGGGGCGATCGTTCTTCATGGTGTTTGCAAAGGCTTTTTGCGTACTGGCAAAGTAGGGGACAAAGCCGATTGCCGCTGCCCCGGCTGTTGCTTTGCCAAGAAATTGCCGGCGATTGGTGGTGGGCATTTCCATTGAGATCTCCACGATAGTCAACTGAGTAATCGATTTAAGTTAGTGCCATTGTAATTTGATTGCCTACCGCGAGGCAATCACTTGAATGAGCGGGTTTCAATTTTGCAGAATCCTGTAAAAATCTTGGCAAACCATTTACAACTAAAAAACTGTATAGAAAGTCACCGGATGACGAGCTACACCCAAACTCTCGATAATTTCTCGCGAACGAAAACGGTCGCTACCATCGGGCCTGCATCGAAAAGCCCGGAAATTCTTGAGCAACTTATCCTGAGTGGCGCGAACGTTTTTCGATTGAATATGGCGCATGGAAGTCGTGAAGTTCATATGGATGCGATGCAAACCATTCGAGCAGTAAGCGAGCGGCTTGATCTTCCGGTGGCGATTCTGGTTGATCTTGCGGGGCCCAAAATTCGCTTGGGGCAGTTGGCGGCGGATCCGGTTCATATCGAAACTCATCAGGAAATCAAGTTCATTAGGGGATTGGAAAGTTCCAATACGAATGAATTGACTTGTAACTACGAGCCATTGATTGATGAAGTCAAAGTTGGTGATTCCGTTGTGTTGGCCGATGGAGCTCTCCGATTAACCGTGACCGAATCGGCGAGCGACCACCTTGTCTGTCGAGCCTCTGATGGTGGTCACATTCGTAGTCGTCAGGGAGTTAACTTGCCCGGCACCAATTTGAGTGTGCCCGCATTGGGTGAGGTTGATAAGGACAATGCCGTATGGGCGTGCCAGAACCATGTGGATTTTATCAGCATCAGTTTCGTGCGCAATGCTGCTGAGGTTCGCGAATTGAAGCAGTTGATTAAAGCGAACCAAGGCTGTGCACACGTTGTTGCAAAAATTGAGAAACGAGAAGCGATTGAGAATCTTGACGAAATTGTACGGGAGACCGATGTGGTGATGGTCGCGCGGGGCGATCTCGGAGTGGAGATTGATATCGAGAAAACACCCTTGGCCCAGAAGAAAATCATTCGAACCTGTCTGCAATTTTCCAAACCAGTGATCGTCGCAACGCAGATGTTGGAAAGTATGCATACATCCAAGCAGCCAACGCGTGCCGAAGCCAGTGATGTCGCCAATGCAATTCTAGATGGTGCTGACGCGTGCATGCTTTCTGGAGAAACCGCGATCGGTGAGTTTCCCATCGATGCAGTGGAAATGATGCAGAAGATCATGCGTGAAACGGAGGTGATGTTCAAATCTCGGGCGTCCAGAATCTCCAGTAATTCCCAGCAAAAACGATGGGCGATTCCCGATGCCGTGATCTTCGGCTCGGCTCAGATCGCCAGGCGAATCGATGCCGATGTGGTTTTTCTCGCAACGGCCAATAGTCGGTTGGCATTGGTCAAGTCAAAACAACGTGACTACGTACCGACCGTTTGTGTAACAGACCAACCCGAGATGTACCGTCGAATGAGCTTGTACTGGAGTGTCGTACCTGTCTTGGTCGAAAAGCTGGCGGATCAAAGTCTCCCCGCCTTTTTAAAGAACTGGGCGGCAGAGCAGGGCGGGTTGAAAAAAGGCGATCGGTTTATTTCAGTCTTGGATACCGAGATCATGCCTGGGATCCATGATACGGTGATGGTGAGTGAGGTCTAGTACCCGGATCGTCTTGAATTGACGTGGTAACATGGCTAAGAAAACTGGTGTATCTGATGTTCTCGGCCCGCCAATCGAAGACCGGCATTGGTACTAGGCTGTTGGCAGAACACCACATGCCCACGCAAGCGTGGAGCATGGCACCCGTCGTCGAGTTTTTGTCTTTTACGGGAGGTTGAGGCTCCTGCCGAAACAATTCTTGTTCCTCTCCAACGTGGAACTTGGCCCTAGTACCCGACCGTTTTGAATTGACAGGTAACAAGGCTAAGAAAACCGGTGTCTCTGATGTCTCGGCCCGCCAATCGAAGACGGGCCTAGGTACTCGGCTGTTGTCAGAACAGCACATGCCCACGCAAGCGTGGAGCATGGCACCCGTCGTCGAGTTTTTGTCTTTTACGGGAGGTTGAGGCTCCTGCCGAAACAATTCTTGTTCCTCTCCAACGTGGAACTTGGCCCTAGTACCCGACCGTTTTGAATTGACAGGTAACAAGGCTAAGAAAACCGGTGTCTCTGATGTCTCGGCCCGCCAATCGAAGACGGGCCTAGGTACTCGGCTGTTGTCAGAACAGCACATGCCCACGCAAGCGTGGAGCATGGCACCCGTCGTCGAGTTTTTGCTTTTACGGGAGGTTGAGGCTCCTGCCGAAACAATTCTTGTTCCTCTCCAACGTGGAACTTGGCGCGAGTACCCGGACCGTTTTGAATTGACAGGTAACAAGGCTAGGAAAACTGGTGTCTCTGATGTTCTAGGCCCGCGAGTCGAAGACGGGCCTAGGTAATAGTGCCAAACTCAATCGTACGGAAATAGTGGATGGCCTGCCGCGATCGAGGGTCTTCCATGAGCTTGCAATGCCGTTCCCTCCCAGTGAAGGTTTGATACTTTGGAATCTGGAAATTGGAAAGCGGAAGCGGTTGGCGGAAATTGCCCCGACTCCAAGGGGTGATTTCCGATTGTAATCTTGGCAGCAACTCAACGTGAATCGTCATTCCGCTGCTCCGATATCCGTTGCGGTCGGGAGGGGAATCACTGCTCCCCTTTGTTTCTAACACGTTGAAAAATCCTAAGCAGGACAGGTTTTCTTACGCCTTTTTGCGCTTGTTTTTCTTGTCTCAAATTGTCCAGTTGTGCGTGAAAATAATTACGGTTGATGAAACCAATGGGAAAACAATTTGGTGCAAGTTTTTGTTTTGACTTTTTCGCATTGGATGCATTCATTGATTCAAGCAAAGTTATTTTTGGTCGGCAGCATGCAAGCGATTGCGACCAGTGACCTGTTTGAACTTCACCGCCTCGGTTCGCCAGACCACCTCCAACCGTGACGTTTAAAACGCCACAACAATTCACGCCAACTTTTTCTTTCTTATGGAGTGGGTCCATTATGACAAGTTCTGTCTATGCCTATGCGCATTCAATCAAGCGAGAGTCGGAGAAGCTGCTTTGCTGTTCTCTGGCACTGTTGTTGACCTTTGTCATTTCAACAACAGCATACGGGCAAGGTAGCCGTATGAACTGGATTGACGATCATTTTTCAACTCGTATGAATGATCGCCAGGGGCGTGGTCGGCGCGGTGGCGATCATCGACCAGACGATCCTCAGTTGCATCGTTTCGCCACGATTGACGGATCTTACAACAATCTTCATCGCGTCACTTGGGGGGTAGCCACTTCGATTCTCTGGCGTCGCATTCCTGCTGAGTACTCTGATGGAATTTCTGTGCCGGCACGAATCAATGGTGAGAGCGCCCGAGAGATCAGCAATCAGATTTTCGCCCAATCGGAAAGCGTCTTGAATAATCGACGGTTGACTGATTTCGTTTGGCAATGGGGCCAATTTGTGGATCATGATATTGATTTGACTCAGACACACATTCCCCTGGAAGCCTTTCCCATCGCAGTTCCGAGTGATGATCTGTTGTTTGACCCTGCGGGTGCCGGAGAACAAGCGATTTTTCTGTTTCGCTCGATCTACAACACAAATACCGGCATTCGTACGCCTCGCGAACAGTTGAATCTGATTACGGCTTGGATTGATGGTTCAAATATCTATGGTTCCGATGAAGAGACGATGAACAAACTCCGTTTGTTCCGCAGGGGGCGGCTGCGAATCTCCTCACACGAAACGGGGCATCTGTTGCCAACGGATGAAGACGGCTTCTTTATGGCTGGTGACGTTCGGGCAAATGAACAACTCGGTCTGACTTCGATGCACACACTTTTTATGCGTGAACACAATCGGATTGCCCGCACAATTTTTGAGAGCAATCCCGACCTTACCGATGAGCAGATATTTTGGAATGCAAGGAAGCGAGTCATCGCCATTTTGCAGTCCATTACCTACAACGAATTCCTGCCTGCGTTGTTGGGTCCCAATGCACTTCGTCCTTATCGGGGTTACAACGATCGAGTCTTTCCCAACATTGCGAATAGTTTTTCGACAGGAGCGTATCGCTTTGGTCATAGCATGTTGAGTCCTCAGCTTCTGCGTTTGGATGCTGATTGGAATCCGGTCCCCGAAGGACATATTCCTTTAGCCAATGCATTCTTTCGACCTGATGAGTTGCGTGTCCACGGGATCGAACCTTACTTGCGTGGCTTGATGAGTCAGCCAGCGCAGGAGATCGATGCACAAGTAATCGGTGATGTCAGAAACTTTCTCTTTGGACCTCCGGGAGCTGGCGGATTTGATCTTGTCTCGTTGAACGTTCAGCGTGGGCGTGACCATGGTTTGCCAGGCTTGCCCGCGATTCGCGCCCATTTCGGCTTGCCACCCA
This sequence comes from Mariniblastus sp., assembly GCA_965224765.1. GTDB lineage: Bacteria > Planctomycetota > Planctomycetia > Pirellulales > Pirellulaceae > CAZDBA01. Next base: position 90,917 of record CBDDAC010000025.1, read on the forward strand.
TCAACGATTTCGCGGATATTTCTTCTGATCCGATTACTCAATTGAAGCTGGCTTCCGTATACGACTCCGTTGATGACGTTGACCCTTGGGTTGGAATGCTCTGTGAAGACCATGTTCCTGGAGCCAGTGTCGGTATGACTGCCTACTGGATCATCAAAGATCAATTTGAACGGCTACGTGATGGCGATCGGTTTTTCTACGAGAATCAATTTAGCGGAGCCGGACTCGACGGGATCCGCAGGACGCGATTGAGCGATGTGATTCGAAGAAATACCATGATTCGTCAAATTCGAAAGGACCTGTTCCATATGCCCGAGTGACTGTGGCGCTGCCTTGACGGGAATGGGGGGTCGGGAGCCAAACGAGCACGGCAGTTAAAATGCAAGATCAACAACTGTTTTTTTGAATTTCTCAAGCTGAAGTGATTTTCAATCTGCAGTCTCTGGCGAGTGTTTTGGGCTGGCCGGCATTGGCGCACAAAAAAAGGCTCGCCGTTCCTGGCGAGCCTGTTTTTATAACCGTGAAAGGTGGCTGCTACGTTAAAGCGTTTGACAATACATATCATTCACTTGGTTAGCATTTGCTTTGTCCGCACATACTCTGGCGGAATTTGCCTAAGATCACGGCTGACAAGTTTGGTGGCCTGTCAGTCAAAAACGTCATTGACGAGTCTGACATGTTACTTTGCAATCGATGTGCCAAACTTGAATCGAGGCGGGAGATTCTCTCAAAGGCCCGCATACTTTGGTTAATCGAAACAACAGGATAGAGCCCGTTGAACGAGCAGGTAAAACAGGCAAGCTCGAATTGTAATTTCTACACGTTGCTGGGCAGATCAGCCTGCAAGAGGCTCGTCGTAATTGCAAGAAAGACTTCACACATTTTATCAAAGTCTCGGCTTTCCGCTTGATTCAACACGCAGAACACCTGACCATCGGTTGCGATCACATCAACTCGGGCAGTGACCAGGAAATCCAGGCAGTAAAAGTCGGCTTGGCCGCTTAGGACGGGATTTCCCAAAATCTCCTTGGCTGGTTGAAGTGCACATTCAAAGTCTTCGTATTGTTGGTCAAGCCCTTGAATCACTTCGTTAAGTACTTCATCGGGATCCGTGCCACCGGCAAAAACAAGTAAAACCCAAATGCAGCCAGAAGGTGATTCCAAGCTGATTTCGCGTGGGGATTTCTCGATCTCATCGGGGGCTTGTTCGTTAAGCGTCCAGTTTTCTGGATACATGAACTGCAGGTCGTGTTTGTCGTAGATTGCCATAATTTGCTCGATCCAATGTGGTGCCAGCATTTTAGAGAATTTGAATTCAGTTGATCAGGCATAGAATGAGTTTTGTCCGAGATTCGTGAGTTTTTTTATCGTTTTGTCGGTGCAAGCAACGCCTCAGTCGCAGTGCCATGCGGTGTTTGGCCGAAGGTGATAGCGAATTCTTCTACACCGAACCGAAACAGGTCCCATTGAAGCTCCGTCGATTGGTTTCAGCTGGCTCTGTGATGCTGTCCAGGTCGTGATTTGGTCTGGAGGCACTCGGGCGTGCTTGCTAGAGTCCGGTCTCTCTCGCTTCTCCAAGCCACTAAATGTCTCCGGTTAAATCACTCAGTACGAAATGTGCTAAGGGCGTCGCCTGCTTGTTGCTGGTGACTCTTTGTGGATGTTTTCCGACTCGCGGACTATCACGATGGCCGTCTGGCGAATCGGCGATGAACTTGCGAACCTCCGGCATTGGGCGTTCAATTACTCGGCTGCAGAATCAACTGGAACGCAATCAAGATGCACCAGAACTAAACGTCGAGCTCGGCAAGCTGTTTCTGGAGAGTGGCCAGTTACTGCCCGCATCACGTCAGGTTGATCTGGCGTTGCAGCGAGAGAACAAGCTGATTGTGGCTTGGGTTCTTCGCGGCGATATCGCTATGAGTAAAGAGAATCACTCAGATGCGTTATCCAGTTATCAGCATGCCATTAGCTTGGGCGGCGATCGGGTGCAATTGCTAAAGTCGGTTGCTGATTGTTATCAGAAGCAAGGTCGTTCAATGCGCGCCGCAGCGACGTTGGAGAATTTGATGCAGCATTATCAAGCCCACGATGTTCCAGTGGATGTGCTTGCTTCGTATGGCGACGTGATGCGTCAAGTCGGCCAGTATTCACAAGCTGCATACGTGTATCGGCAGATTTGTCAGGACGACCGGGCAAACGAAGAGAGTTTTATCCGGTTGAGCGAAGTTCAGTCGATGGCGGGCGATTACGATGCCGCCGCGGATACGCTTCGAATCGGCCGTCTGCGATTTCCCGAGTCGATGCAAGAGAATGTGGAACGTTACGCAGCACGCGACGAAGGTTTGGCAGTCCGTTAATCACGAAAAGAGTAATCTACTCGTTTTTTTCGTAGCCAATCGATTTGATGATGGACAGCATCTCTTCGTAGTTGATAAAGCGGCGCCGGTTTTGCAATTTGTATTGATCGATCGCATTGCCCAACTCAGCTGCTGCTGGAGACAGGTCGCTGTGTGAGTTCGTGAATTGACGCCTTTCAAATCCTGGAGTCGCTCGTTGAGCGTTGGGATTTCTTCGGTCCTGGAACTGGTCCTGGAGTTGTGGGTTTAAATGCCCAAGCTGATTGTCTGTGTTTTGAGTTCCAGATTCCATGCTGCTTTTGTTGGGGTAAATACAAAGAGTCGCCGCTGCGTCATTGGCCGTATTCTGGTTTTCGACATATATTGAATCTCAAGACACTTTGGTTCTGATTGTGATAAAGATTCCGATCAGGAACTTTTGGAGTGATGCTGACACTCACCATGAATGCGGGTGGCGATTCTCTCTGGTGCTCAACCTCACCTGGGCTCGTCAGTGCTAGCGAATGTCAAATGCCGCGGCGACACTGGATAGTGTGTCGATTCAACGATCCGTGTATTCTTCTCGCCTCATTCGATTTGTGTCGCATCATTCAGGGAAGAACAATGCGCAGGTTCCGAGATTTTGTGTTTTGTTGTTGCATCGTGCTTTTCTCCGTTCAGTTAAGTGCACAGGAGCAGGGAGTTTACCGCTCTATCATTCCGCAGCCTACGGATCAGGAGCGGTTTGAACCCTTGCCTATCCCGTTGCCATCGGAAACAGTCAACGGCGGGAACGTCATCCAGGCGGCGTACTTCACTGAAGACACGCAAGACTTAGATGGGGACTTTCAAGCCTCCGTAAAAGAAGAGCAAAAGCAGGCAGAGCAAAAGCAAGAGGAAGAAAAACAAGCGACCAAAGAAAAGCGTGACGACGTCGCCGAACAGATTCGGGTCGCAGAAATACAATTGCAAGACAAAAAGTCAGAACAGGAAGCTGAGCAATCTCCTGAAGAGGCATCCGCTGCAACGACAGATTCGGTTGAGGAGAATCGACTGCGACTTCTCAAACAATTGGAAGTTGTGCTTGCCCAACGCAATCAACAAAGCCAGAAACTCAAGGACGCAACGGTGGAGTTTTCCGAAAGGAAAGTTGAACATCAAAATGTAGTTGATGGTCAACTGGGTTTCGAGAAACCCTATTCATTTTTGATTCTGGATCAGCTGCAGGATGAATTGGCGACGTTTGAGTCACAATTGGCATCAAGCGAATTGAATGAGTCACTTGTCAATGCCGACATTGTGCAGGCCAAGGTGCAAGTGGAAGCCGTCGAGCAAGATTATCGTCAAGCCAAAGAAAGTGGCGAGGTTGTGTCTGAGAACTTGGCAAGTGACAACTCGCGTCCAGCAATTGAGCTGAAGCTCGCTCATGAAACGCTTGAGTATCGAAAGCGTCGTTTAGAATTGCAGAATCTGTTTGCTGAAACGACCAAAACGCGACTTGAAACGGCCAAAGCAAAATTGGTTGCGATTCAAGATCAAGTCGTTTTTTCGGAACTGGATTTAAAGGCAAAACAAGACGAGCTGGATAAAAGAGAAGCAGATTTCCGTAGCCGGCTTGGAAGGCTTGAAGCGGAAATGGAGCGATCGGACGTCAAGTGGCTTGCTGATCGGCAGATGCAGAATGCCGACGCCAATCGTACCCCAATCGAGTCCGAGGAGTTGGAACTCCGACGACTTGATCGGCAACGATTACAAGCACGCGTTTCTTCATTGAATTTTCGAATGGAGTTGGTAAGCCAGTCTCGCTACGCGTGGAGCAACCGATATCAATTTGCCAATCGGCTTTCGACTCAAGAGAAGAACATCGAAATTGAGCAACAGGCAAAAGAGCAGCTGCAACAGAGGGAACGTGACTTCGCCAATCGAATGCTTCAACAGAATGAGTTGCGGAAGACCGTGGCTGCATTGGATACGAAAATCGAAGCGCTAGCGGACGATGAAAACGGCAACAAGGTACGTCGGCTGATCGAAAGACAAAAGTCCGCAGTCCGTGGAAAGATGTCAACGGTTGACGAAGACGTTGCGGCGATTCAAGCGAACCGAAGAATCAATGAGAAACTTCTTGCAGATATACAAGGCGATTCTCAGCGGTATTCATTTGCCAATATGTCGCAGAATACCTGGCATCGTATCAAAGGGATTTGGAACACCGAGCTAACGACGGTCGACGAACGTTCGATAACGATCGGTAAAGTCTGCATGGCGTTGCTGATTTTTGTCGGTGGCTTTTTTGTTTCCCGCTGGCTAAGTCGATGGTTGGGGTCGTTTATGACTCGGCGTTTGAAGGTAGATCAAAGCGCAGCAGCAGCGTTCCAATCGCTGGGGTTTTATGGATTGCTTATGTCGTTTCTGCTTGGTGCGTTGAATTTTGTGAGCATTCCATTGACGGTTTTCACATTCCTCGGTGGTGCGTTGGCAATTGGTGTTGGTTTTGGAAGCCAGAATATTCTGAGCAATTTTATCAGTGGTTTGATTCTTCTCGCCGAACGTCCGGTCAAAGTTGGTGATTTGATTGAGATGGATGAGTATTACGGGAACGTCGAAGCAATTGGAGCGAGAAGCACCATCGTTCGGACGGGAACCAACCTGCGGCTTGTTGTTCCCAACAGCAAATTGCTGGAGAACAACGTAATCAACTACACGCATGGCTCCAATGATGTGATTCGAATTAATGTCTGCGTTGGTGTGGCATACGGTTCAGATGTGCAGCAGGTCACTCAATTGCTTCAACAAGCGGCCGCTGAACATGGAAAGGTCTTGAAATCTCCTGAAGCCTTTGTGTTGTTCAAAGATTTTGCCGACAACTCGCTCAATTTTGAACTTCACTTTTGGATCAATATGATTCGCCCTTTGGATCAGTTGCGAATGGAAAGCGACATTCGTTATCGAATCGATTCGTTGTTTAACGAAGCAGGAGTTGTTATCGCGTTTCCTCAAAGAGATATTCATTTGAATGCTTCGTCGCCGATTCCGCTTCATCTGGTCGATGCTCAAGGCCTCGCGTGCGAGATGAGGAAAGCGCCATCAGCCTGATTTTCGCTTCGCACTAGGGCTTTGGCCCTAATCGATTTAACGAAGTCTGCGAGATTCAAGAGATTGACGGCAGGCATCGTTTGGTTTTTTGGGAGGTTGAGGCTCCTGCCGAAACAAGTCGTTATTTTCTTCATGAAGCGCAAGCGGTTGAGGCTCCTGCCGAAAACAACTTTCATCACCCTCGAGACAGCCATCGTTAAAATCACTAGGGGATTTAGCTTAATTCGGGGGCAGCGGAATGGGCCCGAGCTTGTCGGCGTTGGGCTATCTTCGCAAATTGAGCAGGGGCCCCTTGAGCAGGGGGTCCGTTAGTTGATCGATCGAAAGTGTTCCGATGGTTCGGCCTTGGTCATCGATCACTTTGGCGAGCGTCTTGCGATTGGATTGCATCTGGAACAGAACTTCACCAAACTGTTCGTCTTGTTGAAACCCGGTTAGTTGTTGTAACGCAGGTAAAGCTTGCTCCGAGTCCACCAACATTTCGACGACTCGGTAATATCCGAGGATGTCCGACTTTCGTTCACCGCATACTGGGACATCGGCCATGTCATGTCGAGTTGCATGTCGGAGCAATTCCTTGGCGGTTGCAGTTTGAGATACCGTGCGAACTTTGGCCAGTGGTGTGAAGACTTCTCGAATTGGTTTGGCCGCGACGACAAAGAAGTTTTGTGCCAGTAGCCTTTGCGTTGGATGGATGATGCCCGCTTCCTCACCTTCGACAAGCACTTTTTGTACTTCCTTTCGAGCCAACACCAGGCGAACTTTGTCAGGCGACTCACCAAGAAGTTTCTCAAGCAGTTGGGCAAGCGCCCAAAGTACCATCGCGATTGGGGCAAACAGCAATGAGAAGAACAAAAGAATTGGGGTGGAAAGTTTGAGTAGTCGATTGGGGGCCAGGTAGAACAGGTTCTTAGGAAGTGACTCTCCGTATACGTACAAAAAGGGTGACATCATGATGGGGGCAAGCAATTCCGTTGCTGACGCATCGGAGGGGAATAAACAACGGGTTCCCAGAACAACAGCTAAGGAAGTGATGTAGTTGGCCAGATTGTTTCCAATCAACGCAGTGGCGACGAAGAGTGCTGGTTGGTTGGTCAAATAGAGCAAGAATTTTGAAAGTCGGTCACCATCCAAAGCGTCCATTACAATTCGCACTCGACTCGCGCGATAGAAACCTGTTTCGCTTCCACTAAAGAAGGCGCTGAGTCCAACTCCAACGATCAGCAGTATTAGTGCAAGCCAGATCATGGGTTAATCTCTTCATCGCGAAACGTGATGGCCGTTAGCATCATTCCGCGTTCTGCCACATCAACCACTCGAAAGTGGAGAGGCCCCCAATCGCATTCATCATCTGTTCTGGCCAGCCGTTGGAGTGTGGCTTGAATCATACCACCGATCGTTACGCTGTCTGTTTTGGGCAGATCCGCATCGAGGTGTCGTGCCAGTTGTCTGACACTCATCAAACCGTAGGCAACCCAAAGCCCATCTTCGATTTTTACAATGGGGTTGTGATCGAGAATTCGCTTACTGCGACTTGGTGCATAGGTGAAAACGGTTTCCAGGATATCTTCAATGGTAAGAATTCCGATGGTCTCTCCAAACTCGTTGAGAACCACGGTGACTTCTCGATCGCGATGTGACATTTTTTCAAGTGCATCGGCAACGGTCGCTGACCAGGGAAGATACAAAATGGGTTCGGCAAATTTCTCCAGATTCTCTTCAGAGAGTTTGCGGTGGTTGTCCAGGCGAATGGCTTTTTCGATCTCATCAGTTTCCGGTTCAGTTACCAGAAGATATCCGCTTGCTGGAATCTGGCCATTCAAGTCACTGAGGCTAACTGGGGGATGAAAGACTTCGAATTGGGTTCTGGGGCGCATCCATTCATCGATTCGAATGTCGGAAAGTTGGACCATGTTCTGCAGGACCGCTTGCTCTTGACGAATCACCGATGCGTCTTTGCCTGAAATCTCAATGGCACGCTCGATATCAGCGACCTCGAGGTCTGCCTCCTGCGTAAATGAAGGCCAGATGACTCGTCGGGAAATCAGGTTAATCATCGTCAGCAGGGGCATCAGCGGATCGACCACTCTGACCGCAACGGAGAGTGGTAAACCAACTGCATTGACGATGCTTCCCGCATTGATCACCGCGATGCTTTTGGGCAACATTTCGCTGAAGAAAATGATTGTAAGAAGCGATCCCGCTGCGAAGGCAATTGCCCAACCCTGTCCAAGGGCAGCATCATTATCGATCTTGATTGAACACATCGAGCTAATGGAAAAATAGGCGATGTTGATGACCAGGTTCCAGAACAGAACCGCCGAGAGCAAACGATCCGGATTCTCAAGAAGTCGGTCGGCAGCGCGCTGAGATGTGGTTCCCTCGGCAAGTTGTCGACGGAGTGATGGCCGCAAGTAGAACAAGGCAGCTTCGCTTGCGGAAAAAAAAGCTGAGCAGCAGATGAGAAGCCCCATCCCGATTAACCAGGGGACGAGAGGCAATAAGCTAGTGCCGATGGCACCGATCAATTTGAATTCCTTTCAAGCAAACATACAGACGGATTGTATTATTCACTTTGTTCCGCTTTGAATCGACCCGCCGAAACAAGAAATTCACTCAGTCGAGGCATAATCATCGCGGTTGTCGCAAAACCGTAAGTGAATGCCAGAACCAGGATGACCGAGGTGTAATTCTGTAGCATCAAGCTGGTAATGGAATAAAACATGGCAAGTGGAAGGATTGCCGAGGCCAGCGCCAGTGCAGGAGAAGGCGTATGCCATCCCAACGCGAGGTACAGTCCTATCGCTCCGCCGATAATGCACGCCAGGAATGGAGTCAACTGAGCTTCGACATTTCCACTGAATGACACGAGCATCACCATGCTGGCGACCACTCCGAGGAACAGGAAGAAAACGGTACCTAGACTGACTGCGATAGCTTGTCGGCTTCCCGCATATGACATTCCACAATGCAGACCAAGGACTGCGACAAAAACATCCAGAATTACCATTCCGGCAATCAAGTAAAGCAGGTTCTCCGTGGACAATCCGCCGTAACACCAGATGGCAATGGCCATAGCGATCGGGATCAGGACGACATCTAGAGTGACATAGAGAACGCCAAATAGTTTTCCAAACAAAAACTCTTTGGGGGAAATGTCGGTGACCCGAAGCAGATCCAAAGCCCGTCCGTCCCGCTCGTTGGTAATCGAAGTCACCGCGAGCGCGTTAAGCATCACTAGACTGACAAGCAAGAACGGTGCCATCGGTCTTGCGGTTGCTGGAATCTCGATGGTCGCTTCTGATGTGACCCGGGTCGCAGCTCCTGATTGAACCAGTGAGAAAATGGCAAAGGCAACGCAGGCCGCAAGGGTCCAATAGGCAAAGCGAATGAATAGAATCTTTTTCCCATAGGCCCAAGTGCACATCTCTCGCCAGAGAATGGGGTTGTCCCAGACACGTCGGCTTCGTTGGCTGGTTTCGCGTTTGCGATCATCAACATGACCGGATCGAAGGTGCTCGGTTTCCGTGACAATTTTGTTTTCATTTTGGGCAGGATTTGGACTTGCAAGCGCGGCGGCTCCCTCGGCGTCCAAAGAATCTTGCTGGCCCGGCCGAACGTCACGGCTGGGATTCCACTTTCTCACTCGCCAAATGGCCATTCCGCAAAGCAGCAACGCGATTGTCCCAGCAACGACCAAAAAGGGCAGGACGGTCGTTGGCCAAGTCGCATCAACGCTTGAGCCGCTTGCCGCAAGGATCGCTTGAAGCGGACTGCATGCCCCGGCAATGTAAATTGCCTCCAAGCCGAACAGGGTTCCACCTTTCAGTCCGATACCTTCAAAAAGTCCTATCCAGAAGACAATCGCCAGGGCGACTAGTGCCAAGGACTGGAATGTTTTCTCGCGCCAAAGTGCGATGGTCGCGCCAAGTGAACCTGCTGCGAATGCTGTGATTCCGGTTACGGCAAACGTCCATCCAACTTGGGAGAAAGACGTGCCTCCAAACAGCACGATCAACATGAATATCGGAAATGCGGTAAGCAGCATGACCCCGATATTCAACAAACTGGAAAATAGCTTTCCCAGCACCAATTCGCTGTTGGACAGACGGGTCATCAATAACAGGATCAGCGTTTGGCGGTCTTTTTCGACAGCGATACTACTGGCGGCTTGAATGGCTGAGAGGAACAAGATCAACGCCAATTGCAGCGGTGCAAGGATCTGAAACAGCAGTGATCCGAACTGGGCCATATCGCCAATGTTGCGAATTTGCTGAGTGCCAGTCACAATTAACCAGGCAGTGCAGATCAGTAGCAGCAAGGCGGCGGCGTATACCGTCCGGTTGATGTAATGGCGAGTTCGGCGCGGAGAGACGACGGCTTCGCGGGTAAAAACTGGACCGACCAACACGATCAGGCTCCGAAGTTAAGTTTGAAAAATGTCGCCTGACGACGTGAAACGGTGGGAAAGCATGATGACTGGTGGACCTTTTTTCGGCAAGCCTGGTCATTTCTTGTTTTGAAAGTTGGATAGAATGGTCCCTCAAAACTGATAAGTTAGGTACGCATTTGCCAGGGTTTTAGGCCGGAATTAGAGAGGAATCTCCTTAGAAACTCGGAAATTTGAGGAATTAGCATCCTTTCAAGCCGAAAATCGAAACGACAACAAATAAAACGGACCGTCAACGCATCGTTACTAATAGAGCGCCACAGGTTGGACGCAGCTGCATTGTCATCATCATCTAAAAAACGACTGGATAGTGCATCTGTCCAAGCCGCCTATCAAAAGCATGGTGATGCGCTGGAGCGGTTTCTGATGGGGGTTTTGAAAGATCGAAATCTCGTTTCTGATGCTCTCCAGATCTCGTTTACGCGACTTCTGGAAAAAGGGGGCGATGTGGAAGCGGGAGCGGTGCGAGCCTGGTTGTTTCGCGTCGCCTACAACGAGGCGATGTTGTTTCACCGAAAACAAAAAGTCGATCAGCGGGCCCGAGATGTTGTCGCCTGGAAAGTCACCTTCGTCGATACGGAGAACGAAGGTTTGCGTTCGCTTTTGAAGCAGGAACGCGCTGACCAGGTCCGGCAAGCGCTGGAGACGTTACCTGAAAAGCAAAAACAGATTGTGGATTTGCGAATTCGAGAGGGACTGCGATTTGCTCAGATTGCTGAGCAGCTTGAGATTCCCCTGGGAACCGTACTAACTCGAATGCGTAGCGGTTTGATGAAATTGAAAGAGCAGTTAAACGACGAAACGAACGATGTCTGAATTTGAAAAAGAAAACTCCAAGTTTGCTGATGACCTTGACTGGTTGGCGTTTTGCTATGTCGCCAACGAGTTGACTGGAGAACCGCTTGCACGGTTCGAGGCACGTTTGGCGATGGAGCAGGAACCGCGAGAGGCGGTTGCGCGTGCTATGGAATTGACGAGTGAGGTCTATCTCAGCGGTGAAGTTCATCGTTCGGAAGTGAAGTTGTCACTCGTAGAGCCTGTGAGTCGAAACTGGACGTGGCAGACCGCAGCACTGATTCTACTCGGCCTCTCGACTGGTGCCTGGTGGTGGTCAACGTCTGGGAATCAGACAAATAGTGTCGTTGAGGTGCCGGGTGAGGCATTGGCAGTGGCTTGGGTCGATTCACTGGATGATTCCGACTGGAGCGAATTGGAACTTGAGTTGAAAGAAGAACTGGGCTTTGACGAAGAGCCGGTCAACGAATGGATGTTGGCGGCATTGAGTGAGCTCGAGGAGTCTGAATTGGAAATGCCAAACTGATGAATACACTTTTAAACTTTCGAATGTTGGTCGTTGCGTTGGTTGTTTTTGGGGCAGGGCTTTCCGTTTCAGTTGCTCAACAGAAGCAACCCAGGCCGTTGGATGCGGATGGGTTAGCGGCAAATTCGGCGGAGGAACTTGCTCAGCGCAAAGCGATGTTGATAGAGTTTGTCGAAGAGCATCATCCTGACCTGAAGCGGCTGTTGGGATTGCTTGAGGAACGCAAGCCGGTTCAGTATCGAAAGGCAATTCGATCTCTTTCACGGCAGTTCGAGCGATTGCAAACCGTAAAAAAGCGAGACCCCGACAAATATGAGATTGCTCTACGCTATTGGAAAGTGCAATCGCGGATCGAAGTCCTTTCAGCAAGAGTTGCGCTCAACGGCCCCGAGAAGTATGAGAAAAAGCTTAAAGAATTGATTCGTCAGAAGCAGAAAATCAAGATCGAAGTGCAGCAGTATGAATTGACGAAATTACAGCAGCGGACGAAAAAGCTGCAGGAAAGTCTGAAGAAAACGAAGGGCTCCATCGATAGCGAAGTCGAACGACAATTCAATTCGATTCTAAATGGTTCTCGGCGACGCGGCGAAATAAACGCAACCAATCGGATCGTCCCTCTCCGCAGGACGAAGCGGACGGCGGTACAATCAACGGCCGCTAGTGGTTTGTCAGAGCTGATTTGACCAGTTTGGGTGGGTGCCATGGCCTCGCTTGCGTGGCCATGTTTTTGAAAGTTCGTGTCGCATTTGTCGCGCCGCGCTACCTTCCGTTTCACGGTACGTTCACGAAATTGGTGGGTGGAGTTTCACAACTTGCCAGATTTCACTCTCATTTCCTTGCTTTAGGTGTGGATTTCGCATGATTCCAACTGGCCATCAGTTCGCAACTTCTTCAAAAAAGGCTACCCACCAACCCCAACGAATGATTCCTGTAGCCCATTCTGAAGAGCTAGAGCGAGGCGAAATGACAGGGGAGTTGCAGCGGACAAACCTTTGTGCTCGTATTGTCCAAGCAATCGCTGCCCACCGCCAAATTACTGCATCTGTCTAAGCCTCATTAAGTCAAAGTCGATGATCGATCCGGTCCAGCACAATCGTTCTAAATGGGATGCTATTGCTCGTGAGAACGATCGATGGTTCAAAGCCGTTACGACTGAGGAACTCGGCGCAGCACGTGAAGGTCATTGGAAAATCAATGTGACGGCTCAAAAGTCGGTCCCCAAAGAATGGCTGGAGCCCTTGTCGGGAAAGCACGTGTTGTGTCTGGCAGGGGCTGGAGGAAAACAGGCCCCTGTTCTTGCGGCACTGGGTGCACAGGTCACGGTTTTTGACATCAGTAAGGGACAGCTTGCTCGTGACCTGAAAGTTGCCGAACGAGAAGGGTTGCAGTTGACGACGATGGAGGGCGATATGAGTGACTTGAGTCCTTTGCGGGATGCAAGTTTTGATGTTGTCGTTAATCCTTGTTCCATTTGCTACTGCCCAGATCCATCTCCAGTCTGGCGTGAGGTCTTCCGTGTTCTAAAATCGGGTGGAAGATTTATCAGTGGGATGATCAATCCAAATAATTACATCTTTGACGAAGTCGCACGCGACCGCGAAGAGTTGGTGGTGCGCCATAAGATTCCCTACAGTGATTTGGATCTGCCAGAATCGGAACGGGAGGCGATCTGGGGATCGGATCGGCCAATCGATTACGGCCACTCGCTCGACGACTTGTTAGGTGGATTGTTGCGAGTCGGATTTGAGCTTACCGGGTTTTATGAGGACCGCTGGGGTGGAGATGACAAGTTAAGCGAGTATCTGGACGTATTCTTTGCAGTCAAAATGACCAAGCCACGCTTGCAGTAGGTTTCTTTTCGCCGGTTGATTTGCGTGATTGACTTGGGTGTGCTTGAGCTCCCCTTCTTTGAATTGGAGTTCGAAAAACCGATAAAACCGCGTCTACAGAGGTAACTGGCCATAAAGCCGGAGAAGTTCCCGAATAAGCGGCTTTCTTTTTCACAATATCGGGCGTGTTTTCCCGACTAACCTGTTATCGCATTAAACTTGATAGATGGGGTAGATTGTTGAAGGCTGTTTCAATGCCTTCGAGAAACGCTTCATCGCAGGCTAAATCATTTTGGAGTGGACAGCCTCAATCCCGTAGTTGCTATTGCACTTCGTATTTCTAAGAACTCTTCACCTTTATCCGAATGAAAATCAGTCAAACATTTTCTGGACTCGTCTTTGTTTTTCTAGCTGCGTTGCTGGGAATTGCATTGATCTATCTTCCTGGTTGGATCATTGAAAAATATGAAGCGATTAGCGGCTTTGGGGCGATTTGGGGAGTCTTGTATTTGGTTGCGGTTTTCGTCGGCCTGACTCTGCTGATTGGAAGTGCTGTTTGGACGGTATGGAAACTCTGGGGTGCTTCCATCACCAAAAAGCTCAAGCGTGAGCGAAGGAACAGAAGTCCCAGTGATCTTTCTCAAACACAAAAACAGTTTGAGATTGATGAGAACTTGCAGCAAATCGAAACGCTGCGCCAGGGAGCGGATGATGACCACCAGCTGCAGGCTGAACTTGATCCACTTATCGCCGAGATGGAAGCGAAACGTGAAGCACAAACTTTGGAGATCGTTGCCTTTGGGACAATCTCCAGCGGAAAATCTTCAGTGCTGAATTTGCTCGCGGGCCGTGATGTTTTTGCCACCGACGCGCGCGGCGGGACGACCGTTACAAGAAACGAGATTCCTTGGCCGGGTGTGGATCAAGTGTTTTTGGTGGATACTCCGGGTTTGGGGGAAGTCGACGGTGAGGAGCATGTGGAGATCGCTGCAGAGAGTGTCGAAGATGCCGACCTCGTGATTGTTGTTGTTGATGGTCCCCTTCGAGAAAGTGAGCATGACTTGCTCGAAATGTTGGGGCAGATGGAAAAGCGAATCATTGTTGCGCTGAACAAATCTGATTGGTACTCGCCTGTTGACCGTGAAAAACTTGTCGGGCAGATTGGTCGTCAAACGGTGGCCTTCGTTCAACCGTCGGACATTGTTGCCATTCAGGCCCAGGAGGGGAGTCGCCTACGTCGACGAGTCACGGCGGATGGCGATGAAATTGAGGAGCAGGTTTCCATAGCGCCGGATATTGAGCCTTTGGCGGAACGAATGATGGCCATTGTTAAAAAGGACGGGAAAGATCTGTTGATGGCCAACTTACTTTTGCAGTCACGCGGGCTCGTGGAAAGGGCTCGGGAGAAGGTGAAGCAGGGGTTACATCAAAAAGCGAAAGGAATCGTCGACAAATACATGTGGGGAGCAGCAGGTGTTGCGGCGGTGAATCCGTTTCCCTTCATTGATCTCGTCGCCGGGGTAGGAATCTCGACCAAAATGGTGATGGATCTCGCCGGAGTCTACAGTCAAAAAGTAGATTTGGAGACGGCGCGAACTTGGCTGGGACAAATGGGAAAAATCTTGGTCGGTGTCTTGGGTTATCAGGGGGCGTCGATAGCAGTCGCTTCGGTGGTCGCATCGTTGATCAAAACCGTTCCGATTGCCGGTACGCTGGCTGGAAACGCGATGCAGGGTACAATCCAGGCGCTGTTGACTCGCTGGGTAGGGTACGTATTCATCGAGTACTTCGAAACAGAAATGCAGACTCCCGAAGGCGGGCTGGCAGGAATTGCCAAACGTCAATGGAACGAATTGACGACCGCTGCCGAAATCGGCAAATTGGTCAAAAAAGCCAGAGAGAAATTGTCAGGGCAATCGTAGTGGATACCAAAGCCTCAACTTCCAGCCAGGATCCTCAATACCTCGAAGCGATTTCCGCCGTCGAGTCGACCTTGGCGAAGCTGCGCGGTTGCCCGGACGCAGAGAAGCGTCAGTTGCAGTTGGATATCAAACAGCTGAACGAGATGTACGACAAAATTACGTCAGGTCGCGTTGAGATCGTAATCTTTGGCGAGATAAGTACTGGCAAGTCGGCCATGATCAATGCGTTGATTGGGAAGCAAGTCGTCGAAGTGGATGTCCAGGGCGGTTGGACCAAACAGGTCTGGGGAACGGCCTGGGATGGGGCAGGGCACCGAGTGCCAGGTCTGGAGTCCAGCGAAGTCGTGCTGATTGATACTCCTGGCATCAACGAAGTGGGCGGGAAAGATCGCGCCGACCTTGCAGAAACGACGGCCCGCCGAGCCGATTTGATTTTGTTCGTTATCGATTCTGATTTGAACGACACCGAGTATTCGGCATTGGTTGAATTGGCTGCGGTACAAAAGCCCATGCTGTTGGTTTTCAATAAAACCGACCTGTATTCTTGTGAGGTCCTAGGCTCTCTGATGGAAACGGTCCTGCAACGGACGAGAGGATTGATTGAACCAAAGCATATTGTGACGACGGCGGCCGATCCTCGAGAGATTGAGTACGTGATTGAGGAAGAAGACGGTTCGTCACGCACCGAATGGAGAAAGCCTGAACCTGACGTTGACAACCTCAAAACACTAATTCTCGAAGTTCTGGAGAAAGAAGGCACGGGACTGATTGCCCTGAATGCGGCAATGTACGCGGCCGACAAAAGTGACAAAGTTGCAGCGCTGCGCGTGCAGATGCGAAATCGCCAAGCGGACCAGGTGATTTGGACCATGGCTGGAACGAAAGCGATGGTAGTGGCTCTCAATCCATTGCCCATCGTTGATGTGATCGGTGGTTTTGCGATCGATGCGTTGATGATCGTAACGCTGTCTAGAGTCTATGGTTTGAATTTTTCGATGGCTCAAGCAAGAGGCTTGGCAAAGTCGATCGGCAAGGCGGCCGGCGTGTTTGCCTTGGGCGAGTTAACTTCCTGGGGGGCCAGTCTGTTCAAAGGCCTTACCGCGACGCTGGGTCTTGCTCTTACCATGATCCCGCAAGGTGCAGCGGCTGGTTTCAGTTCCTATATCATCGGGCGTGCTGCGAAACACTATTTTGAGCAAGGAGGCTCGTGGGGCAGTTCGTCAGCAAAGTCGGTTGTGGCAGATATCTTGTCCAATACCGACAAGGATTCAGTGGTTAGTCACCTAAAAGACGAGATTCGTCAAAAGCTGAACTGGAACCGACACGCGTCGGATTAATCAATTCAGCACCTCAGATTGCGGCCAACCCGCATATTCGTCATTGGCGGAATAACTCGTCGAGTTGTTTTCTCGTGTATTGAAATCCACTTCAGATTCGTCAGCCTGCGGTTTGCCGAAACCTAGACTTGTAGGACCAGTGATTGGAAAGATCACTTCCTTTAATGTGACGGAAAAATGAACTACGTAAAAAAGCTCGCAATTAATTTGCTCGTTGAAGAAGACGGTCCCACTGCGGTTGAATATGCAGTGATGCTCGCAGTTATTATTCTTGCATGTATCGGGGCGGTACTTTCTACAGGTGATGTACAACAGTCAATGTTTCAAGATACTTCCGATTCGATGAACGATGCGATGTTCCCATCGAACTAGAAGTTTTGGCGCAAGTCTTTACACGCTGCTCGACGTTCAATTCGTCAAACCCTACAATGAAGCCTTTACAGTTGTAAAGGCTTTTCTCTTTGGCTGACTCTCAATATCAACGGTCTGTTCTTTTCGTTTGCTTGGGCAATATCTGCAGCTCAACGTCGAGGAATCGAACTGGAAAGCCGCTCGAGGAAATTGCAGCCCGAAGATCTGAACGAGTTTGATCTTGTCATCGCCATGGACCGCGAGAACCTTGCTGATATTTGTGGCTTGGTTGATCATCCCCGTGCATCAGTGAAAATGTTAAGTGATTTTCTGGATGATGATTGGCCGATTGATGTTCCAGATCCGTACTACGGTGGTGAAGAGGGGTTCGATACAGTGCTTGATATGCTGGAAGCGGCCTGTCCCAGAATTCTTGAGTCGTTGACGGAATAAGCCATTTTTTTCGATTCAGTCGACTATGGTGTGCCGTTTTTTTGCCGTTTGATTTTTCGAGAACTCCATGAAATTTTATAACGTGTTTTGGCATACAACGAATACCGCGATCTTGATCTGTACTATGGTCGTTGGATCGCCAGATTTTTCATCGACCCAGAGGATCGAGCATAGAAGTATCCGCATCGCGACGTTGAATGCATCTATGTACCGCGACAAGCACAATCAGTTGGTGGAAGAGTTGCAGGGTGGCTTGGCAGAGCAACCTAGGATGATTGCTGCGATCCTGCAAACCGTTCGTCCAGATGTCGTTTTGCTCAACGAGTTTGACTTTGATGAAGAGGGCAATGCTGCTTGTTCGTTTACTCGAGACTATCTTGGTGTATCGCAGCAGGGGCGGGAGCCTATTCGTTACGATCACGTTTTTTACTCGCCAGTGAATACGGGAGTTGATTCTGGGCAGGATCTAGATGGTGACGGTACTGTGAGCGGGACGGAAAACGACGCGTTCGGCTTTGGCCGACATCCCGGGCAGTATGGGATGGTGGTATTGTCCAAGTATCCAATCGATTGTGAGAACGCCAGAACGTTTCAGAAGTTTCTTTGGAAGGACATGCCTGATGCACTTTGGCCCATCGTTCCAGGAACGGAGGAGCCTTTTTACAGTGAAGAAGTGAAGCAGGTTTTTCGATTGTCGTCAAAGAGCCATTGGGATGTGCCAATTCAAGTGGGGGAAGAGACGATTCACTTTCTTGTTTCCCATCCGACCCCTCCTGTTTTTGACAAGGACGAAGACCGGAATGGATGTCGTAATCATGATGAAATCCGATTTTGGGCAGACTACATTTCGCCGGGGCGAGGCGATTACATCTACGATGATCTGGAGCAACGTGGCGGGCTTTCGGAAGGCTCCCACTTTGTGATTGCAGGTGATTTGAACGCTGATCCGAATGATGGCGATACCCGTGAATCCGCTGCCCGTCAATTGACGACCCATGAGTTGATTGACAATTCGTTTGTGCCGTCTAGTGAAGGAGCGAAAGAAGCAGTGGAGCAAACGGTCGGGGAAAATCGATTGCACTCAGGGAATCCGGTTCATGATACTGGTGATTTCAATGATCAAAGCGTGGGAAACCTTCGCATCGATTATGTACTGCCGTCCAAAACGCTTGATGTCTCTGGTTCGGGAGTGTTTTGGCCAAAGGTTGAAGATGCTAATCGTTCACTGATCGAGGCAAGTGATCATCGTTTGGTTTGGATTGATATTGGCGGTTGAGTTTTCGCGGGGAAACGGTTTTTTGGGAGGTTGAGGCTCCCGCCGAAACCTCCCGGAAATTATGAGAAAATGAATTCATTGGGTAGCACTTGAGATCATGCAGCAACTTGAGGAACTGAAAGGCGAACCTCCCTGTAGATGTTTTGATGGAGGTTTCGGCAGGAGCCTCAACCTCCCGGAATTCTAACGAATTCATTGTTTGCGCACATGAGATCATGCATTACATGAGGAACTGAAAGACGAACTTCCGTGGAATTGTTGATGGAGGTTTCGGCAGGAGCCTCAATGTCTCAACCACCCGGGGAATTACCGAAAGTCTCTTGATTTGATTCCCAGTTTGCGGGATTGTTCTGAAAGGTCGTCGACACGGCTGACGATCACGTGAACCACACTGCTTTTTCTTTCCAGTTTTCCGTAGGCAATCCAAGCGGGGCTAGTGCGTAACGTTTTGTAGTAGCGTTCCCAGATGTTGGGCATGATGACCAGGTTTGCCGTTCCCGTTTCGTCCTCCAAGGTGACAAAGGTGATTCCTTTAGCTGTCGAAGGTCGTTGACGCAGGATAACAAGTCCCGCGATTCGAACGTGCTGGTTGTTGGGGCGATTCACAAGTTCCTCAGTCTTGGCGACTCGTAACTCGTCCAGATATTCTCGGTGAAATGCCAACGGGTGGTTCTTGAGAGAAAGTCCAGTGGCGCGATAGTCTTCGATAACTTCTTGCTGGGGTTCGAGTTGCGGTAAACAGAGGGCAATATCGTCATCATGCTCATCCAAGCCGGCTAGTAAGGGTTGGTCGATCGTCTTTTTTTCTTGGCCAAGTGCCTGCCATAACGCGGTGCGTCGACTCTGTTTCAGGGACCCAAAGGCATCGGCTTGGCTTAAGCGTGCAATCGTCGCTTGGTGCAATTGGGTGCGGCGTCCAAACTCCGCGACGCTTGAGAAGGCGCCGTCAGTCTCTCGCACCTGCATGATGTGTTCTGCATTTGTTTTTTTCATGCCGCTGATCTGGCGAAGCCCGAGGCGAAGGGCAAAATCGGAATGAGGAGTTTGGGGATCAGGAGTTTGGCGGATGAGTGTACTGTCCCAGTCGCTGAAGTTCACATCAATTGGCAAGACCGGAACGCCGTGTTGTTTGGCATCGGCAACCAATTGAGCAGGCGCATAAAATCCCATGGGGTAACTATTGAGGAGAGAAGCTGTAAACGCGGCGGGGTGATAACATTTTAGCCAGGAGGAAACGTAAACCAGTTTGGCGAAACTTGCTGCATGAGATTCCGGGAATCCATATTCACCAAACCCCTGAAGTTGGCGAAAAACTCGTTCGGCAAATTCCAGGGGAAGTCCTTTTTGTGCCATACCATCCATGAGTTTCGTTTTGAACTTTTCGATCACGCCCGTTTTGCGCCAGGCTCCCATGGCGCGACGTAGTTGATCCGCTTCGCCAGGTTCGAAATTGGCTGCGACCACTGCCAGTTTCATTGCTTGTTCTTGAAAGATTGGAACACCAAGAGTGCGTTCGAGAACCTGTTTGATTTCCTCGTTGGGGTAAGTGACGTCTTCTTTTTTGTCGCGACGACGTAGATAAGGATGAACCATGTCTCCCTGGATGGGGCCCGGCCGCACGATGGCTACTTCGATAACCAGGTCGTACCAGCAGCGTGGTTTAAGCCGAGGTAGCATGCTCATCTGCCCGCGACTTTCAATTTGGAAAACGCCGACGGTATCGGCGGCGCAGATCATGTCATAAACCTTGGGGTCTTCTTTGGGAATGGTTGCCAGTTCCCATTTGGGACCGCCGTGCAGATGGAGCATGTCAAAACATTTTCGAATCGCCGTTAGCATGCCCAGGCACAGGCAGTCGACTTTCAGTAAACCCAATTCTTCCAGGTCCTCTTTGTCCCATTGAATCACGGTACGCTCGGCCATTGAAGCATTTTCGATCGGGACCAGTTCTTCGAGATTGCCCTGGGTGATCACCATCCCCCCAACGTGCTGTGACAAGTGCCGGGGGAATCCAAGTAGTTCGTCGATGAGGTAGCAAAGGCGATATCCCGTGTCCGATCCCGCGTCGACTCCGACTTCTTCGCAACGTTTTTCCATGTCTTCTACGTTGTGATAGCCTTCTACCTGTTTGGCCAGGGCATCCACCCGATCCAGCGACATGCCCAATGCTTTTCCTACATCGCGAATTGCACTGCGTCGCCGATAGGTGATGACTGTGGCGGCCAGTCCTGCGCGGTGCCGTCCATATTTTGTGTACAGGTATTGAAGGACTTCTTCGCGCCGTTCATGTTCAAAATCGACATCGATATCAGGGGCCTCGTTACGTTCCTTGCTGATAAACCGTTCGAACATCAGATTGGTCGTGTCAGGGTCGACCGAGGTGACGCCCAGCATGTAGCAAACGGCTGAGTTGGCTGCAGAGCCGCGGCCTTGGCAAAGAATCTCTTTGCGGCGAGCAAAGCGAACCAGATCCCTGACCGTCAAGAAATAGGCTTCGTATCGCAGCTCATCGATGAGTTCGAGTTCATGGTTGACTTGCTTGCGGACTTTCTCGGGAATACCAGCAGGGTAACGTTCGTGGGCTCCTTGCCAGGTTAGTTCGGTCAGGTATTCGATAGGTGCCATTCCCTCGGGGGCCAGCTCTTTTGGGTATTCGTATCGCAGTTGATCGAGTCGGAATTCACAGCGATGGGAAATTTCCATCGTTCGCTCGATAGCGCGAGGCAAAAATGAAAACTGTTGGAAGCGTTTCTCAATCGTTTGCAAGTGACGTTGCGCATTGGGCAGTAGTAGGCCGCCAGCCAAAGCAACGGTTGTTTTGTGTTTGACGGCTGTGAGTACATCATGCAATGGCATTCGCATGGAAGAGTGGTAGAGCACGTCACCAGCGGCAACGGGTGGGAGTTGCGTTTGCTCGGCAATTTCCTTGATTTGCTGCAGCCGGTGTTGGTCGTCGACGCCTTGATAAAGCTCCGCCAGTAGATAGGCTCTCTCGCCAAAGATGTCTCGGTAGGCATGGGGAGTTTTCGGTTCGATTTTCGAATCGAAAAACCAGGGGTAGCTTGAATTGGTTTTCTCTTGATGAGAATGGCGATCCCGATCACCAGGGAGCATCGGGATGACACCAGCCAGTAAGTTCTCTTGGTACTGGGCAATATCATCAAGCCGGAGCCAGCAGTGGCCTTTGGGAGCGCGACGTCTCCCAATGGTCAGTAACTTGGAGAGGTTCCCATAACCTTCGCGATTGATTGCCCAGACGACGACTGGAGGCGCGTCCTGCGGGATCAGTTCGGCTCCGATGATTAATTTTAAATTGGTTTCGCGTGCAGCAGCGTAGGCGCGAACCACACCGGCGAGTGTATTCTCGTCGGTAATCGCCAAGGCCGAGTAGCCCAATTCGACAGCTCGCGATACCAGTTCATCAGCATGCGAAGCTCCGGTAAGAAACGAGTAGTTTGTCTTGCAGTGCAGTTCAGAATAAGAAGACATCTTAAAACTCTCCGTGTAAGTACCATTTGCCAGATCGGCGATCGCGATAAACCCACAATTGAGCTTGGTGATCGGTTTCGATTCTCCAGTAGTCACGGCAGACCGTCTGTCCTCTCCACCAGCCGGTTTCGATTCTTTCAGGCCCCCAGTGTCGATGGATCTGGATCGTGGAGTGGTCGGGTTTCTGGAAACGAGTGGGGAGGTTTTTGGCGCTGGGGCTGGGGCAGGGGAGAAGTCCAATTGCTGGGTTGAGTAATCGCAAAGGCCTTGCCATCACGTAATGCGACTTCTTCTGTTTGGTTTTGGAAATTTTGGCTGGATCAACAAGCGGTTTGAAACGAAAGGAGAACTCGGGTTGGGCGCTGGACTGCAAGACTGGACGTGTGACTTGTTCCTGTCCCAACCGACTGCTGAGGCGGTTAATGAGTTGGGCCAATGCATTCCGGTTTAGCGAAGCCTCTTCGTCAAAGAGTTGATGTTGCTGCTCAGTTAGCTGTACCTGATGAGTGACACTAACGTGAACCGCGACGATTGGAGATTGTTTGCTGAGGTGTTTGCGTTTTCGCGAACTCAGTGGTTTGAGTTCTGGGTGATTGTCCAGCTGCATCTCGACCAGTTGCATGACATGCGGCGCGGTGGTGGTCGGTTGGAAAAGTTTGATGTTCAGCTGAATGGGGAGGGGTTGCTGGCGAGTCAAGCTGATATGCCATTGCAGTGCTCCACAGGCATCCGAAGTTAATTGCAGACAGACTTCCTGGATCAGGCGTTCGATGATCACCAAGGTGGTCGGGGTGTCTTTGACGGGCCATTCAAGCAGTTTTTCCGCCGAGTATTCTGGTGGTGTGTGGATCGCCTGGAAAACTTCACGAATATTCCCACTGGCCCGATCCAGTTGCAAATTGATTTCGTCGCCAAAACGTGAAGTCAGACTGGAGCGAGGCAACTGCAGTAATTGTTGAACCTGACCGATTCCAAGTTGTTGGAGTGTTTCACCGGTTGTTTCGCTTAGACGCAATGATTGAATCGGAAGCGGTTTGAGGGGTTCCAGTTGGCTGCCCGCTGCGGCAATCACTGAGCTTTCCTGGGCGTAATGAGCCAAGCCCCAGGCAACGCTAATCGTATCTGCGATGGCGGTTCGAGTCAGATAACCCATTTTGTGAAAGTGGTTGATGACTTGTTGGAGTAGTTGGGATTCGGTGCCATAAAGCGGGGCGAGGTTGGTGATGTCAAGGAACACGCAGGTGGGGTGTTTGGCAGCTTCGATGCCTGTGAGTGGAGCAAGTGCATGGCAGGAAACTGCGAGTTGTTGAAGTGTGTTTGCGTCGGCTTCGAAGTCGGCGACGAAAGAGTTGCATTGAGACGTTGTAGGGCGAGAAGCTGTTGCGGTTCCAGTAATTTTTTGATTTGAGTCCGGAGAATCTGCGGAAGTTATATTGGTTTGGACCTCGTTTAATCTTTTCGCGAGTGTGCGGGATTGTTGTCTCGGGTGTTGCGAGCTGATCACTTTTCGAGGGTGTGATGCGGTTTTCTGGCTATGTTTGATGTTTGCTTCCGCTTCGGAGAGAGGCATGCCGACGCGAACTCCATCGCGCTGGGCAAGTGGAGAGACCGCTGTGACTTGTTGACCGCGACGGGGATCGCGATGCCAGAGGATGATCCGAGTTTTTTTAAGCTGTGGCTGTTCGACGACAAGGCGTTGGATTGGCCAGTTGGGTAGGCAGATGCAGAGAACTCGTTGCATGGTGATCGACTCGTGCTTCTTGCACGCTCCCGGTGATCGTATTGACTTGAACGGTGATGTTGCGACCTGCGTATCCGCCAGGTGCTCGTAATAGTCGAAGAGAGATTGGGAATGCACCATGTGTAATGTTGGATGAGGAGCGAACGCGATTTCGGGTCCTTTTGGAACGATCCAGTTCAACGTTCCAATCGATCTCGGCCCAGCTGGGGTGGGTGACACAGTGACCGGGGCGTACGAAGAAACCTGCGACACCACTCTGTTCGGCAGAGAGTTGAAACCGCCTTAGCCATCGTGGGTCTGCATCACCAATCATGCCCCAGACCGCCCCTACGGCATTGCAGCGGAGAGCTTGGTCAATGGACCACATCAGGTCGTTGCTTTTGTGGTTGAAGCAGGGAGCTGGAGGGCGCAAAATAATCAGGCGAGAAAGTTCGATGCCAAGCGCTGCTGCGGCAGGGGGATTGAACGTATGGTCCGGGTCGATGACCACCATCGCTTGTTTGGCGCGACAAGCATTGTTGGCTGCCATGAGGGAGAGTAGTTCTGCTCCATGACCACCATTCAGGTGGGGTCGGTTGTGACTGGGTGGATTGAACCATTGGACAATCGTGCCGCGAGAGTAACCTCCTTGAGGGAGAAGTTGATCAAAAGTTTTGCATCCGCTGGTGAAGGTTGTTCCATCATCAACTCGCCCTGCAGCGGTGACTCCCTGAATCTTCTGCCGCAGACCTGCCAGTAATTGTTGTTTGTCGCTGGATAAATTGACCGTCATGTTGGTCCCTGCACATCGTTGTGTTTCGTTGTTTACGTTCCATCAAAGTGCCCACGTTCTTGTGCACCTCCAACTGTGCAGCATTAGAAAGGACCCGAATGACACCTTTGGTCATTCTTCGGACGATTAAGGTGGTTAAATGATCACTAGTGTACAAAATTGTATTTGTACAGATTGAGGCGCAGATGCAAGCAGAAAAAGAGATCGCCAAGAATCGCTGGAAAACGCGAGGAAGATGGTTGGGCTGAACGTTTT
The DNA here is from genome assembly GCA_965224765.1 of Mariniblastus sp. Classification (GTDB taxonomy): domain Bacteria; phylum Planctomycetota; class Planctomycetia; order Pirellulales; family Pirellulaceae; genus CAZDBA01. The sequence goes on from CBDDAC010000025.1 coordinate 115,545, forward strand.
ATGCGTGTGGATAAAACGTTGAGAAGTGGTAGCTGACGCGAACCCCGGCTCACAAATAGGAGGTTGAGGCATTGAGCTCCCGCCGAAACAAATCGCTATTTTGTCTTGGGGTGAGCTTCGACCTGCCGAGAAAACGTCCTACTCGTACGATTCCGGATAAATAACGATTTCGATGCGACGATTGGGTTGGATCCCATTTGCACCAGCGCTCTTAGGGTGCCGAGGTCGATTACTGCCCAAAGCCATCGAAAACATCTGTTTTTGAGGGATACCAAGTCGAGTGAAGTATTCAAATACCGCCAGTGAATGTGAGGCGGTTAGCTGATGGTGAGTCGTGGTTGCAGGTTGAACTTGCGTGCCATCCCAATGCCCTTCGATGCCAACAATCTGTTGGGGGAAGTTCTGAGAAATCGCTGACGCCAGATTTTGAAGTATATGAGCATGGGCCGCATTGACTTGATAAGTGCCCGGACTAAAAAGTTGATCCGTAGGGATTTCGACGCGAATGACATCGCCATCCATGCGTGCCTGGGCGCCAGGGATTTGAATCTGAGGTAGTTTCTGCATCAGGCTGTTGTTGGCTCGCAACGTGGCGCTGGCGAATCTTGCCCCACCATTGTTGGCTGGACCGCCTTGTTGAATCTGGAACTGCGCGTTGGCCAATTGTTGGCCCATCGCAGATTTTTCGGTTTGCATCTGTTGGAGTTGAGTGGTGGAATCGGCAAGTTGCTGCTTGATTTGGTAGTTGTAATCGTTGGCGACTTGTAGCTTTTGCTTCATGGCGGCCAGTTCGGTGACCAATTGTTGGTTATCCGAATTAAAGCGGCCTAGGCGACCATTTAGCTGGCTGACTTGTTCACTAAGATTCGCGAACTGCCCATTTTGCTGTGGATTCAAACCACCTGAATTTCCAAAATTGGTTTGTCCGCCACCCGCGCCCCAGCCATTAGGGCCGTTCTGCGCATATTGGCTTCCATTGGCCGGTTGATTTCCGCCAAAATTGAAAAGATTTGGGCGTTGAGTCAAATCGAACGCGGCCTGGCGACCACCGCCGGCTGAAGGTTGTTGACACCCTGCAAGGCACAATGTGCCAAGCAAAACACTAAAAATGCAGTACCGTAACATGAAAATAATTGGGGTAATGAGGGGGGAGTTACCCGGGTAAACGCGTCGGATGTTAGCGGCCAAAGCTTTAGCGGTAAATAGCGCGATAGCGAAATTGCTAGCGAGAGAATTCGGCGAACCGTTGCCTTTGTTTTTTAACCGTTTGGTAGTCGCCATAGAATCGCTTGATCCACTGTCGCTTTTTGGAGCCCACCAAATGAGGCTCCCAACCCCAACGTCGAAACATCCGGTCTGAGATTCGTCGATTTGTCGCTTCGCATAGCAAAGCATCACTTCCTTTGATCATGGCAACATGTTCCAGGGCCAAAAGCGATTTGCAAATGCTTGCGAAACTGGTTCCCAATGTTGATTCTATATAAGCCAGCGTGAGGAAATTGCGATGTGCGATAGGTTGGTTGTAGTAGAGCACGCAACGGTTCTTCTGCTCTCGTTTGTGTTTCCAGCCACCAATCCAGGCGGCTTCGACAGCTGATATCAGTTTGGGCCATGGTCGAAAATGAATGGCTTGCAGGCGACCGTTTTCGACTTCGATCATGCCATAGGCGCGAGCGCGAATCTTGTCTTCGTTTTCCTGAAGCTGAGTAATGGAGTCAAATAGCGGCATGGTAGTTTCCGTCGAATCGTGGATGGGGGCCTAGTTCGTTTCGATCTCATCAACGTATACAAATCGTCGCTTGTACATTTGAATGGCACCCAGCATCAAGCCAAACAGAAACAATGCGCCAAACAACAGTGCGAACAACCAGCACCCCCAGCTGAAAACGGAAAAACGCATGCGATTCCAAATGGACTCCCAGAAGATAAGCAGAAACAAAGCGGCCAGGCAGAGGTAAGGACCAAATGCAATATCCTTCTTTCGTTTGGCAATCAATTGAATAACCGCGATTAACAATGCCGCGAAAGGTGCGAATGCAAAAGTGAGTAACGCGGCTTGCCAACCCAAGAATGCGCCAATCATCGCCATCAATGTTACGTCACCAAATCCCATCGCTTCCTGATCCAGCGCATATCCACCCACGATTCGGATCAGCCAGACCATGCCGCCGCCGAAACCAAGCCCCATGACCGCTCCAAAAAAGCTGTCCCAGTAGGCCAAATTGGGGCGGATAAATACGAAGGCCGCCAATCCACAAAGTAGCACAAAGATTGTACCCATTGTAAAGATGTAGGGGAGCGTGCTGATGCGATTGGATTTGCGAATCTTGCATTCAGTTGTGCGGGGCGATTGCAGCACGAACGCCACGGTCCAACTGAAGATGCGACTTGGGTTTCTGCGTAATACCTTCCAGATAAATTTCATCAGAAGGGGAGTGGTGGGAAGTAACGCAAATGCCCAGATCCCCATTGTGGAGCACACTAACGCGAATCCGCGCCAGTCATGATGCCAGCTGGGAAATGGCATCAATGAGTTTGAGTGAAAAGTGATCGGTTGGGTGAGTCGGCCGATGCCGCCGACATTGTTGACGACTTCTGGCAGCCGAAACTCAGGCCAAGATGCAGCGAAGAGCAACGCGGCGACGGTTCCTGGAACGGTAATCCAGTCTGGAATCGATTTTTCATCGAAATCGATAAAGGTCGCGATCATCATCAACGTGATCAGCAATGCATGGCCGCTAAACCATATTTCATAGTTTTCTGGACGGATCGGAATCAGCACGGTTTGCCCCGCGATCAATCCACCTCCCATGTGCCAGTGATAGAAAACGACCGCACCGGCCGCCATCGAAAGTTCAATGAGCATTGGGCGAAGCCAATGGAGCTTGCCATGATAGGAATCGTCACGACGGAGTTGGAGCCAACCCAGGATCGGAACGTAATCCTTCCAACCTCGCTTGGAGGCCTTGTCACCCGGTGGAGACCATGGACTGATCGGCCCACGTTCTTCAAAGCATAAATTGTAAATCGCCCAGTTCACAAACGATCCGGTAACCGCACCGCCAACGAAGAGCATCAAATTGAAAACAAAGGGAGGCATAAGTTACTTCAGGACAAAACGACGACTTCAATTCTTATCGACTGAATTCCACCAGAGGACGATTTTAGAGGCCACTTCATGGGGCGGTAACTCGCGAGTATCGATTTTGTAATCTGCACAAGCCGCATAATTTTCATGGCGTTGTTCCAATAATTGCTTTACCTCTTCTAATCCCTCCAACCCCGTCAAATTAGGACGTTGCGGGTCAGAGTGAAAGTCGCCCGCAATTCGCTGCCATAGAGTTTCTGCATCGCCAGACAACCAAGCGGATTTTCCGCCAGTTCGAATGAATTCGCGATTCGTTTTTCTTTGACAAGCCCCACCTCCGAGGCTGACAACCGTATCACTCAACGAAAGAGTGTTTTCAATGGCTTCGGTTTCAAGGCGTCGAAACTCTTCTTCACCGTGTGCATTGAAGATGTCGCGGATCGTTTGTTCGGTTTCTTTTTCGACTTCCGCGTCGGTGTCGATGAATGGCCAGCCAAGTTCGTCTGCGACCAGACGACCCACCGTAGTCTTACCGCTGCCGCGGTATCCGATCAGGTAAAGGTTCATGATGTGATTCCAGATTGCTTGTCTAACAACTGAGGCTCGCTGTCGATCCATTAATCGTAACGACTTGGACAAGTCTTCGGCAGGACACGAAGGCTTGGATCTGACAATGGTTGTACTTTCCGTCGTTTTGGGTCTGCGGAGCGTACAATCCAAGTTTCTGAGTTGGATTGTGGGGGATATGGACGCTTTGAAATTCACAAGTGTTTTCAACGCAGTTATGCTTGTAACCTCAACTTCCTTTCACAGATTCGGTTGATTGGTTCATGAAGAACAAGCGAAACCCCACTGCAGCAAAGACAATCAACCGTTCCGGTAGCTTGAATCATCTAGTTTTCTGGCCACCGTTTCTGTTGCTGATGGCTGTCGTCGTTCTTAATTTTACGAGTCCGGCTAAATTCAAAGAAATAACCAACGGAGCAAGAGATTGGATCCTGATTAACTTCGGCTGGCTGTTTACGGTTTGTGCCTTTGTTGCAGTTCTACTTTGTCTTTATATTTGCTTCTCGAAATTTGCCCTCGTGAAAATTGGTGGGGCGAAGGCCAAACCGTTGATGAGTTTATGGAACTGGTTTTCCATTACGATTTGCACCACCATCGCGGCGGGGATCTTGTTTTGGGCGACTGCCGAGCCGATTTATCATTTTCACGGCCCGCCGACGGCAGCCGGAGTTGAGGCGGAGACGCCAGCGGCAGCCACTTTTGCGATGTCGACGATGTTTCTGCATTGGACGTTTACTCCCTACGCTATCTATGCCGTCGTTTCTTTGACGTTTGCGTTTTCGTATTACAACATGAAACAACCGTTCTCATTGGGAGCGACGGTGGCGCCATTGGTCGGAAGTGATTACGCAAAGAAGGCAGGTAGTTTGATCGACGCCATTTGCCTTTATGCTTTGGTCGCTGGCATGGCAGGAGCGCTGGGATCTGGGATTATGGCGATTGGCGGCGGACTAAATTGGCTGTTTGGTGTGCCAAGCAATCTATGGACCTGGGGCGTCGTCGCCATCGTGATCGTCGTTTGCTTCATTATTTCCAGCGCAACAGGTTTGATGAAAGGGATTCGGATCTTGTCCGATATTAACGTCAAGGCACTGATGGGGTTGGCGGTGGTAGGGTTTGTTTTTGGGCCTACCCTATTTATTTTGAATTTGGGGTTAGAGTCCTTCGGGGTGTATCTTTCCAACTTTTTCGAAATGAATTTGTTCAACGGTGTTTTGTCAGAACAAGCCGCGGTAGATCAAACTCAGGCCGAAGGGAAATCGCTGGGGATCTGGTCACATAGCTGGACGATTTTTTATTGGGCAGTTTGGCTTGCCTGGGCACCCGTGTCCGCATGCTTTCTGGGGCGAATTGCCTATGGCCGGACCGTAAAGGAGTTCATGCTTATCAACTTTATTCTGCCCTCCTTGTTTGGGATTGCCTGGATGGCAGTGTTTAGCGGGACGGCATTGCATATGGAAATGAATGGGATTGCGGACCTGTTCGCTGTGGTCAATGACAAAAGCTCCGCGGGAGGAGCAGAGTTTGTGACGTACAAAGTTTTTGAGACGTTTCCCTTTGCCCTAGGCGTGATTGCTTTTTATGTGGTGAGTTTGTTCATTTGTTTTGTGACTTCAGCAGACTCCAATACGACCGCCATGGCTGCGATCAGTTCGACAGGGATTTCCCCAGAGAATCCAGAGGGAAATGTTGTGGTGAAGATTGCGTGGGGAGCAACGGTAGGCGTGGTGGCATGGGTGATGATCAGCTTTGCCGGTGGAGCCGATGGAGTCGAGGGAATCAAAATCATTGCAACCTTGGGCGGGTTCCCCGCAGCACTGTTGTTCGTTTTTGTTATTGGTTCGCTGATTCGGATTGTGCTCAAACACGAAGAGCTAAATATTGTGGACCGAGATTAGTTGATTCCATTCTGTTTGAGCGCCGCACGCTTTAGTAGAGAAATGCTCTGCATTCGGTGTTAGAGAATCTCGCTTCTGTTGAATGTATGAATGTTTGTCGGTTGCTGGGCCGACAAGCTCGCAATTTTGACGGGGTCGAGGCTCTTGCTGAGACAGGAAAACATCGATTTGTTTCGGCAGGAGCCTCAACCTCCCATTGATAGGGGGATGGCAACACTGCGAAGATGGTGAGAACTCGTGTTGGATGGACTTGAGGAACTCATGAATTGTTTTGCCCATGCATTGCCATTTCTGGATGATGCCTACTTCGTGGTCGGAAGTTGTCTTCCTGACTGGATGAGCGCTTGCGATCGCAAGTGCCGTCTGCGGGAAAAGTCTGCGATCAAGTTTGTCGATCATCATGATCCTATTGTCTCAAAAGTCGCTCAGGGAGTGGTTCAGCACCACCGGGATGACGACTGGTTTCATCGTGGGCCGGCATTCAATGAGTTGATTTTGAACTATGCCGTGGAACTGAGAGACTTGTTTGGAAACGAACGATCGATGAGGCCCAGCTTAATCGGCCATATCATCGTCGAGATGTTTTTGGATAGCTATTTGAACAAGCAGAATCCAGGGAAGTTGGACCGTTATTATCAGCAGGTGGAGTCCGTGGATCCAGAGACGGTTCAATCGGCGGTTAATTTGTTCGCGACACGGACAACCGACAAACTGGCCGAAGGCATACGTCGTTTTTCCCGTGAGAAGTTCTTGTATGACTACGATACGGATGACGGAGTGATTTATCGGATTAATCGTGTGATGAATCGCGTGGGTTTGGATTCGATGCCGTCTGGAATCGAAGAATGGACACCGAACGCTCGACAACGAGTTTATGATCGAGCAGCCGAGTTGTTGCATGATTACTCGATCAAGATATGAATTAGGCGATCTAGTGGTTCAACCAACCTGAACTGGTGGGTGCCATGCTTCACGCTTGCACGAGCATGCTCACGCAAGCGTGAAGCATGGCACCCACCGAAACTGGTCAAATCAGCTCTGTCGAACCACTAGGTTGAGTATTCAATATTCACGTTTTGTCGGGCTCAGATTCGAACAAAAACATCTCCCTCCCTTCGGGCCTTCGGGAAGGTGGCTGTTTCCCAACGCACTCGTGTCTGTATTGGAATGTTTGGATCTAACATCTCACGAACGCGAAGCCCATCGACGTGAAGCCGATGGATGTGACGCCTCGCAAAAACACTTGCCGCAGAGCGGCTATTTCCTTTAGCCCCAGACTTCAAGTCTGGGGTGTCCAGCTTAGAAGCAGTTCTTATGGAAACCCGACGCGTCAGCGAGGACATGTCGGGTTCGTCCTCGCTGACGCATCGGGTTACCATTGACCCCTCACGATACCTTTGTCGCGGGCGACGTCGTATACCAATCACAATCTTTGCATCCTGCCTTTGTCTCGGATCGACAACTTCTTGTAGCCCTGGGTTTCAACCTTAGGGGTCGGTGGCGCATACCACCATCGCTCCGCGATTGGGTCTTGGTTGGGAACGCTTTACCCAAGACTTAAAGTCTGGGGCTACGAGAAATAGCCGCACTGCGGCAAATGCACTTTGCGACTCTGACGGGTAGAAAGTGTGCCGACGAAGACCACTCTACCAGTGCGACACGAGTCACCCTCCCGACGGGCAGAAACTAAAACTTGTGTAGACTCCAAATGCCCATCGGTAGGGCTGGACGCGCATCAACAGAGGGAAGGCCTGGTCAGATTTTCAACTGCTCATGCTTGAAGAAAGATTGAGCTTGAGCTTGATTGGACGAATCATTGGCTTTGTTATTTGTTTCGGCGGGAGCCTCAACCTCCCATTTTAGGGCGAAGCTCTAGTGGGCGTTGTAGAGTTTGGACTCTGATTGAAGTTCTCCTAGCTTCAGCTCCAGCGATTCTCTGATTTTAGTCATTAGCGGATCCGTCTCGGCACCCCGTTCACGTTTGGTGGAAACTTCGATCGCAGGGCAAATGTCGATGATGACTTTTAGGTGACCGTGAACTCTCGCCAGATCATTAATGTCTTCGTCGAATTTTTCACAAGTCTCAAGGTAGCGATCCACCGTTGGGTGTTCGGCAACATAGTTGTCGGGATAACAATCGACTTGCTGAGCAAGATAGGTTCGTTCCAGTTGTTTCCAACGGCGTTCTCGCTCCGAGTTCTCCAAGTTGGAACGGCTCATCTCCGGAAAGATCTTCATCCGCAAATTCTTGATTCGAATTGCGATGCCGCCATTTTGCCTGCTCCCGATCCATTCTTCTTCAAGTGGATGAAGAAGGTGATTGACTAGATTGGTTTGTCGTTGTCGAAGTGGCGTGTTGGGAGGGACCGGACAGTCGAACTGTTGTTCTTTGAGCGTTAGCAGCCCGTTGCCGACTTTGACAAGTCGTTCAAATAGTGGAAGGTCTGTTTGCGGTTTCCAGGTTAGCTTACGTTCCAAGTCGGAAAGGACGGAGTTGCATGCTGTATTAATGTTCCCTTCAAAAACGTACTTGATTCCAACGGGATGGACGACGACTTTGCCCCCATCATGTTTTGCTTTTCGCTTTGCCGCAGTTCGTGCGATGAATGCGGGTCCTTCCATTAAAGACATGAGTCGATCGTTAGTTCGACTGGTAGTGCCCTCGGGAAAGATTAAAAGAGGGCGCTCAGCTGTTTGCAGAATGTTGATTGCATAATCGATCGCCTTTCGGTCGAGGCCCTCTCGGTTGACGCTGAACGCACCCATTGCGCGAATCATCATTGTGGTTCGCCAGTCCTGATTGAACAGGTGCCAGCTTGCCATCGCGTAGAAAGGGCAGGGGGTCTCATTGGCGAGGTAACTGATCACGGCGGGGTCGGACATGCGAGGATGGTTTGGCGTGAGCATCACACCGTGGCCTGCCTCAACAGACTCCCGAAGGAGATTCAGGTTCCTACACTCGTGTTTGACGACGCCTTCGCGCCTGCGCAACACACGTTGGGGAATGCCAAGTTTGATAATTAAACGCTGTAGCCACGCCGCTTTAAAGGGCGGCACAAATTGATAGGGCTTTTCAATAAGGACATTTTGCATTGCGTGATTGCAGTTTCTTTTTCGCGGTAGGTTTCGAGGCGTTCTCAACAGCCAATCACGATTACAGGCATTGGCCTGCAAATGGGAGGTTGAGGCTCCTGCCGAAACAGGTTTTTTCTGTCTCTACGGGAGCCTCAACGTCCCAGAAAGTACTAACGGCTTAATCTAGTATTTTGCCGCGCTTATCGCGCGTTTAACTTCGTATCGCATGACCTCGAGGTCGGGATCTTTTCCCGTAAACAACTTGAACTGTCGAGCCGCTTGTCGAACAAACATGTCTACGCCAGTTAGCGTGACGCATTCTGCTTCACGTGCATGTTTGACGAAAAGTGTTCGTTCGGGATTGTAAACCGTATCGAAAATTATGGATTTTTTGTTGAACCATGCAGGCTGAAACGGTGAATCATCGACGTTCGGGTGCATGCCTACTGGAGTGCAGTTGATAATGATGTCGGCGTCGAAATTTGCACGCGCTGCCCAATCGACGACTTTGCATCCAATCTCTGCAGACAGGTCATCCGCTTTTTTGAAATCGCGGGCACAGATAAAGATGATGCCGCCCGCGCGAAACAAACCATAGCTTACTGCTCTGGCGACTCCACCTGCACCGAGAACCAAAATTCGTCTGTCGGTAAACGGTTTCTTGTCGTCTTCGTCCGCTTCGATGGCTTCTTTGAGGACGGAAACGGCGGCTTCGATATCCGTGTTATAACCGTAGGCGTTGACGTCGCGGAAAACAATCGTGTTGGCAGCGCGAACTCCAGCGACATTGTCATCCAGTGCGTTGATCGATTTGAGCACTTTTTCCTTGTGAGGAATGGTAACGCTTAATCCTCGAACGCCAATCTCCGGGCAGGCTTTGATGAATTCATCCAAGTGCTCCGCAGGAACGCGAAATGGTAGATAGATCATGTCCAGGCCAAGCTTTCTGATGCAGGCGTTGTGGACTGCGGGGCTCAAACTGTGAGCGACAGGGTCGGCGATGACGCCCAGGATTTTGGTGTCTCTGGTGATCGAGTTGTAACCAAAATGCTCATCCATTTCGCGCCAGCTCAATTGCCCTGGCGCAAGTTGCCGCTCGGGATGAAACGTTGCGTACGTAAATGGTGAGCCGAACCGGCCGCAAAGGATTCTGGAGATCATCCCCATTTCACCCATGCAAAAGGCGGCGGTTGGAATCACCGAATCCCTGCACAGCCGCAGCGCTCGAATGTTGTCCATCGGACTATTGGCCTTGGTCGCGATCTTGATGATATCAGGATCGAGCTTGGTCATTTTCCGATGGATGTCTTCTAGGTTCTCAGGTGTTTCATCAAAGTTGTGATAACTGATGATTCGCTTGGTTGGACCATAGCGGGGAATCGCATTGGCGACATCGAATTCCAGATCGACATACTCGACTTTGTTGGCGATTGCGGTACGCAAGACGACTTGGCGCTCTTCTTCGGTGCGCATCCACTTGCCGCCATCTTTGGGCCGGCGAACCGTTGCAACAATCGCGCAAGGGCGCTCTTCGAGCAAACGGCGCAGATTGACCGGGCGACGAATATAGTCCAGTCGCAACTCCACGAGTTCAGCACCATGTTCGGCAAGATGTTTGTGCTCGGCAATCAACATTCGATGTCGGCCGCGGCCAACGCTGACGCAAATCATAAGGTCATCTACTGGGGTACGAAGAATTTTTTAAGAGGTAAACAATAAGGAAGTATGCTTGGTGACGGGGCTTTTATTATAGATCAAACATATTCATCTTATCGACCGAAAACGCAAGACGATTCAGAGAACCCCCGAATTTTGTTGACTACCATGGCAAATCCAACTTTCAAAGGAGGTGAGTTACATGGCAATGGACCTGCTAAAGAGAAGTGGATGTAACGGATGGATCGCTTAGCCCATGTGATTCGGTGAGCATTTCCCTCCGAAAGCACAGCCAACGAATGAGCACTGTTCAGACATGGCCAGGTCGAGATGGAGTCGTTTCTCATGATGTGGGTTCGGCAAGCTACCCAAAAAATGAGGATTTTTGATTAACTTCCATTTAGGGCTAAGATAAGCGAGCATTGGACGTTATCGATGCGAGAGAGCAATGTTTCATTGGCAGGATTCAAAGATGGTGAAGTTCATTTTCATTTTATCGATGTTGATTCTGGGCAGCCAGGAAGTTCTTGCAGATTTGCGGGTGCAGGAGAACATGGAAGCGGACGAAGCGATTTCCTGGGGACCAGAAAATGCCAGTGGCATTCGGCTTGGTGTCGCTGTCGAAAACGCCAAGGAAAGCTATTTTGCCGGTGAATTGATTCGCCCGATTTTTCATTTTCGAAATGACACCGAGGACTCAATCGATTTCTCACATCCACGAGTCGTTCAGGCGGTGTGGACGAAATGTGAAGCTGCCGATCAAAATGCTCGTCGCGTTAAAGTTAGTGTTCTGCAGGAGCTCCCTTGGATTGCCGGCGCGATGGGCGGAGAGCTGGGGCCAGGCCAGACCGCAGCGGTCTATGGAACGATGATTCGTGTTGGGGGCTCGGATTGCAATGATGACCGTGGGATGTTTCAAACGGCAATTCACGCGGAATCTGGGCAGCAACTCAAATTGACTTTTCAGCTGGATACATTCATCGCCGCCATTCCCTCTGCCAAGACGGGCGAACTTTCGCTTGCCCTTGTCGATCCGCTGGAGCGCGCCAGTCAGCTAATTGAAAAGCTGGGTGAATGGAATGACGATAAACCTTTTCGGTCGCGGCAGTACATGGAGATGGCGTCAATTCTTGGGTCGCTTGAGCCCAAAAAGCGAATCTTATTAATGAAGAAATGGTGTGGAGACTACCGTCACCAAATCATCATTCTCTGTCGTATGCTTTTCCAACCTCCTGAAGGCGAAACGATACGACGCCCGAGACTCGGATCGCCTATTTCCTTGGACGGACAGTTTGAATTGAAGGACTGGCCGTCGGAGCCTATTTCATTGGTTAATAATGTGCCATTTCTGGTCACCACCGGCTATGCGCTAGGCGGCCAACCAGAAAGTGCTCGCGTCTATTTGAGCTTTTGTCTTAGTAAGAACTATGAATGGACATCAGAAAGTTATTATGTTTCGACGCAATGGCAGTTGAATAACGCACTTGCGGAGTTGAAGACTTCTCGGAAATGGTCTGAAGAAGCGGTTCAGGTCCTGGAATCACAGATTGTGGAAGAGTGAGTCGTCGTTCGGCAACCTACGCATTTCGGATTTCGTGCGATGTGAATCGTAGAGCGTTAGGCTGCATATTGGTGCATTGAGGGTGTGTGTTTCGGCGGCAGCCACCTCAATGGAATTCCTGGCGTATCGCTCTTTACCCACTGCGGCAGGAGCCTTAACCTCCCGTAAAAGGCAAAAATCTCGACGACGGGTGCCATGCTCCACGCTTGCGTGGGCATGTGGTGTTCTGCCAACAGCCTAGTGTTTGTCCGTCTTCGATTGGCGGGGCGAGAACCTCAGATACACCGGTTTTCTTAGCCTTGATACCCGTCAATTCAAAACGGTCCGGGTACTAGCGCCAAGTTCCACGTTTGAGAGGAACAAGAATTGTTTCGGCAGGAGCCTCAACCTCCCGTAAAAGGCAAAAAACGTTGGCGACGGGTGCCATGCTCCACGCTTGCGTGGGCATGTGGTGTTCTGCCAACAGCCTTGTGGTTTGTCCGTCTTCGACTGGCGGGGCGAGAACATCAGATACACTGGTTTTCTTGGCCTTGTTACCCGTCAATTCAAACGGTCCGGGTGCTAGTGTTGGGCTCGAAAACTCTGCTCCAGACCCATAGTTGTGCAATACTTTCCTGTCGGTGGGACAAAGAAAGCACTTCGAGCTACAATCGAAATATGAAAAAGATTCTCTTGGCGTTGAAGCCCTATCTGTTGAAATTGCTTATCTTACCTCCAATTATTGTGGGAGTCGTGATACTGGTAATCGCTGTGCGGAACCGAGTGACGCCTGAAAAGGTTCCTGAATCGGAGCTAGCACGGACTTTGCGAGTGATCACCGTTGAGCAAATGGATTTTCAACCAAGGGCGATTGGTTATGGGACAGCTCGGCCAGCCCAGGTTTGGCAAGCGATTGCGGAAGTCAAAGGGCGCGTTGTTAAACTTCATTCCGATTTGAAGTCGGGAAGTTTCGTCCAAAAGGACTCACTCCTGGTCTTGGTCGACGACACCGATACGAAACTCGCGATCAGCCGCCTGGACGCCGACATTGCAAAAGCAGATTCGAGTATCTCCGAGTTAAACGCGAACCGAACCAATTTCGAAGCCTCGGTTGAACTTGAACGACAAGCATTGAAGGTCGCTGAAGACGAACTGACGAGGAATGAGCGTTTGCTCGACAGCAACGCGGGTTCGCAAGCTGAAGTCGATAGCCAACGGCGAGCTGTGATTGCGCAGCGGCAAAAAGTTCAATCGATTGTCAACAGCCTGAACCTGATGCCTTCACAGCTCCAAGCGGCCAAGGCAAACCTCGCTGTCTCCAATGCGAACCTTGCTGAGAAAAAACGTGATCTGGATCGCATCGAAATTCGAGCTCCTTTCGATTGTCGGATTGGCCCCGTCAAACTCGAACTCAACCAATTTCTTTCTGCCGGCTCAACACTGTTTGAGGCTCAAGCAATTTCTGCTGTCGAAATTGAGGCCCAAGTCGCTGTAAAGAATATGAGGCTGCTGTTCAACGAGAAACTTCGTGAACAGGATTTGAGAAGCGGACAGACGGAAATGAATCAAAATGCCGTCAAGCGTTATTTCGATCTCGATGTCATCGTCAGTTATTCCGCAGGCAGTGAACGTGCCGAGCGCAAAGCCACCTTTGAACGACTTCGAGAGGAGCTTGATAGCCAAACACGTTCGCTTGGTGTGATCGTCGCAATCAAGGACCCCTTCAAGAGCCTGTTGAACGGGCCTCCACCAGCCAGTGGGACGTACTGCGAAGTTGAATTGCGAGGCAAGTTGCTGAAAAACCAAATCGTTGTCCCACGCTCGGCGATTCACACGGAACACGTTTACGTTTTGGACAAGGAGAATCGACTTCGCCGCCGCAAGGTGAAAATCGAAGCGACACAATCGGAATTTGCGGTGATTGAAACCGGTCTGGAAGTTGACGATATCCTGGTCGTTTCCGATCCGACCCCGGCGGTAGAAGGGATGCTCGTCACTCCGGTCGAAGATGACGAACTTTTGAAGCTTATCAAAACGCAAGCGGCTGGCGAGGTCACGCTGAAATGATCGCATTCTTTGCTCGCCATCCAACCGCAGCCAACTTGTTGATGATCGTGCTGATCGCACTGGGGGTATCGCAACTTCCGAACCTCAAGCGCGAGACGTTTCCCGACATCACGCCCAAGCAGGTGCAGATCACGGTTGTCTATCCCGGCGCTTCGGCCGAAGAAATGGAACAGAGTATCGCACAGCGGATCGAAGACGCCGTCGAAAGTGTGCAGTTCGTTAAGGAGTCTATTTCGGATTGTCGCGAGGGAGTTGCCAATGTCACCATCGAGATGGAAGAAGGCGGCGAGTTCATTAACTTCAAGGACGACATTTCAACAGAAGTCGATGCGATTGACGAATTCCCGGAGCGTGCTGAAGATCCAATCATCAAACAGCTCGGTACAACGGACCCTGTGATTACGGTCTCGGTCACCGGTGGAATGACGGTGGTCGATCTGAAGGCCTATTGCGAGCAACTCAAAGATCGCATGTTGCTTTTGCCGCAGGTATCTCAAGTCGACGTCAGCGGGTTCTCAGATCATCAACTACGAGTTGAACTTTCGAGCGAGGCACTCAAACGTTTCGATCTGAGCGTGAAAGCGGTTGCCGACATTGTTGCTTCGCAGAGCATCGATATTCCCGCCGGTGGCATCGAAACCAGCCAGCAAGACATGTTGCTGCGTTTTGTCGAGCAGCGCACTACTCCTCGACAACTGGAGGAGCTAGTTATCAAAGCGGGAGAGTCGGGCGCGGAAGTCGTGCTTGGCGATATCGGGCGAGTCGTTGATGTCTTTGAAGCGGACGAAGAGAAAACGCAGCTTAGAAACGAGCGAGCCGGCTTGCTGGTGGTGAAAAAGAATAAGGCTGACGACGCGATTCGAGTCGCTGATGCTGTTAAAAAGTTTGTCGTTTCCGAACGCCAGCGAAATCCGATGGTCAAATTGACTTTGTCGAACGACACATCCAAGCTGGTTCAGGACCGGCTGACCTTGTTGGTCAAGAACGGCTGGCAAGGAATGATCCTTGTCTTCCTGACACTGTGGCTGTTTTTCAGTTGGCGACTGTCGTTTTGGGTCGTGATGAGTTTACCCGTTTCGTTCCTGGGTGCTTTCTACTTGATGCCGATGTTCGGGCTGAGTGTCAACATGATCACGTTGGTCGGGATGCTGCTTGCGCTTGGGATCTTGATGGACGACGGGATTGTGATTGCCGAGAACATTGCTGCGCATCGGGCTCGTGGAAAAACGGCCATGCAGTCATCCGTTGACGGTGTGCGAGAAGTGTCATCCGGCGTTTTTTCATCCTTTTTGACGACGGTCTGCGTATTGGGACCGCTCAGTTTTATCAGTGGCGACATTGGTGCGGTGCTACGCGCGATGCCTATTATGTTGATTTTGGTGTTGATCGTTAGCTTGATCGAAGCGTTCATGATTTTGCCTGCACACCTTGGCCATTCGGTTGCTGATCATCACTCGGACAAGGGTGAAGACAGCGGTGGCAATGCTCGCCCCAAATTTCGTCAGCGAGTCGATCAGGCTGTGGAGTATGTTCGAGAAAACATATTTGGAAAGTTTGTTGATGCCTGTGTTCGTTTTCGCTATCTAACCATCGGTTGTGCATTCGGGCTATTTATCGCCACGCTCAGTTTGATGGCCGGTGGGATTCTTGGTTTCCTGCCGTTCCCGATCCTCGAAGGCGACAATGTTTCAGCCAAGCTCGTTCTCCCCGCCGGAACGCCACTCAAACGAACCGAAGAAATAGTCGAGCGAATTACGACCAGTCTCGAAAAACTGAACGCCGAATACACGCCTCGCCAGCCTGACGAGCAGGAGTTAGTCGTATCCTACGTCGTTGAGTTCAACAAGAACAAAGACGCTTTCGAAACCGGGCCGCACGTGGCGACGGTTACGGTCGATCTTCTCAGCGCTGAAGTTCGCGATACGCGAATCGACGATTTTATCGCGGCCTGGAAGAAAGAGATCGGTTCGCCTGCAGACGCGATTTCGCTAACGGTTTCTGCGGATGCTTTTGGGCCGGCTGGACGACCGATCGAGGTTCGCGTGCAAGGCACCGACCTGGAGCAACTGAAACAGGCTTCGACGGAAACGATTGCGTGGTTCAATCAATACAAAGGAGTTCGCAATGTCGCCGACGACTTGCGAAAAGGCAAAAATGAGTTTCGCATCAGTCTGAAAGAAGGCGCGTTTGGGCTTGGTTTGAATACAACGTCGATGGCGAATCAAGTTCGCGCGGCGTTTCAAGGCATCATCGCGGACGAAGTTCAAGTCGGCGATGAGTCTTACGAGATCGACGTTCGCTTGAGTGCCGACGAACAAAACAATCTTGCCGACCTGGACTACTTTCAGTTCACGTTGTCCAACGGCAAGCAGGTTCCGCTGGAAACGGTTGCCAGGGTTGAGCAAACTCGTGGCTGGTCACGTGTTGCCCGCGTGAATGGAAAACGAACGGTAACTGTCCGTGGTGACACCGATGCGCGGGTCGTACAGGGCAGTACGTTGGTCGGCATGTTCCAGAAGGAGAGGGTAGGGGAGCTTGAAGAGAAGTATCCGGGCGTGCAATTCAACTTTGAAGGAGCGGCGAAGGAAAGCCAGACGACTTCGCAATCAATGCTTGCGGCGGCGACGATGGGAATGATTGGCGTGTTTGTATTGCTCAGTTTTCAGTTTCGCAGCTACATCGAACCATTGATCGTGATGAGCGCCATTCCGCTTGCGCTGATCGGTGTGCTCTGGGGACATTTTTTGATGGGGCTCGATATGTCGATGCCGAGCATGATGGGCTTTGTTTCGTTGGCGGGAATTGTGGTCAACGATTCACTTTTGCTGGTGCTCTTTTTGAAGCAGAATATTGCCGAAGGTAAAGACCCTTACGAATCGGCGTCAGCGGCCAGTCGTGCTCGCTTCCGCGCGATCATGCTGACATCGCTTACCACCATCGCTGGCCTGTTGCCCCTGTTGTTTGAAACCAGCCTGCAAGCTCAGGTTCTGATCCCACTCGCCGTCAGCATTGCTTTTGGCTTGATGGCCTCTACTGTTCTCGTCCTTATCATTATTCCTTGCCTCTACGCCGCCCTTGCCGACTTTGGCATGACGACTCACCAAACGTAGGTGAGGCGGTAGAGGCTCCCGCCGCAAAAAGCACCACCACCACCAAACCGCTCGCGGAGCATGGCACCCAAGAATTTATCCTGCGCGATATCTCAGACGCCAATCCCTCGCGGAGCACTGGGTGCCATGGCCTCGCTCGCGTGGCCATGTTCTTTTGAGATTGTCTCGTTGGCAGTCTAATCTTCGAAATCAACTCAATCGATTCTGGTTAAGGCATGCCCACGCGTTGCGAGGAGCATGGCACCCAAGAATTTATCCTGCGCGACATCTCAGACGCCAATCCCTCGCGGAGCACTGGGTGCCATGGCCTCGCTTGCGTGGCCATGTTCTTTTGAGATTGTCTCGTTGGCAGTCTAATCTTCGAAATCAACTCAATCGATTCTGGTTAAGGCATGCCCACGCGTTGCGAGGAGCATGGCACCCAAGAATTTATCCTGCGCGACATCTCAGACGCCAATCCCTCGCGGAGCACTGGGTGCCATGGCCTCGCTTGCGTGGCCATGTTCTTTTGAGATCGTCTCGTTGGCAGCCTAATCTTCGAAATCAACTCAATCGATTCTCGTTTAGGCGTAGCCCACGCGTTGCGAGGAGCAGGGCACCCAACGATTTGTTGTCGGATGGATTGGTTAGGGTAAGATGCCATCGCTATTGTCGAACAGATTTGGCCCGTTACCCCAGCGGCAGTCCTGAAACCGTTCAATGTCCCAGAAGCGTATCTCTCGAACATCGATGAGTTCGTCTTTATGCTTTTCTTTGATTCGCGACAGCTCAAACTCCTTGCAGAGATAATCTAATAAATCATATCCGTAGTAAATGATGTCTGTTTGATGAACGGAAAAGACAGGATTTCCCGCAGATGAAGGTTCGGCAGGCATCATTCGGTGACCGTAAATCGGAATAAGTACCGGGGCTTTTCGGATCAGATCGTTTGCTTTTTGCATCGCCTCGTTCAGTGATTCAGGTCGAGGCCCCCATTCCGGCAGCCAGAAATCATTGTGCTCAACATCGAAGGCGATTCCCTGTCGTGGTCTATCCATCCATTCTCGCAATTCGTCTGGAGAATCCGCACGCCAGTCGGGAAATCCGGAGCCAGCAGGCAGTTTGGTTTGCAGGAACGCTCGCAAATCGTCGGGGAACTGAAAGCCATGTTCGCGCTCAACGTTTTGGATTTCTTTGTCGGTCAAACCTTGTTGGAAATGAATGCGGTTGATTGGCGAAGTCGGTGTAATGAGACCACGTTGATACGCAGTTCCATCCAACTCGCCCACGACTTCCAACCAGCTGTCATTCATTTTAATAGTCGCAAAAAAACCTATCGATCACCGAGTCCTGACTGTCGATCTTCATATTCCAATGCACTCGCAATCTGGACGTTGGTGCACATTTTTACTCGGAACAATCTATAGGATTCAACGCTTCCGCGAAGGCGATTGGCGGAAGCCCAAAGCGATTCTTCAAAACCCTTGTCAGGTTTAGCTTTGGCGGATTTCTTATTCGCGGCTTTCTTCTTCGTGGCAACTTTCTTCTTTGGCATGTAAATGGCTGGAAAGGCGGTGATTATTCAATCAAAAGACTGTACCAGTTTAATCTTAGAGTCGCTGAGGAACTATCGGGTTGCCTGGGGTGTATTGAGCAATCAATGACGTTTTGAGGTCCTGCCTGAAGGTCGCCTGGCCGGCGGATGTTGTCTGTCCGACGCAACCTGCCTTGTTCGCCTTTGAACAAACCAGGCATGCTCACGCAAGCGTGCAGCATGGCACCCGTTGACGCAGCTGGGGGAATGATCGATTGGAGCAGATTGTATTCCGTTTCGGTGCAACTGTTTGATGATTGGGTGTTCGCCGATCGACTGTAATCGACGTGGGAAACCTTATTGATTCGATACCGGAAGGCCCGTCGTTCAGTGTCTTGATTTACGTGGCAGGGTTTATGACAATGTGGGCTAACTGCCTGGTGGTTGTGAATGCGTGAAATCATTTGCAACCTGGTGACTCGGCGTCCTTTCGAGTTCACGACAAAGCCAACAATCAGATCTTGACGAGTTCTCAGGAATGCAAATGCCGTTCGATGCGTCAATGCTGCGCAAAGTTTTGATCCGACATAGGTTGGGGAGTGAAGCCTCATTGGGCCGGTGTGATTGCCGGTATTTCAACCGTGTCGGGCGGCTTTTGTGTTGGTGGCCAAATGGAGTGTCGCCAGAAAGGTTTCCCCATGAAGGAAACAATCGCTTTTCTTTTTTCTTTTCGGAGTTGCTGTTCTAGTCAAAAAGGAGGTTCGCTATGAAACGTGTGGTGCCTAATGTTGATCCGGCGGGAAATGACCTTTGTTTAGACCCGATCGCAATTCGCGTTCCAGTTGTCTTGATCGACAACGGAATCGACTGCTTTTGGTATCCACATACGCTGGACGAGACAGGTGTGAAGCAAGTTGACTTTTTGCTCCGTAGCACCCTTCAAAATGAAGTCATGCCATTGAGCATTGATTTGATTTTGCCATCAGCTAACGCGGTGTGCTCGGTGACTCGGCGATTTGAGTCGCTTTGTTGTCTGCCTGTTCGGGCAACCATCGTAGTGGGAGGTGATCGCAAGTAAAGTTTTATACTCAATGGTTGTCTGAATTAGGCCAGTTGAGTTATGGCTCTGCCAGGGAGGCGGAGTTTTTTCTGAAGAAATTGTGGTGGTTGTTTGTTGAATCGCGAAATATGCGAAAAAACCCACCTGCCAAAGACGGC
Organism: Mariniblastus sp.; assembly: GCA_965224765.1. Taxonomy (GTDB): domain Bacteria; phylum Planctomycetota; class Planctomycetia; order Pirellulales; family Pirellulaceae; genus CAZDBA01. The sequence continues at coordinate 135,277 of CBDDAC010000025.1, forward strand.
AGAATCAGGTTCGTATGTTTTGGGATGGCTTGGATTTGTAATCCGAGTAAGAAGACATTGAAACGGAATGAAATTCCATTCTACGAAAGAGGCTTGTCTTACTGATCTGATTTTCTCTGCGTCTCCGGGGCTCTGCGCGATACTATTCCGGCAGGGATTTGGGAAAAAGCTCGCGCAGAGTCGCAGAGTTGGGAATGTGGACAGGATGAACATGATCAACATGATAAAAACGAGCAGCATCCTGTTCATCATGTAAATCCTGTCAAAACTCCTCTTGCAACTTGGCCGACGAGAAACTGACTCTACTGGCTTGTCTTACTGATCTGATTTTCTCTGCGTCTCCGGGGCTCTTCGCGATACTATTCCGGCAGGGATTTGGAAAAAGCTCGCGCAGAGTCGCAGAGTTGGGAATGTGGACAGGATGAACATGATTTTACAGGATAAGAACGCGCTTCATCTTGTTCATCATGTAAATCCTGTCAAAAACTTCCGGAGGGTTGCAGTGTTGGTAGCTGATTCCCAAGTCGCAGCTATTTGATATTCAATTTCCCCTCGTCCGAGTTGGCACGGAGCTCCGGCGCGTAGACGCCATTGCAATCCGCCGGGAGAGCGCTGAAGTTGCCGGGAACTTCGGCGCGTAACCGATAGGTCAAACTGTGCCGGCCTTTGGTTAGACGCTGAATGAAGAAGTCGACGCGTTCGTCACGCAATTCCATGTAGGCACTTACCCCGCCAAGCCAGCGGTGGCCGCTACGCGTGGTTGTGGCTTCGAATCCCGCAGCCTTTCGGTCGCTGAACTGCAGATACTCGTAGTCGTTTTTGCTTTCCAGTATCAACTCAACTTCGATTAGATCGCCGCTCGATAGGGTGTCGCCGTTTTCGAGCGGAGTGCGAGTCCATTGGTTGACACGATAGTCGACGACGTTGCCTCGCGAACCCGCGGCATTGATGTCAAGTTTCGACTCGGTCAATTTGTAATATCGCCGTTCGACTTTGATTTCCAAACCAGCCTTAGTGATAAAATCCTCCATGGTGAAATTGGTCAAGTAAGCATTCGCATACACTGGCCCTTTTCCGGCACGTTGGATTTCAATTTTGTGATCGCCGGACGAAAGTTCTGCACCTTCAATTCGCAGCACGTTGTCAAATGAGAACAGGTTCTCTTTGTTTATCTTGACTTCTTTTTTTAGCTCGCCGTCGATCAGGATCGAAACGGTCATGTCTGGATCAGTTTCTCCAGACTCGCGGCAGTATTCAGCGAGGGCTTCAATGACGATGCTGGTATCGCGGGACGAGTTCCAATGGGTAGCGTGTTTGCGATTGTTCAGCAGGTACTTGGCCAAACCAGGTGCGACTGCGCCTTTGGCATGTCCGGTACGGCAGAGCAGCTTCAAGTAATAAGCGTTGGTTTCGATATCGCTACCGTACCAACACCACCAGCAATTCTGTGTCAGCTGCAGCGAGGCGGTTTGATTTTCAGGGTCCTGTTCCAGAAACTGGCTCAGGTTGCGGACAATCATATCGCGTTTTTTATCGTCCCCCAATTTGTCCATTGCCAGACCGATCATTGCCTGAGCATAGGGCGACAGCTGGAGGCGATCGCGATACAATATTTCACCCATCGGTTCCGATTTGCGATCGGCATCGACCAGAACCATGAAAACAAATGCGTCCGTATTGCTGGCCTGAGACTTCCACGGTCGGTATTTGCCATCCGCATTTTGCAGCTTTTTCAGTTCACCGTCCTGGTATCTCTGCAGCCAGGCAAGCCCACGCTGGATGACTCCGGGCACGATCGCGGTTCCGTTTTGTTCTGCGATTTGCAAGCCATGAACGACATAGGCAGTGGTGTGTGCGTTGGAGTGGTGACCCGCATACCATCCCCAGCCTCCGTCTTGATTTTGAAGTGTGGTCAAATCGCGCAGGGATCGCTCGACGAGTTTGTTAAGTGCAGCCTCATCGAAAATCGGATTGGATTGGTGCTTTCGCGCCCAGCCTGCGGCTCGTTCCTTCGCGTCGCCGATTTCCTGCGGATTGAGGTTGATTTGTTTGTCGCGAATCTCAGACAGGTCAATTCCCATCTCGGTGAGAACTTTTCGCAAGGTTACCAAAGGGCCGAATCGACTCATGGCTGCTTCGCTGTTTTTGTATGGATTGGCAGCCAGGTAAGGCAACGCGTCCACAAGTGAGAGGGCAATGCTGGGTGAGTAGCGGACTTCCAGGCTGGTCTGCTTCACTCGTCGTTTTTCGGGAACCGAGATATCAATGGACTTGCTGTTCTCATTGCCTCGAATCGCAAGACTGTGTGAATCTGTCTTCAAAATACCGTGGACAAAGACCGGGTACGATTGTTCCATCGCATCGCCTTTTCCGTCGGTTGTGGTTGCTTTGACTCGAACGGTCGCGGCACCTTCGTTCAACGCGCGCACCTTCCAGTCAACACGCTTGTCGCCGTCGGGCTCAACGCGAACCGTCTGAGTGGTGCCAGCGTTTTCGATGAGAGCAAGTTGTTCACCGGGCAGTTCAATTGCGACTTCAAAGTCTCGAGCCTGTCCGGTGTAGTTGTGAACATTTGCACTGAGAGTGACTTCGTCGGACTCCGTGAAGAATCGTGGTGCCTGAAGTCGAATCATGACGTCCTTGCTGGTGATGACTTCCGCTTCGCCGTGTCCGACACGAGTGCCATGCCCCATCGACCAAGCTTTGATTTTCCAGGTCGTCAAGTTTTCCGGCATTTCGAGCTCAATCTCGGCGAAGCCTTCGTCGTTAGTCGTAATGCTGGCAATCCATAAGGCGGTATCGGCGAAACGAGAACGAACCGAAGGTTCAGCGTCAACTGTTGGAGAGCCTTCACTAAGGTTTTGAGTTATTGGATCAATTGCTTTGTATTCTTCCGCGAAGTCCAATGACTCAAAACCGTTCTTGAAATAGGTTGCCGTAGCCGACCCGAGAACGATTCCGGAATCATATTGATAAAAATGGTTCGGGACTCCTCGAGTTCTGCTGAAGCGATCGTATCGGCCAGCGTATCGGCCGCCCCAATGATTAACCCAGTGCATTCCAAGGTCAGCCATGCCGACTTGGTTTTGTTCGAGCAGTTGTCCAAAGCGATGTTGGAAACTGACTCGTGAATAGATGTGGTGCCCGCGATGCCAGCGCCAGAAATGACTGCGGATATCGGCAGCCGTCGAAACGGCAATGGCCTCCAGTGACTTGTCGTAAATTGCAACGACGGTGCTGCCTGAAAACGGCTTGCCATCGGAATCGGTCAGTCGCAGCTTGACTTTGGCCTTTTCACCGGGTTCATATTTTTCTTTGGAAGGTTCAATGTCTAGGGTCAACACGCGTTTTTCGGGCGGCACGGTAATTTGCTTGCTGATCTGATAAAACTTGCCCTGAGAAACCAGGAACGCTTCAACATGGATGTTGGGCATGTCTTTACGGTCAATTTCAATCTCGTGAACGGTACTCTTGCCCTTTAATCGAATGAGCTTGGGACGAGTGTAGATACCATTGGCAGGTCGAACGAACAAAGCGATGGTACTGTCCGCGTGATTGGTGTTGATCAGCAACCTTGCCCGGTCGCCGGGCTTATAAGCAGATTTGTCGAGAACCAATTCGAGGTCGTCAAATCGGAAGTCATTGCCTGTTGCGACATCGTCCGAGCCCGTGATGCGAGTCAACGCAGCGCCTTCTCGTTTCTGGCCTTTCGCATCCGCCAGATCACAAGCCAACCTGTATTGGCCCGGTTGGTCAGCCTGGATGGAAAGGCTGGCTTTTCCGTCCTCGTCAGTTTCGATCGGCCACGATTCAACTTTGGATTCGTTCGGTTTGCCGTCATCGTCAAACACGATTCGATAAAGGGTAACTTCGCCTTTACCGGCAACGCCCTTGCCGTTGGCGGTTCTCGCCTGAACATTGGCATCCATTTGGTCCCCCACGCGGAAGTGGCCGCCGCTCATCCAGACGTAAACATTGTAAGGGTTGCGAGCTGCAACGACTGAGCCGTTGCCGGTTACGGTTCGTCGCGAATCATCGACCACTTCGGCAGTGATTTGATAGCGATGGTCAGTGTCGCCGAATCGCTCTTTGGCAATCAACGAGTCAATTTCGATTTTGACGGTTCCATCATTTCCAATCGGTACCGTGTTTTCCAGAATGATTTCAGGCGGGTTCGAATGAAACCAGCCAACTGGTTGCAGGCACCAGCGACTCCACCCGGGATACCAACGGTAGTTGTACCCCCACCACCAATGTCCCTCGCCGTAGAACCAATCCCAGCCATGGTTTGGAAACCACGTATCTGCCGTATTGGTTCTTTTGACGGTGTACTTCACCGACGCGTTGGTTACTGGCGCGCCAAAGTAGTAATTCGCCTTGATCGTGGCTGAGAATTTCTCGCCAAGTGTGATCGCCTCAGATGGAGCATCGATTGTGACTTCGTACTCTGGTTTCTTATACTCTTCGACTCGAAAATTCCCGGAACCCAATACGATTTTCTCGTATACGACTCCATTTGATGGTTGTGTAAAATCATTGGCAATGACGTCAAAACGGTAGGATCCCAGCATGGCCTCCTCTTCCAGAAGCCAGTCAAATGCCAGGCCACCATATTCGTCAGTACGAACTTTCTTGTTGACGATCTCTTTGTTGTCCGGGGAGAAAACGGCGACGGTGAATTCTTTACCACCGAACATGGAAACATGGTCCAGATCGTACTGGGCCAGCCGGATCCAGCTTTTGTAATGAATGTGTTGTCCAGGCCGATAGACAGGTCGGTCCGTCGTACACCAGGCTTTTGCCTGTTGGTAGGGGTTGTCCAAAAGGGGTTGAAGTGCATCGCGGAAATAGTCTCCCAAGAACCCAAAGCGGCCTGTCTCCTCGTCACGTGCGATCACAATCCGCGAGTACTTTTCGTCGTCGACATCGTCGGCGTCCGTGTACATCAACCCGTCTTCGTCGGTGAATCGGGAGAAGTTTTTTGTTCGGGTGTAATGGCGGCCGGTTTCCTTGTCATGTCGTGACCAGAATGCAAAGACTTCGACATTGGCTTTGTCGATCGGTTGTCCCGTCGTTGAATCCGCGACAAAGTACATCTGGCTTTGGTCGGTCTTCTTCATCACGATCGTCGTGTCGGTGATCCAGCAAAGCACTTGAGACGTGTTGCCGTCTTTGGCAGTTGCTTCGACAAGATAGACGCCAGCTTCATCCAGAGGGGTTTCAATCTCAATTTGCCGTGTCCAATGGCCAGAAGGCGGGTCGAGTTTTTGAGTCCATCCGATCGTGTCCTCCGTCAAATACTTTTTCTGGCCATCCCCGACGATTCGCTCACCGATTCCGAAAATTTGATAGTTGGAAGACAGCTGATGAGGGTCGCTTTTGAGATAGGATTTGGAGTCTGCGATTACGCGTTCAATGTCAACTCGCCGAGCGGTAAACCTGACGGAATTCGCGTTGCGGAACTTCATTGAAAGCGTGGCTTTTTGACCGGACGGAAATATCGGTGCCGAATCAAATCGCAACCAATTTCCAACGAGCTGTTGATAGTGGGCTCGACGCCATTTTCCGGAGCCTGTTCCAAAACGTTCGATGCACTTTTCCCACAGAGCTGCCGACTTCTCAAACTGTCTTCGGTTTTCATGAATGTAAGCCAGCTTTTCCAAGGCCTGTTCCTGGTAGGACATGGAAGGGCGCTGGCGACTTAGGTACTGGTGACTCTGTCTCGGCCCCGACCAAGTTAGCATCAGGCCTTCCGAGCCAAGGTGTTGAAAGTATTCCAGTCGAATCGAGTGTTTCCCTTTTTTAAGTTTAATCTTCCCTGCACGATGATCCATTCCGTGGAGACCGTCGTAGTTGATGACTTGTTCACCGTCGATCGAAAGTCGCGAGCCGTCGTCCGAGTTGATTCCGAAGTGAAAGTCTCCATTCTCGGGGACGTCAATTTCTCCTTCAAACACGACTCCGTAATTCTCAGTGCGATCCGAAACATCGAGATCAAAAAGCCCTGACGATACATCGCCACTCTTTACTGGATCTAATTTCGCAAAGTCTGGCAGCTTGTCCCAGGAGCCGTGGTAGACCTTGTAGGAAAGCTTGCTCAATGGGTTGGCCGGTTCATCGAGCGGAGTTTTGGCAATTTGCTTGTAAATCGAGACAAAGTTATGACCTTCCGGCAATTCAAACCGGCGGATTCCCGTTGCCAGTCGAGCGATCGATTCGTTTTCATTCAATGTGTGTGTCGTGTACCGCCCTTCTTTGGGCAACTCACCTTCGGAAAGTTGCGGCTGGTCGATAACTCCCGATGTGTGTACACCAAACTGCCCGTGCAGAAAGTCTGCGAATCCGAATTTTGTTTCCAGTTCGCGATTTGGATCAACTTTCACTCGAGTATTTAGTAACCAGCGCCAGCGCTCACCGTCATTGGTCGCGGTGGACCATGCGTCCGGGAGATTATAAAAAATCGGGTTGTCATTTTGATCAACCGGCGGAGCTGCATTGTGGCTCCAGTAGACGGGTTCGCCGTATTCCGGCAATCGATCGATATCAGTAAGTGTCTGTAGGTTCCACAATTGCCGATGCCCACGAATCATATTGGACATGCTGAAGTAGAAATTGCTAACCACTGGGTTCGGCCCATCGGGCAGATGTGCCAGCGCATGTTTCATTATTTGCAGCGCGCGGATTCGATCACGCTCGGACGTATTGACTGGGCGACCGCCAAGTGCTGCTCGTTGGAACTGGTTGTCGATAATGATACCGTGATGCATGGCGTACCAATAACGAAGGGCCACCGCGTAAAGGACTTCCCAGTCTTCCGAGTGTGTTTCAACGACTTTTTCTGCAAGCGTATCCCATTCGTCAACTCGCCCCAATGCGGCTAAGCAATCCCAGGCGTGATCCAGATCGGTACGGCAGGCTTTTCCAGTATGGTCCGCATCGACAATCAGCTTTTTGTAAACATCGAACGCTTCTCGATAGTTTCCTTCGTCCTGCATCTTTGTTGGAGCCTCTCCGCGTCTCGCTGTTATGAATTGGCCAGGTATAACGTTTAACTTGCCGGCAGAATTGCTGATGATCGCAGCACCGGAAAGAACCAACAGTCGCATGCCTGATGCCTTGGTCAAGCTTTGTTCCAGTGTATTTGACTCCGTTGAATCGTTTGAGCTGCAGCTGACATAGAATCGGGAGTCGTTGGCCGTAACGTCACCGTCCCGAGTAGAAACGGTAAGTGCTTTTGATGCAGTATCATTGAGAGAGCTGGCAAACAACTCGCCTTGCGTCAATTTGATTTGGGATTCGTCAACCAGTTCGTACTTTGCATCAGCCGACGCTTTGATGGTCCATCCGTTGTGTTCGATGATCTGTTTTTGGTCATCGTTTTTGACAAAGGAGGGTGAGGATTTGGGGCGCGAAACCAAAATTGCGACAAGGATACATGCGGCCAATACCGCAATGATTCCAACTGCAATTGCGGCTCGCGATGTCGGATAGGCAGCCAGCCGGTTCTTCGGTTGAACCTTTTGATGAATTGCTTGAGCCCCTGTCGGTGCTGTCCTTTGCAGGTTCTCAGTCAGGTTTCGATTTTTGAATCGCAGCAAAGCATCCATCTCAATGCACTCCATGTAAGATTTTTGAAAATCGGAATCGGTTCGCACCAGATGTTCGACGCGGGCGCGCATTTCGTCTGTCAATGAATCCGTCGTAATGGCAGACAACAGTATTTCGGTTTCAGATTCGAATCCAGTGTTGTTCAGCGGGTTGTCTGTATTCTCAGCCATTTTTTCTTAACCTCCCGCGAATGCAGCGAGCTAATGTTTGACGAATGCGATATAGAGTCACGGCAATTGAGTTTGCTTTCCGGCCAAGCTGCGAGGAGAGCTCGATGATGGTTTCGCCGTTTGAGTAGAAGCGATCAATCAAATCCCGTTGATCGGCAGGTAACGTCGCCAGGCAATGCTCAAGGGCAATGGTCTTTTCACCGGCGGCGTGCGATTTTTTCTTGTCCCATTCGTTGGAGATTTGACGTAGAGTCGACTCATCTTGAAAAACAAGTCGATCGCGTTGGCATTTTTTTCGAGTTGTTCGAAACTGGTTGTACGCGAATGCTCTGGCCCAGGTGAGAAAGTCCTGTTCGGGATCGTATTCAGAGGCTTTTTTCCAGAGCAGGCGATTTGTGTCTTGGAGCACATCCCAGGCAAGGTTCGAATCCGCCGTCAGCGAGTAGATATATGAATAGAGAGCACTTTGGCTTTCGGTAAGTTTCTCTACCACCACATCTGCTTTTTGCTCTGTGTCCAAACTATTCATCGCACTAAAGGGTCATGAGTCTGATTTGTCCAAGGCGAGTATTTGCCGTGAAAGCAAGTCGCCTGTAAGTATGGGCATTTGCGTAGGGGGTTATTACACAAAAGTTGTTTGAGCGGGAACTTTTTTCAAATCTGAGCAAAACGCTTCATTCTGTGCATCTTGTAGCTCATTTCTACTGTCTTGAACTTTGGCAACATGAAACTGATGCTAATGGTTGGTTCTGGAGCAGGAGGAAACAGAGATAGTGAACCGCGAAAAACGCAAAAGAAGCGAAAAGAACGTTGATGGCAGAACGAGCAAATCAATTTTTGCGATTGCTTGATCTGTAGCTTGGATTTTCAATCCGAGTGAGAAGGCGTTTGGGAACAGAATGAAATTCCCATCTACGCAGAGAGCTCTGTCTATAGAGGAATGATTTTAAACAGGAGTTAAAGGAGTGAACCAAGATAGTGCTCTCTGTTTCCTCCGGTTCAAGCCAACACCGATTCTTGGTGATGTGGTATGATTTGAAAAATGAAAAATACTTAGCGGGTAACCATGTTCGAGACTTACAAACCATCAGGCCGTTTTGGCCCCATGACGATCGTGTTTTTTTTGCTTGGCCTGATCTTGGTTGTCGGGATGGCATTCGTCTATCATCTTGGTTTGGAATTTGTTCCTTTTATTTACCTGAGTTTTCTGATGACCGTCGTGTTTGGTGTCGGGATTTCTAGGGTTGGAACATTCATTGTGAACCATGGACATTGTCGCAACCTCTTACTCACCGTCTTTATTTCGCTAACTTTGTTTGGGAGCGGGATGGTTGCCAAACACTATTTTCAGTATCGATCGTTGATGGCAAATTTGGCCGGTGAGCTAATCGATAAAGCGGTCTCAGGAAATAGAGTTTCGCGAGCACAAGCCGAGGCAAGTCGTCCTGAATTGATCAAGGAATTGCACTCAGAGATCTCGTTTATTAAGCACTTTGAAGTACGCGCTAATACTGGCATTTCGATCGGGAGACTGGGGAACAACGGAGCACCCATCACCGGAATTGTCATGTACATTCTCTGGCTGGTGGAGGCCGGAATGGTTTTTTACTTTGGCTTTCGGGCACCGGTCAGCGCAGCAGGCGAACCTTACAGTGAGAAAATGGGAGCCTGGGCGGACGAAGTCGATGAGGTGATGATGCTGCCGATTACCAGTGAGGAAATGATTTTACAAATCAAATCGGCAACGAGTGTCGAGGAGTTGCTGGAAATCCCCATTCCCAAGACCGATGAATCCACTCAGTTTGCGGTTTACAACGTCAACAGTGTTCCAGGACAAGAGATGGAAGACGCCTACCTCACGGTGAATCTGATGACTCTCTCGGTCAATAAAGAAGGCGAAGTGAAATCCGATATTAAGCCGCTGGTGAAGCACGCAATCCTGACGACTGCGCGACGTTTGCAGTTGGTTGAGAATGCCGAACTACTCAACGAGGCGATGGAAGCCTATCGGGCAGCAGGTGATGAAGAAGAGGAACTGAGCGAAGGTCTTCCGGTCAGTGATCTACCAGACGATGATTCCTAGAAATCGTTGGCGTGGAGCCTTAAAAACGATTAGCGAATGTAGGGCCGGTTCCCACCGGCCGATTCAAAACTCGCGGGCGATAGGTTGGTGGCAGGTTTCGTTTTGAGACGAGTTTTCGGACAGGATTTACAAGATGAACAGGATGTCGCACGTTTTTATCTTGTAGATCATGTTCATCCTGTCTGAAAATTTTGGTTTGGCCGGTGGGAATGCATGTATTAGAGACATGGGGAACCTACCGACCCACAACCAGCTTCAACTCTTGGCCGCGGAGCGGCTATTTCTATTAGCCCCAGACTTTCAGTCTGGGGTGCCATCACTCTAGTGATTGATTGTGACACGCTGTAAGCCAGCGGTGTCGAGGAATTGCATCATGCACTAAATGGTTTTCGTGTCGTCAGAAACAGGCGTGGACGAGACTCGGGCAAATTGATCTCGCAGTTCAGAAATCGTAAGATTCACGACTGGGATCATTTGAAGAATCAACAGCACTACGGCAAACGCTGCCGGCACAACGATCATCTCCCGATCAAATCCGTCGAACAGACTTAAATAGTCCCAGCAAATTACTAAAACACTGCTGACGATTACAAGGATGAAAACGAAAAGCAAAAAGCTTAGAAGCCACCGAACACTTTTAACGAGATGTTTGCTGTTGAGGAGCTGACCAATCCGCAAAAAGTAGGCCAGGAGAAAGTACATTGCCGCTAGATGGCAGAAAATCACAAATGCGGAACCAATATATCCGCCTGAAAAGATAGGTATCACATTTCCTCCCGCCTCTAACAGAACAAATGCTGCCCACCGCCCCCGGGTATTCCAGTCAGGAACAGCACCCCACATCAACACACCTATCCAGGAAATCACAGAAGTACCAATTGCGATTCCAAAGAAGACGGTCGAGATGGTTGCCAAAAATGGTTGGGCGATTTTGCTGGCCAGAAAAAGAGCGAGAACTGCGACGCAAGTAATAAGAATCGCAATTACGAGGCTGAACCGAAACAAGCGAAGCCCCTGATACACAACATTGTACATCCACTGTGTATCTCGAAAGCTTGCCAGCCCAGAGGTTGAATCAGACTCCATTATGAATTTTTCGTGTGTCTATGTTCTGCCGGATTGAGAGTGAAGGGCCTATTAGACATTAGATTCAACAAGGATCAATCCAAGCGGAGTTGCAATAGAAGTAGGGCCGGTTCCCACCGGCCGATTCGATCTACTCCCCAATTGTATTTTTGGTCATCTTAAAGTCAGGTACTTGGCCGCGCTCACCACACGCCCAGTTTTCTGGATACACGCCTTTTTGAACCCAGCGATGGAAGCTGGACCAAGGCCAATCTTTTGGGCATTCACAATAGCCGTGCTTTACGGGATTGAAATGAATGTAATCGAAATGGTTATCGAAATCTTTATCTCCATCTATCGTGTGTTCCCAGAACTTTGGCTGCCAAACTCCGCGTCGACCATCGAGTTTGCGTCCCTGTGTGACAGGGCGATCTTGCCCTCCCTGTGCCAACCAACGCTGCGTAAATTGAGTTTTGATCCATTGCCAACGAGCAGAATACGCAGTGTCGCCTGATGGCAAGCTCCAGATCGCATGAAGATGATCGGGGAGAAGGGCAATTGCCAGGACTTCGAATGGATGGGTGGCCTGGCATTCCCTCATGATTCTGCCGAGCAGAGTTCTCGCAACCGCAGATTGAAAAATAGGGCGGCGTTGGTCTGTAACGATTGTGAAGAAAAACGTTCCACCCGGAACGATAGCGCGTCTCCAGTTTGGCATTCGAGGATTGTACGTCTCAAACGAATAATTCGCCATCTAGCACGAAGAGATCGACTGCGTTTGTAGAGGCAATGGCCGGTAGGAACCGGCCCTACGTCGAATTGGTCAGTCCGAATCGACGAGGAGCGGGAGTAGGTCAGTCCAAAACGACGAGGAACGAGAATGGGTTCTACCGTCAGACCAGCTAAATCCGTTTGAACTTTTTGTCCAGATCTTCACGAGTGAACACCAATGCTGTGGGGCGACCGTGTGGACAGTGATGTGAGTCCTGGCAAAGTTCGCGATGGTTCAGAAGGTCGCTAATTTCCTCAGGTGTCAGTTTGTCGCCAGCTTTTACCGCCGCTTTGCATGAAATCATGTGAAGCAATTCATCGATCAAGTCGCGACGGTCTGGCTCTGAGCCTTCGGTCATCAACGACTCGACAATTCCACGTAACATCTCGGCCGGATTGTGCTTGTTCAGCATCGCCGGATAAGCCGAGACTAAAACGGTATCGCCACCAAACTCTTCGACTTCGATTCCCAGCTTCTTGAGTGTCTCTTTTTGGCCGAGTACCGCAGCCGCTTCTGCTGGCGGCAACGTCACGGGTTCGGGAACCAGAAGTTTCTGAGATTCAGCTTTGTCGTTGAGCACCTTTTCACGAAGTTGCTCGTAAATGATTCGCTCGTGAAGTGCATGCTGGTCGATCACAACCATGCCTTCTTCGGTTTCGGTAATCAAGTACGTGTTGTGAACCTGCAATGCCGTCTGACGGGGCATCGGTGCGGGTTCGCCAAATGTCATTGAGGCAGACGCGGTCGGATCGCTCTCGTCACGAGTTTGCTCACTGGCTGTGGGCGCGAAGGGATCGTTTGGGCCGGCTGGTTGCCGCAATGGTGCGTTGGTGGGAAACGGTTTGAATGCGGGTAAAGAACCCGGAACCGAAGTTGGACTGGAACCCACCGGTGATCGCGTCCAGTCACGAGTCGGGGTTGTCGGTTGGAAATCCATACGAGCTTGTGACTCAGACGGTTGATTCTGAATCGCAAATGCCTTTCCTGGATCGCTGGTGGCGCTTTCGCCAGGGTTTGCCTGCATGGGCTTTTGCAATTGAGCTTTGGCCGTTAAATCTGTCGACAAGAATCGATTGCGAATCGTACCCAAAAGCTGGCTGTAGATTTTTCCACCGTCCTGGAATCGAACTTCCAGTTTGGCCGGATGCACATTCACATCGACTTGGTCGAAAGGAATCTGAAGTCTCAAAAAGACGACAGGGTATCGTCCTGTCATCAGAAGCCCGCGGTAGGATTCACTGAGTGCGTGCTGCAAAGCCCGATCGCGAATATAACGTCCGTTCAAAAACAGGTACTGCATTCGATTGTTGGCTCGGCTAACCGATGGATCGACAACGAACCCGCTTAGTTTGATGTCATTGTGTTCGCTTTCGATGGGAATCAAACCGTCGGCAATCTCCGGTCCAAAAAAGGCTCCGATTCGATCCTGCCAATTTTCGCTGGCGTGCAATTGATGGACGGTGCGCGTGTTGTGGGTCAGCTTCATCCCCACTTGCGGATAAGCCAAAGCGACCCGAGTGAAGGCTTCGGTGATGTGTCCCATTTCTGTTTGGACGGTTCGCATGAACTTGCGACGCACGGGCGTGTTGTAAAACAGTTCGCGGATGCAGATCGATGTTCCAAACGGTTGTGAGCAAGGCGCAAGCGATTCGGTGTTGCCGCCGTTCACAATCAACTCGAACCCGGTATCTTGATCTGCGGTGCGGCTGCGGATCGTGCATTGACTGACGGAGGCGATCGACGCAAGGGCTTCGCCGCGAAACCCGAAAGTTCCGACTCGAAATAAATCATCTGCGTCCGAAATCTTGCTGGTCGCGTGGCTGGTGACGGCCAGATCCAACTGGTCGTGAGGAATGCCGCTGCCATTGTCGATGATGGTGATGGACTCTGTGCCGCCTTTCTCGACGATGATCTCAATTTGATCTGCGCCCGAATCGACACTGTTTTCCAAAAGCTCTTTCACGACACTGGCGGGGCGCTCGATGACTTCACCCGCAGCGATCTTGTTGATGACATTCGGAGCGAGTTGTCGGATAGGGTTGCGAGTTGTGGTAGATGACGTATTGATGGGAATGCTTCCATTCAAAGGCTATTTGAGATTGTAGCGCTCCAGGGCGCGGTACAAACTTCGTTCGCTGATCTCGAGGATTTTGGCCGTTTCTTTGCGATTACCGCCGGTCAGTTTGAGGGTGTTTTTGATTGCCCAAAGCTCAATTTCTTTGAGGCTTTGGCCAATCAGATGGCTGGTTCCAGCTTCACTGCCGGGTAACGCGTCTGCGGAATCGCTTGTCGCTGGTCCGCTAGACGTGGGAACCTGGTCCAGTAGGTCGGGGGAAAGGTCGTCCAGATCGAGGAGTCCATCGATGTCCATGACCACCAGACTCTCGACGACATTCTTGAGGCGCCGCACGTTGCCTTTCCATTGGAAGTTCAACATCCAGCGGCGTAAGTCCTGTGAGAAACTTTCGACCTGTTTGTTGTTCTTTTTGGCTGCTGCCTTACGGAAGTAATTGGCAAGCGGAAGAATGTCGTCGCGACGTTTGCGAAGTGGATCCAGATGAACGGTGACAATGTTCAAGCGGTAATAAAGATCGCTGCGGAAACGTCCGGCGTCGATTTCGGCCTCAAGGTCTTTGTTGGTCGCTGCCAGCACCCGAACGTTGACGTCGACTTCTTTGTTGTCCCCGACTCGCGTGATCTTTCGTTCTTCCAGGACCCGTAGCATTTTGATCTGGGTGGCCATCGGCATATCGCCGATCTCGTCGAGAAATAAAGTTCCACCATCTGCGTATTCAAATTTGCCGAGTCGATCCGTGATGGCGTCGGTAAATGCACCTTTGACGTGCCCGAAGAGTTCACTTTCGACCAGATGTTCTGCGACGGCTGCGGTGTTGATCGCAACAAAGGCCTTTTTTTTTCGCGGACTGTTTTGGTGGATGGCTTGAGCAATGACGTCTTTGCCGGTTCCCGTTTCGCCCGTGATCAAGACCCCGGCGTCGGTCGGAGCGATTCGCTTGAGAGATTCAACGACGCGTTTCATGCTGTCGCTGGCATAGATCAAATTCTCGAATCCAAATTTTTCATCCAGCCGACTGCGCAGTTCGTTGTTCTGCTGTTTGAGGCGTAACTTCTCAGCGGCCTGCATGGTGATCGTTTGCAGTCGCTTGGGTGTGATGGGTTTTTCGAGAAAGTTATTGGCGCCCTGCTGCATGGCTTCGACTGCCCTCGGGATCGTGGCATGTCCGGTGACCATCAGTACTTCGGCGTCAGGAAGTTTGTCACGAGCGAGGCTAAGAATTTTCATGCCATCAAAATCGGTCATCATCAAGTCGGTGACGACGATGTCGTAGATATTCTTCTCGATCAGTTCCGCCCCTTCGGGGCCGCTGGTGGCGCAGGTGCATTCCAGGCCGATTCGTTCGAGGCTCTCAGTCATCGCCCGAGCATGGTCCTTGTCGTTATCGACGATCAGAACACGCCATGGCATTGGTTTCGTAGAGTTTTCATTTTTTCCCATGGCGTCAATGATACAAATTTGTCCGCTCAACGTCGATTGGCCAGACCTCGGCGGAGAGCATCGAGAAGGTTTCTATGCAGGAAAGCCGACGTAGATTGACCAGATTCAGCACGATAAAGGGTTATGGTTCATGCTGGAAACACGACGCGCGAGCGAACAAACGAGCTGGATAGCCTGCGTTTGCGGGCATGCAATTTAAATCGAAGTAGCGGAATTCCTCCCGAGCTTTCCTTCCCGGCCGCGTTCCAGCCAGGTCAAAAGATTGTTTCGGCAGGGCCTCAACCTCCCCAAAAAGCCGCATCACAAAAGACAACGAGTTCAAAAATTGAAACGTAGTCGGAATGCACCCCTCTCTCAGGGCCCGAAGGAGGTTGTCGTCGTTGTGTTTTTGGGAGGTCAAGGCTCCTGCCGAGACCTACTCACTTCTTCATTCATCCCCTGTCCAGCACCGCGGCTGTCTCACTTTGCCTCACGTGGCGCTCGAATAAAACGTCTGACGCTGATCGGCTAACGCAACAGCGTTACACAACCTTACGCCCTCTCGATTTTCCCGTGGTTTCGGACGATCGCTGGTTCGATCGTTATGTCCGGTAATACCGGTAGTGAAGAAATTCACAATAGTTGTTCGGCTACGGCTAAGATACAATCAAAGGAGTTGATTGTTGTTGCCAGAGAATGGTTTTTGCCAAACTAGGCCTCAGTTCAGGCCGACAATCTATTTGTAGAACACCTGTTGGGAAAGTATGGCGAGTGAAATGAAACGTCGATTGGGAAGCATAAAAATAACGGTGATCGTTGCCTTATTGTTGTGCGCGACTGTAGTGACTGGCTCAATCTACTTTCGCAATGTGGATCAGGGTATCGTTTTGGCCGATGACCTGCTGACCTATGAAACGTTCCGAGGAAATTTTGTCTCGACGGTCAATGAGTCAGGAGATATCGAAAGCAGTCGCAATGAAGAGATTCGTTGTGAAGTAAAATCGCAAGGCAGAGCGGGAACGGCGATTCTGAAAGTCGTTGACGAAGGCACGAAGGTAAAAAAAGGTGACTTCCTTTGCCAGCTGGATGATAGTGTCCTCAAAGATCAGTTGACTGAACAAAAGATCAAAGTCGCTCAAGACCGGGCTAGCGTGATTCAGTCAGAAAGTGATTTGGACACCGCTGAAAGAATCTTGAATGAATTTCAGGAGGGCGTCTATGCTCAGCAGCTTGCCGCGCTGAATGCGGAAGTCGCCCTTGCCGAAGAGTCAGCTCGTCGCGCGAGTGAGGTCAAAAAGCATAGCAAGACGCTCAATCGAAAAGGCTACATTACCAGGACACAACTTGAGGCCGATGAATTTGCCCAAGTCAAAGCGGACCAGGATTTGAAGCTTGCCAAACAGAAGCTTGATGTTTATGAAAAATACACCAAAGATCGGATGGTATCCGAATTCGAATCCGAAATTGAAAAACAAAAAGCCTACTTGGAAGCTGCGGATTTTACCTGGAAACTTAGTCAGGACCGTGAGGAGGATATTGCAACTCAAATTGCCAATTGCCGAGTGGTTGCGCCTAACGATGGCATGGTGATCTTTGCAAATGAAACCGATCGTCGGGGGGATGCATCATTTGTGATCGAAGAAGGGGCATTGCTCAGAGATGGTCAGCCTGTCTTTCGTTTGCCTGATCCCAATCAGATGCAAGTGCGTGCAACGGTTAGTGACTCCAAAATCAATCAGATTAAAGAGGGGCAGGAAGTTCTCGTCCGGGTGGATACGGATCCCGAAAAACCTGTTGCCGGAAAAGTCAGACGCGTCAGTGCGTTTCCCCTGCCGCGACGGTGGTACCAAGCACCCATTGAATACGAAGTCTTTGTCGACATTACGGAGTTGAATGATCTGATTCGGCCAGGCTTGCGAGGCAAGGTTGAAATTGTGACCGATCGTGTGGCAGATGTGATTCAAGCTCCAGTCTCTTCCCTGTTACGCGAAGACGGCCGCTATTTTGTTCTGCTCAAAGTCGGTGAGAAACTTGATGTGCGAGAGGTCGAAATTGGTAACAACAACGAACGTTTTGCCGTCATCAAAGGTGGTCTTGAGGTCGGCGAGTTGGTTTTGATTGATCCAGATCCCTACCGTGATCAGATCGAGTTTCCCGCCAGTTAGTCGCAGCAAATCGGAGTCGGATCTTCTATTTCGAATGCTGCCTTGCCTATTGTGTCGCTCTATACGGCTTAGTTTTTATGAATTTTTTTCATCCCACCATTTGGAAAATCGGGACAAAAAGTCTCGCACTCCATCCGATGCGATCTGCGCTAACGGTGCTGGGGATTTTTATTGGGATTGCCAGTGTGATTTGGCTGCTGGCGATTGGTGAGGGGATTAGCCGTCGCGTTCAGCTGCAGATTGAAGAGCTGGGTACCAATAATATCATTTTGAAAAGTGTGAAGCCGGTTTCTGATTCGGCTGATCAAGGCGGAATGGCCATTTATGGAATTACACGCGATGACTGCGAGGTCATTGATGCGACGGTTCCCAGCATCGACCGGGCGCTGCAGATTCGCGATGCACGGCGGGAACTGTATTACGGGAGTAGCGACTTGAACGTGCACTTCATCGGTTGCACTTCTGAGTATGCGAATGTGATGAATATGGGGCTGTTCGAAGGCCGCTTTATTGCAGAACCTGATCTGGATAATCGCGATAATGTCTGCGTTCTATCTTATGAGTTAGCTAAGCAGCTACGGCCTCTTGAATCGGCCGTTGGCATCGTGATTCGAATTCGCTCAACCCCCTATCGGGTGGTCGGTGTGATGAAGAAACGGGGAATGATGGCGGCGGTAGGAAGCAGTCTGGAAGGACAAGATTTCACGGATGATGTCTACGCACCGATTACGACCTTTTGGAATCGAATTGGTGACTGGACGATGGAGTTCAGTGCCGGCACGCGAACAAACGAAGTTGTCGAAATCAGCCAGGTGACGTTTCGTGTTGAAGATATGGATGACGTGATGGCGACCTCCAGCGCGATTAGTGCGGTGATGAAGTTGCGGCATGAGGAAGAAGACTGGGCGGTCGTGACTCCACTTGAGTTGCTGGAGCAGGCGCGGACAACCCGTCTGATGTTTATGGCGTTCATGGGATTGATCGCCGCAATCTCATTGATCGTTGGTGGAATCGGAATCATGAACATCATGCTGGCCACGGTCACCGAAAGGACGCGAGAGATTGGCATTCGTCGTGCCTTGGGGGCGAACAAGGGCGCGATCATTCGGCAGTTTCTGGTCGAGACAATTGTTTTGAGTGTGGTGGGTGGAGTTACTGGGATTGTTGGTGGATTAATTTGCCCTTGGGTGGTTACCACCGTTCGTGAAGTGGTGCAGGAGGCTTTTCCAGCCACCATTGCGAATCTGCCCGACTCGGTTCGTGAGATTACCCCCATTATTGTACCGGCTTCCATTCCTTTGGCGTTTGGAATCGCGGTTGCGGTTGGCGTGATCTTTGGTGTTTATCCGGCGATAAAAGCGGCCAAACTGGATCCGATCGAAGCACTTCGCCACGAATAGGCACTTCCTTGAGTGGTCGATCGTCAGCTTTCTACGGCTTTGAACGAATTCGATTTAGTCCGAATGCACGAGTTCAACGTGGACACGGGCTCAGGCACAACCGATGAAGGCCTCGTCGTAGAGACCGTGCGGTTGACGTTGTAGGCAAAAATGTCTGCTCTCCTTGATCAGCAAGCAAATATTCAACGCAACTCATAACAAATCGCTTTGCTTGATATCAACTGAGGAGTTTCGATTGACAATGCCAGCGGTTACGATAATTGTTTGGCGCGTTGGAATCGGCTTTACTTGGTCGTGTTGTTCTGCGGTTGATGTGTATGTTTGGTCAGGTTGAATCAGGAATCGAATGACGTCATTCAAGGAGCGAATCAAAAGACGTGGATTGATGGTCACCATTGTTTCGTCGCTGTTGCCGAACCTCGTCGGTTCCGTTTTTAATATTTGGTACAACTTTTCGAACATCAAGCCGCTTTTGACCGAGAACCAGATGGATCGGTTTCTTAATGCGGTGACTGTTTACAACTTGATTGTCTATCCGGTTCTAGTGACCGGTGTGGTGTTTTGGGCAAAGTCGATTGGGCGAACCCGAGACCGATTGATTGCGGGAGATGCCGTATGGCCGGATGAGCTTCGGCGAGCACAGCGAAAAGTGATCAACCTTCCTTGGGGGCTGGTCATCATCAGTTGCATCGGTTGGTTCCTATGTATCCCTGTGTTCCTTGTGGTGATGTATGGCAGTCCAGAACCACTGAACCCTCACGTTAGATTCCATTTGCCGATCTCATTTGTTATTGCCGGGTTGATGGCGGTGACTCAAAGTCTTTTTGTCGCCGAGATTTGCAGTTTGCGTTTGCTTTACCCGACGTTTTTTCCACGTGGAGGCGCATCGGAAACGGAAGGTGGCTATACGCTTGGATTAGTTGGTAAGGGGTTGATCTGGGCATTGTCTGCGGTGGTTTGTCCGGTGATCTCTTTGTTGCTGTTGCTACTTGCACCTAGAGAGACTCTTGATGCCGATTGGTTCAACTGGTTTGCGATTGCCGTTGCGGCGGTTTCGATTTCCTTTGGACTATTGAGTGCGGTGCTTATTGGTCGTCTGGTTACTGAACCGGTTAATTGTTTGCGGGACGCGGCACATCGTGTTGGTGAAGGAGATTTGGCTGCGCGAGTCGAGATTTCGCGGGCTGATGATTTTGGGCCATTGATTGACGAGTTCAATCGGATGGTATCCGGGCTCAATGAGAAAGAGGTCATTCAGGCAACGTTTGGACGCCACGTTGGAGCCCAGGCCGCACGTGAGATTCTGGCGCAGGAGTCTCAGTTGGGGGGAACACAAAAGGTCATCACCGTGATGTTTGTCGACCTGCGCAACTACACCGCGCGCAGTTCCGACCTACCGCCGGCTGAAGTCGTCAAAATGTTGAATTTGTTCTTGTCCGATATGGTTGAGATTGTGGAGAGCCATCAGGGAATGGTCAATAAATTTCTAGGGGACGGATTCATGGCGCTGTTTGGAGCGGGGCAGTTTCCCCGTGGACATGCGGATGCGGCTGTGCGAACCGGCGTGCTGATGCTTGAGCAGATGGATGAGATTAATCGCAAATTGGGGTCGGCGCCAGGCACCGAGCTTGCGATTGGAATTGGGATTCATTCGGGACCCGCAATCGTTGGCAGTATTGGATCGATTCAGCGGCTCGAATACACCGCGATTGGTGATACGGTTAACGTTGCCTCCAGAATTGAGTCTGCGACGAAGGCGGTTGGTGAGCCTTTGTTGTTTACCGAAGCGACTCGGGCGTCGTTAGAAGAAGAATTGGACTATCGTGAACTTCCGCCTCAGATCGTCAAAGGCAAGCCAATGCCTATTGAGATTTTTGCACCGAAGTAGAGTTGCTCAGATCGGGCCTTGAATCATCTGGTCACGGTAAAGCTCGTGAGTACTTTTGGGAATCAGATGGGTCAGCGAGGACAGCCCGCACTGGTCCTCGCTGACGCGTCGGGTTTCCATTGGCAGCCTCTGGAAAACGTGATCCTCACTTGGTGATGCCGCGGAGCGGCTATTTCTCGTAGCCCCAGACTTTTAGTCTGGGGTAAACGTTCCCAACCCAAACCTAATCGCGGAGCGATGGCATCCGTTTCCCAGCCAATCGGTTCTACCCTGATACCTTGTAATCGAAGACCCGAAGCTTCCCCTCCCCGGACGCGTTGCGTCCGACCCTCCCGAAGTCTCAGAACTACGCACATCTTTACTAGCATTTTCATGCCATCGTGAACCCTTGGATGCTTTGTTGAGTATTACCTCTGGATTGTCTTTGACGGAGGTTTGGAATGAATGTAGCGATTTCGAATGAATTGGCCGGCGCTTTCTTTAACGACGAACGTCTAAGTAGGCGGCTTAACATTATCGGGGAGATGGTATGTGACCAGCCGAGTAGAAGTCTGCCCGCGGCAGCTTCGGGTGGGCGGGCAGATCTCGAAGGTTCTTATCGTTTTTTTAATAACAAGAAGGTAACGCCGGAAGCAATTCTGGCACCTCATTATCAAAACACGTTGGAGCGAATTCGAGCCAGCGAATCGGAATTTACGATTATCGCCCAAGATACGTCCAAAGTCGATCTGACTCGTCGTGACAAACAAGTCGTCGGTGCGGGTAAACTGAGTGGGGAACACAAATCCGGTCTTTTCATCCATCCGCTTGTCGCGTTTACTGAAACCAATGTTCCGTTGGGGGTTGTCGGACAATGCAACTACATTCGCAAAAAAATCGACAAGAGTTCTAAAGCAGAAAAGGACAAGAAGCGCAGGCAGGCACCGATCGAAGAAAAAGAAAGTTTCCGCTGGCTTCAGGGAATCAACCAGGCAAGAGAATTGGCTGAGCAATGTCTGAACAAGAAATGCATTGTCGTTCAGGATAGCGAAGCGGACATCAACCAGGTTTTCGCCCAACCTCGCACGCTTTCAAACGGAAAAGAGCTGCACATTATCGTTCGAAATGGACAGGCACGGTCGACATCCGAAGGCGGCTTGTACGAAAGCGTCAAGACCGCTCCGGTGTGTTTTCAAATGGACATATCCGTTAGTGCCCGAAAAGCAAAAATCAAATGCACTTCACACAAACGTGAGCAAGATCGTCCGGCCCGACAGGCCGTCGTCGAGGTCAGGGCGAAATCTGTTACGCTGACACCCAAGGGTCATCACCCGCTTCAGTATAATATTGTTCTGGTGGATGAGATCGATCCACCGGCAGAAGAGGAGCCCATACGTTGGCTGCTAATGACCAGTTTGCCCATTGATACAAACCAGCAAATCAACCAGATCATTGCGGCATATTGCACCCGATGGCAAATCGAAGTCTGCCAAGCCAGATACACCGAAAGATCACTCTTGTATCTGCACGCCGCATAAGAAGAATGGTCTTCCCTGTATCGACGCCGACGCGTTGCTGTTGCTAGCAGATTGGTTTGAGCAACGGTCGTCTGTTGAGCATTTGGAAGTTTCAGACAACGGAGGTCAACAATGTCACGACCAGAGATTCCCCCCCGCGCTCAGCTCAGATCGGTCCGCCCAAGCCGTTGCCTCCAACACTCCCATTGGCCGAATTCTGGCAACACCTGGAGCCCGGTCACCAGCATCGGGTCATCGATCGTCTGACGATCATGCTTCATCGCCAACTTCCGGAAACGCCGGAGGTGACATGCGATGAGTAGCAACACATCCACCGAACTGGATCAAGCTGCCAAGTCAATCAACAATCGCGCAGTACAACTCAGTGCCGCGATCCCAACCAAGATCACGTCATCGCATTTAGACAGACTGGCAGCTGTTTACGTGCGCCAGTCAACGCAACAGCAGGTACTTGAACATCGTGAGTCGACGGCTAGGCAATATGCATTGGTCGATCGCGCCGTTGCCTTTGGGTGGGCGCGAGACAGGGTCGAAGTGATCGACGAAGATCTTGGACAGAGTGGTGCGTCAAGCCAAACGCGTAGTGGATTCCAACGACTGCTCACCGAGATCAGCAACGACTCTGTGGGGATTGTGCTTGGTCTGGAGATGAGTCGGCTATCACGGTCTGGCAAAGACTGGCATGCACTGTTGGAGTTGTGTGCGATCTATCAGACGCTACTCGCCGATACTGATGGTGTCTACGATCCGAGTGATCATAACGACCGATTGCTTCTCGGCCTCAAAGGAACAATGAGTGAAGCCGAGCTCCATGTACTGAAAAATCGAATGTACTTGGGACTATGTAACAAAGCCGCTCGCGGAGAAGTGCTCAATCATCCTCCGATTGGGTACGTACGAACAGCGGCTGGTGATTTCGCGCTGGATCCCGACGAACAAGTTCAAGCTGTTGTCCGAAGCATCTTTGATCGATTCTCGAAATGGGGCAGTATCAGTGGACTGCTTAGATCCATGGTGGAAGACAAGATTCAAATGCCGGTGCGTCCCCACTTCGGTGCTGACCGCGGTCAATTGCAATGGCGTCGTCTCAATCGGGTGACGCTATTGAATCTCCTGCATCATCCAATCTATGCCGGAGCGTATCGTTGGGGCCATCGAGAAATCGACCCAAAAAAGAAAATCCCCGGCAGACCCACCACGGGTCGCACGTTGCGAAAACACGATGAATGTCGTGTCCTGATTAAGGACCGATTCGACGCGTACATTACATGGATCCAATTCGAGACAAACCAGCGAAAACTCGAAGAAAACAGCCGGAAGAGCCGATTTCTTGCATCACCCGGTCGAGGTACGAGCTTGTTGGCCGGACTCCTGCAGTGCGGACGTTGTGGTCGCAGCATGATGATCGGCTACAGTTGCAACCGACTTCGTTACGCCTGTCAGCGTGGAAAACTCGACTATGGCGAACAAAGCTGCCAAAGCCTTTCGGGAACGGAACTTGATCTGCTTGTCGGCCGACTTCTGCTGGAAGCACTCACTCCAGCAGCGATCGAACTGAGTCTCAACGCTGCGCGTGACATCGTTAAAAGACGCGTCGATGCGAATCAACAATGGCAACATCGGCTTGCCAGAATTGACTACGAGATCAGTTTGGCCCATCGACAATACATGTCGGTTGATCCAGAGAACCGACTGGTTGCCCGAGAACTAGAACGTCGCTGGGAAGAGAAACTTCGTGATCAGGAACAACTTCGTCTGGAGCATCGTCGATTCACTGAAGCTCAACCAGGCGAACTGACGACTAGCGAAGCCCTGCGAATCAAAGAGTTGTCCGCCGATGTCGCAGCGCTATGGAATGCAGAAACGACGCGTCCCGAAGATCGTCAAGTGATCGCACGCACGTTACTTGAACGTGTCATTGTTACGGTCAACGGTGATAGTGAAAACGTGGACGTCGAGGTCCGCTTCGCAGGCGGCTTCGTCAGCCATCTTGCTCACCGCCGCCCTGTACAAAGGTACGACCAGGTGAGTAACTATGGCGAGTTAATAGCACGCGTTGAGCATCTCAAGCAGGAAGGGAAAACATTGGCACAAATCGCCGATGCATTGAACAAGGATGGCTTTCGTCCAGTAAAGCGGGCGACGAAATTCACACGCAATACTGTCTGCCAACTCATGCGTCGCGAACGTGAACGCCGCGGCATACAGCCCAAATCACCACGAGATCAAAGCCAGTTGCGTGAGGATGAATGGTGGTTACCTGACTTGGCAATGCATCTAAAGATGCCGGTCACTACGATGCATCGTTGGCGTAAAGTCGGTTGGGTCATCGCTCGCAAAGTTGCCGAGACCGGAGGCCACTGGGCCATCTTCGCAAACGCTCAAGAGTTGAAGCGGCTAGACAGGCTTCGCAATTACCAACACAGCTGGAAAGACAAGAACAAACCAGTCAAACTCACGACCCCGACCAAGAATCACCGACAATAATGAATGAATCAAATCAAACGAATCGTAACCTGCTCCCCAGATATACCGTACACAAAGGACGCATCGTGACTGGAAAATCGAAATTTTCTTTCGCACCCTGAAGTCCGGTTGCAGAATCGAACGTCGCCAGTTTCGTAAAATTGAGCCGATTGAAAATGCCATCGCCCTGTACATGGTTGTCGCTTGGCGAGTAATGTATCTGTGTATGCTGGGACGGGAATGCCCGAATATCAGTTGTGAATTGATTTTCGAGCCTTGTGAATGGAAGTCAGTTTATTCCGTGCTGGGTAAAGAAATTCCCCAAGAACCTCCGACACTAAACCAAGTAATTCGTACCATCTCACGTTTGGGAGGCTTTATTGACCACGCCAAATCTGTCCCAGGGCCAGAGACACTCTGGAAAGGGATTCAGGTAGCCAGCTGCTACGCATCCGCATGGTTAGCATTTGGACCCGGGTCAACAACTTGATTTTTTTGAAGAAGCA
This sequence comes from Mariniblastus sp., assembly GCA_965224765.1. Classification (GTDB taxonomy): domain Bacteria; phylum Planctomycetota; class Planctomycetia; order Pirellulales; family Pirellulaceae; genus CAZDBA01. Next base: position 160,413 of record CBDDAC010000025.1, read on the forward strand.
GCAAAACATGCACCCTTCACCCTCCAAAAACATATGTTGTATTGTGAGCCTCAGGGAGAGTCGGGAGCGCAGCGACCAGGGAGGGGAAGCCACCGCCGTTTTCCGAAGCAGTAAAAATGCCTGTCTCGATTGGCGGCTGACTTAGTAGCCAACGTCATCTGAACATCCACATTCCGCCTGTTTTGGAAACCCGCAGTGTCAGCGAGGGCGAACCCGACACGTCCTCGCTGACGCGTCGGGTTTCCATAAACTACTGCTTCTAAGTTTTTGCTTCATGTACGAAAAGGCTTAAGGCTCTTAAGTTTGCAATTCGCTTTGTTCGCCGTCGAGTCCGAGATCGACACGCAATTCATTGAAGCGTTTCAGGAATTCATCTGTGGATGAGTGCACGTGTTCGGCTTCTGTGATGAATCGCTGTTTTGGATTGGGTTTGACGTTGTTGTTCTCAAGGGTGAACTCAAAGCCTTCCAGGGGGCTGCCATACATGATCAATAGTTTGTGTTCATCGAATTGGACTTCTTGGGGCGTGTTTGGGTTGAGAACCGCGATGCCCGTGCAGCCATCGTTGGTTAGGAGATCTTCATAGTCCCACAAGATGCTGGTGAGAACTGGCATATCGATGTGTTCGCGATAAAGATCAACGTGCCCCGTTTTGTCGTGATCGTGGCTGGTTTCCAGGACGACATCAACCGAATCGCCCAAGCGTTGGATCAAATCCATGAAAAGTGGAAACAGAACTTCTCGCGAAGCAGCAGCCATGATTACCGGCACTTGAGACTGGCTCTCTTCGTCGACATAAACATCGTGTCGATAGCCCTGCGTCGGTTTGACTTTCAGGTCCATCGAAGGTCGAACTGCATCGGTGAGTTTGAATTCGCCGTACTGGTCGATCAGCAAGTGCTGAGAAAGTTCAGCGTTATCGATATTGTCAAAGCTTGCAAAATCGGCTGATTCAGGGCCGTTGGCTTCGGTAAAGACGTTATGGAAAAATTCTTGCAAAAACCCCATGGGTTTCCTCGGTGGGTGAGCGTGGATCGCGGGTCAAATTTTGGTTCAGTTCAATTGGTGCGTGCCCTTCAAATTCCCGTGGGAACTTCAACCTGAGCAAGGCGCGAACAGTTAGTGCTGTTTCGATAGAGAAACGTAGGTCATGCTTATTGGCATTGGCGAGTTATGAAAAATGCGTACCTAAATCATGCAACCGCAATCCGAATAGGAAACTAAATTGGTTACAATCGGTACAATCTGAACGGAAGCGTCTGAACTCAGCAGTATTCAGCGTTGTCAGATTGAAGGTCTGCTCAAAATTAACTGCGGGAAAGAAAATGAAAGAAGCCGAATCTGTAGTCAAACTACGTCCGCATTTGACGACTCAGCGGCTGGTGCTGCGCCCCTTTCAAGTGGCAGATTCGAACGATGTGCAGCGAATTTGTTCGGATCGGAGAATTGCGGCAAATACGAGGATGATCGAGCATCCCTATCCAGAAGGGGCTGGAGAATTTTGGATCAAGCAACACCCTGAGCTCTGGGAGAAGGGAAAGGCGGCGATTTTTGCGATTTGTCTTGGCGAATCCGGGCCCTTGGTCGGAGCCATTGGGCTGGAGTTGAATTCTCAGGACCACAACGGGGAGTTGGGATATTGGATTGAAGACGTCCATTGTGGGCAGGGGTTTGCCACCGAAGCGTCCTCAGCGGTCATCGAGTTCGGCTTCAAAGAACTCGGATTGCATCGGGTCTATGCTCATCATTTGACTCGAAACCCATCCTCAGGGCGTGTGATGGAGAAGGCTGGAATGTTAAGAGAGGGCTTGCTGCGGGGCCACAATCGAAAATGGGGCGTTTTTGAAGATATTGAGATTTACGGGATTCTGAAATCGGATTGGACGTCAGGTTCGAGTACCTGATACTCAGCCAGTTTAAGAGATTGGGGTGCAAGTGGCCCGTGCGAATCGTCTCTTTGCCGTGTTTTTAGGGGCGAAACAACAAATAGTCTGCTTCATTTATACGAAACTCGCCAAGTGTTTCCTGTACTTGCTCAGAAAACTTTCGTTGTGAAAAAGATTTCGCTAATATTGTTGTGCCGCTGACGAATAGCCGACGGTAAACTTTTGCACGCGCTAGTTTCTCGATCTTGGCAGGCAAGGCCGAATAATCCCAGGTGGTTTGAGCAAGCGAAGACGCAAAAGGTAGGCCTGGCAATCAATCAACTTGGAAGGGAAGAACCAATGGATTCGGCAACGACTGAACGCCAAGGGACCAGAGTTACATTTTTGGATCAAACCGGCGCGAAAAGTGTTGAAGCAGTAGTCGCCGATACCGTGACGGTGCGCCGCATTTTGCCTAACATTATTACCAAGATGAATTTGCCGGTCGTTGGGCCTGACGGACAACCGATGAGCTACAGCCTTGACCACAAAGAAGGCGGACGGCGATTGAACGAAGACCAGACCTTGGTCCAGGGAAATGTAAATGACGGCGATCATCTGATCATTTACCCTGAGATTGTTGCTGGCTAAATTCAGCTCATTGATTGGTAGACGTCAAACATACATTCTTTGAAATCTCTATGCGAAAATCTCCTCGCGAGCGAAGACTGAACGCGGACTTCCGCGGTGTGGTCGAGCTTCGCAGTCAAAGCTCAATTTTGGAATTCGACGCCAAAGGGGCACCGCCAGAGCGGTACCGGTTTCGATTTCGTGGCGAAGGCGTTCAGCTGGATGGCCAGAAAAACGTAATCCCTCAGCACGACCATGTCGTGTTGGTTGACCTGGGTGCGGCGTATCCGAGACTGGTCCCCAATTTGGCTTGGCAAAGCCCCATTTTCCATCCCAATATCTCCACGGGCGGTGTGGTTTGTCTAGGCGGTTATGGTACGCACTGGGTGCCCAGCCTGACCCTGAGTGAACTTTGTATCATGCTTTGGGACATGATCCGCTACGAAAACTTCGATGCGGAAAGCCCATACAATCGCGAGGCTGCTAGTTGGGCTCGGGAACGAAGAAGTTACTTTCCTTTAGATGGTCGACCACTCCGAGACAAGATTCACGATCCCGACAACGTAAGTTCAGAGATCATCGAGGCGGGAATCGAAGTCGTCAAAAAGAAGCCCAACGACGACATCGTATTTCTCGACTAAGGGGACCTCTCCAGTGCAAGGAAAAGGTCCCGGTGCCACTTGATGAGTGGTTCCTCGTTCAAACTGTCAATTGAGAGATTCCCCGTGAGCAATCAAGAACCAGAATTGATTATCGATGATGACGATCGCTATTCGCGAATGCGGATGATCGGTTGGTGGGACCAGCAAAAAATTTCCGCCGCCAAGGTGTTGGTCGTTGGAGCGGGTGCACTTGGCAACGAAGTGCTTAAGAATCTGGCGCTGCTTGGGTTCGGTCATATCTACATCATGGATATGGATACCATCGATAAATCGAACTTGACTCGCAGTGTCTTGTTTCGGGCGGCAGACGCGGGGCAGCCCAAGGCTTCTGTTGCCGCCAAGATGATGAACGAGATTAATCCGGATTGCAAAATTTACCCCATCATGGGAAACGTCTTGGCTCATGTTGGTTTGGGGCTGGTAAGCGACGTGGACGTTGTATTCGGGTGCCTCGACAATCGAGAAGCTCGTTTGTGGGTCAATCGGATGTGTTGGAAAGTCGAAACGCCTTGGATTGATGGTGGTATTCAGGAAATCAATGGCGTCGCCAAGGTTTTTCGGCCGCCTCATGGATCCTGCTACGAATGTGCGATGACGGAAATGGACTACAAGCTAATTGCACTGCGATACAGTTGTCCGCTCCTTCGGCAAGACGAAATTTTACAGGGAAAAGTCCCTACAGCACCGACGATCGCGTCTTTGATTGGAGCTTTGCAGGTTCAAGAGGGCTTGAAGTTACTTCATGGTTTGCCAACGGCGGAAAGTTCCGCACTTGTTTTCAATGGGGTGGCCAATCGCTTTTACAAAACGGACTTTCCCGTCAAAGAAGATTGTATGTCTCATGAGTTCTATGAAACTCCTATTGAGTTGAATGTCAAAGCAAGTGAGACGACTGTGGGACAGTTTTTTGAGGCATTCAATGCTGTTTCATCTAACCAGGCGACATCGATTGAGTTGGATCGCGATTTGGTGTTGAGCGTGAATTGCCACGCCTGCGAACATGAGGAACGGGTCCGCCAACCAAGTTGCCTGGTGGGGTCCAATCGAGCGGTTTGCGGAGAGTGTTCCCAACCCATGACTCCCAAAATGGTCAGTCGAATTGAGCCAGGCATGATGGACGAAGCCAGACTGTGTGAAATCGGCTTGCCTGCTTACGATATCGTCAAAGTCGAATGTCAGGGTGACATGCAGTTTGTTTTGTTGGCGGGTGATCAAAAGGTATTTGATACAGAACTAGCCCGGTTAGTTTAGAATAGTAATGCCTGGTTGATTTGACGGCAGAATGTTGACGTTGCCCCGCTCCTATTGAAAGTAAAACCCCGACTGCGATGGATGAAGAAGAAATCCAATTCGGTGACGTGCAGTTTGATCAACCAGACGTTGCGTTACGTCCGGACCAGGACGATCATTTTGCAATCGCAGTTTGCGGCATTGCACCCGAAACGGACCTTCCAATTTTTGTTGACTTGGATGTGATGCGCGACATGGAAGCCCACGCGCAAAGTGATAAAACAGTAGAGCTAGGTGGGGTCCTTTTAGGTCGGAGAAACGTAGACGACGCGGGGCAGCCCTACGTTGTGGTTACGGATTGGTTACAGGCCGATCACTACGAGTCTACACGCAGTCGTTTTAAGTTTACTCATGAAACCTGGTCGGAAATTACCAAGCGTCGTGCTGGTTATCCCAACGATACGGAAATGGTGGGGTGGTATCACACGCATCCGGGCTGGGGTGTGTTTTTGTCTGACATGGATATGTTCATTTGTAAGAATTTTTTCAATCGTCCGCTTGATGTAGCGTTGGTGATTGATCCTTGCAATTTGACCCGTGGTTGGTTCCAGTGGAACGATGAATCAGCCACACGAACTCGCGAAGTATCGGGGTTCTTTTTGACTACCAATCGGCATCGCGAAAGCGAGCTGGAGTATTTTGCTGATCTTTACAATGGTGTATTGACCATGAGTGATCCTCGTTATTCGGAACCTTCGCGGACAGGCGGAGGTGCGGCTCCAATTATTAATGTTGCAGACCGCCGCAATCCGGTATTTGATATCGCAGTGTTGGGAATGTTGTCGATGCAATTCGTCTTGTTGGCGTTGATCGCCTGGCGAATGATGCTGCCTCCGGTTGAGTCGGTGCCTGACCAGACCTTGGCGAGCGTTGAGACCTCGAGGTTGGCAATTCAAAAGGAGGGCTATCGACAAGCTTTGCTCGATATTGTGGATCCAGCAACCGAAGACGAGTCTCGACTTCAACGGTTGTTCCATAAATTTGATTCGACGCAGGTCGAAAATCAGCGGTTGGCGGCAAATCAGGATGCTCAGATTGTCTATGCAGGGCAGTTAAAAGCCCATGCGGACGAACTCAATAATGAGTTATCCAGGACACAAACCTCCAAAGAGCTGTTGCAGGTCGACTACAATAAAACACGAAAGAAATTGAACGAGAAAGTCCATCGAATTGAGCGGCTGGAAACGCAACTTGAGACAGGAGTTGATCCTGAAGCCGGTAGTTGGAAGTTTGATTTTGGCAGTAATTGGTGGTGGGCAGGATTAGGTTGTATTATTGTTGGAGTCGCTACCGCGTTTGGGACGCTTTACTATGCTCGATCGCAAGCCAACAATGAGTTTGAAGAGGAGGGTGACTCGGAAGATCCAGCGGAGTCATCGGAACAAGACACTTCTGCGTCCGACGAGAATATTAATTTCTCTTGATACGGTGATTGGGACCCATGGAAAAACTTGCGGTTGTACTGACATTTATTGCTTTTCTTATCGTGGCATTGTTAGTCGGCCGATTGAGCTTGCGCGTTGGTCGCAAGAAAAAGTTCTATAAAAAGTTGGCTCAGCGATATGGCGGAAACGTAGTCAATCGTTTTTTGTCTCCCCGATTGTGGTTTCGCTACGGTACGTCGATGGGATATCTAAAGAGTTCCCGGCACCGAAAACACAAAGAGCAAACGGTGCTGATTCTGACATGGCCAGACAAGCGAATGCGATTTGATGTTGCGACCAAGGACTATCCTTTCAAACTTCATCGTCACTCAGAATTGATTGACGCGAGTCAGCAAGGGTTTAGCCGGGAGTTTAACATTCAATCGAACCGTCCTGACGAGTTGCAGCTATTGTTTAGTCATGGAGTTAGATGGAAGATCGAACAGTTGGCAATGCAACTGAACCTTGATTCGGTTTCCATCAAGCTATCGGGAGGTAAACTGAAAATCGCCAAGCCTGGGGTGATTCGGACTTTTCAACAGTTAGATGATCTCGTACGGATGGGGTTGGAGTTGCACGATCAGTTGTTACTAACCAAAAGCGAGGGGATCGATTTTATCGATGACGCAGAAGCCAAGATTTTGGGCGATGTGAAATGTCCAATTTGCAGTGAAGATGTTATGGATGAAATGGTCATTTGCCTCCGTTGCAAAACGCCTCACTGTAGAGATTGTTGGCAGTACAACGGTCACTGTGCGACATTCGCTTGTGACGAGACCCGGTATTATTACGCCGGTGGCGGTACGGCAGTCAGCTGAAAATCTTTAGCATGCATTTCTCCTCTATCTTCAGGTTCACGGTTGCCTTGAATTCCGAAGCAGCGATCCAACTTATTCGCCCCAAAACTTGGCGACCGATTCCAGGAGCGGGTCGATTGTCTGCTCTTGAATTGAATGAGGCGGATTCCAGTTCAACCATTCAAATCCACGATGCTCGGTTAGCACCAGATCGACATCGACATCCAGATTCGCCAGAAAGATGACTAACTCTTTTTGTTGAGGTTGATAGTCGTTTCGAGCATAGCGAACTTCGTACTCATGAGAGTAGCGGAAATCGGGGTCGACGCGGATGTCGGATTCTTGAATGGACGTTTCTTCGTGCAACTCTCGAAGAGCGCATTCCATTTGTGTTTCGCCGGGATCAACATGTCCCTTCGGCAAATCCCAGCGATTTTCATGCTTCATCAGCAGGAACTGCAGGCGGTTCATTTGGGCGCAGGTGCGAAAAATGATGAAGCCGCAGGAGCGGACGTCGATTTCATTCATTACAATAGTCGACCTTCTGAATCAATCGATTGGACAAGAAATTTGAGTCTATGAAAATCTACACGAAAACAGGTGATGCAGGCGAGACGGGCCTGATGGGTGGCGTTCGAGTCGCCAAGCACCATCCATGTATCGAAGTCTGTGGAACATTGGACGAGCTCAATAGTTGGATCGGAGTCGTTAGAAGTCAATGCTGTGATGACTCCACCAATCAAAAACTTGAAAAGGTTCAGGCAGATTTGTTCTGCATCGGTGCAGCCGTCGCTTGCTGTTTAAGCGAGCCCAAATCGAGGGCAGGGGTTGGTGTAGAACCCGGTCGTTCAGCGGAACTTGAAAACTGGATGGATGAATTGGATCGTGAGTTGCCAAAGCAAACGACGTTCCTCTTTCCGGGGGGAGCGCCAGATGCCAGTTGGGTTCATTTGGCCAGGAGTGTTTGTCGCCGCGCGGAAAGGCAGCTCGTCCGTTTGATGACCGAGGAGCAATTGGTTTTGGATCTGTCGCAGGAGTTGGTCTTTCTCAACCGACTGAGCGATTTGCTTTTCCTGTTGGCCAGAACACTAAATGTGGCCGCGAATCATGAAGAAACCAAATGGTTGCCATGAACGGTTGCCTCCACTCTCTCGGAATGACCAAGGGCAGATTCCCAACTTTTGGAACTCCTTGGTTGACGCGTTATGGGGAGTTTTTCGTGATTGCGTCAACATAATCTGCTGTTGTTGCCGAACACGCGAATTTCTGTTCTAACTAGTACTTATTGAGCAAGGAAATTGTGGGAAATCGTCGCGATTTCACGCATTTGATGCGGAGGTCCAAGCATGAAAAAAATTGAAGCAATTATCAGGCATTTCAAACTGGAAGATATCAAATCTTCTCTTATTGAGTGTGGCGTCGAAGGCATGACCGTGACTGAGGTCAAGGGTTTCGGGCGTCAAAAAGGCCATACGGAAATGTATCGCGGCAACGAATACGCAATCGATTTCATTCCAAAAGTCAAAATCGAAATTGCGGTAAAAGACGAAGTCTTGCGAAAAGTGATCGACACGATCATTGAAAACGCTCAAACTGGCCAGATGGGTGACGGCAAGATTTTTGTCACCGATTTGCAGGAGACGATCCGAATTCGAACAGGTGAAACCGGAACTGACGCCATCTAATTGGCAAGCAATTTGAGACAACGATGGCCCGAAGGTTGCTTAGAGAAGTGATCTTCGGGCTTTTTTTGTGAATTGAGCGGTGATAAATTGGCTTTCTCCTGCGTTCTGCTGCGTAGCGGAATCTGATAAAATCATTGAATGAGTTCTGGATCAGGAATATTTCGCCAAAGTGTCATTGATGCGCGCGAGGCTTGGACGCGCGGATGTGATGAGATACGCCAGCGCCACGAGGCGGGGGCGAAAGGAATACAAACCTGCGCGGATTTGAGTGATTTGCTCGATTTCGTTCTTCTTAATTTGGCGAATGCTGCGACTGAAGACAATCCTGAAATTCGCAAGCGTTTTGCCTTGGTCATGCACGGTGGGTGTGGGCGCCGTCAAGTTGCACCGTTCTCGGATGTCGACGCGATGCTGCTTTATCAGGGGGAGCTGACATCAGAGTTGGAGCAGTTGGCCCGGCGATATGTTCAAGACGTCAACGATGCGGGGTTGGTACTTGGGTTTAGTCTTCGTACTCCGCGGGAAGCTTGTAGTCTGGCCCTTCAGGAACCAGAGATTTTTACGTCCTTGACCGAATCCAGGCGGATCGGTGGCAATCGCGAGATCTTCGACAGCTATTTCAATCGACTGCGCAGGATTAGCCATCGGCGAAAAAGTAATCTGATTGCACGTGTCATTCAGGCTCGTAAGGAAGAACGATCCCAGTTCGGCGAGACCGTTTATTTGCTTCGCCCAAATATCAAGAAGTCTCGTGGGACGCTGCGTGATATCCATCTGATTCGATGGTTAGGCTTCCTTCGATTCGGGGAAAATGACCTCGACGAACTTCAGCACCAACTCGCGATAAATGCATCGGATGCAGAGTTGATCAGGCAAGCAACGGAGTTTTTGCTTCGCCTGCGCTGCGAACTTCACTTTCAAGTAGGCCGTGCTCAAGACGGGTTGGGTCGCAATGAGCAGGTGCGAATTGCGGAAAAATTTGATTACCAAGGCCGAGAAGGTGTTTTGCCCGTTGAAGAAATGATGAGTGACTATTTCAAATATACGACAGAGATTCAGTATATTTGCGATCACTTTTCCAAGATATCTTCCAACCGAAGAATGTTGGGCAAGGCGATGGCTGAACCGATTTCTACTCGTGAAATCGATCAGCATTTTTGGATGGGGCCGACCTACATTGGCGTTATGCCTGAGTCGCTGAAGGAAATGAAAACCAATCTGCCGGAAGTCCTTCGTTTGATGCAGCTGGCAAACCTGCATAAGAAACTGATTGGACATGAGACCTGGCATTCTATTCGACAAGCCATGCGGGTTTCTGAAGTCGAGTTAACGGAGCAGGCTTCACTTCGATTTATGGCACTGCTTTCTAATACGACTGGACTGGCTGATTTATTGGATCGCCTTCATGAAATGTATGTGTTGGAAAAATTGATTCCCGCCTTTGATCATGCTCGTAGTTTGCTACAGTTCAATGAGTATCATAAGTACACGGTTGATGAACATTCGTTGCGAGCGGTTCGAGAGGCGACATTGTTCGAGAACGACTCCGGAGTCCTTGGGAAAACTTATCGCAATTTGCGTGATAAAAATCTCTTGCACTTGGCGCTACTGCTGCACGATCTTGGCAAAGGGTTCCTCGAAGACCACTCGGAAGTTGGGCGGCGGATTGCGGACACGTCGGGAAAGCTGTTGGGGCTTAGCCATGATGATGTCGAAGATATCAAATACCTAGTGCACAATCATTTGGTGATGTCACATTTGGCTTTTCACCGAGATATCAACGATGAAAACATGGTCGCCGAATTTGCCGCCAATGTCGGATCGGTCCGGATGCTCAGCTTGCTTTTTTGTTTGACTTGTGCTGATATTCGCGCGGTAGGTCCGGATGTTCTGACCCCCTGGAAGAAATCGTTGATGACGGATTTATTCCTCCATGCTCGAAACTTGCTGACAGGGCAACTGAGTGCTGATCGAGGGTATGATGCTCGCTTTCAACAGATTTACGAACAAATCGCGCAAGCCAAACCGAACGAAGAACTTTCGGATTGGCTATTTAGAACTGCCCGTAATTTGCCGCGTAACTATTGTCGTGACCATGCGCCTGATGACATTGCCAATCAGTTGGTGACACTCAAGGAAACGCCAGCCAATCAGGTTCAGTGTTGGGTTCGTAAGATGCCCAAAGGCGACTTGATTGAGTTGTGTATTGGAAAACGGGAGCGTCGGCGGTCGGGGATCTTTTTTAAGATTACAGGAATGTTGGCGAGTATGGGAATGAAAATCCATTCGGCCGATATCAAGCCGGTCGGTGATTCGTTGCTTTGGTATTGGTTTCAATTTGAAGATATCGACTTTACGAATACTCCAGAAAGTCGCTTGAACGAGATTGCGACTCGAGCGCGTCGACTGGCGATGGGAGAAGACGACGGACCTCCGCGATTTCGCAAATCATGGACCGGAGACGGCGGACCTGCGGCAAAACTTTCCGTACCGAAGATTCAGGTCAAAATAGACAATGAAACGGTTGAGCAAGCCACGGTGATTGATGTATTTGCCTACCACCGGCTTGGTCTGTTGTATACCGTGAGCAAAAAGATCTTTGAGTTGGGGCTGGATGTCGAGTTTGCTAGAATTTCGACTTACGGGCGCCAGATTATCGATGTCTTTTATGTAACCGATGACCAGGGTAGCAAAATTCGAAACCGAAATCGTCAGGTGTTGATTCAGCAGGAATTGACGAGAGTGATCAAAAAGTTTTTGGATAAGCCCACGACTTCTTCTTCTAAATTATAAACGTCTTTCGGCCCAATCTTTCCCAATCTGTTCTTGATGAATTCCATGACGAGCGACCCGGTACCGACTATGCAAAGTAAACTTGCTTCGCGTCTGACGATCTTTTTGGTCGTTGCCTTGTTTTTGATACCAGTTGCGTATTATGCATTTGAACCGGAAACGGCTCAGTGGGGCGCTGCGGGTTCGATTCGCATTTATGAGTCGGGGGAAAAGGCTGCTGCAATTGCGGAATTGACGAAAATTCTCGAGGAAACAAAAGACCCCTATTTGAGTATTCGTTTGGGCCAATGGTTGCAAGACGACGGTCAATTGACTGAGGCGATCTATCATAGTGAGCAAACGCTTTCTGCGGCGGTTGGTTCGGGAGATGCCCAATTGGCGATGAAGGCAATATTGTTGAAAGCGAATTGTTTAATCATGTTGAAGCAATACAAAGCGGCGATGGCGGCGGTGCATGTGGGGTTTGGCGAACAGCCTCCGCCCAAACAAACACCATCCGACCAGTTGAATTTCTATCGTAATGGTTTGGCCTATTATCGAGGGCTTTGTAGACAGAATTTGGGATCGGCTAAGCGAGACATGAATGCAGTTGTCCGTCAGCTCGACGGCCAAAAAATGAAAGAGTTTCCCATTAGTTTTCGCGGGCAAGTCGCGATGGCAGCGGGGTTACTTTCTCGCTACACGGACCAACGTGAGGCAGCGGTCGTGGCAATCACTCGGCGTCTGGACAGCGTTGAGGCGGTAGTCGATTCCAAGCAAGATGTCATGAAGAGAGAACTTTACCGTTTGCTGGAGAAGTTTCTGCCGTTTGATGAGGCGGCATACAAGCGGGCTGGCGAAGCCCGTGATCAGGCGCGGTATTTTGTCAACGAGATCGTGGTTCTGAAAAGCGTGTTGGCTCTGCTTTTGGATGAGTTGGGACAACATTCCCAGGCAATGCAGCTTCGCAACGAGGTTGCTAGGTCTGACACAACTTGTGAACAGATTTTGGAGTCGCTTCCTACCGAGAGAGCGTTGTTGGGCTACTTGGATTCGGGGGCGACCTTTTTGGACACTCGTGGATTTGTTTGTTATGCGAGGCAAGAGTACCAGGAGGCGTTGCGTGATATAGACTTGGCGATTCTCGCATCGGATACTCTGCTGAAAAGCTTGGATACACCGATCCAAAATTCGACCGAGACCATCGATTATTCAACGCTTCGAAAGAACAGCGTAAGAAATGCGGCAACATTATATAACCATCGCGCACAGGTCTATGAGGCGATGAAGGAATCAGAAAAGGCAACTTTGGATCGCCAACGTGTCATTGAGCTTGGGTTTGAACCGGGTTCAAACTTGTTTTGATTGATGTGCTGCGAATCATGATTCCGCCTCGCGAAAAACGACTATCTGAAAAGTCGCGCTCACTTCGGAGCCTTCGGGAGGGCCGGACGCAAAGCGTCCGGGGAGGGGAGAGCTAGGGGCGAGCTTTTTACCTATTGATCGTTCATCCACTCGACCGAACTGTCTTCCAGTGAAAGTCGCAACCTCGCATCAAATTCCAAGGAGAGGTTTCACATTGCCTCACTTTGGTCGAAGCAGCCGAACACGAATTTCGGGTCAGATTCGTAACGGGTTTAATTGATCGACGAAAGCGACGTGTGGATTACTTTCCGATCATATTTCCGCGGAGCATTAGATAGCCAAAGATCACCGTGAGGACGGCGATGGTTCCCCAAGCTTCGGGGCCAAGGTCCACTGAGAACTTGGTAATTTTGCTTGCAAATCGGCCAGCGTTGTCAAAGAATTTGTCCATAGCTACTCCGCGAAACTGCCACACAAGAAAGAGTTTTCCAACTCTATAATGATTTTGGGGCCTAGGAGGTGTTTAACCGATTGGTAACGAACTTTCATTGCAGAAAGCTGTCTAAATGAATGGAAGGTACTGAATTTGCGGATTGGAGCCGTTGGGGATCTCGTGGGAATCGTGCGGTTCAAAATCATCAAAAACAGGAGTTAGCTGGTCAAAACTGAATGGGGCTAAGTAGCCCAAGCGTCGTCCTAAACAGGTGTGAGGTGCAATGGTGGGGGAAAAGTCAAAAACTGGGCGGAAAAGCTTGAAAATTCTACTCAAAAAATCCTTCAACAACCGACAAAGACACGTATTGCAAATTAATTCCTTTCGCTATAATCGCGATTCCTCATTCGGGCCGATTGGATCGCATGAGAACACCACTAATATGGCGCTGTAGCTCAATTGGTTAGAGTACCGGACTGTCGATCCGGTGGTTGCGGGTTCGAGTCCCGTCAGCGTCGCTACAAGAAACGTCGTGAAACCTCGTGTTTTGCGGCGTTTTTTCGTTTCCGGGGTCAGAATCAGTAATCGGCACATCTTGCCCAATGTAACTCCCGATACCCCCTGATAACAAAAGTTGCTGGCCCCAGTGCTGGCCCAATCATCGGTATCGCGACCACCTTCTCAACATCGGCAGCCGTGTCCTTGAGCGACAAGTGAGCGTAGATTTTGGGGCGGTCAGTTCCGGCTTGGAATGTCGGGCCAATTCCTGAGCAGATCGAAGCGAGACACCTGCCTTGGATAGGCTTGTAATGTATCGCGTGGAAGTCGAAGTCGATGTGCTTTTACTAATCGCGTCACAAAGCCAATGGGGTCGGGAGTCTTTTCTGTTCAAATGCGAGAAAGTTAAATCAATCTAATCTCGCAATCAATACTTCGGTCACCCAACAAAGAAAAGACTCCCGACCCCTTTATTTCCCCGACCCCTTTATTTCCCCAACAAAGAACGTTGCAACATGGTTTGTCTAAGCAAGACATTCTCGCGAAGCAAAGTATATTTTTACATTGGTGAGCTCTACCGGATCGACAGGCAGGTATTCTGTGTACTTTTCTATTCGGCAAATCCAACGGTTCGAGTTTGTTTTTGGTAACTCGTTTGCCTTATTGGACACCTGATTTAGTACATGAATAGTGCACGATCCCCAAGATCGAAGCTTATCTTAAAGTTGGTGTTAGATCGATTCCTACTACAAAAAAGTCGCTAACAACAATCAACGGAAAAAGAAACATGCTTGTAAAACGCGTCGCCAACAAATCCATTTCCCATTGCTCCAAAGGCCACGCCTTGGTCAAACGGTTGCGTTCCAATGGGATTGCCAATAACAGGTATGTAATTTTTTCCATTTCCCGCTACCAAAAAAACGTTTTCATTTTTTCCAAACAAGGAAAAGATTGCGTAGCCCGAAGCGTCGGGCGTTTCGATCACTTCCGGATCCTGTAGATTTTCGGATTTGGATCGACATTTTAAACCGTTGGGATCCAGATCCATCCACATTTCGTAACTTCGTTGGCCGTTTACAAACAGTGCTCCAAATGACGAGACACCAACGGCAACGTTGGCGAGCTTTATTTGTAATTTGAGCTCCCAGTATTTCCTCGTTCGCTGAAGCACTCTCGGCAAGAGAAACGTATAATATCCTCCAAGCGAGTTGGCTGCATTCTTTGTTAGTTTCCATGCCCCCTCATCTGGATCTGCTACAGAAGTCATGTTTCCACCAGTAGGAAAGCAGCCGCCAGCAGGTTGTTTAATCCCTAGGCTGATCGACTTGTTCAATTTGCCAAACATGCTTTTTTTCTTGAATGGGCATTGAATCGGCATCCAGCCTTGTTTGGCAGGGGAAATGGCGTTTTTATGTGTAATTAGTTTGAACATGCTTTTTCCTTTGTTGTGCAAGGGACATTGCTTTCAACAGATACAGTCAGAATTATTGCAAAAGGATGATGCCATCACTAGCCCTCGAGATGATTCGCAAAAATGTTCCCTTCAGATTGACGACGGCGATTAATGTCAAAGACAGAGAGTTTAAACCTTTCCGGTATCACTTTCTTTTAGCTGAGCGGCCATCAAGGACGAGGATGTCCGATTGATTGTTAAAACTGTCGGCGGTCTCTCTGGTTAAAAAACGTAAATGAATTGTTTTGAGATTACAAACCGTAAGTCGGCGGTAGCTTTTATCCAGGAGCTTGCGACTGAAAAAAAAGCTACCGCCGATAAAATCTTGTGTATGGTTTAGGCTTAGGCTTCTCTTTTTACCTCCAGGGCTGCGGTTAACTTTGACATGCCGTTGTAGCCCGAGATTCTGCGGAACCCCTTTTTCGGCTTCCAACAACGCGAACGCCAGCCACCTCCTCGCTTGGTCTGTTTCGGCTCTGAATCGAGTCACCCGACCAAGCTTGTTGCGTGTGTTGCGAAATGAATTCTCAAATGCGTTTGTGCTGAGCAAGTTGCGACGAAGCGTACTGGCCACTTCCAGAGACTGAAGTGCGATCAAGCCAACTTCTAATTCAATGTCGATCGCTTTGCTGAGCAACTTAATGTTGGCATCACTGGCCAGCCATGGGGTGAAGTCTCGGGCTTCTTTTTCCCACACACTGCGCAATTCCACTTGTTTCAACTCGCCAAGTTCTGCCATGGCTTAATCCCTTGCTGATTGTGACTCTTGGATTTCTTTGAGCGTACTGCCTTGGGCATCTTTCCACTCGACCCGACCGTTGGCGTTTCGGCCCATTAACGCTGCGGCCGCCTGACTTGGCGAGTTGAAAGTGTAGTTCTGAGAAAGGATGTACTGGTTTCCTTCATGAACAAAGACGCCGCGATCAACAAGGCTTTTGCGTAGCCCTTCAAGATAGCTGTGCATTGATTTTGTTGTCGATTGTCGCGCTCTGCTGCCTGACATCACAACGAAGCCTTCGGCAACCTCGTATCCGGTTGCTTCGGCGTCGGCGCCTTTGAGGAAAAGCATCAAATCATCAGATTCTCGCTCCTCTGGTGGCGAAAAAACATGAACACCCATGATAGGAAGGCAGAGCAAAAGTTCGTCAAGAAACCCTTCCGCATCCGCGACATCCATCTCCGACATGTTTGGCAGAACGGGGCAATTTCCGTTGTCCAGTTCGCATCGCTTAGCCTCGGTGGCAAGGGTAATGAGCCGAGATTCAATATGCTTGATATGTGCTTTATTGAGATTTTCATCTTTGCTTACAAAGAAGAATGCCTTGGTCCAAAAGTCCTTTTTGGCGTAGTGTGAATCGAGGCGTGGGCCAATGGGATCGCCTTCGCCAACGTAAACCGTCGGAAGGTCACCTGATTCGGGCGGACCCACAAGGATGTAGACGCCGGTCGAGTGAAAGTCGGGCCGCTTCTTGTTTTCAGGATAGACGGAACGAGGGCAAAAGACACCTCGTCCGCTCCAATTGGACTTTTCGACGACCGTCAGCAGTTCCATCGGGAACAAAGACTTTGATGGTAAATCCGCGTTTCATTCGCTGTACCGGTCTTTCTTGGCTAGTGCTCAACTCGGTGTCGTGTCCTCGTTTGATCAGCGGTTGGGCGCTAGCCCGCGGTTCTTACCGTGTTGCAAAAACCGCGGGCTAGCGCCCGTCGGCTGATTTAGTCGACTTCGATCAAGCCGTTTTCGGCGAAACTGAAGTAGTCGCCATCGCCGATGATGATGTGATCCACCAGAGGAAGTCCCAATCGGGATCCAAGATCCAGGATTTCTTCGGTAAGTTTTCGATCTTCTTCGCTTGGCTCTGCGTCACCACTGGGGTGATTGTGAATTAGCACAAAAGATGAAGCTTTTACAATGATTGGAGTTCTCAGGATTTCCATCATCTTGGCGCCGACGACATTGATCGTCCCGATCGCAATAACCTCAAACGCCAGAATGACATTGCTCGCATCTAGGCTTACGCCGATTAGCTTTTCTGATGTTTCGTCTTGCATCTCCTGAAAGACCTCGACAAGGTCTTCAGGGTCCAGAATAGGACGGTCGACCGGTGAGTCTGAGCTGACGCGTTTTTTGCGGAACTTGACTTGGATCTCCCGGATGTACTTGTGGTCCGAATTCTTTTTACCCACGGTTGGCCTTGTATTTAAGATGAGCTGATTGACAAGTTTAACATTTTCGGGCGAATCATTCCGCATTCAATTGAACTGGGGAATCATAATGTTGTTTGGCCTTATTGATCATGTGACTAAAGCGTGAAAAACCAGACTTCTTTGCCTTCCAGAAAAAGCGATGTCGGTTGGGTCTTCATTTTCGTTTTGTCCCAGAGGTCGATGTGGTCGCCGTTCTTTTCGGTTTCTCCTGGACGGGTAAAGCAATCCTTGATAAACACGATTCCCTGTTTGTTTGTGATTTTTGCCTCCGCTTCCTCGGGTAAGTATTTGAACGCAGGCTTGAAATTGGTCCACAGCCAATTGGCGAGTGATTCGGCGCCGCGAGCGTGACTGTGAGAACACTTGGGTTCTGTGTAGGTCGAGGCATTGACGGGATGTGAGCCTTCCGCGTTCAAAGCGATAGACATCCGGATTGCGCACTGATTGGGCCATGCAGGGGAGTCGTTGCAGGGCGACATCGCTGTTGGGTAACCAGCGTCAAGTTTGTCAAAGTCCATAATTGCTCCTCAGGTTTTGACTGCACGTTTGCGTGCGGTTTTCTTCTTTGCTTTCTTTTTGGCTGGCTTTTTCTTTTTGGCAGATTTGGCGGCAAGTTTTTTTGCTTCTGCAGTTTTGCGGGTGGTGCGGATGCGGGCGAGGAGTTCGGAGGCCGGTTCCTCCGTCGGGTCCTGCGGCACCAACTTGCCTCGGAACGCTTTCGAGAGGACGGATTGGTCCAGTTGCGTCAGCGACGATTCCATTGAGGCTCGCCACGCCGAAATGCTCTCCATCACGTCAAAGCTCTCATCAATTACCCGAACGATTTCATCTTGCTCTTCTGTTGGAGCGAGAGCGACCGGCACGCTGTTGCAGTTTGATTTGTTTAAGTACGCGATAGTCGTCGAAGTGGAAATTGACTCCATGTATTCGACTTGGTCTTTGATCGCGTACGCAAGATAGCGTGCGTTAAGGCCCTCTGGAATCTTGAATGCGTGGAGCTGTTGGTTGATTACAACTTCGCGAGCAGTGACAGCGACAATTCCGAATCGCCCAATACAACTCATGATGACACTGTCTGATGGAATGACTCGTGCTTTGAATTCTTCCGTTTCTTGTTTTGTTAGCCGGAGTCCGTCCGCAGATCGCTCTACGTCAATATCATTCTCGTCGAGGTCGGGCATGGTTATCCACGGTATGTCGCCTGTGAATGACTTTGGCTTGTCCCGATTCGGCACGATGCACTCACATAAGTCTCCAGCAGCGGCCCAGCACCAGCCGTCCGGCAGTTCGTGCAACTCCGACTCATCAACCGGCTCCGGTTTCTTGTACTTGTCCTGCCAGTTTTTTGGGGGCTGTTTGCCTTTGGCTTCGTACTTCGCGAGCTGCTCGGCTTCCCAGCGCTCTCTTCGCTCGGTTCGGATGCGGAGGAGAAGCTCGCTGGCCGTTTCCTGCGCCGGGTTTGTCGCTTGGGCACGGATGCCCGAGTTTTCCTTGCTTGGTGCTGGTGGAGATGGACTCTCAGGAGTGCCCATCCTACGGCGTGCTCGCCAGTCTGCCGTCAGCTTCCCACTGAAAGCATCACGCAGCACACTCTGACGAAGCTGACCGATCAGCGGCCCGACTTCCGAAAGCAAAACCCGCGCACGCGAACTACGCTCCTGAAGCGACTCGATCGCCGACACGATACGTGACTGCTCGGCTTTGGGAGCGAGAGGAATAGTAACGGGCTCTAAACCGGCACGTGTGATTTGAGGCTGAGCTGAACCGCTGGTTTCGTCTTCAAAGCCGCGGTTCTTCAACGCAAAGTAAGCGTACTCGAACTGGATGGCTTCGACCTCCAAATCATCGAGCGCCATGGCATTACCGTTCACCCACGACTTTGGCTCGCAAACGTTCAAAGTCCCGCAAGTTGCTCCGCGGCACGTTACTAAGATTGTTGGTTCCTCATGGGTGAACTCGGTGTGGAAGCCGATTTTTCCATTCGCACCGTAAACCGGATAGCCGAACTCACTCAGCTTTTTCGTCGCGATCGTAGGGTGCTGTTTCGGTCGGCACAAATCGAACAGAGGTGCTTCCGCCCAGCCCTTCGGCAACGCTTCTCCACTGGTACTCTCGCCGTCTTTTTGTGCGACTTCCACCGACTCGCCCCGCGACAATTCTTCCTGTGGGCGGCTCATTCTCGACCCTCGCGCGCTCGGTAGAACGGGACTCCAGACTTTTGCCAATCCTTCTTATGGACTTTGCGACTCGAAGTCAACGTTCCGATGTCGACCAACGTGCCCCTAGCCCAGACAGCAGGCAAGCCATCCGCCAAACCGACTGACCCCGACTCCACATGAACTGCGGGCGATGACGGACCGTACTGCATTTCGGCGGCACCCATCATTGAACCAACCCATTCAATTGAGCCGTTGGGGCGACAGCCCCGGATTCGTACACGGAATTTAAATTGCCGGGGCTATCGCCCAAACGGCTAGTGTTTTTTAGCATTACTTACTTCGATCCATTCGGTCTTGCGCCTCTCCAGAATACTGGATGGCTGAAACGAGGTCTTCTTCCGTCTTGAGTTGCTGCACGTCGCCTTTGGTCGTCCAAACAGGCCGATCCACGAATTGTGAATCATATCTTCGCAAGGTACCAGTGGCATTGGCCTTCAATTGGTCCTGCACCGTTTTTCCTTCGTAACCCGCTGCGGTTACTACCACATGGACGTGGTTGGTTCTTGGATTGACAATCCATAGTTTCCAGTCTCGGTGCTCACAGTGAGCCTCGATTTGTTGTTCAACGATACTTCGGTGGTTCTTACCAAGTAATATAATTTCGTGGTTCAGGCGGTCACGATGCCATTGTTCCAGTTGTGGTTGCGGTGCCTGTTCACCTGCGAGTTTCTTTCGCCACCAACGAGCGTCGCCTTGGATAAACGTTCCGTACACTGTCCATGTAATGAAATAGCCTTTTGGTTCTTCTGTGATTTCCATATTGATCGTACTGTCTTTCAGCCGTTTGGGCGCTAGCCCCGGTTCTGTCGGTATTGACCTGGATGAACCGGGGCTAGCGCCCAAACGGCTGGCGTTATCGCGACGTGTTTTCTCCTTGCAACAATGCGGACAGCGCGTCCATCTCGGCAAGCGCCTCGCCCAAACGCTCACGGATCATTGCCGCGATTTCGTTCGGTTCGGCAAGTTCGGCCGCTCCTGCAGAGTCCTCGTCCTTTAACCAACTGATGTCGAGGTTGTTGCCTCGCTCGCGCACGACGTCTCGCGAAAATACCCGAAATCGGCTCTCCTCGCCTTCGTGAATCGTGTCGTCTTCGTAGATGGCTGGACAGGTTTTCTTGCCTCCCGTCTTCTCGGTTCGCTTGCTGGTGCCGTCGGCTTTCTTGCCGTAGCACTTCTCGAACTCGGCGAAGTGCCCGTGCGTCAGCGGCGTCCGCTTGCCGAAGGCGGGCATGTTGGTCCGCAGGTCATAGACCCACGTTTTCTTGGTGTTGCCGGTCTCGGAGTTCTTTCCCTGCCCCCGCGTGAAGAACAGCACGTTGGTCTTCACGCCCTGTGCGTAGAAGATGCCCGTGGGGAGCCTGAGGATCGTGTGCAGGTTGCACTTGTCCATCAGGTCGGCGCGGATTTTCGTGCCCACGCCTTCCTCGAACAGCACGTTGTCCGGCAGCACCACCGCCGCTCGGCCTCCGGGCTTCAGGCCTCTGTAAATGTGTTGGAGAAAAGCCAACTGTTTGTTGCCCGTGACGAATGTAAAATCGTCTCGTGTGGGCTTGCCGCCGCCCCGTTTGGTGCCAAAGGGCGGATTCGCCAGGATGACATCGGCTTTCGGCAGGTTCTTGCCCACGTCGCCCATCGAGTCGCCCGAGATAAACGTTCCGTCCATCCCATGCAGCAGAACATTCATCATCATCAGCCGATGCGTATCATCCACAAGTTCAACGGCACAGAATGCTCCGTGCTTTTGGAAGTGCTGTTCTTCGGTACTGAGTTCAAACAGGTCGTCCGTTTGGGATTTGATGTATTGGTCGGCTCGAGTGAGGAAGCCACCTGTTCCAGCTGCAGGGTCTTGAATGATCTCGCCGGGTTGGGGTTTGATGCAGTTGACCATGCTTTGAATCAATGGCCGCGGTGTAAAGTACTGACCGGCTCCAGATTTTTTCTCGGCGGCGTTCTTTTCCAAGAGACCTTCGTACAGGTCTCCCAGCCCCTCGCTCCGGGCACTGTACCAATCGAGAGCATCAATGTCGGTGACCAGTTTGAGAAGGTTCTTGGGCTTCTTCAGGGACGAATTGGCGTTGGTGAAGATGGCTTGAACCCGGCCCTTGGACTTTGTCCCAAGGTGGACCAATAACTCCCGGTAGAAATTGAGTTGCTCGACGCCTTCTTTAGCAACGAGGGCGTCCCATCGGTACTTTTTGGGGAGCGCCTTTTCCTCATTGGTTTCTTTCATCATCTTGAGGAACAACAGGAATGTCAGCTCGGTGACATAGTCCTGGTAGGTGATGCCGTCGTCTCTGAGGACGTGGCACATGCTCCACAGTTTGGCAACAATTTCGTTAGTGTTCATCTACGATTCTTCTTCCATGATGTCGACTTTGGTTCTCGGAAAATTGGAAGTAGAAACCTCCATAGGTTTTACCGAAACGAATGTTGGTCGTCTTGTCCTTGAACCCGGTAGAAATTCGCCCCAAGAAATCACGTTGGTATTGATTGCCCAATTTGACTGCCTCACCAATGATTCGTTCACGGGGGATGTTGAGTTCGCTGTAGATTCCGATATGGAAGTCCAAGTATTCGCAAAGCAAATCGGAAATAACCCGAACCATCTCACTGGATTCAGCACGCACCGACTTGAGGTCCTCCTGTACGTCTTTCCACGTTAGTTGGATTGGCTTTTTCACAAACGTCTGTGTTGCAAGGTAATCCTTCACGTAGCCACTGCGTCGGTGCGGGTGCAAGACAATGACCTGGCATTCGTCTGCCGTCCGACCGAACCGTTCAGCGTGCTCTCGTATAAACGTCTCATATTTCAGGGGCTGATTGGGCTCAAAGGAATGCCATAACTTGTTCTCGATGATCAGTATGGCGTTATCAGCGATCAAGAGAACGTCGATAAAGCCGTCGCTGCTGTACTCGGTGAAGCAGTTGGCTCCATTGAGGAACTGCGGAACGTCTGTAGGTGCAAAATACTTGCTCAATCGAGAGATCAGCTTTTTGCGAAATGGCTCAGAGTTCAGCAACAAGTACTTAAGAATTTCACTGGTCAGGTTTTCGCCCTTCTTCCCAGCAATCAAATCGAGAAAGGCCATTATGCCGCGACCCCCCAAATTTGGTCGGCGATTTGGCCAAGTAGTTCATTCAGTTTGCCGTCAAAGACTTTGTTCAAGCGATCGAACCCGCCGTACTCTTTGAACTGCCCTTGGTCGATGGAATCGCGATCAACAATTGTGTTTTCATTGAACTGTTTCCCAATGCGTTCCAGCCATTGCCGTTGCGGCTTCGTCCATTGGGCGGATGCCATGACATTCTCGAGAGCAATTTTCACGCGATCCTGAAAAGGTTCCAAGGGCGTGTTGAGAATGGCGTTTCTGATGTATCCAATAATGGTCGCGGCGACCTCCACGTTCTTCGTTTCTCGCCAGGCAACCCGCAGTCGGGTTTCGCTAAAGCCATTCTTGTCCAGTTCCAGCTGCAATTCCTTGAGTGCCTTTTTGGTCAGGTCGCGGGGACGAGTTGCACAAAGTTTAATTGCATTGATTTTGTCTTGATTCGCGAGCACGTAACCTCGAAATTCTTCCAGGTAGTCCTTGGGGCGTTTGTTGCCTTTTCCAAATCCGCGAGAGACGTTGACCACTTCGTCTTCGTGCTCGGAAATGAGCAGCCTTGCCCCGCCGGAAGTTGCCCGGTCCAGGAATTCAATCAGGTTGGTTTTGTCGGCAAAAAACTCGGTGATTTCATCGGGGGTCGCATTGCGAATTTGTTCAACAAGAGTTTCAGGTGATAACCCTGTCTTCTCCTCCAGGGTTTGAGCCCTTTCAGCTTTCAACGAACGTTTTTTTCTTTGGAGTTTGGCGACCAGTTGATCCTTGATGATCTTGCGATGCTCTGGATCAGGCGCCTTGGCCAACTCATCCAAGAGCTGGCTAAATGTGATGTTCGGTTTGGTGACGACTGGTTTCATGTCCGTGTAGGATTCGAGAGCCGAGTACAGGTTGACGCAGTCGAAGATGTGGAAGCAGTCCTTATCTTCCTTGGGGCCAAGTAAGTCCGCGCACAGGCGGGTCGCGCGGCCTAACATCTGTTCATACAGAATTCGACTTTTGACACGTCGCAGGAAGACCAGGTTGGTGATTGCGGGAACATCGATTCCGGTCGTCAGCAAATCGACGGTAACTGCAATACTCGGGAGTTGCTCGTTCTTGTACCTGCGAATTAACTCGAGTGGTTTGTCCGAGGCTCCTGTGATCTTCTTGATCGCATCGTCGTGTACTCCGCCGTATTGGACGTCAAAGGCCTTCTTGAGTTCGTCTACGACCATGTCGGCATGCAAGTCGGTTACGCAGTAGACCAATGTTTTTCCAGGAAGTGACGGATCAATGTGCCTGGCGATTTCTCCGCAAATGACTCGATTGAAGTTTTCGTTGACGACACGCTTGTTGAAACTTTCAACATCCAGCTGAATTTCGTCCGGTGTTCGAAACAGTTCCAGTTGCTGCTTCTGCGTGTAGTACACCGCCACTTCTTCGTTGACTTCCCATTTGATCCCATCCCTTGCGAGCTTGGTTTCAATCTGGAGCGGGGGTTCGTGATCCACCAGAAAGCCATCCAGTACGGCTTGGCGATAGCTGTATTGGTAAACGGGCAGTTGGGACTCACCGCCGAAAATCTCAAGGGTATGAAGGGCAGGGGTGGCAGTCAGTCCGATCTTGACGGCATCAAAGTACTCAATCACCCGCGAGTATTTTGAAATGTAATCGGCCTGATCACGGAACACGAGTTCCGATTCACTAAGCTCTTGGTCCAGGTTGTACCCTCGGTGACATTCGTCAATCACGATGCAGTCGTACTGGTCAACGGACAATTGCGAGTTTCCATCGTCGGAGTCCATCAACCTGTGGACCATGCCTTGAATGGTGGCAATGTGGAATTTGGTGTCGGAGTCCGGGGAAAGGTCCCCCAGTTTTTTAACGTCGTAAATGTCCGTAAAGGACTGGTTGTTTTCGATTCGTACATCGCTAAGGGCATCCGCTGTTTGTTCACCCAAGCTGGTTCGATCGACCAGAAACAAGACACGGCGAAAGCGTTTGCTTTTGATGAGTCGATAACAGATTCCGATACAGGTTCGCGTCTTGCCTGTTCCCGTTGCCATGGCGACGAGCATTTCTCTTTGGCCATCGAGAATTGCAGATTCTACGGCTTCGACTGCGTCGCGCTGGTAGGGTCGCAGTGGCAAATAATCGGCTGACTCCGATTCGAGTTTGGTTTCTGCTTCGGCAAGATCCTGGGTAAGCAATTGTTTCAAGCCGTCTGGAGTGTACCAATTGACCAATGCGCGTGGATGATTTGTCTCGCGACGGGCATCGTGAAACCAAATTCCACTTTTTGTCTTCAGTTGCTTCAAGTAGTCCCTGCCGTTGGTGGAAAATAGGAACGGAATCTTGTAGCTGCCCCAGTCGCCGCCATTGGGAGTCAGATCATCGGTAAGTTCGAATGTTTCACTGTAGCGTTTGGCCTGCGTGATAGCGCCTGCGACATCCTTGTTGTTGCGTTTGGCTTCGACAATCCCGATGGGCATCAATCCGACAAACAGGGCGTAGTCCGCTGGGCCACTTGATGTGGGCCATTCAGCGATCGCGATGTTCTTGTTTTTCTGAGGTCGAGAGCCTTTCGCGTGCCTGATGGAATTACTGTCTACGATCCAGCCGGAGCTTCGCAATTGACGGTCGATGATTTCGCGTGTGTCGGCTTCGGTCAGGATTTCGTTTTCGACATCGAAGGCTTGTGTAACAGCTTGTTGGACTTCAGTGGGACTGACGGTGGTGTCTGCGGAGGCTTCGGCCAGTTTCGCTTCGGCTTCAGCCAAGCGAGCGGACAGGCGTTCGTTGTCTTCCTGCCCCAACTCCAGTGCGACTTCCAGTTCCTTGTACAGATGTTCAGATTCCTGCTCTGCGGCCGCGCGGGCATCTGCTTCGACCGAGTAATCTTGGGAAAGACCTTCTGCCTGCTGTTTGGCTTCCAGGTACTTCGTCCGCAGTTCCTCAAGTTCGGCCCTTAGGGTTTCGGTGGCATCAACAGGGCAGGGTGGAGCTACAAAACCACCAGCTTTGAAATGCCGGTCATGAAATGTCTTGAAATACCAAAGTCCAATGGTGCGGATCGTCTTGAGGTGGAAAAGTGCCTCGCCTTTCTCGCCGTGTATCTCATGGACGGCCAAGTTTCCTTTTTTGCGGACTTCGTGAAGCAATTGGCTGATTTTGTCGGGGATAAGCCGGGCATTCCACAGCTCGTTGATTCGGTCGATCTGTTTGTCTTCCGGATCGATGGACTTTCCAAACTTGGAAAAAACCAATTTGGTGATGTACTCGCCGAACTGGCGTGTTTTGATCAGAGCTGAGTTTGGATCAACGAAGGCGTAGGCCTCAGCGCGGGAGGCAAGCTCAACCAGGATTTGGTCAACTTTGCTGAGGAAAGAAAAGTTTGGAGAAGGCATCACATCGTCCCAAATGTGGTCCACTGAAAAACAGCCGGCGACACCAAGACTAGTGTGTTTCAGGAGCGATCCTAGCCGGGAGGACTAATTTAGCAGATTCGGCGCGACTGATAAGACATTCTTCGATTTCGGTCCATTGGATATGCCTCACAGTAGTAATTTGGCCACAATGTGGAAAAAGAATGGGGAACGATCTCGGTTGAACGGAGGCTCACAGTATTTGAAAGATTCCTTTCCCGCAAATGGACCAATGCCTCTTCATCAGGGTGGACGAGCCACGATTTGCACAATCCTGCCAAATTTCCAACCCTTGGGATGCCATATCGACTCAGTAGATAGATCAAACAAAATGGGACCCGAGCTGTTCTGTATACTCTCAGCCCCGTCAACTAACGTCTTTTTCTTCTTACGATTGCAAAGCAGGCGAGTATCCCAATAGATGAGGTTCTTCGTGGAATTTAGTGGCTGATTCTGTGTTGGCTGCGATCTAGTTTTCCGCAGTAGAACAGGATTCGAGTGGGATAGTTTTCGAATGCGCGGAATCCCCTTGCCGCAGATTTGATGGATTGGATTCTGGAGTTGAACCCTTCGCTGATCGCGTTGGTGATTTTGTGTCGGAAGTAGCTTAGCAGCCCACTTAGGTGACGGTGGAGCATGTTGGCAGGCAAGTTCCTCGACCAATGGTGCACACGTGCGATGCGGAGCAAGCTTAAGCCGATGAAGGCTATGGCCGGCACACTTCGGCGGCACCGCGAGTTGTTATTAAACTGGTTCGTCGCAAAAGGAGAGATTTCAAGCGGAAGTGTGGAGGGAATGAACACCAAGGCCAAAGTCGCGCTCAGAAAATCATACGGTTTCAAGACCTTTGAAGTCTATGAAACCGTACTATATCATGAACTTGCGAAACTACCCGAGCACCAACTCGCCAACCAATTCTGTTAACGAGGTTGCAGCAGTTCAAACACGCAAGGCAGACATGAATCCGTTTAAGTCACCTCCTGAAGTAGCAACGCCCAAATCGGCATCGACGACTCCATTCAGAACGAAGTCCGGAAATTCGTTGTCTCGCGCAAACGATTTGCGGCCAATGCATCCCACTCTTGTTGAATTACATATCATGTCCGCAATATGCTATGGGGCTCTGGGTTTGATTTGTACGTTTGGTGTATTCTCACTTGGCAATTTCGATCCAATGGAGACGATTGGGGCATTGATATTTGGTGCTGTGTTTTTGTGCTACTCATTTTTTTTGGTCGTAATATTGCTTTTCAACATTTGGCACGGCCGAAGACTTGCATGCATGTCCCGTGACGAGCTTAAGTATCGGATATCTACATGTACGAAGGAGGGAAGATTTATCGCTTCAAGGCGTGAACTGAGAGGCTTTAGGATCGGTGCGGTATTTTTCACCATTAGCCTTGCAGTGATGATTATTGGCAAGTTTGTAAACTGAATCTCTGTGAAGTGGATTCAATGCTGTCCGTCTACCGGTTTCGTTTTCTCCTGAAGAGAATACCGGTAACACACAAGCCGAACATCGCAACACTCGATGGCTCGGAAACAGCACTAACGTTTGCATTGGCGACGCTAATAGTATCGCCGGACGCGGTAAGCGTCAAAAGCAATACCGGCCCACTGTCCAAGTTCGTTCCGAAGGCGTTTGCAACAGTCATGCCAGCGAAGGTCCACTCCCTGTCTGGAGCAATGACTCCTGTATGATATCGAACGTGCTGATATCGTTCTCAATCCAGACTGGAGCGATTTTGTTCTGCTCAACTGTTTTGACATCAATAAAAGCGACGGGCTCCCTGGTTCGTCTTAGATCGCCACCATCCCGCAATCGCTACGGGCTTCTGAATATCGGCCGCGCTCGTACCTCGTTCCGCGATGTCAAAGGCCAATTGGTGATCCGGCGAACTAGTCGAAATCAAGTAATCGGATTTCTTCGTTGTTTGGGGAACAATTCTTTACGGCTGCAAGGATTGATTTTTTAAATGTGTGCTGCTCGGCGGTGTTCTTGATCGGAGTTGAAGGTTCCATTATTTCAGCAACCTGATTCACTTGCCAATTCCCATTCAATCCACTGCCAATCATAAAAACATTCCCGATTCGGAGGTTGTAACGTTGGTCATTGATCAGAATCATGCGAGCGTCGTTGTAGTTGATCATCACATTTCCGACATCCGTTCGAAATTCTGTTCTGTTGTCTTCGGAAGCACTGCTGTTTGCGTTAGTCCCTATCCAAACAATTGATAACAGCACCTTGGATTGGCGGCCCCAGTAATTTGAGTGGGTCACGTTTAACGTGTTGATTTCACTTTTTGAGTTTGAAAAGCTATACGACGACTGGCCGTCCAAACTGTGAGAGGAATGAAAAACGCCAGCTATCCAAGCTGCAATCAAAAGCGAGGCTGGAATCCAGAATGCTCTGTAACGTTTCATGCTGTTTACCGCGAGATAACAAGAATGTGCTGACTCGGAGTCCGTATTTTCATGCCGGTGTTTCAAGCTGCAACATCAGACAGGTCATATTCGATTGAGACAGCCAAAACCGAGGTCCAGTAGAATAGATCCGAGAAGTCGGAGTCTGTACGACATTTGGACTGCTGATAGTCGCGGGGCTGGTGTGGGGAACGCTTGGGATTTTGGTTAGCCAGCTTCTGTGGGTGTGACCCTTGCACTCTCACAGTGTCACAGGGCTGATATTCGAACATTCACACTTGGCGTGAAGATGTAAATATCTCACAATCGCTTTGAGTTGAGACCAAATTGTTGACGTTAACAAAAAGTAGGGGAACTCCGTGATGGGTCATTGGGTTAGTAGAAATGGGAATCGAAAATGAAATTTGATGTTACTTTGAGCAACAATAGCAAAACAAGAATCGAAGCGGAGTTTGCAAAAATCATTGATGGGCATTTGACTTTTAGAAATGCCACTGACGTTATACTCGCTGGATTCGCCCTCAGTCATTGGCTTTGGTTTAGTGAAGTCCCGTGATCGTATCGGGGCAGGTTGCTACAGGTTGTTACCCGTACGTGCCCCGCTTCATAGGCGCGAGGGGAGCTGTCCCCATGAAGAATACCGCCCCGGCCACTGCGCTGGATTTTGAGGTCCACTTCAGCATCGGTTACTCTCGCACTTCGCTCCATGATGCCAAATACTAATTTGTTATCCCACGATTGGCATCATCGAGTATCGGTAGATTGTTTGGTGCAAATTGCACTGTTTTTTAGCCACAAAAAAAGCGAAGCAACAAAGCCTGTGGTTACAAACAATACGATGGGAAAGTGCAAACCAAATAGTTTGTAAATCAAGGGAATCGATCCCCATCCTACCAAAACGGTTTTATGGATTGTGTTTAACCAAGGGGACGTCAATCTGAGTTTTAATGCGGAATTACAATTTGGGCATTTGAATCCAAATGCTTTTTTGTTTAGGCCTCGTAAGACAATAAGCTACCGGAATTTAGCAATTTGATGGGATGATTTGGTAGTTCCATTCTCCATGAAATTTATTGCGTTTGATAATAACTTCATCAAGTTGTTCGTCGCTGATCTTTTTTGATTTTTTGTATTCTGATTCGTCGAGCCAGGCGTGAACCTCGAGTCCTTGTGTAGTTTTGGTCGCGCCAATCAGATTCACAACAACCTCGTGGCTTTCCAGTGGCACGCCTTGCCAGTTACGAGTGATGTGGCAGAATAAACGGTGTTCGATTTTGTTCCATTTGCTGGTGCCCGGTGGGTAGTGACAGAGTTCGATCTTTATCCCTGTCTCGTTAGCCAGAAGCTGCAAGACCCACCGCCACAAACGGGTGCGAGGACTGTTGCTACCACCACAGTCAGCGGTGATCAGTAGTCGCTTGGCTTTGCCATAGCGTTTCTTGCCCATGCGTTTCCACCAACGTCGGATTGCTGCGACTGCGAACTCGGCGGTGTCGTGGCTAATTCCAACGGATACACCAGCTTCATTGTGAATCACATCATAGACCCCGTAAGGCACCGCCTTGCCAAGTTCCTTGCTCGGGAAATCATGCGTTTTCACACGTGCTGGAATTGTCCGTCGCGATCAGGGTGCTGTTTTCCTTCGATCGTCTTGCGATTGCCCTGCAAACTGTACCCTTGAGAACGAAGCAATTCGCCTACCTTCGTGCTGCTGATTTCGTATCCCTGTTCATTCAGGGTGGCGGCAAGAACCCGCGTGCTTTTGCACGTCCAGCGCAGGGGTGACATTGGATCTCCGCGTGTGTTGTCTTCCACAAGCGACTCAAGTGCCTGCAGCAATCCTGGCTGTTGGTCTTCTCTGCTGGTGCGACCGGCCCCAAAGCGTCGCTGGCGACCGGAAGTCAATGTTTGCGGCTGGGAAAGTTCGGTGATCCCATTGCGGATCGTTCGATCCGACATTCCCGTAGCCTCTGCAACCGCCGCGATCCCGCCACGCCCAAGCGACCTCGCTTCTGTAGCAGCCCATCGACGCCGCCCTCGTTCGTCAAGGTCGCCAATCAATGCGGTATACTTTTCGCGAATCCAGTTCACTACAATTACATCAGGCATGCCACAAGGATGCACAGAATGAAACACAAAGAGCAATACCAATCCGGTAACTTATTGTCTTGCAAGGCCTTAGCACTGCCCAATGTGTGAGGGAAACAGCACAAACAGGGCATTCCCGCACCCTACACTGATTGGCGGAATCCTCGTCCAGCTTTTTGGATACTGGCTTGGGAGTTTGAAAGGGGTTCGTGCTCAATTCATTGTTTCAAGCGAGATAACGTCCGTGTGCAATATCTGGTTATGCGGCCATTTACAACGGATTCTAGCAGTCGGAGTGTGGTGCCGGATACATAGCGATCCTGATACTTGCGTTCATCTCAATTGCTCGTTTGAGGGTTTTAAGTTCGAAGTGTTCATCATACGGCTGGGGATTTTCTCCAACATGGTACCCGACGTGAAACTCCCTCAGGCTCGCCTGGTTCCATTGTTTTTTGATGTTCTGCGGGAGGTTTTCGATCTCAGTACACAAATCACAAATCGTCGTGTTCGCGTTTTCCGATGGTAGTGGGTCGAAATAGACATGCCATTTATAATCGTCGCCATTGAATTTGTTGACGTAGTTGTCCTGTCGCTCAAACCATTCAATCCATTCGTTGCAGTCAAAGTTCGTTCGAATTGAAATTTCGACACTAATAAACCGCGTCGTTCTCGACATATTCATGGCCAGATAACAAGTTGTATACAGATTCGGGATCTTTATTCAGTTTTTGGTTCTGCCCAGCTGACGAGTGAGTCAGGATTCCATCCAGGGCGAAAGTTAGTGATAAATTCAACGCACGAATTCTACATCAAAGCGTTTTATTTGGCTAAAAGTCGCTGCTTGTAATGGACTGAATATCATCATCGCCAAATTCGAGGTCCAATAGAATAGACCCGAGAAGTCGGAGGTTGTACGAGCAAGAATTTCGATATTGTGATATTCTCCTCTGGCTGGCTAAGGTCTTGGTCCTCTGTAGCTGATGAGGTTGATTGCAAAGTTGAATGGCCAGGTGATGTGGGGTAACAAACTCCTTTTTCGTCAGGGAGTTTGCAAGGTAACGATTTGGCCTGTTTGCATGAATC
Organism: Mariniblastus sp.; assembly: GCA_965224765.1. Lineage (GTDB taxonomy): Bacteria > Planctomycetota > Planctomycetia > Pirellulales > Pirellulaceae > CAZDBA01. The sequence goes on from CBDDAC010000025.1 coordinate 191,817, forward strand.
TTAGTCTTGTGGAGATGCATCAACGATGGAGCCTGCCCGACCAAACCATCATTGAAAAGACTCCCGACCCCTTATTCCCCGACCCCTTATTCCCCGACCCATATCAACGTACAGTCCGGTACCTCGACGACGATAAAGATATCACGAAAGATCAGGCTATCTGAACTTCCACATTCCAGGCTTTCAGGGAAATTGGGGGAATACCGTTCGGGAACCTTCTTGCGGCTCGTTGATTTGGATGCAGAGCTCGAACTGTTCGTGCGCGATTTCCAGAACGCCGGGCCGATCAAGCGAAACTCCAGCCCTAGACAGTTCCGTGTAGGGAATCCCAGCTGCCAATAGGTCACCGCGAGTGATTTCGGCAGCGTCTTCATGCCAAGACTGTTAATTATCAGGGCTTGAGGTGCACCAATCTGCCGAACGGGTATTCTCCAAAATCAATTGAATTTGGGCTGAGCGATGCGACTTCACAAGCACGTAAACCGGTGTAGGCGGCAAGCCTAATCAATTATTCATCGAATGTTGCGTCTGAATCGCTGGCAATTCAGGGTCGACAATCAAATCGGGCAAGATGAGTCATTTTTTCATTAAGAACCTCGACGCTGTAGCGGGCTCATTCTCGGCGTCCGAACTGAAGTCACAAGTTGGCAGATCAGCGTTTCAGGGCTTGCTTCTTTCATCGATGGTCAGCGGCGCCAGCGATTACCGATGAACCTCGCTTATTAAAATGTGTCCATGTCTATTTCAAATTCATCTCCATCCCACACCGGAAGCTCCACGCCCTCCTGTTCACCTGTCAATTCAAACAAAACAAATTGGAAGTTGTCGATCTCCTCATCGTCAGTCGCCGTGCCATCAGGTGAAACAGCTCCTAGTCCTGAAGATTCAGAATTTGCCAGAATTGTCGGAAAAGAACTGGCTGATACAGCATCATCGTCATCATCTTCTTCCTCATTGGCGACTAAGAGACTGGATAGTGATGGCGAAGCAAATGCCTGAGCCTCAAACGCAGCAGTTGGCTGGACGGGTTCAGCAGAAAAGGCACTTGTCCCAACCAGCAAATTACTTGTGCCAGCGTTCTGTTGGAGAGCTCCTTGACCGGCATCCTGAGTTGAATAGAAGCCCGTTTTCTCTTTTACGAAATCCCAAAACCGCCATGTCGCTGTTGCATCATGATTGTATTGAAATGAATGATTGGCCCAGTCGTTTGCATCTAACGCGGCAGCCTCTCCTCCCCAGTTTGCGGACCCCGCCAAAAGCCCGAGCGTTTGTATGTTTCCGTTGACGGAAAACCAAGGCACTTTCTTGGTGCCTACAGGTGCAGCGTTGGCTTCCGATAGAAAGGCAATAATTTCATAGGCTACTGCTCTACTAATATCATTTGCACTGGCATGCGCTAGTGCAGATGTAATATCGTCCCAAGCCGAATTGTTGAAGTCATCCGCAGATGTGAAGGGTGCTCGGAAGTACGCATTGCCAACCTGCGTTCCACCAATGTCAAGGGCTTCTACTTTGTAACGTCTGGGCCAGATTTCAACCGGTGGTAAGGTCGCCCCACCAAGCCAGTTTCTAACAAAGTCAGGCCCTGGCAAAACGTCAGTAATTGGATGTTCTACATTGGTAAATCGTTTGTGTAAATTATTCAACTTCCAACTTAAACTCGTGGCAAAATCATCTGGGTTAAAAAGGTTGATCCAGTTGGTGGCAGCAGATTGGGTACCTGCCATGTAAGGCTGGTGAATCCCTGAACCGGCAAATCCCTGCCACCAATAGCGATTCAGATCATTGCCTGAGGGAGCAACACTGAACCCCAGAACGCCCGAGATAAGGTCGTAAGATTCGTAATTGTATTGCACTTTATAGGCATCTTTGGACAAATCACCGTAAACTCCAGCTGAAATCGCTGCTTCCATAGCGACGTAGCTATCAACCAGCGGACCCTCATTTTGCTGACTCCATTGCCTGAGCGCCTCAGCGGCGACAACATTTCCCATGCTATGGGCTAACAGATGTGTTTTGCCATCTAATTGCGCGAGAACATTCTTAAGCGCTCGGCCGCTGCGATAAGCCTGATACTCACTTGCGTTATAGGTCAAGTTCCATTGGGCGAGAACCTCCAGCCCAGGTACGTCACTTCCGCGTGGCCCCTCGTTGGTATGGAAAGTCGGCCAATCGAATTCAATAAAGCGGCCTGCGAATCCTTGCCAGTAAAGGCGTTTGAAACCTGTTTCAGCAGACGCCCTCTTCCAATCATTGTTGGGCGCCTCAGGCATATTCCATCCGTGAACTAAAACGGCATTCTCTTCTTGATGAAAGAACGGTTTGCCGTGAATGACAGAGGAATGAATTCGATTGGCGTCTTGGTAGTCAGCAAAATCAACTCGTTGTCGAATTCCGGCTTCTTCATACGAGATGGAATATCGATCGTAAAAATCTCTAAAATCATGCAGCTCCAATTTGATTTCGTGAGTTTTCTTGGTGGTGCGACCATTTCCGTATTCGACAATGGTTTCGAAAATCAACTTCTGCGTAGAAGCTGGCAGTTGATTTCCTTCGTAAGTTCCCATCGCTTCGAACAGGTAGGAGTCGACCCCCCATTGGAAAACTGGTTCATGAATTACCAGTTGCGTCCGTTCGCTTTGAATGCGAGTGGCAATTGCATTCCCGTAACTGTGTTCATTTATTTGATTATCTGCATTGTTTTTCTCGGAGACATGTGCGGTCGGCTGGGTTGCAGCGGCACGGTACAAATTGATCATACTGCCGCCTTCGCCTTCCAGAAAAATCTGGTACGTTACCCGCAATTCGCCACCTTGTGAGAAGCTTTCAATGTTGGCAGTATCAATAGCGTGCTGCTTCAGCTTGTCGTCAATTTGCAATTTAAGGTAAGCGAAATCTTCCAGGTCCCGCTTCTGGGTAATCAATCCATCGGCGAAATCGATTGGGTTATTTCCTGTAACGTCTTCTTTTTCAATGATACCGACCCTTGTTTCTCGATCATTGTTGTACCAAAAGAGCAGTTGTCGATCGTGGCTGTTGTCAAAGCTGATCACGGCGTCTCGATTGCCGTCTACGGCCATGTTGGTTTCCACAACCGTAAAATTGGTTTGATCGGTGGCGCGTGCGAGAGCATCGTTCGTGCGTGGAACGGCTGTTACCTTAATCGAATCGGCGGAAAACTCTGTGCTGTTGTTAATACCCTCCACCCAGAAATGAAAGGTCGTCACACCAGCTACTGGCGTCAAACGGTTGTCTTCTCCAGGGCTTATCTTGCGACCGGACGAGCTAACGGGTTCGGTTCCTAGCCAACTATCGAATGTCCATACGTCAATCAGGCGATCATCAAAATCAAATTGGACGTCGTAGAATTCGATCATCCTCGCATTGATTTTCACGGATCCTTTGGAGAAATCAGTTACATATTCGGGGTCCAGCAGGTCGCCCTGGCCCTCGTCCTGTGCCTGCCAGTCTGGTACGTATCGACGTAGGTCGGGTTCGTTGGGAGTCGCGCCTCGGTCGTCGACATGCCAAAGTTTTTTGGAAAAGTCACTATTTCGCCAAACGATCGCACCGGAGTTTTCCTCATGTTGCTCGTATTGATTGTCGATCTCGACATCAACGCCTACCGTCGTAAATTTGACTGCATCCTGCGATTTTCGGGCGCTGTTTTCGAAAAGGGAGACAATAATAATGCCGCCGATATGACTATCCGTCCACCCTGCACTCGCGCCCTCAACATAGAGAACAACTTCCCAGCTTCCATCCACCTGCTGAATGAAACCGAGATCAGAGGCACGGCTTTTCCCACTAGAAACAAAGTTTCCACCGTCTTCCACCTCAGACTCGCCGCGTTCTACATTGGAAGGACGGTTCCAGATTCTGACGCGAGTCCGGTCATTGAGAACTTCTTGACGGTGAACAATTGGCCCCGATGGATCAACTCGATTGTATTGAAATTCAACTTCGACGTTGGCAATGTCAACGACTTCCGTCATCCGTAGAACAATGGGAGTGAAAATATTGACGCCTTCAATTTTTCGATCGTCGAGATCTGTGATTCCATCTCCATCGATATCACTATTGTTAACGACGATGAACTTGCCAGGAGCTTCCTCCTCCACCGCATCCACAGCCACATCGTTGGAAGGCGTTTGCAATCCAAGTTCATTGTTCGAATCAATATCAATATCGATTTCTGGTGTTGTACCTCGCAGCAGTATTTTGTCGGTAGCGGAAATGCCGCGAGTGGAGAACCCTTCGCTTAAATTTGCGTCCGCCGTGTACGAAAGCTGAAGGGTGTCTTGTCCGTTCGCGATCCGTTCGACATCGAGCTGATGCCTAGAAAACGGGTCGAACACATGCCCCGATTCAATCACGAGGTCGGGCTGATTTACTCGGCGAAGAGTGATTTTCAGTATTTGGGAATCAAATTGCAAGACCGACCGTCCACCCAGCACCGAAAAAGCACTACTTCCAGCGGAACCGTTAGCAAAGAGGGGTTCAACGTAAACGGTTTTCTTGCTATCGGGCCCGGCTCCTAATGCAACGTAGCCGCCGACCGTTTCCTCGTATTTGGAATCGAGCCCATCCATCGTCAAGTTGGCAAATGGAATGTAAACACGGGCTGACTTCGATTCTTCTCTGTTTTCTGTGTCGAAGTAATGCACTGCACTGACGAGGTCCTGGCGGTCGTCAATGACGATGTAACCAGGATCGGAGCCACCCACGCCAATGTGTGCAAAATAGTCGTAGTCGGGCACCGGAAGTCTCGATTCGCGATGATCGACTGTTGCGGTATAGGAATGCCCTTTACGAAACTCAAACGTGCCGATTGCGTCGCTACCTGGCGGTCCTGGTGCCGCCAGCAATTTGTGACCAACTTTTAAGTTGTAGCGTTCGGAATCTGATCCGCTATCGTCCCCGACTGCGAGTGTAAGCGAAGTATTGCCCTCGTCTTCGATTTCCAGTCTGGCCACATCATTGAAGTCACTGACTCCATCACCATTCGTATCTGCTACATCCGGATCGGTGTTGTATTCAAACTCTTCCAAGTCGGTCAGTCCATCGCCATCGCTGTCTCGATAAGGATTTTGACTAGTTCGAATTGTGTCGAAATCTCCGCTGCCATGATTCCCATTCATACGAACGTTTGGGTTTTGGTTTTCTGCATTGACCTCAAAACCATCGCCCATCAAATCACCATCAGTGTCATAGTAGATTGGGTTGGTCTGGTGAACTGTGACTTCCTCGAGGTTGCTGAGTCCATCGGAATCATTGTCTCCCAAGGGTTCCAGACCGATGACTTCAACAGATCCGACAAATCCGTTGTTCAACTGAAAGTAAATTGGTGTTAATGGAACGTCAGCGACGTCCGTTACAGAAAATGCCAGTTTGCCATCGTTAGTGACAGAGGCTTGAAACGTGCCGACAGAAAAGCTGCTCGATAGATCTGAGGGATTTTCTGAGTCACCTACGCCGACAATACTGGTACCGTCGTAGAAATCCCAGTCAAGGTTTGCCACGCCTGCCAGTATTGCAACAGGTTTGGGCTCCAGCGCACCTAATAGTTCATCAAAAGTCCCGGTAAACTCGATAGAGTTCGTTGGCAGTAGTTTGTGTGAGGCATGATCAACATAGACGAACAAACTGCCATCTTCGGAATATCTTAAGTCTATTCCACCCGCAGTTTCCCTTTTGACAAGCATTACGTTTTTCTGCTGGTCAAAACGTCTGATTCCCCAAAACTCTTTGCCGTCAATGTTTGTTTGTGCAGCGACCGCAACTTGCCCGTCCGGTCCTCTGACGATCGCGGGGGTGCTTTCGAATCCTCCAAAATCAAGTCGTTCTTCGTAATTTTGAGCCGCTGAACTTGTTGAAATGACAAACGGATTATGCAGATACCACATGATATCCTGTTCGCCAGTGTCGGGATCAAAAAGGCTGACGGCCACTGATAAACGAGAAATCGGATCATCTATCGAATTGGCGATCTGATAGTCGCCTTTAAAATGCATCCCCTCAGGAGCGGCGATAAAGCTGTTGGACAATGGAAAAACGGTTCCCACTCTGATTTCCAAAAATCTCAATGTACCTTGTGCAGTTGCATCCTGACCTAGAATGAAAACGCTGTCGTCATCGTTGGACACAACCATTTTCAACCCAGAGCCATTGCCAGCGGTTAAAGAAATATTGTGTTGCCAATCGACGACCGTAACAAGTTCGTTCGGGTCCGTTCCGGGAACCTCACTCAGCCTAGCCACATAATAGGCGCCCGAGTTATGGCCAATCACATAAGTTGGCCCCGTTTCCGTTCGGAGTATGCTTTCGACTTGTCCACCAACCAACGGAGTAATTTCCGATCTGTCAAAAATGAACAACTGCTCACCAATTTCGTTTGGTTGATAGATGGCAGTTAGAACACCTTGCATGCCATAAGTGCCGTCATGCGTAACGTAAGTGAATTCGCTGTCATCGCCCGGAAGAGGTTTTGCGACTCCCTCATTGAGACGTGGATCGAAAATCTCTGCTGGATCACCTACCACGGCCCAGACTCGAGGTGTAGGGACAAAATTGGGGTTAGAATCGTAAACAGAGTCGTAGTTATGCTCTGCCTGTTGCCAGTGGCCTGGATAGCGCCCCTTGGTACCATCGCCCCAATCGACATACCACTGCGCAACGTTGTCTTCTTCGGGCCCCAGGTTTCTGGTGACGAACTCAAGTGCATAAGCACCGGACCCATCTCCGATACTCGGTTTGGAAGCTACCCAGAATAATGGCTGCGGCAGCGACTGATTCTCCACTACATAGACAACATGTTCCTTGGTGCTGCCAATCAGATGGTCCCCATCGTACAGGTCGATATGGGCGCGGTGGCCGCCAATGTTACGAGCAAGATAGGGGGGGACCTCTCCCGCATCATGGGTGCTCGCAACAATTCGAACGGACCCATCGGGTTGCAGAACTACTTCCGTGCTAATCTCGTACTGCACTGTTGCAGTTGCGTCGAGGTAAGGAAGATCGGTGAGCGTCAAATATGCCTTGTAGGAATTGCTTGATTCAGCATCGAAAAAAGTGACATCCAGCTCTGGGCGTGTGCCGACTTCAAACTGCTGTTGTTGTTGCAGCCCGACAACCACAGGCTCAAACGCGTCTATTGTGGTGGTAAAACTGTCTCGCAAAGAACCGGACTCGAATAGAGAAACCGTTATACTCCACTCGCTGCCAAAGTTGGGATATAGAAGTGGCTCACCATCAATCGTATTGCTGGTAACGACAACACTTGCTGCTGACGAATGATCGAATACTTCCAGCTGGCGCGATAAAGTACCGCCTCCAGAAACGATTTCAATCGTCGCTGTGTAACTGCCGGTCGTCGGCTGGAATTCATAGAAATCAATTTCAAAGTCCGCGAGCGCGGCATGATTGATGGGGTTCCCCGTCAAATCTCCAGAAACCGAAGGCTCAACAAGTTCGATCGTTCCAATGAAACTACCATTTGCATCAACACTGGCATTTTCGACTGGTACCAAATCGATCTGATATTTCTCTACCGACTCTCCTTCTGAATCCTCTAGCAATTCTACGGATAGTTCAATTTCTGTGGTGCCTGGAGCAAACGTTAGACGGAGGCTCGTGGCATCAAATCCCGAATTGTTGGAAGAGATCAGGTAGTCGACACCGTGAATTGCTTCCAGGGAAGTCACCAGGTCAACGACGATCTCTTCATCCGCTGATTCGGTAACCACGTTCAAAGCAAAGCTATTGCCTTCCTCACGTATGTTTGAGGGTGGAGAGGTTATGACAAACGTTACAACAGGTGGTTGATAATTGCTTACGGTCGTTATGATGTTTGAGCTACTTTTTAAGCCAACCTGAGGTGCCGCTGTGCCAGCGGGTGTTGTCAGAAAAATGGCAAAACGTTCATCAGGCTCGGGTGAGACGTCTGAAAAGGTCGCGAGAGAAAACGGCAGATAGAGGGCCGTCGTGCCATCTCCATAGAATGTCAAAACTGATTGATACCCGGAAGACGAATCAACGTTCAGACTATTGGGATCGCCTGCCTCGGTTCCAGCCGCCGCATTGTAGGCGGTAACCGCGTCGGCCAGTGCTTCGCCTAATACCTCATGTTCGGAAGGACTGGTTTCAATGTTGTTCAAGTATAGTGCAATCTGAGCCGTTTCACCGGATTGCAATACATTGGCTGGCCCCGCTGGACTGACTAACGTCAGCGCATAGGCAACATTGTCACCTTCGATTACAGAAGATGTTAGTTGCGAAATCGACCATTCAATGATGTCGGTATCAACTATATTGCCGCTCAGGGAGTTGCTCGTTCCAACAACAGCGTTTTCGACCGCTTCCAGATGGACGTCGTAACTTTCAATTCCCTCCACAAATTGATCATGGTTAAACGAAACCGTAAATGTCTTTTCGGTTTCAGAAGGCAGGAAGATGATCAATCGACTGTTGGGGTCATAGCCGCTGTCGGCCGTGGTAACCGTATAATCCGAATTGATTCCCGCGACACCATCCAGCAACGTTTCCAAGCGAACGGTCACCGCTCTATTGCTGGCTTCTGTCAGGCGAACCCGGAAGTCAAATGAATTGCCTTCTGTTGTATCAGGTACGGCGGGAAGAATCGTTTCAATTTCAACGACAGCAGGTATAAGATCACTGACCGTCGTTGTGACACTTGAGTTAATTCCAAGATGAATTTGAGGAGAAGCCGTTCCGGCCGGATCACTCAACTGAATCTCATAGCGTTCATCGGGTTCGAGCTCGACATCGGAAAATGTCTTGAGCGAGAAAGGAAGATTCAGCGCGGTCGTACCGTCCCCGTAGAACGTCAGAACTGAGTTAACGCCTGAAGATGAATCCACGACCAGGCTGTTGGCATCGCCTGGTAGGGTTCCGGCCGCCAGGTTGTAAGTGGCGACAGCATCAGCCATCGCATCACTTAACAACTCATGCTCTGAACTCGTGGTTTCCAGATCTACCAGTGTCAGGATCACTTGCGCTGTTTTGCCGGACTGCAGCACTGCGCCGGCAGCGCCCGGGTCGACCAGTGTTACTTCATAGGCAACTTCGTCACTTTCGAGTACTGAGTTTGTAAGTTGCGTGATGGACCAGGCGGCAGTATTCAAATCTGCAAGGCTATTGTTCAACGTGTTGTTGACACCAATTACCGCATTTTCAATACCCTCCAGGGTAACTTCAAAGAGTTCAATTCCTTCCACCAGCGCGTCTTCGCTAAACGCAATGGTGAACGTCTTAACGACCTCTGACGGCAGGAAGGTAATAGTTTGAGTTAACGGGTCGTAACCCCCATCCGTCGTCGCGATCGTATAGTCAGCTGTTCCGCCGTCGATTGACAAGACCAGTTTTACGACGACGTCCTGCAAAACTGCTTCGGTCAGTCGAACGTTGATGTCGAAATGATCACCTTCAATAGTTTGCGCTGCGAGAGGAGCAGGCATTTCCAGTTCGACAATTCCTGGATCAATATTGTTGATGGTTGTTGTTACGTTCGCGACACCGCCTGGTTCTGCCTGGGGAAATGCTGTACCCCCAGGATCGCTCAATTCAATACTGAAGTCTTCATCCAACTCAAATTCGAGGTCTGAGAAGGCTTCGATTACAAATGGCAGGTGAAGGGCGGTTGTGCCGTCGCCATAGAATGCGATTTCAACAACGTCCTCCGAAACCGTCGTTACCGTCACGCTGTCTGGTGAGGTGGCCGTCGTTCCCGCTTGCAAGTTGTAAGCGATTGCCGCATTTTGTAATGCTGTTGAGAGTGCCTGGCGATCCGCATTATTGGTCGTGTTGTCAACTAGGGCAATTTGGATCGTTGCAACCTCACCAACATCGGGTACGGCGGATGGCAGTTCTTCGTTGGTTAGTGAAAGCGTGTAGGAAGCTCCATTCCCCTCTTGAACCAGCGAACCTCCTTGAGAGAGATTCCAACGTGGGCTTGGAATGATTACTTCAACGCGAGTATTGGTCACCAGCGTTTGGCCATAGTTGTGATTTCCTTGATCATCCAGCGCGTTGGGTGGTCCGGAAATGGTGACTTGAGCGATGTAATCTCCCGCCTCCGCATAGGTATGACTACTGTCGGTCAACACCCGTACTTCGTTGATGCCTTCTGAAACGGGGGTATTTACCGGTTGCAGATTCGCCTGGCTTGTTGTGCCATCTCCCCAGTCAATCACAGCCGAAAAGTCGTTCCAGGATTGACCTGAAATCGGATCTGTGAAGTCGACGAGGACTGGTTCCAGACGGGACACCTCGATGGTTTGAGCAAATACAATTTTTACATCGCTACCGTTGATGTTGACGATCTTTTCCTGGCCATTGGTCATGTTCTCGTCGATGCTGCCCACGCCATTGACGTTACCCGTGACGTGCCAGGTGCCAATAAATCCGAGAAATCTAGATTCCCCTGGCAGCTTGGATCTTGAGTAGGTGAGTGAACCATCGTTGTTGCTTACCGTACCGACCCAGCTTGTATGCACCGACTGTGGAAGGCTGCGGTTTTTGCTGAATTTCTCAACCCACTGATTCTCGTAGATCGGTTGAGCAGGAACGGCGTTGATATGTTGATACTCAAAGGTTGCCAATAGCTCGTCACCAACAGCCGTCAGTTTCTTCTCATTGAGTCGTGACGCACTCCACACCATCACGCCGTCATTCACTTGATGAACAACCGCTCCGTTGTGAGAAACCGTAACTTTCAACTGGCGCTCACCCTGGATTCGATAAGTATGCTGGCCCGTCACTTCCACAACACCAGCAGCATTTAAGTCAAGGCTCCCGGCCGTATGGTTGCCGTCGCCCCAGTCGATGCTCACCGAATACTCAGAAAGCTCATTTGCTCCGCCCCAATTATTCAGTGTCGCGACGACGCCGTCAAAAGAATGCTTCTTGACGTATTCGGCGTCAGTAAGCTGGAGCTGATCGAGGATCGTTCCCGAGAACGTCGCGTTTGTTCCCAGGCTCGCATTTTGAACAGGTATCAATTCAAATTGATAAGCCTCGAGTGATTCGACGGTTGTGTCTTGCAGCAGTGTAACCGTAAAACTTTTGTACAGAATGCCTCCCGTAGCAAAAGTCAGTATTCCCGTTAGGGGATCATAACTGGGATCAGTGGTAGTGATCGTGTAATCAATCCCTTCCTCGGCATCAAAGCCTGGCACCGTCACAAGTTGAGCTATAACGTCGGCTCCAAACGCTCGAGATAATCTGACGTTGAGTGTAAAGCTGCTTCCTTCCAGGGTGTCATTCACAGAAGGTTGGGCAATCTCAAATTCAATTTCAGGATAGCCAGTTGATTCATCTACGATAATCGTTGTGACGCTGTCAGAAGGGCCCGTCGTAATCTCAGCATCAGAAGTACTTCCTGGTTGACCCAATGAAATTTTAAACGCTTCGTCAGGTTCGTTAATTTCATCCTCTGCGTAGATACTCACGACGACCGGGAGTGTAGGCCTCTCGATACCATTTCCGTAGTAGGTAATGACAATCGCGCTCGCCGAAGCATCGACAGCAAAACTATTGAGATCTCCGGGGTTATTCGCGAAACTCTGGTTGTAGGCGCTTGCTCCCTCAATAATTGCATCTGCCAACGATTCATAGTCGGTATCGCTGGTGCCGAATTCTTCCGCAGACAAGGTGACCGTCGCAGTTTCGCCACGCCCGAGAACTGTCGATTGCCCCTGCGAACCATCCAGAGACAATTCGTATTCGGCTTCGTTTCCTTCGACGACAACTGATGTTGACTGCTCAATCGACCAGGCACCCACGTCGTTGTCAGTGATCGAACCACTTAGCGAATCATTCTCGCCTGTGACAGCATTGGAGAAGGGCTGTATGCTGAGATGATAGTCCTTGGCGCCTTCCAGCAGGTTGTTTTCAAGAAAGACCAACGTAAAGGTTTTTACGGATTCTGATGGCGAGAAGGCAATCGTTCCTGATACAGGATCGTAGCCAGAGTCTGTCGTGGTGATTTCATAATTGATGCCGTTTGTTAGATCGAAATCGGGAATCAGTTTCACCATGGCATCCAGAGTACTGGGCTGCGATAACGAAACCGTAAAAGTAAACTGGCTTCCTTCGATGTCGGTTCCTGAAGCTATTCTGGCAATTGTGGCTTCAGGAAGTGCCTCCTCGTAGATCGTCGTCTCTACAATGGAATCGAATCCCAGCGTCGTTTGAATTCCTGGAGCTTCAGGTACGATTGCCAGGAGAATGCGATAGGATTCTCCAGGATCGTAGATGCCATCATTCGCCGCCGTTGCAATTGAGAATGGCAGGTTCACTGCATGAATACCGTCTCCATGAAAAGTCAAAAGGGGCCCTTCATTTGACAGGGTGTCCAATACGAAACTGCCTGGCTCACCAGCGACGACTCCAGCGGTAGCATTGTACGCAGTCACTGCTGTGGTCAGCGCATCGACCAGCAACTCGTGATCGGCGCTGGTCGTTGTAATTTCTGTCAGCACGACCCGGACACTGACCGCATCCCCCTGCTGCAACTGACCATCGGCGATCGATCTTGTCAATGAAAGTGTGTAAAGGGCTGCTTCTCCTTCATTCACCGTGTCGGCCCCAAGCTGCAACAAAGACCACTCACTTCCAGTGCGAGACACATAGTTCTGAGGCAATAATTTGATCAGGGAAACATCGTGATCGCCTGTGGATGGACCTTCATAGCCAGCGATGAAGATACTGCCTTCCTGATCAACGGTGATCGCTGTTGTAACTTCGCTGGCGTTTGAGCCTGGCAGCTCGACAAATAAGATGCCAGCCTCTCCGAATTGTTGATCTCGTGTACCGTCCAGCAGGTACCTGGACGCGATCACTTTCGACGTTCCTGCTGAATGATCTACGAACTCACTGACAAGCACAATTTTTTGGTTCCCTTGTACTGTCGCATGCCTCAAAATGAAATCGGTTGAACTGGAGGTCAGATGGGCAAGGTCTAAAGGATCCAGGTTCGCGACAGCCCTGTCAGAAATGAGCTGCCCGCCCGCATCAATGTGTACAAAGCGACCGTCACCGCTGAGACCATTTCGCCCGATCAAGAGTGTGGAGTTGTCATCTAAAACGCTTAAACTCAGTGGCTGAAAATCCTGCCCGACGGTGGTGGCAATCTGAGCAACACCATCGATACCAAACGAGCTGCTTTGGGAACCCGTGGATGTGAATTGGCGCAATACGATCGCAAAGTCACCCGGATTTGACAGTTCGCGCATGCCAGCCTGAACGACGGTCTGGTCCGAACGCGTGGTGGTTGTACTCCACCAGTTGTCACCACTCACGACCGAAAATTCGGAGTCAAAAGAACTGTCGACCGATCCGTCGGCATTCAGGCGAACCACGGTTTCGCTGGCGCCTAAACCTGCGGCTTTTCCGATACCGATCACAACACGATCGTTGGACATCACTTGCATTTGCCAGGCGGTATCGGCCGCGAAAACAAGCTGGTCAAGCAGTTGGAAACCGTTGGTTCCGAAGCTGCCGTCGAGAACTCCAGCCGCTGTCAAACGGAACAGTCCAAACCTGGTTCCCGACATGGTTTCCGTTGCCCCGGCAATAATGATGCTGCCATCGGACTGGACCGCCATCTTTTTTGAACCGGGCACTAATTCATGAGCAAATTGGTTGGCCGAGACTCGCAAATTGTCAATTTGTGCGCCATAACCATAAGTGGAAGCATTGGGGTCCGAGCCCATGAAGTTCGATTTCAACTCCAATTTGGCTGAGCGAGTGGTTGTGGCGGGCAATGCCACCTCGACTTCCCTCCATTCCAGTGCTTCTCCGTAGGATTGATGAAGCGAGCTGGCAGACTCGGTATGGATCAATTGACCATCCCACCAGATTTCAACCGCCGCCTGCTGGGCACTGATGCCTTGTCGCGGCGCATAGGCAAACTTGAGCACATGCTCTCTGGTTTGTCCGAGTTCAAGGGTTGTTTGAACTGTATTGAGTCCGTCCAAGGCCAGGTGTTGCTGGCCTTCGGCGGCGGCTCCGACATGCCAAAAATTCCTGAGGATCCCCATTCGGGCATGGGATGTTTCCGGGCTGAAACCAGAGGATGCTGGAAATTGCCCCGAAGAATTGCTGGAAACGCTGACATCTTCAAAATTTGCCTCCAGCAACAATTGTGGGTTCGCTGGATCGGCATCGAGCGCGTGAAGTCGGACGTGATCGATCAAGCCACCTCGGTCCACCTGGAACCCGGCGACCGCGCCATCTCCGATCCCAAAGTGCGAACGAAATTCCAATTGTGCGTTGCTGCCGGTTGCAGCCGGCAGCGGAATAACTATCTCCTGCCATTGTGCCTGGGAATGCCCGCTGCCATCTTCGCTTAAAATCGTTACCAGCTGACCATCCCACCAGACTTCGATAGCATTTTGAAAGCCAGTGATACCGGGTCGCGGTGCGTAAGCCAGTGTCAGTTCGTGCGATTGTGTTGTTCCCAGATCAACTGAGGTCTGAACACCTCCCCGCCAGTTGACCACTTCGATGTATTGCTGGCCTTCAAAGGCAGGTCCGGCCAGTTGATTGTGAACTCGGAAGTCGGGAGACGTGAAGCCACCCCAGTTCACGGTGGCTTCAAAGCCAGAAGCCTGGGTAAATAGTCCGAATGATCCATCACCAGCTGGTTCGCCTGGAAGGTTGCCTGCGGGTAGCAAAACATCTTCGAAGGTTGCCTGGAAACGCATCTCGGGATTGGCAAAGACCTCGTTCCAGGAAAGACCCGAAACGGGATCGCCGTTGTTGAAGGTTGTGTCAATGCTCCCGTCAGTGTTATATCGCAATAGCGAATAGACTTCTTGGCCGTCATCATCGGTGGTGACTGCGCTAATGAGCAGCTTGCCGTCCGGCAAGGCAAGGGTCTGTTCAATTCGATCCGCACTACCTGCAAATTCTTTTATTAACTTGCCTGAGGTACCGAAGAGATGATCGAGTGATGGCACGGTGATTGCGGTTGAGCCGTCCGCAAACTCAGCGTGTACACGAATTGAGTAATCACCAACAGCATGATAGACATGCTGCGCACTCGTTGCGTCTGCTGAGTAATAGTTGATTGACCCATCTCCCCAGGCAACAGCCCAGGCAACAACGGTGTCACTCAGTGGGTTGGTTGCTGCAAACTGAATTTCATAGGGTGTTTCGCCGTCGGTCGACAAAGCGCGGGCCGAAACTTCGATTCGCGACGAAGAGTTAGTTGATTCGCCAGGAATCACTATCGTGGAACTGGCCGCCGAGCCAAGTTGAATGTCTACCTGGGAAGAACCTACTGCCTGGCTCAAGACGATTTGGTAAGCTTCGTCAGCTTCGTTGTCAGCATCTCCCGCGTGAACGCTCAATGTAAATGGAATCACCAGGGTCGTGAGGCCATCACCATGGAACGTCAGTACCGGGACGCCTGAGGACACGTCTACTGCAAGGCTGTTGGGATCACCAGCAACGGTCCCGGCACTGGAATTGTAATCGCTGACCGCACTCGAAATCGCATCCGTCAACGATGCGTAGTCGTTACTGTCGGTTTCGACATCGACAACCGAAAGAGTCACTGACGCTGTTTCACCAGCAGCTACCGCGGCCCCTGGAACTGTGGGGGCCAGTGTCAAGCTGTAGGTAGCGCCGCTGCCTTCCATCGCGACAGAACCAGAGGTGGTCAGCCCCCACTTTAAGTTCGGTAACGTGACGTTGACTTGTGATTGCGCAACCAGAGTCATGCCGTAGTTATGGTTGCCGGCATCATCCAGCAAGTCGTTGGGGCCACTAATGGTCACGCTCACCACGTAGTCACCTGCGATGGCATAAACGTGATTTGCCGGCGGGACAATGCGAGCCTGATTCAAATTGTCAGATGCCAGCTCACCGACTTGTTCGAGGGTTGCTGGACTGATGGTGCCATCTCCCCAGTCGATCGTTGCGGTGAAGTCGGAAAGCACTTGCTCGGGAATCGGATCGGTGTAATCGACTATCGTTTCTTCTAATCGAGAGACTTTGATCGTTGGTTCAAACTTGATTTTGACCTGACTACCACCAACAGTGATGGTTTTTTCTTGACCATTGGTCATCGAAGTCGAGAACGTACCTACTCCATTGACGTTCCCATTCACCAGCCATATGCCTGAAAAACCTGGGAAGTGATTGCTCGTGCGTTGCTGCCGGTAGACAAATGAGCCTTGGGAGTTGCTGATACTTCCTAACCAGTACGGTCCTGAAATTATTGGGGTAACGCGGGTCGCACCAAACTTCTCGCCCCAGGCATTTTCGTAGAGAGGTTGACTGGGAACTTCAGAAACGTGTTGGAACTCAAATGTTGCCAGCACCTCGCTGCCGATGGCTACACCGGTCGTTCCCTGTTTTGGTACCGCGCTCCACACCGTTACCGGATCGACCAACTGATGCTGCAAGCTGCCGTTTTGATACAATTTCACCCTGACATCTACAATCCCTTGAATGGCGTAGGTGTGCTGGCCATGAATGTCGATCAATCCTTCTGGTGTTGCTTCCAGCGTTGCAGTTGTGACAACTCCGTCACCCCAGTCGATTTGCGCCGTATACTCGGAAATGTCGGTCGTTTCATTCCAATCGACGAATGTTGAGACGCGTCCATCAAACGGCTGGTTTTTTTCGAGTTGTAAATCAGAAGCCAATACCATTGGCGACGTGTCATTTACGGTGACCACGTCACCAAGCGAAGCAACAACCCCCTCTGCGTCGCTCAACTCCAGGGAAACGTCGAACGAGCCTTCTTCGGCATAGCGAAGCGTGTCCTCGAGTTGCAGGGTAGCGCCTCCCGATTGGTCTGGGACAATCGAAACAGTATCAATCACATAAGGGGCTCGGCCATCTCCGGCATCGACCGCGACGGAATAGGATCCGGATAACGTGGGGTCATTAAAGTACGCCACGTAGGACAGATTCTGGCCTTCGTCTACCTGCAAAAGGTCGACACCAACTTCTACGGTAGCCAACAGTTGACGTGGTTCCAAGGCTTGAAACATGAACTCTTGGTCTGGTGCGGGCTGACGCTTTTTAGGTCGAGAACCAGCATGTTTCCACAATATCCGATAGCCGAGTTGTTTTAAAGTCTTTGTCCAGCTACGTACCGTCAAACGCATCGTATACAAACTCCTTGATTGCAGAAACAAAGTCGCCGCTTAATTTTTCCCATCGAAAGCCTTGCCACACTGACCGTTCGCGATTGCGATTATCTGAGCGCAGGACCCTACAGGTAGAGAGACTGAAAAACCGGGACGTTGTACGAGATAAAAACTTTTTTTTTGAGAAAAAGTATGCAACGCCGGTTTGACCTGATATTCCCCATGTGGTTCAATGCTGAAGGTTTCAGGCATCAAATTCTTAAACTGCATCGGTTCGCGAGGACAGGTTGGTTGCCGCGGAAGTGATTTTCGTTTCGGGGACATGAGTGTTCGATACGAAGAGATCTCACATTTGTATGGAACGGATCGTGCACAAATCGTTCTCAACCCAAACTGGGCCGATTGTAATCTTCTCAACCGTTTGACATCGATAAGAGCGATGGACTCCCTGGTTCAACTTTGATCGCCACCATCGTTTGTCACGTGTCTCCTGCTTCGCGTTGGCCTCGGACAGCCGGACAGATTTATACAAACTCGATTAGACGTGCGATTGGAGTTTGATATTGAGTTGTGTGTCTCGTCAACGCAGAGGTTGAATTTTTCTTTTGGGTTTGGAGCATTGAAAACGTTCAGAGAATTCGAGTTTGTGCCAAAGCTAGAGAACGGGGAAGATGCAATCGTCTTTTCCTCACAGGTCGATTTGATTTGGTCATTGAATCCCTGAATAGCAACGAGCTCGAACTTCGATTCGTTGGGATCGGCCAAAAAAATTCGATAAAGATCTATCAAGGTATGCCGAACGGCAAAACCTGTTGGAATCAGTTTGCAAACCCGGCAGCAAACTTAATGTGATCGATGGCATTTTTATCCAAAACAAAAATGGCAATTTGACTGTCGAGAAACTCATCGTTCGCCAGCGCCTAGACGCGGAGCCAACCACTAAAAATTAGCGGTGGTCAAGGCGAGACGGTGAGCAATTTGGTCGCTATCGAATTCATGTTCTTGCATCTTGAAGCGTCAAAAAACTCCACGATGTTGTATCCCAACTTGATAAATCCGTTGGGTTCTTTCTGATAGTTTGTAATGAATCCATGAAAGTACCATGGCAATTCCATTTCGCCCGGGAGGAAAAACGCGATTACGTTTTCGGGAGTCTTAGGCTTGTACTGTGTCGCAACTCCAATACCCCAGTCTGATAAATCGAAAGTGAATCCCAGTCCGACGTGATCGGTCACTGGCCCTTTACGTTTGTCCCAATCGGCAATCGCAACTGGGATACAGCGGTTGTTCCTTTGATCCATACGTGCATTTTCAGGAACCGGCTTGTTGGGCGTTGTCAAATCCACAATACGCCGGAGTTTTGGGGTCGCCTGGAGTCTGGCTTCTCTTAATTCGAATGAATGCACCTAATCAGCCCTTATATAGATCCTCCCCAGAATCGCTGCAACTCTAGGTTTCCGCTTACTACGTTCGGCCAGAAATTGGGAAATTTCATGGATCTGTTGCCAGCGGAAAAATTACACGCGGAAAAAACCGTACAAACATGCAAAACGGTCTAAACATCGAATAGACGACTATTTCTATCAAGTTTGCGATTCACAGATCTTCGCAATCGCTTCAGACAAACTGCGTGAATCGGCACGTGAATACTTCGCGACAGATACTCGTTCAGAGAAAGCTTTGGTCATTTTCATTATCTGAATTGCGGTCTGTGGGTTCAACTCAGCGGTTTGTGAGGCATACGTGATGCTCGCTGCGATCCCCCGTAGATTCACTCGCATTACGTTTAGCTCAGACATCTCGTCGCTATTTCCTGGAGCAGGATGATCCAAGAACGCTTCAGTGTGCTTTCGTATAAGAAGAGCAAGTCCCGGCAAGCAGAATCCTTGGCTGGCTTTGCATTCGGACTTGGCGGAGTGCCGTACGGTCTTCCAGAACGCCTGGAGCTGCATTGGGGTCTTGTCCATGCGGTTGCTTTTTCGAAGAGGAGAGGCTATTGCAAGGTAAGAAGAATCAAACCACAGGTTCGTACCGGGTGGCTTTCTAATTCTAGTAATCTCGGTACTTCAATTCTACAAGCTTCGTTGGGTCATCGGGAAAGTTTTGAATCTTAATCTCGCGATTGGGGGTCTCCCGCTGTACTACTTCTCGCGTGTAGCAGTGAGGAGCAGAACAATCCTGCCTTGGAATCGAATGACTCAGGGGGTTCCAATCGCACACAGCGTATTCGCAAGCCTCACGCCTTCGATCAACACCTGCCGGTCTGATACCTTTCTGACGTTCCGAAGATAGTTTTCAGACAGCGCTATCGGGTTGGTGTCCAACGAATCTCCATTGGTCTCCCGATCCTTGAGCTGTTCCATCACCTCTCGGTCATAGGCGTGTTCAGTTGCCAGTGCGACACATGTTGCTGCCAACCCGCTGAGGCTGTGACTTTTTCAATCGTGCATGAAGCGATAACTTGGAAGCAGTGATTTATGGAAACCCGACGCGTCAGCGAGGACGTGTCGGGTTCGTCCTCGCTGACGCGTCGGGTTTCCAAAATAGGCGGAATGTGGATGTTCATATGCCGTTGACTATTGAGTCAGCCACCAGTCGAAGCAGGCAGTTTTGCTGCTTCGGAAAACTGCAGTGGCTTGTCCTCCCCGGTCGTTGTGATCCCGCCGCTGCCGGTTGCCCCGGTGGAAGGGTGTTCGATTTTTGGCATCCGGTTTTTAGCGCCAAAATCATCTGAAAACTAGCCCCGTCGAAAAAGTCACAGCCTCGCTGGGTCAAACTCTCTTGAAAGACTGGCGATAACCTGTTTCGTTTCTTCGTTCGCCAGCATTTCAATCGCCTGGTTGCGTTTGCATATCGCACTCGTGGTGTTTGGAATGGTTGATTGGTTTTGGCTCAATAACTGTTCGGCCTGAAAAGGTATCAGCTATTCACGTACGGGATCAGCGATAGCCATTAAAAACCACAGGCAAGTCCGGCCTCGCGTGTCCCGCATTCGTGGAGTGCGGTCAATAGCGGTCCCATATCCTGATGGCCGATTCAATATCCGGAACCCAAACGCCGGGAGGTTCAATATAGAATCTCGACCCATAGGGTGAAAATTCATTGGAGTCTGGGTATGAAATCACATTTCCATCGAGTCGGACTGGAGCGTTGGCAATTACAAAATGAAGTTTTTGGCCGCTCGGTTTTGACACGCTATGGCAAAAGCCCGATTTCCTGGTTGGATCATTCCGTTTTGTTGTCCAGTCTGTAATTTTCGCTCTGGCGTCAGCCCACCTGCATTCATATTGCCAATGTGAAATAAGTGGAATCGCAATTGCAACGACGGCGACAAGAATAAATACAGCCTTGGTGCCAAATTTAAATTTCATTGTTTCAATCAAATGAGTTAACGGCCGCAATCACTGAGTCGTGGACTCAAGATTTCCACTTCCAATCCGCTCGGTTCTGCGGCTTCGTTTTGATCGCATCTTTTTGCTTGTCACGCTGTAGGGCGATTCGCATCTTGAAAGATTGAGAAGCAATTTCACCGGGAGCATTGAATGTGTCGTGAGTTGGATAACGTAATTGCCAACGCGAATTTTCTCTAGCCAAAAAGAATTCGCACCGTCACCTGCTCATCGTATTTTTTTCTCGCTACTCTCTTGAGCATTCAACCAAAGGGCGAACATCATTTGGAATTTGCCCAGAAGTGCATTCTACCATTTCAAGATTGAACCAGCCAGAATATCCAAAGATGGTCCCGAAAATCGAGTTTCGGATATTGACTTCAAGGGCTCGCTACAAGATGGAAAGACTTGTCTCTATTTGAATTGTCCTTGAGCGAGAGAATGCCTGCGATAACTGAGTCGCCGGGAAAAAATTTCAATGCCGCTTGAATCCGCGACCTCGTGTTCATCGGATTGTTCTCATGCCAGAAGTTCTTGGTTGCCTTGCCGCATTAAGCCCGGGTCGAAGCATGCTCGCGATTGTCGTCGCACTCCGGCCTCGTCGGTGCCAATTATCGATTGGTTATTCGCTTGAATCAAGATTTTTCTTTTTCGAGGCATCTATGGATGGTTTTGGCATCAATTTTTCGCCAACCCAAAATGAGAATGAACCAATCGCACCACCGGCAAGCCCAATAATAAGAATTGGAATCAACGATTGGATATAGTCGTTCGTGGTAAAATAGTTTCGCGACACAATGAATACGTCTGCAGCAAAATACGCAATCGCAATCATTGGGCCCGCCAGCAATGCTGCCAGGGGAAGCCATGTTCTGGACTTAGATTTGGCTGGGCGAAGAAAACGCAGCATAAGAATGCCGCACAATATAAGTGCAGTGATTGCGTATGGCGTTCCGCTCATGTCCGCCATTGCCAGTATGCAGGAATCAGGTAGCTCAAGCATGGATACGTCGCCGATCACCGAGCCGGAGTTCGTGATCAATAGTTCAGGGGAATTACCCGCATGTCCGGCATGCGAGTATCGAAGGTTTTCCGACGATTGGCCTCAGGCTTTCGCCAATTCTTCAAGCGACAGTCGGCCAGGGATGGTTCGTGGGAAGTCTTCGATTTTACCAGACGACCGCCCTTCAATGTTCTGTTGTGAGTCAAAATCGCAAATTGCCGTCTGATCTTCTCGGCCTTGGCCAAAAGCAACGACGTTGCCTGTCTCGTCGAAAAGGACTCTTCCGGCGATTGCAGAAATCGCCGGAAGTCGACTGATATCTTCATCTCAACGGAGTTTTCAAGTTCGGCAATAGGATCAATCATTCATCGTTTGTTTTTCACCAATGGTTCAGCTGTAATGCCAGGAAATGTAAACAACTGAGTTGTCTGCGTCTATGAAAATCTCATATCTACACGCATCCCCCAATTCTTTATGGTGGTACGTACCATTTTTAATGAGGTCGATATCCCACCAAAGCAAATGTTCCTCGTTGACGGTTGATTTGATATGGATTTTCCTGTCCGAAAACTCCAATAACTCCGAACTGTTTGTGTCGAGTTTCACCACCTGAATTCCTTCCGGCGCGTTCAGGAAAATTCCGTCGGGTAGGTGCGTTCGAAATTCATCCAATTCGTCATGGTTTAAATCGAATCGCACATAGAGATACTGCGCAAATGTGCCACCATGCACCGAATTTGTCGCGATGGCGTTTTGAGGCACAGGCACATTTCGTTCGATCAGCATTTGGGTTGGATCGGAGTTCGTTTGCCAGTAAAAGTAAGTGAACAAGAGTATCGCGAGTACAACGACGATCGCAACGGTATCGAGTTTTTTCATGGTGAGTCCGTGTGTGCTGTGTCCATGGCAACCGAGTCGCGAAGTAATCTATCCAATTCAAAACCGTTCGGTTCCTCGGTTTTGTGTTCATCGCCTTGTTGCCACTCGTTTCCGATCGCGAGAACCTGCAAAGGTAGGGTTCCCAGTTGGTCTGGGGGGAGCAACTGAGCCGTTTGGGCGCTAGCCCCGGTTTCGTCGCACACTGGATTAAATAACCGGGGCTAGCGCCCAAACGGCTGATGTTTTTTTAACATTACTTACTTCGATCCATCCGGTTTTGCGCCTCTCCAGAATACTGAATGGCTGAACCTAGGTCTTCTTCCGTCTTGAGTAGCTGCACGTCACCTTGGGTCGTCCAAACAGGCCGATCCACGAATTGTGAATCATGTCTGCGCAAGGCACCAGTGGCATTGGCCTTTAATTGGTCCCGCACCGTTTTTCCTTCGTAACCCGCTGCGGTTACTACCACATGTACATGGTTGGTTCTTGGATTGACAATCCATAGCTTCCAGCCTCGGTGCTCACAGTGGGCCTTGATTTGTTGTTCAACGATACTTCGATGGTTTTTACCAAGTAATATAACTTCGTGGTTCAGGCGGTCACGATGCCATTGTTCCAGTTGTGGTTGCGGTGTCTGTTCACCTGCGAGTTTCTTTCGCCACCAACGAGCGTCGCCTTGGAGAAACGTTCCGTACACTGTCCATGTAATGAAATAGCCTTCAGGTTCTTCTGTGATTTCCATGTTGATTGCAATGTTTAATAGCCGTTTGGGCGCGAGCCCCGGTTTCGTCGCATACTGGATTAAATAACCGGGGCTAGCGCCCAAACGGCTGATGTTTTTACCAAGTAATATCACTTCGTGATTCAGGAGCGCCGTTAGCCGGCGGAAGTAATCTACCAAATTCGCCGCCACTGCCGACGGGTTGTCTGGTGGACAAACCCGCGTGTTCAAGCGGGCATCTATTTGTTCGCAACGATAAAGCGATCATTGCAGTCAACTTGCTTACCAATGAGCCTGACGGGCCTGCCAGACTTCAATTCTCATCGACCTTTCAAACTACTTTTTCGAATCTACGTGACCGCCCACGCCGCAAAACGGTTTCATCCCCATGCCAATTGGCGCGCCTGCGGGCGCGTCGGGCGGATCCCCAATTTCGAATTTCGAGGGTTCTTTTTGAAACTGGTCAATCAGGTTTTTGGCAAATGCAAAATGAGCAACCTGACTTTCTTCCGTTGGCGCTTGTTCACCAAGCCAGGTTTTTAAACTGTCGATCTTATGAAATGTAATTGCTCGAACTTGTGTCGTTGCATTCTTGTTCGAAGCAAGCCCCATAAGTCGCTTAAGAACGACATCATCGACCGCGCGTCGAATCTCAAAGTGGTAGGCGGATGACTTTGCGTTGGAACGCCAGGTTTTGGCCAGCAACTCATCAATCACCTTTCCTAGTGAAGGGATTTCGGGATCGCGAGCATGCTGCTGGACCAAGCGAGCTGCCCGGCTCGGATTCAACAAGAATGTCAACGTGTGATCGGCCACTGATTCCGCGGCCGCCAGAGGGTCGAACATTGGTGATGTGTGACGATGGAAAAGCTCGTCCGAATTGGAACCACTTCGTGGTGACAACAACTTAAGAATATGTTCGGGAACTTCCAGTTGCGACGGCTCGAGTGTTTCAAGGAGAAGCCCAAGAGCCCTCGTCTGTCGTTCAGCGGAAACGATTTTGAAAGTCATCTGACCGTCGCCTCGCGCGGCAAAGCGATAATCCAATCCGCCCAGAGTCCTACTTACTGCTTCGGTCTGATAACGATGGTAGAGATAGATCGGAACAAGGACTTCCTCCAGCGAAGACATCTGCTTGCCAACCTGAATATTGGCTTCTGACATATTCTTGAGGGCAATCCTTCGAACCTTCATCACGTTGTTGAATTCATCCAACGCGTCCTTGCCATTGTCCCATT
The DNA here is from genome assembly GCA_965224765.1 of Mariniblastus sp. Classification (GTDB taxonomy): domain Bacteria; phylum Planctomycetota; class Planctomycetia; order Pirellulales; family Pirellulaceae; genus CAZDBA01. The sequence goes on from CBDDAC010000025.1 coordinate 216,173, forward strand.
GATGTGTATTGGGATCGGCACTTCCAGGAGAGATCGATTGGTTCGTATACATTCCGCGCGCATGGGCAGTCCTCAAGACCTCATTCAGCGCCTGCTTTTCGTTGACTCCATCGGGAAAATGAGAATAGGCGTAGGCGACGCTGAATTTGTCCCACTCTCCGATACCGACAGCATAGGCGTCGCTAAAATCCAGGGACTCATCATCTCTTGCTCGAATGGTTGGGTGGGGGTAGTCCATGACAGAAGCCCGGCCGAATGTACTGGCCGCAAAGTTGTGAGCGAAGCCGAGAGTGTGACCAATTTCGTGCGCCGACAATTGACGGATCCTAGCCAAGGCCATTCTTTCGATTTGTTCTGTATCCGCGGCTTGGTCACGATAGGGAGCATGTAACCCGGAACCGATCAAAAAATCCTGCCGAATTCGCTGGCTGCCCAGAAATACACGCCCACAAATAATTTCGCCCGTACGCGGGTCAGTTACTGAGGAACCAAACGACCAACCTCGCGTCGGCCTGTGAATCCAAAGAACCATGTTGTAACGCAAGTCCATCGGGTCAGCGTCGGCAGGTAACTCTTCCACTCGGAATGCATTCTTGTAGCCAATCTCTTCAAATGCCTGATTCCACCAGGAAGCTCCGTCAATCAGAGCGGAACGAATCGGTTCCGGCGCGCCCGGATCGATGTAGTAAACTATCGGCTCGACGGGCTCACTGACCGGAGCGTTTGGATCTTTTTTAATCAGCCGATGCCGATTGATCAATTGTTTCTGAATCGGTTCGGTAATCGGCGTTGCGTAATCCAGGTATCGGGTGGAAAATATATTCATCCGCTCATCGTGTTCGCGAGGCGTGTAGCCCGCATCTGGCAACTCAACCAACGAATGGTGTCGACGGATGGTTTGCCCGTCCTGACTCCCGCCGCCTTCATCGCCTCGGGACGAACCGCCGGTTGTCGTAAGCGTTACTTCGACCTCAGTATTTTTTGGGAAGTTTTTGGTGCGAGGCCAATGAATTGAGGAGCGAGATCTATCGACGGAACCATCGTCAGATTTCAGGAAAAACGAAGTCGCATCAATAAGTACTCTTCCATCTTCTTCGGCCGCGACCTCAAACCCATTGGTGATCGTTGGGAAGTAGGCGTTTGCTACGGCTTCGCGTTCCAATTCGTCGTTGCTTTCGGCGCGATAGCGAAACTTCATCTCCGTTAGGAACACTTTTTTCCCATGCCGAGAAAACTTCTGGACTTTCGTTCCGCCCCAGGATCCACGACTGCCAGACGAATTGGCGGGCGTTGATGTGACGTATAGAAATTCCTGGTCCCAGTGTTCAATCTCCATCCAAAAACGTTCTTCTTTGTCGTCCCAGTAGAGATCAATAAAGCCTTCCAGCTTTTTGAAGCCTTTCGTTTTTTCCACGATGCTTGGGAGTTGGTCGGAGCTTTCGTCAGATGGTTCGTCGTCGTCAACAATCGAATTGGCTTCCACACCGATTTCGGCATTCGGCGATTTTTTAACAAATTGTCGCCAAACATTGCTGCTGAGTTCCCAAGTATTGTCTGCCACGTTTTGGTCTGGGAATCGTCCCTTCGGGTCCAGCGTGATTTTGGTAATTTGTTGGCCTGCAAAATCAAGGATTGCTTGAAATTCACGGTCACCATCAAACCAAACATCGACTGGCCATGTTACGATCGCCGACCCGTCATCCAGCAGCTCGATGCCTTTCATTGAATTCGAATCTTGAACGTTCTTTAGCGGGTTGTTGTTTCCTTCGGCAGGCCCACTTGCGAATTCAACCTTCAATACGACGGGCGACGGCATGTAGCCTTCCTGTCTGACCGTCACCACAGTATTTCCGTTGGCTGTCTCGACCGATTCGATCAATCCATCAACCGATTCAGTCGTCCACAACCAGTAATACCAAAACCAGTCGAGTTCGACGTCGAGTGACTCGCTCATGAACGAAGCGAAATCCCATGGTGAAGGATGTTTAAATGCCCACACCTCCGAGTACTCCCGAATCGCCCGCTGAACTTCATCGTCACCGACGATGCCCCCAAGCATCGACAACATCAAGGGGGCTTTTTGGTAGGTCTGAAAACCGTACATCGAACCACTGTAGTTGGCTGGATGCATCATCGATGGCTCAAGCGGATTTCCGCTGATTCGACCGTAGCTTTGGCCGAGCCCATCGTAGCTTGCTTCCGTGCCGCGCAAGTCAGCTCCGGAAAGACGGTTCATGTAGACGTTTAACCCCTCGTCCATCCAGCCGTACCAAGTTTCATTCGTGCCTAACATCATTGGCCACCACTGATGCCCAACTTCGTGATCGGCCGCCCCCTGGTTGGAATTGATCACCATCGGATACTCCATTCCATCGCTTGGCCCGTCTTGTAACGTTAACTGAGGGAACGGATACGGGGTCCAAAGCTTCGAATAGAACTCCAGTGCATGCCTGCTGATCAAGCCCGCTCGCTCAAACCGGTCTGCCCGTTCTGGCAAAAAGACCATGTGGATTGGGATGGGGCCTTTTCCGGGAATCGTCGCGCGGGTCGCCTTCCAAACGTAGTTCTCAGCGGCGGCCCAGGCGAAGTCGTTGACGTTGTCTGCATGGAAATGCCACACAAGGCGTTCGCCTTCGGCGGTTGATTTTCCGGGTCCAACTTCGTCTGGACCAACAATCGTTATCTCCTTGTCCGACTTCAAAACCGTCGCAAGCCGCTCTTGTGCGGTACTTGTTAGCACCTTCTCCGGATTTTGAAGTAAACCGGTTCCCGTTACGATCCAGCCACCGGGCGCGTCGATGAATACATCGAAACTCCCAAAGTTGTTGTTGAACTCTGCTGGGCCTAAATAGGGGCTGGTGTCCCAGCCCATCAAGTCATCGTATTTTGCGAGTCGCGGAAACCATTGTGTAGGCTGCATCAATTTTTGTTCCCAACGCTGAGTCATGCGATGCCCACGTCCCTCGGTTCCACCCGGCAACTGAGTGTGCCACTCGATTGCCAATTCAGCTTTCGAATTAGGAGGGATGGGCTTGGCCAACGCAATGGTGGCAACCGTTTGTGTCAATCCACGAACACTGTTTTGTCGAGGCTCGCCGTTACTTCGCCTTCTATTTCTATCGCGATTAGAGGAAGTGAGGTCAATGTCTTCCCCGTCCATTGCAATTCGTGTGATCACCATGCCGTCGGTCGTTTCGGCAGGAACTGAGGCTCCTCGCTGAGCAAGTGGCCGGAAGATATTGTGATCCAGTCGCAAAACAATTCTGTCCAACGGATCCGGACTCGTGTTATGGATCGTTATCGTTTCACTTCCGGTAAGGGTATGAGTTTCAGGATTCAGATGAACATCAATATTGAAGTCAGTTTGCAGCTGCCAGTAGTTGGGGCCTGGACGGCCGCTGGAATCTCGAGTTCCGGACTCGTAGGCATTGCGAATTGGATTGGGAATTGGCATGTCACGACGAATCGCACGAGCATCGGATCCAAAATCCTCTCGTCCCTCAGGTGCTTTCTTGTTAACTGAACTTGGCGGTGATTGCGCCAGTAATGTTGTGGTCGCGAATATGGACAAGAACAACAGGGCGAAAGAAGTTCTCAACGTAGTTTTAGAAAACATATTTTTTCCAGATGCAAGTTGAGGAACTCGAAAGAAGTTCCTCGGTAAAAAACTTAATCTCAATACCATCAGTTTAGATTGTAGTTCGAGAAAACTACCCATGCTTGTAGCGAGCATGCAAATGCAGCCCCTCAACGCTTCGACGACTCATTTGTCAAAGACGCTTCGAGGCCCAGGTCCTTGCTCGGGCCACATCATGAGCACCCATTTAACCAGGATCGGCTTGCGGTTTTGGGTACCAATCTGGTTTTTTTCGGTTGGCAAGCTCGAGTTAACGCTGCTGGGGCGTCGGTGAAATGTCTTTTGCATCCGACTCGTTTTGCGGAGCCAATAGGATCCGGTCAAAAAACTCCCATTGAGTATCTCCAGCACCCCGCCCTAGTCCATGGCCTGCATTCGGCCAAAAACGACTTTCATATTTCACACCATGCTTATCGAGCGTTTCGATAAACTGAAAAGCATTGTTCGGATGAACGTTGTCATCCAGCATCCCGTGCATAATCAGGAGCTTTCCTTTGATGTCTTTGGCGTGCGTCATTGCAGCGCCTATTTTATAACCTTCGGGATTCAGTTGAGGCGTACTCATGTACCGCTCAGTGTAAATCGTATCATAGTTGCGCCAGTCGGTGACTCCAGCTCGAACAACCGAGGCAGCATACACATCCGGGTGTTTGCTGATACCCATCGCCGCCATGTAGCCACCGTACGAGTGTCCAACGATTCCAACTCGGTCGCCGTCAAAATAAGGGCGCTTTCGCAGAATTCGTATCGCGTCGGCATGGTCCTGAATGTCAACATCTCCCAATCGGCCGTATGTGGAGTCTGTGAATTTCTTGCCACGTCCACCCGTACCGCGATTGTTAACTTTGACAACCAGATAACCTCTTTGGCAATCACGGTTGGGAGTCGAAATGTAATTCGCACGAATCTCGTTGGAGCCTGGGCCTCCGTAAAGCGCATTGATGACTGGGTACTTTTTCTCGGGGTCAAAGTCGTTGGGTTTGTACAGGATTCCGTAAATATCAAACTGGTCATCTGACGATCGAAACTTAAACATCTCGGCAAGGTTTGCTGCCGACGCCGGATCACTTTCGGCAAGCTTGGCAACCAACTTTCCATCGGTGCTATAAATCGCAGTACATGGAGGAGTGTTAACCTGTTCGTATTGTGCGATCAACCACTTGCCGTCAGGCGAAAGATTGAACCTCGAGTGATGAGCGTCAATCGTTGTTACTCGGCGGTTGTCTTTTCCGTCCAAGCCCGCCATATGATACTGTGAATAATATGGATTTGATTCACAGCTGTTGGCTCTGTAAGTAACAAGACCTCTTGGTTCAAGGACGTCTAAACTCGTGATTTGAAATTCGCCTTGAGTGACTGGGTTGAGCAGTTCGCCATCCAAATTCCGCATTTCGTAATGAGTAAACCCGTTGCGGTCGCTTGGCCAGATGAATCGCATGTTGTCGCTGAGAAACATCATGCGAGGCGAATTGGTTTGCCAGTTTTCCTGCTGCTCTTCAACAATCGTACGACAAGTTCCCGTTTCCAAGTCGACCGCGAGCACTTTAAGATGCCTCTGCAATCGATCTGTCCAGTTCAACATGACCACCTTGCCATCAGGTGACGTGCGAATGCCGTAGACGTACTCTTCCGAACCACCTCCCGCGTTTACCGGGATCGATTGTTTTGATTGAAGATCGTAGATAAACAGTGACACGCCCGGGTTTTCAGCTCCCGCTTTCGGGTAGTACTCCGGATAGATCTCGGTCCCGATCTCGGACAATCCGCGCAGAAGAAAAAACGGTTTTACGTTGGTGTCATCAAAGCGATAGTAAAGGACTTTTTTTGAATCAGGCGACCACCAGATGGCTTTGGTCTGCCCCAATTCTTCGCCGTACACCCAACACGCGGTCCCATAGTGGATGTTCTCGTTCCCATCCGTGGTCACTTGAATCCGCGTTTTGGACTCGCGGTCAATAATGGCTAGGTTCCAATCCTCGTAGACGGCCTCCCATTTGTCATCAGGCGAAGTCACTCGCGTGAATTGACGGCCACGAGTTGGTCGCCCCAAGTAGGTCCCGGTCGTCGTCTTTGTTGGCGAGGATTGCCGACGACGCCGCTCGTTTTGATTTTCGTTACTTGATCCCTCTTTTTTTGATGTTTTTTTAGGCGTTTCTATTTCCGACTTTTCTTTGGTCGCATAGTCAAACTGGAATCGTTGTCCGTCACTGGTGAATTGCACGGAATCGTCGTTCCATTTTACTTTGGAAACGACCCCGGATTGTTTCTGAGTCTGGCCATCAACTGCCGAAGTTAGAAAAATTAACGACGAAAAGGCAACAAACAACAACGGCCGGGCGAACGCATTTATTTTCATCATTATTCTTCATAGAGTGGTTAAATAAATCAGTAGCTATTTAAAATTCAAGTCTGTCGAATTGCAATCTGTAAAATAAGCTTAATTCGCTTCCTCTTCAGTCCTCTCCGCATTTTTTTTATAGTTTGCGGGTCACACTTTGGCCATGGTATGGAATCACACCATCTGATTTGTTTAACACGACGTAGGATGCGAACAGGAAAAGGCTCTAGTCGAAAAAAGTAAGATCACCCCCTCACCCATGCGACAAATTTATATCCTAGACTGGCGGCAATTAAAATTAGGTAGGGGCCGACACTTTGATCGACTTCCCTGCCATTTTCGGTCAGGATTGGCTCAAGTTCGTCCTGAGCCGCGTTGCGTTGTTTTCCCACTTCGACGGCCTCTTTTGAAAGTGGCAGTTTCACTGAACATTGCAGCAAACATTTTTTGGTGTCGTCGTAAGTTGTTTGAGCCACAACGGATAGATTTGGGATACGTTTGAGTGTCAATCCGGTGGTTGCGGGGTCGGTTCATGTACGACACTCGAGATGCGAGCCCGGCTTTTCCTGCGAAACGTGATAGATCAATTCTCACGGCTTCGGGCTCCGATCCTTTTTTTTTTTAGTTTGGGTGTTTACTATGCGAAATTTCGCATGATCAAGCTGATTCGACTTGACGACATCTTCGATGATCAAGATGTTTTACTTTTGACTGAACCGCGGCGTAACAGGGTTGAGTTTTTGAAACATCTACGCAGGGCAGGATAGTGCTGAATTAGTGACCGTTGATTTCGATCGCAATTTCACAAGTTGGTTTGTGCGAACGCAAAATCGACCTAAAGAGTGAGTTCGGCGAGAGTCCTTAAATTGCGTGCGGACGTGGGGAATGCCGGCAGGGAATCTGTATGGGTGCGACTGTTTCGTTTTGCACCAAAAGTTCTAAATCCAATGAACGTGGGATTGCAGACCAACGTCATGAATTTGTCCAAACCATTGGATTTGGGGCGGATTCCCTAGTTCATGAGAATTTGATGGAAACGTTGGGCTTTTTCTTGTTGCTATCTGGCGTTGGGGACAGGAATTCTCTTTTGTTCCCTGTTCCTTGACGCACGTTATCGATTCCTACTACGGTGAAATATGCTCAGGATAAGCTCTGTAGCGGATACGGAATTGCACGTGACGTTTTTGGCGGTCGATAGAGATTAACCACGATCTTTAATGTGTCGAGGATTGTTCCTTCGTTGATGCATGGTCATGCCATCCGCCCGCATTCCTTTTCGACGCGGAGAAATTGAAATCTCGATTAGCTAATTCGGCGAGGCTTTTTCAGTTTTACGAGTTTGCGTCGGTTGCTAGTACGGTCAATTACTGCAGGACGGCAAAACCAGATGCGGCAGGCTGATTGTTGGTCTGACGCGGTTAAACATCATCTTTACAGGAAACTGAAATGCCTGACAACAACTTAGAATCACGTGCCCAGCGACTGTCGGAATATCTTGAATCAATCGCGGGAGACATTCCTGTGGAGGAGTTTGTCGAAGTCGATCAGGACGATACTGCTTTGGAGGGCGTTTCCAAACGGAGCCTGAAAAAAGCTGCCGACGCGGCGATCAGGTCGTCCAGGGGAGGCCGCCTTTCCGCAGATGATTTGTTTCATGCCGAAGCGATTGTGCATCGTACGAAACGGCCGTCGCATCGAATTGAGAACGGGAAGTTTGATCCGTTCCCGGGCGAGTTTCGTTACCTTTCGAAAAATCGGTCCGTTAGAAAAAGGATCTCTGATACGTTTGAAGCAATTGGACGAGTTGATATCCCGGAGAGATCGACCTATGGGGGGACGGGGTTTGTTGTGGGCAATAACCTGGTTATGACAAATCGCCATGTCGCGGAGATTTTTACGCAGGGCGTTGGCCGAGTCAACGTGAGGATTCGCCTTGGCGAAACTGAAATCGACTTTCGTGACGAGCCAAGTGACGTTGCTGACGGATTTACACTTACCGATTGCGTGATGGTTCATCCCTATTGGGATATGGCTTTGTTTCGCGCGGACTTGCCCGATGTCCAATTGCTCTCATTGGCTGTTACGCCCTATGCGGACTTGTTGAAGGCAAAGCAAGACGTTGTGCTTGTCGGATATCCCGCACGGGATCCTCGAAACGGTGTCGACGCGCAACGAGAAATTTTTGGCAGCGACTTTGAGGTCAAGCGAATTGCACCTGGGCGAATTGCCGAACGCAAACGGGCGATTGGTTCGAAGTGGTTGAGAAGTTCAGTTGACGCGCTTGCGCACGATTCTTCATCACTTGGAGGCAATTCCGGTTCCCCGGTCATCAGTGTTGATTCAGCCCAAGTCGTAGGGCTTCACTTTGCGGGGCGGTATCTCGTGGAAAACTACGGCGTGCCTTGTCATGAACTCGCTCGTGATCCTCGAGTCGTTGACGCGGGAGTCAATTTTGATGCCGGGGATGGTTTGCCATCGCCATCCAGTGCTCTGGATCGGTTCTGGCGTGAGGCTGACAACGAATCGACACAGCTTCCGAAACGACCAACCATTTTTGATATGCAAGATCAATCCAATACGAGTTCGAAAACCATGAGCAACGATCAAAAAAATCAACGCACCGACTCATCGTTGAACGTTGGCGGTGAAGTTACGATCGAGATTCCGTTGCGAATTTCCGTTTCACTCGGTGCCCCCAACTCCGGGCTGAGCTACAACGTCTGTTCCGGGGATAAGCCATGCACGGGTTCTGACATTGCTGGAGCAGAGGTGGAAAGCATCGGGCAAGGATATGACGAGGGGTTTCTCAGTGAGACGGTACTGACACCAGAGCTTGTCGCAGAAATTGCAGACGACGTCTTCGAGGTGGACGGCTCGCACCTGATTCCCTATACGCACTTTTCTGTCTGCCAGAGTAAATCTCGAACGTTGCCGCGTTTTGTTGCGTGGAATATTGATGGTGGGAAATTGATTTCTGTTGATCGTGGCAATAATTTCCGTCGGGATCCTCGAGTGCCCAATGAGTTTCAGGCAGATAATGCCTTGTATCGACGCAATCCATACGATCGAGGGCATGTTGCTCGTCGAGCGGATTTGAATTGGGGACCGAGACGTGAAGCGGAGCGCGCCAACTCCGACTCATTTTTCTACACCAACATCACACCGCAACATCAGTCATTCAATCAATCAAGCCGACATGGTTTGTGGGGGGAGTTGGAAAATGCTGTATTCAAAGACATCAAGGTAGAAGACTTGAAAGTGTCGGTCATGGGCGGTCCCATCTTTCGCGAAGACGACCCAGAGCATCGTGGAGTGAAAATCCCACGCGACTTTTGGAAGTTACTTGCGTTTCGAGACACCGCTGACGGTGAATTCAAGGTCGCTGCATACGTCCTCAGCCAGAAAGAGTTCGTGCCAACCGAAGTACTCGAGTTGGATGTGTTCAGGCTATACCAAACATCGCTAAGCAAACTTGGGCAGGAAACTCAGCTCAATTTCGATGGACTTTCCGACTTTGATACTTTCACTTCTGATACCGAGGCTGTATCGGGAAGTGGAGTCAGAGAGGTCATTGGACGAGAGGATTTATTGTTCAAGGAATGAAGAAGCGTGCAGCGTGAATCTTGTTGAATGTCTCGACGCAGTCAAGGATATGGCCAGAGGCGGATTCATGATTGGTTGTCGATCAATACCGGCGTCCAGTGACGGAGCCGGTTTGGCAGCGACGTCTAGTGTTGCGGGCCCGCGTCCCGTTCCTTTTAGGAATAAATGTAGTGACTCACGGCCATGGGACAGTGATTGCTTTTGAACTCCTTGCGGAAATGTCGCGATCCAAGCGATGGTGATGCAAACTGGAACTGAGAGGATTCCAAGTATGCCAAAGGTCCACGCAACACTGGTTTGTTCGTGAACCCAAATTTGTCGAGAAACAAAAAAGCGATTAAGCCGAGCAGGATGGTTGGACCCGATCAAGCCAAACGTGCAAATCATCATTCATTATTCAGCATTCAGGCAGAATCATGCCCAAGTGGCGCAGCCACAAATTCCATCACGATAAACAAACGACGAAGCGAGAATTGAACCATTGGAAAGTCTTCATTGTACGCACTAAAAATGGTGGTACTCGCCGGCTAGAACTGAATTGGTGACACCCGAAAGATTGGGTGACCAAGGTAGGTTTCGGCAGGAGCCTCAACCTCCCATTTTTTGCGGATTGATTGGGTTCGTGGAATCGTCGATGAACGTGTCCAAGAAATCATTGGCTTGGGTTTCGCTTAATTCGTTGGAGTCGTATTGCATTGTGATTCGAATCTGATCGCGATACTCATACGTGGCGATCGAGAGGGTCATTCCCCGTTGCATTGTTGGAACGATTTCCAAGTCGGTCACCGTCAAATCATGGTCGCGCGGTGAGGAAAATATTTTCAGACTGCGATCAAGACGACCCAGGTTAGTGAACAGAGTTGTCGCAGTGACTCTCTCGGTAGATGTGTGCTTCGCAAGGCCGCCAGGTAGCCATTGAAAGAGCTTCAACACCCTCCAGAAATTTAGACTCAGACGCCAGTGTTTGATGAGTTTGATATCCTGATCGATTTGGACAAGCATTTCCTCGGGGGCAGAAATCTCTTGAGTTGAACGGTCAATGTTGATTATCGTGCAATGGTTGCATGCACTCATCGCCTGATGCTTTTCCCGCCGCTCGTTAAATGGAATGACGAGTCGATAGTGGCTACCAGAAACTGGAATCCCATTTTCGCTTTGCCAACGTTGGATCGAGACAAACAAATTTCGTACCAGAACCGTATTGGTCGAAACGCTATTTTGGCGGGCAAAATTTCGTAGCGATTGTGTGGCGTCTGAACTGAGTGTTTTGGTTGCGACTTTTTGAACGACTTCATTTGCCGAATCAACCTCAGCCCGTTTGGGAAGAAAGGGAATCACTGCACGGCCCAGTACTAGAATCGTCGCGCGGACAGATCTCCATTGTCCCGGCATCAGTCGTAGCGTTTGGCCCAAGGAATTATTCGGTCGACAGCGTTTTTCCAGTTTCTTTGGGTCGTAGCTGCGTATTGCCGCACTAGGGTCTCGATAAAGGGACAGCCAATCTTCGAACAGCTGCAGAAAGCCCAGACCGTCAAATGCTACATGATGCACTTGGAAAAGCATTGTTGTTGCGGACTCGCCGCGCGGGAAGCATAAGACTCGCAACGGGCGGTTTTGAGTTGGATCGAAGTATGAGTCTGGGTACCCCACATCGCTAAACCCCTGCTCAAACCACTCGATGATCAATGGCCGAGGACAGAAGCCCCAATGAGGACGGCCTTTTGCATCATACTCGGCCTTGCAGCGTGCAAGCGGATGAAGTTCGCTGACTTGATCAATCGCTACTTGGGCCTGTTCTCGTCTTAAACGACTATTGAGCTCAAATTTGAAGAAAAAGTTAGAGGGGCCGTCCTTATGGTCAAGGCGCAAAAATAGTTCTTCAAATGCGGAAAGACGCAGCGACATGTTTTCGCTCATACTTCCGCTCCGTATCGCCACTTCAACAGACCCACGTATGCGCTGACCCCAGCTTTCAATATTGAGCCCGATGGAATCCAGTTTGGTTTTCGCATCGACGTGGCAATTGCAAGCAGTTCCGAATCCAATCCCATCGCGAGATCTGCCATGAGCCGACCCGAAATGGATCCATGGGCGATGCCATGTCCGTTGTAACCGGTTGAATAGAATACATTGTCGGCCATTTGTCCAAACACGGGCGCACCATTGGCCGTAATGCTAATTGGACCGCTCCAGGTGTTGCGTAGTCTCAACGCATTATCGTCCACCGCGTCATCGAGTCGAGAGCGTAGCACGCAAAGTTGGTAATCCGCAATCTTCCGAAGCTCAGTTTCATGGTCATGAGATCTCAAACCGTGAACCGCTGTGCTGCGGATGAATAAACGGTTGCCGACGCGGCGGATCGAACTTCCAACACGTTCCGAGGACGTGATACCCCACGCGGAATCCTGATCGCCACTTGCGGGGAATTCCACAGCACTCACATACGTTCTCATAGGGAATACACGATTGCGTCCGATGCCCAATTCATTGGTATATGCGTTGATCGAAAGAATGGTTTTTGATGACTCAATTCGTGCGCCGCACTTGAGGTCGACGTTTCCGTTGGCTCCAATTGCCGTGACAGGCGAGTTTTCCAGAATGATGACGTTGGTTGGTAGCGATCGGATTAACGCGCGTAGCAGCAAGGCTGGATTGACCATGACTGATTCCGTTTGCCGAATCGCAGCCTGGTAAGTCATCATGCCGGTGCGTTGACGAATTTGTTCACTCGTGTAAGAAACGCAGGGCGAATTCAGGAATTCCAACGATTGGCGGATTTTTTTGAGCGACTTCAATCCAGGAACGCCTCGTGCCCCAATCAAGCGGCCGCTATCATCCCAACCGCATTGGATTTCGTACTCACTAACAAGTTTGCGCAGAAGATCGACGCCTTCGCTTCCGAGGCGATATAGTTTTTTATTGTCGGTGGACTGCGGACGGTAGAAGTGGCCAATAGGAACGACGAATCCAGAGGATCGGCTTGAGCTTCCGTCAAGAATACTTCCCGCATCGATTAATAGGATTCGATCCTGCGGTTTCGCTTTGGCGATTTGCCTGGCCGCTGAAACTCCGGTAAAGCCAGCGCCTACAATAAGCCAATCGGCCGACATGTCCTCATCGACTTTTGGAAAGGGCGGAAGTGGATCGACACCGTCCAGCCAGCTGTTGTGTTCGAATGTTTGATTTTTCTGAACCGTCATATTCGTTTGCAACCCATTTATGCGTCACTCATTTGAGTCATTGCTCCGACGTACTTTTCGGCCGAACGCGGTAGAACCTTGGGGTCGCTGAGACTTCTGTTTGGGCTTTGAGACCGTTCCTTCTTCATCGGTTTCCGCAGTTACAATTCCACAACGTTCTATCCGCGCCAAGAACGTTTTAATGGGTTCAATGTCGACGAGTGCAATCGACTCTTCAGAAGGACACTGCATGCCGGGCAAGGGGAGGGTGATGCCTGAGTAGAGCATCGTTGGGCTCAACCAATTGGCCAGCAACTTCATGCTGGAGTTGCTGGTGTCATAGGTGAAAAGGAAGCTGGACTTCTTTGATTTAGCCAAATGCCTGGTCAGTAAACCCCAAAACGAAATTGAAAGAAATGAAGATTTCATTTCCGGAGCCAGCCAAAGCCCGTTTATTTCGGCGATGCCTTTGCGTGCAATCAAAGAATCGAAAGCGGGCCGCTGTTCGAAAGGGATGGCCTCAATTGATCGAAAGGGGCTGCGGGTTACCAGCATGACTCCGCCACATAAGATGTCGTTCTGATTCAATAGCGCCAAAACTTCTGCGCGTTCGACGTACTCGGACGGGAAATCAATCGCGAGCACTTCCATGGTGCGTGCGAGATAAGACGTACGTAGTCCCTGTTCGGCAGGGACCAAGCGGTAGTCGTCTCGAAACAAAAATCGACGGCGAGGGCTTGGGGGCGATGCTTGCCTTGACGATGAATTCATGGTTGATTTCCGAATGCTTGAAACTTCCGCTCAGTGCGAGACAGATTAGTCGAGTTTATTTCCCGAGGTTGGAAATGACACCTATTGAACAATGAATCCGCGCCATTGAAGGGAAATTCACAAATTGAAGTGTAGGTTCTGTCGCTTGAGTCGGAGGTTCATCGCCCCAGTTCCAGACGAAGTTCGCCAAAGAAAATGGCCTTTCCTTAGTACAACCAAATTGTCAAGAGAGAGGAGAGGGAGCAGAATTTGAGCCAAAATTGTTCCCGAACAACATTCCTCAGTGCAGTAGCCTACTGGATACCGGACTGCGACTTCATTGGCGTCAAAATTCACCTTACTGCCGTTGCGTGGAGAACCGGTGATGAACTATAAAAAGAAGCTTAGCAGCCATCCCAACAGCTCGGAAACTTGAGAGAGAATACTTATGGAAACGGTCGAATACTGGCAATCTCTTTTTGAGAGTTGGCCAGATGCGATTCAACGAAAGGGATCGGTCGTTACGAAACAAGGGGAGTCCATTCCATTCATAAACTTCCTGATCTCGGGTGGTTTACTTTTGATCGAGCGAGATGGGCCTGACGCTTCGGGTGCCCGCAAATTCATTGTTTCTTATGATTCGATTGCGATCATCAAGCTTACGACGGCGGCGGAAATGTCTCAATTTCAGGTCATGGGCTTTCAGCCACCTTTGTAACCATCATTCGAAAACACAACATCACTCTGACGCTGGACTCCTGTGAAAACTGATTGGACTGAAATTCGGAAGTCGATTCTGCCGGAACACTCAAAGTCAGCTTTGCCGCCGTCGATCAAGTTGCCCATTTTGCCACAGGCGTTGCAAGAATTTCAACAAAAGGCCCGGGATCCCGAGGCGGATACGGGAAGGTTGAGTCGGATCATTTCAACGGATTCCGGTCTGAGCAGTGAACTGCTCCGACATGTCAATTCAAGTGCGACGGGGATGCGAATCAAAGTGACCTCGGTTCAGCAGGCTTTGGTGCTTTTGGGGATTCGATCCACCCTGTTGCACTTGACAACCAGTGGCGTCAAGCAAGCGATGAAGTCTTCATCGTCGAAGCTCATCAATTTCCAGAATTTTTGGAACACCAATCTTGAACGCGCTCTATTCGCACGTGAGGTAGCGAAACTCTTGAAAGCGGATGCTGAACTGGCGTTTACTGCCGGAATGTTGCAGGACTTTCTCTTGCCGTTGTTGACCAATCAACTTTTGGATAACTATTTAGAGTTTGCCGAGAACCGTGACCAGCATTCCAACTTGAGTTCCTTTGAACGGCATAAACTGGGGTGGGACCACGCGGAAGCCGCCGCTCACGTCATGTTTGCATGGCATTTTCCCGACGAGCTGATTTGCTGCGTTGGACTTCATCATCGCGGATTAGAGATTCTTGACGATAAAGAATTGCGGAATACTTCTGCTGCGGCTGTTGCGATCTCGTCGTTGTTGCCCGATGCGCTGCGTCAAGAATCCAGAGGCATCGAAAGATTGCTTGAACTGGGTGAGAATTGGCGAGAGTTTCGATTGTTGCCAATCGCAGAAAAAATCGATGCTGAGTTTTCGGTGATGGCCACTCAAGCCAAGAATCATTTTTCCTTTTTGCGAGTTTGCCAACAAACACTTAAACGCATCAAAACCGAAAAGCAGGGTTAAAGTAAGTTGCCGCCTGCGATTTTCGTATGAATTCGGCGAAGCCGCACTATCGAATCAGCAATTTCGCGAGCTCACTTCGTTGCGCGTCATTGAGAGAAACTCCTTGCACGTCAATTTTGCGCAGTTTCTTGATGCCACTCAGGCATTTGGTAAGGTTACTTGGGACCTTTGCATGCCCCAGCAAAAGATTGGTGACGTTGGGAAGTTGTCCAAGCAACTTAAAGTGTTCTTCACGAAGTTGTTGTCTGCTGAGATCGACAGCAGTTTCAGCCCGAAAGTAGTATTGGTAAAACGCTTTGTCGGAGTCATATTCAAATCGGATTTTGGCTCCCAGTTTTTTCAATCGCTTACAGGCATTGGTGAACCGTGCGAAGCCTACCCACTCGTAAGCAATCCATATATACAACACCAGAGCGACCGACGCAGACAATCCGATTTTGCTTGAAAGCGAGAACGAAGGCGTATCGGATTCTGGCAGTTCCACTTTTTTGACTTCGCGAGACACCGCTTGCGGTTTGTCATTGCTGGCGAGAAACGCCAAGTCGAGTTGGGTAGTTTTCGACTGATTGAGTCCACTGGAAATCAGGTAAGCGACTCCGATGGCAATGAAGAATCGAAATGGAAAAAGCAACCAGCCTTGTTTCGAATGAATCATGATAGGTTTGATTTCGCGGTGCAGTTTCAAACGTGGCTAGTGCTTCGTCTAGATTTAATTTGGGGGCTGGCAGTTCAATTATGCCCTTGGTTTTTCACCTCAATTGAGATACCGACCCCAAAACTTCGTGTTGACGCGACCTAGTCTTGAACCCTGGCAACATCTCCAGTCAACGTGCCGATCAATAACGAATTTGGGGCACAGGAACGTGAAAATAGTAGCTTCTTCGATTCGCCGGGTTTCGTTTTGACCGCCTGTTCCTTTGGATATCGGCAGGCCTTGGGGCCAATCATTCGGTTTGAAACGATCCTAGTACCCGGACCGTTTTGAACTGACGGGTAACAAGGCTAAGAAAACCGGAGTATCTGATGTTCTCGGCCTGCCAATCGAAGACGGGCGAGATACTTAGCTGTTGGCAGAGCAGCACATGCCCACGCAAGCGAGGAGCATGGCACCCGTCATTGAGGTTTTGCCTTTTACGGGAGGTTGAGGCTCCTGCCGAAACAGTTCTTTTTCCTCGCAAACATGGAACTTGGCGCTAGTACCCGGACCGTTTTGAACTGACGGGTTAGCAAGACTAAGAAAACCGGAGTATCTGATGTTCTCGGCCTGCCAATCGAAGACGGGCGAGATACTTGGCTGTTGGCAGAGCAGCACATGCCCACGCAAGCGAGGAGCATGGCACCCGTCATTGAGGTTTTGCCTTTTACGGGAGGTTGAGGCTCCTGCCGAAATAATTCTTTTTCCTCGTAAACGTGGAACTTGGGCTAGTACCCAGACCGTTTTGAACTGACGGGTAACAAGGTT
This sequence comes from Mariniblastus sp., assembly GCA_965224765.1. Classification (GTDB taxonomy): domain Bacteria; phylum Planctomycetota; class Planctomycetia; order Pirellulales; family Pirellulaceae; genus CAZDBA01. Next base: position 232,835 of record CBDDAC010000025.1, read on the forward strand.
AAGAAAACTGGAGTATCTGATGTTCTCGGCCTGCCAATCGAAGACGGGCGAGATACTTGGCTGTTGGCAGAGCAGCACATGCCCACGCAAGCGAGGAGCATGGCACCCGTCATTGAGGTTTTGCCTTTTACGGGAGGTTGAGGCTCCTGCCGAAACAATTCTTTTTCCTCGCAAACGTGGAACTTGGGCTAGTACCCGGACCGTTTTGAACTGACGGGTTAGCAAGACTAAGAAAACCGGAGTATCTGATGTTCTCGGCTCGCCAATCGAAGACGGGTGAGGTTCTAGGTAGCTTTTCCTGATCGAAGGGAAGCTGTTCGCCACGGGCTTGATGCGTTGGTGTGCATGATCAGCGTCGATATCGACGTGCCCAATGCAACAAACAGCCGAGAAAACGCTTGGGGGGTGTGCGCCCAGTCAACTGGGACCGAGCCAAACCCGCTGACGTCATCGTCCATTGACTCTGATTGGCGTCTACTTTCGGCGTTTGGATTTACCTGCAGATCGTTTTGCTGACCGCGCGGGAGCAGTTCGAGTGACAGAAGTACTTTTTTTCTTTCGCCGTTTTCCGCCAGATTTTAGTGTCCAGCCTTTTTCCCCGACTTTGGGTTTCGGCTTGCGTCTTGTTGGTCGGTCCGAGCCCTCAGTCTCACTGCGGCGTCCCGATTTCTTTTTGAATGTTCCTTTGCGATCGAAATCTTCGTCGCCGCGTTTCTTGAAGGGCTTCTTGCGATCGGAGCTTTCGTCGCCGCGTTTCTTGAAGGGCTTCTTGCGTTCGGAACTTTCCTCGCCGCGTTTCTTGAAGGGCTTCTTGCGATCGGAGCTTTCCTCGCCGCGTTTCTTGAAGGATTTCTTGCGATCGGAGCTTTCTTCGCCGCGTTTCTTGAAGGGCTTTTTGCGATCGGAACTTTCCTCGCGGCGTTTCTTGAAGGGCTTCTTGCGTTCGGAACTTTCCTCGCCGCGTTTCTTGAAGGGCTTCTTGCGATCGGAGCTTTCCTCGCCGCGTTTCTTGAAGGATTTCTTGCGATCGGAGCTTTCTTCGCCGCGTTTCTTGAAGGGCTTCTTGCGATCCGGGTCGTCATTTCGCTTTTTTACGGGGCGATTCTTCGACTCGGCCTTGCTCGTTTTTGAAGACGAAGATGATTTTCGATGACGTGGCTTTTTGGATGCGGATTTTTGGCGAGAACTGGAATACCAAAGTTCCTCGATTTCTTTCTTCTCCAACTTTCGATGAGCACCGAGGGGCAACTCTCCCAGTCGCAGTGATCCGATGGCGACGCGACGAAGGCGAAGTACTTTGTGACCGATGTTGGCGAGCAATCGGCGGATTTCTCGGTTGCGTCCTTCTTCAAGAGTGATCTCGAGCCAAGTGCTTTCCTTGGTGCGTTTTTTTATTTTTGCACCAACGACTTTGGCCAGACCTTCGGCCAAGTAAACTCCCTGTTCCAGTTTCTTCAATTCGGAAACGTCGGGTGTACCTGCCACCTGCACCATGTAGATTTTTTGCACCCCGTAGCGAGGGTGGGTCAATTGGTTAGCAAGGTCACCGTCATTGGTAACGAGAATCAAACCTTCGCTGGATTTATCGAGTCTGCCAACGTTGTACACGCGTTGAGTGGTTTTGATCAGATCGATGACTCGCATTCGACCGGACGGGTCGTTGCTGGTGGAGACAACTCCTGGTGGTTTGTTTAGGACGAAGTACTGAGGGCGAGCGAACTTGACCAAGCTGCCATCGACACGAATTTTTTGTTTTCGTGGGTTTACCTTTGAGCCGAGTTTCATGACGACCTTGCCGTCAACTTCGACGCGTCCCTCTTCAATCAACGTTTCGCAATCACGGCGACTTCCCAGGCCAGCAGTCGCCAGCGCTCGCTGCAGACGTTGTTCTTCGGCGCGAAGGGGCCCGGATGAAGCTCCACGAGCAGACACTTTTCCACGCGTATTGGTCTTTCCGCGAACGGAAGGTTGGCGTCGTTTAGATTGTGAAACTTGTTTGCCCTCGGAAGATTTCTTCCTGAACGGTTTCTTTTTGGATGTTTTCTTTTTGGCCATTGGGAGTGTTCGTCTGGTCTTTGCGGAGTCTGAGCCCAGTTTTCAATGCGGCTTTGGAAAGAAGTTTAAGCGAAAAAGCTGGTGGGGCTATGGACAAAATGAGAAAGATGCCCAAAGAACGAGGCGATGGAGCTTGATTGTGGCGGGCGATTTACATCCGTCCTGGCAGGTATCTGTTACCTGGGAACGCAGAAGCGAGTAACGCGTTCCTGAATATTGCGAACGATCCGCTGTTCCAGCGAGAAATCGCGTCCCATCGGAATCCAGCCTGCATTAGGCGGAGAGTAGAATGGATCGTTTAAATCTGAGTCCAGGGCGTTGTTATGCCGAATGCTTCGACTGGAGACCGTGGCACGTTCCGGGGCGAGCCGATCTTCAAGTTCTTTGTAGACTTTGACATCAATTGCGTAGTTACCCTTGTTCGGAATGATTCGCACTTTCGCAAATCTGCGGACCGTTTGGAGAGTCGCGTGAATCCTCTCAAATCCCGGTGTGGAGTCTTTTCGCCAAGGTTCAAACAATGTGGCACCGATTTTAGGGTGCGTTTCGATCCAGCCTTCAGTCAGTACGCTGTTCACCAATCGCAATCGTTCTTCCCGATAGATTCGAAAATAATCATCAAGCTCGTCTGAGATTTGGTCCATCAACAATTCGCGATCAACCATCGGAACCAGGAGTGGATTGTCGACAGGTTGGTGGCCCTCTGGCCATGGCGTGGGAGATTTGGCAAGGAAACGATTGCAGCCACAAACGAGAAAAGCCATTGAAAGTAGGAGGATCGAAATCCCTAATTTCAAGTTCGCGTTTTGATATGACTTACTCAACCGGCAACCCAATGCATGAGGATGGTGCGAAAAGGTAAGATCCTAGTCGCAGCAAAAAATAGCGGCGTAGTGTGATGAATTCGACGACGGGCTTCAAGTCGGATCGATCTCCCGCTAGCAACATAGATTGTGGGAAATGTGAGCTGTTGGAAAGCGGTAATGAAATCTTGTGGCGAGGGAAGACTCAAAACAAGGACGTTGTAGGGACACTTCAGGTTACCTCCTAAGGCTGTGACTTTTTCATTCGTACATGAAGCAAAAACTTAGAAGCAGTGGTTTATGGAAACCCGACGCGTCAGCGAGGACGTGTCGGGTTCGTCCTCGCTGACGCTTCGGGTTTCCAAAACAGGCGGAATGTGGATGTTCAGATGACGTTGGCTACTGAGTCAGCCACCAGCGAAGCAGGCGGTTTTGCTCCTTCGGAAAACGGCAGTGGCTTTCCTCCCCGGTTGTTGCGCTCCAGACCCTCCTGATGGCCCGGTGGAAGGGTGTTCGATTTTTAGCGCCAAAATCATCTGAAAACTAGCCCAGTCGAAAAGTCACAGCCTCTCCGGGAGGGCCGAGAGAGAGGGGGAGTTTTGTGTCTTTGGGAGGTCAAGGCTCCTGCCGAGACCTATCCGCCGGCGAGCCGAAGTCCTTCAGCGATTATTGCGGCGTAACGGAACTCCTCCCGAGGTTCCCGTCTCCGTACGCTGGGCGCTGGACCCACCCGGAAAGCCCGGTGACATTCGGCGCGAATGCGAGATCCTTACTGGTTGGCTGCAACGAACTTCTTAACTTCGTGAATCGGAACGGCATAGGTTGATATGCGAAGTGCTCGGGCAATATTGATTCCAATGACTTTGCCATCAGAGTCAACTAGCGGGCCACCGCAATCGCTTGGCCGAATTGCACAGTCGTGCGCGATCACAACTGGGAAACCAAACCTTCGCTCGCTGAACGGGCCTCCGCCCCAACGATCCTGAGCAGCGGAGCCTGCAGGCATACTCCCCAATTGAATCGTCTTTTCCATGGTTTTTTCTTCTCGTTGGATCAACACGGATACTTCATCTTCAGGAGCGTGATCTTCCAGAAGTGCGATCAAGCTGCTGACGGAGGGAACCTTAGAGCCTTCGAACTCAACGAGGATATCGCTTCGCTTCAAACCTGCCTTTTGGGCAGCACTTCTCGGTGTGATTCTGCCGATTTCAAGGCCTTGGTCGACTGGACTGCAGTCGATCCCAAGAAAGCCTCGATTGGAACTGGCACGGGGTTGCCGCATTTCAAAACGTCTAGGAGCAACGGATGTGATGCCCATGGAAATCAAATTGCCGTTCGCGTCTGCCGAAAGAACGATACGTCCCGCAGTGATTTCGAGTTCGGAGTCCGGCAGGTCAATTGGGCTAAGATTTTCCGCATCGATTTTGAGCAGTACCAAATCGTAATCCTCCAACTCGGCAACGATCTTCGCAGGCTTTTCCTGGTCGTCGGCTAATTTGCAGGTCAGATTCTCCACCTCTTGAATTTCACTGAGCTTGGTGACAATCAGGCCATTGGCTGAAACGATCGTACCCATGGCGACGCTTTCTTTGCCGTCTTTGATTTCGCAGATTGATTTTTCAATCGGATCGACCAGCGATTCAAGTGTTTGTTTCATTTGAGTCGAATTGCGGCCTATGCGAGTCGGAGAAGTGCGTTGGGCGGATAAAAAATCCGTAAACAACAGCGGCAATAGGAACGCAACACAAATTGTGAAGGTACGTCGGAAATGTTCCAAGCTTGGTCGATTCAGATGCATTTCAATTACCGCTTTCCTAGTTGAATCGTGTATTTCGTTAACGCATCGTTTCGGCGCACCATTACGGTGATGGAGTCGCCTGCTTTCATTCCTGAAAGTGTGTCGCCGATTGCTGCGAACGAATCGACTTTCTTTTCATTGAGTTCTACAATGACGTCACCGACTTTCAATCCCGCTTTGGCGGCGGCGCTATCTTCGACGACTTCGTCAACCGTTGCAGGCGAATCGTTGGTGCTTCCGCGAATGCCAAGGTAGCCTCGATTTGGATCATCGTTACGTGGGCGGCGACCGGTTCTTGAACGGTTGCTGCGAATATCTTCTCCATTGACCATTTTTTTCCAGTCGTTTTTGAAAACGTCGACAGGAACATGAACGTTGCTGTTCAGTGAGCCTGCGACTCGGCTGCTGATCCCGATGACTTTTCCATCCAAGTCAAACAGAGGTCCGCCCGAATCTCCGCCCATGATGGTGCAGTCCGAGGTGATTGTCTGAGCGCGGTTGGAAAGGATTCTTCCAAGTCGAGTTGCTGGCTGCTCGCCTCTGGCAAATGAGACAGGAAAGCCAATTGCAAGGCACCATTGTCCGGGTTTGCATGCCGAGGAATCCGCCATCTCAACAAAAGGGAATTCTCCCTCAGAAGTTATCTTGATCAAACCCGCATCGAGCTCGAAGTTGTTGCCCAGAGTTTCTCCCCAGGCTCGCGTGCCATCAGGAAAGGTAATTCGAACACGACGACCTGCCCGTTGGTTAACGTGGGCGACGGTCAGGATGTATCCTTCGTCATTGATGACAACTCCACTTCCGCCTGAAACCGACACGGTCGCAGGGCTGACTTTCTGAAGGATTTTTTGAACGTGTTGTTCAAGTAGCTTGACCTCGTCGATCGTTTCAGGGGCCCGAGTTTTGAGTTCTTCGGGAAACGTCTGTTGGCCAACGAGTGGAGCACAGACAAGGCTGGCGACGAAAATAATGGAAAAGTAAGCTGACGGAAATTGCTTCATGGATTTCTCGCTAACGATCATTGTTTCATATCGACGATTCTAGCATGACCGGTACAAGGTTGTTCAAGATGTTTTCGCCTGTAAATCGCTGAACTGTGCAAGAGCTCGCAATGAAATGGCGGATTGCGCGAAATTGGGCCGAGAGGGTGGCGGCATTTTGAACGACTCTACCCGGTGTTGTTTTAGCACTTCGATTGAGGTGCTGGGCCGCGGTTGCACTCTCTTTGGGCTCTTCGGGTCTGATCCGTTCAATGCGAGGGTGCATTGCCCTGTGCTATTTGATTGGGTAGATGAACCTCAAGGCAGGTGGGATTCCGCCAGAACGCACGCCCGATTAGAAAGGCAGATTGGATAGATCGACGTTGCCGCCCGACAGAATGATCCCCACTTTTTTGCCCGCGAACTTTTCCTTTTCGAGTCGGACTGCGGCAAACGGTACGGCGCTCGAAGGTTCAATCACAATTTTCATTCGTTCCCAGATCAATCGCATGGCGTCAACGATGTCGTTTTCTTCGACACGAATGATTTGGTCGACATGAGTTTGGATGATGGGAAAATTGATATCTCCAAGTTCGGTGCGTAGGCCATCGGCAATCGAATTGGCCGACGAGTTGGATTCGATTTTACCGCTGGCCAACGACCGGTACGCGTCATCACATGCGAGTGGCTCGGCGCCAACGCATTTGCATCCTTTTGAGAATAAATGAGCTGCCAGGCTGCAGCCTGCGACGAGGCCACCGCCTCCAATTGGCGTCAATAGATAATCTAAATCGGGGTGGTCCTGCAGCAACTCGAGGCCTACGGTGCCCTGCCCAAGAATGACTTCGATTTGATTGGAAGGGTGGATGAATTTCGCCCCGGTATTAGTCGCGATTTCATCTGCCTTGGACTGTCGAGCGGTGATGGTCGGCTCGACCTCGAATATCTCTCCATTGTAGCTTCGGACCGCATCCTTTTTGACCTGAGGTGCGTTGGTAGGCATGACGATATATGCCGGAACTCCAACGCTTTGTGCGGCCAGTGCCACGGCCTGCGCCATGTTGCCTGATGAGTGGGTGACGACGCCACGTTTTCGGTTCTCAGCGGACAATGAGAGAATCGCGTTGGTCGCGCCACGCATTTTGAAGGCTCCCATCCTTTGAAAGTTTTCACATTTGAAAACGAGTGAGGCACCGACTTCTGAATTTAGCAAGCGAGAAGAGAGAATTGGAGTGCGGTGGACAAATGGGGAGATTCGGTGGTGGCAATCAAGTAATAGCTGTTGGTAGTCCATTGATGCGATTTCTCCCTTGCCAGCATTTTTCGTGCATGCACTTTTTTCCGCGTGAAACCGGAAAGCTTGCTCAAGCCGTACAGTTTAACAATCCGAAGATGATTAAGTAATAGAGCAGGGGGGTGCTCCATTTTTACATGCGCTGATCAAGTTGGCGCCGCAAAATCGTGTCTACTGTTGTCCCTGAACAATCTGAATATCGCTTTCCCAATACCTTTATTGGTCGTTTTTGCAATGGCTTGAGCGACTGGGGGAAGGTCGTATGGGACAATATCATCGCCTTGGGCGATTTTGGTTTGTTTGCCTTTCGCACCATGAGTTGGCTGTTTAGACGCTTTGCCAAATGGGAAACGTTGTGGCCAAACTTCTATACGGTCGGCGTTTCCAGCTTGCCAGTGGTTGCCTTGACGGGAACCTTTATTGGAATGGTGTTGGCTGTCCAAAGTAATTTCCAATTCAAACAGTTGGGGTTGGAGACTCGTCTGGGTGCGGTCATCAACATGACGTTGGTTCGAGAATTGGGGCCGGTACTTGCGGCAACGATGTTGGCAGGGCGAGTGGGAAGTGCCATGGCTGCCGAGTTAGGAACGATGCGAGTCACTCAGCAGATCGATGCATTGTCGGCGATGGGGGCCCATCCAATTCGCTACCTGGTCGTTCCTCGTTTTCTAGCGTGTTTGTTTCTGATTCCGACACTTACGATCATGGCAGATTTCATGGGAGTTGCTGGCGGGCACATTTATAGCGTCTGGATTCTGGGGATTGATGCACATCACTACCAATCCAATAGTGCTCAGTTTGTCACCATGTTTGACCTGGGTGTCGGCTTGTTTAAAAGTATTTTCTTTGGCGCCACAATTGCCATGGTTAGCTGCTATCAAGGGTTTCATTGTGCTCCTGGCGCAGAAGGAGTGGGGCGTGCCTCCACGGCTTCGTTTGTCTACTCTTTCGTAATGATTTTGATTTTGGATCTGTTCCTGGGGATCGCTCTGGACGCGTTGTACTTGAGTTGGTTCCCCGAAGGTGCGAGGCTGTTTTAATGAACCTTGAAGAGTATTTCGAAGACCAGGATCCTCTCGTCGAAGTCCAAGAGGTATCGATGAGTTTTGGCAAGCAAGATGTGCTTCGCAAAATCAGCCTGAAGATCCCCGTGGGGCAGACCATCGTTCTGATTGGCGAAAGCGGATGCGGCAAAACCGTATTGATGAAGAATATTATTGGATTGATTCGTCCGACTTCCGGGGCCATTCAGTTCGATGGTCAGGAAATACATAAGTTGTCTGATCAGGAACTGAGTCGACAGCGTTTGCGATTTGGATTTGTGTTCCAAAACGCTGCCTTGTTTGACAGTATGGATATCGAGCAGAACGTATCGTTTCCGCTTCGGCAGCACGGTCGTTTTGGTCGCTCGCAAATTCGTGAGATGGTTTTGACTCGTTTGGCTGAAGTTGGCCTTCCGGACAGCGTGCTGAACAAAAAGCCGGCTGAGTTATCGGGCGGAATGCAAAAGCGGGTTGGGTTGGCTCGAGCGCTGATCATGAACCCCGAGTTGATCATGTACGATGAGCCAACTACCGGTCTCGATCCGATCATGAGTGACGTGATTAACGAATTGATATTACGCACGAGACGCCGCAATGCGGTAACCAGCATCGTGGTGACACACGATATGAATACGGTTCAGAAAGTGGCTGATCGAGTCATCATGCTGTATCCGCTGACTCGATTGGATGATACTGAACCACAGATCATTTATGATGGAACCCCGGGTGGGCTCCAGGATTGTCGCGACCGACGGGTGCGGCAGTTCGTCAACGGAGAAGCAGGCCAGAGGCTGATGGAGTTGCGCGAGTCGGGGGTCTAACCGGCACGATGCAGCTTGAACGCATGGACGGTTGATCGTCCTTAGATTTGTACAATACTGAAACTTACCAACGTGAATCCCGATGGACGAACGAGTTCTACAATTTCGAATTGGATTGTTCCTGTTGATCGCCATGATGATTCTGGCGATTTTGATTGTATACAATACTGAGGGCTGGACTTCTCAGTACTCGGTGCACTTGAAACCACAGACGGCACCTGGAGTTTCTGTGGGCACTCCAGTGCGCAAGCACGGAATTCGGATTGGTCGTGTGGCGTCAGTGAAACCCGAAGACGACTACGTTGCTTTGGAATTGAAGATCAACAAGAACGTCAAGATTTACGCGGGAGAGGTCTGTTCGATCGGTGCGGACTCGTTCTTGGGTGATAGCGTCCTCAAGGTTATTCCGGTCGGTGCCCAGATGCGGGGCGATCCGCTTCTCGATGGCGGGATGATGACTAAGGTCAGCGTTAAACGCAATCCATTGGAACTGATCGATGTTGCGATCAATCTGGAAACCCAGATCCAAGAGACCTTGGCGACCTTTCGTCAGGCAGGCATCGCCGTCGATGACGCGGGGCGAGGTATCACGGCGATCACGGATCAAATCGAAGGGGCAATGTCTAACGAAGACAGCGATTTGAAAAAAGCCTTGAATGAGTTCCGTGGCATGAGCCAAAAAGCTCAACTGGCACTGGATAATTTCAATCGCGTCTTCGAAAGTATCAACACAATCGTGGGTGATCCCGCACTGAAAGTCAAAGTCAACGACGCTTTGGCGGAACTGCCCAGTATCTTTGAGGAACTGCGTGGCACGGTGCGAACCACCAAGGAAACGATTGACTCATTCAAAACCGTTAGCGGTTCGGCGGCGACAAATTTGGAAAACTTGGAGAAGTTTACGGCAGCACTGAAAAGTGAAGGCCCTGAGATTCTTACCCAGGTGAATAGTAGCCTGAAGAATATCGACGAGTTGGTAACTCAGGTGAAAAGGTTCGCAGCCAACCTTGATGACTTTGAGTTGAACCTGCCTGATTTCAATAAGGGGTCACTTGGGAAATTCCTCAATGACACTGAGCTTTACGACAACGCGAATGAGGCGGTCCGTAATATCAGGGCGGTTACCACTCAGCTCGATCCGTTGATGGACGATTTCCGGTTGTTTGGCGACACGCTTGCTCGGAGTCCCGGATCGATCATCAAAGACGCAGTGAATCCCAAGCCAAGCAATACAGGCTACAAGCCGCATTTGCGAGGGAACTTTTCGCCTCAGGCTCCGCGTCGACAGAACAATAACATCTTCCGTCAAAGGTAAAGGGATCGCAGGATGAAGTGGTCGGCCAGTTTGGCGGCCATTCACTTGTAATCGTAAAGCGGCTCTTGAGTTGCTGTGTCGGAGTGGCCGTAGAGGATTTTGAGTTTAGTTCGCCAGCATCAAAGCTTCGGTGAACAGCATTGCTGTGAATCGGCGTAACCATTCACTCGGAGGTGGTTGGGGTTCGAATGTGCGGGTAGTAGAAAGTGTCGCGACAACCACCAATTTATAGGGGCGACACAAGTTACCGGCCCGTCGGAGGGGCGGACGCATCGCGGCCGGGGAGGGCGCCCACGGAGGCCTCCATTTCAATTCCACAGGATAGAGCCGTTTGGCTGGGAACGGATGCCATCGCTCGGCGATTAGGTTTTGGTTCGGGACGTTTTACCCCAAACTAAAAGTCTGGGGCTACGAGAAATAGCCGCTCTGCGGCAAATGCATTTTGCGTAAGAATACCCCACGGCGGCAAATGCAGATTGCGTAAAGAATACGGCTCTGCGGCAAATGCTAATTAGCGATTGATGGGGGCGGCGATGGTACCGCGAAGAATGTTTTCTCGTGTGCGGTTAGCACGCTCGATCAGCTGGCTTTCATTTGTCTGCTGTTTGGGGACCAGTTGGAAATCCAGTACCCGATTATCACGGCGTTCCCGAGGGGAAAAGTTCTCGGTAATGAAGCTCATGGGAAATGAATCGTAGAAGGGAGGGGCAATTCGCTCTTGGACATCGATGGTTTCAAAGCCATCCATCTCAAGTTGGATTTGCCGCGTGCCGTAATAGGTAAATGGGACGCTTACAGGCGAATATCCGACTGGTTGACGATCGATGGAAACCAAGGCACCTTCAGGTTGAGTTCTGACGATGAGTCGACGCTTCACACTGTTACAGCCGATTTGTCCACATAAAAATATTGCGAGAACGAGAAGCAGTGAATAGTGAGACGCTGTGGAGCAAGGAGACTTCATTGCATTTTTGTGCCGCAAAATCGGCAAAGTTGGTAAAATTGAAACGGGAGTATAGGAGTCTACCCCGGTTGAGCCTAGATCGGTTTATTTCAAGACACGAGTTTTTTCGAAGCGCATTGCAGGGTAAGATACGGGATTGCCGAAACACCGGATCTGAATGAAATAGATGAGCGAAAGCCTCGTAAACTGGGATGCATACCTTCAAATCGCTTCGCATAGCGACGTTGGTATGCGGCGAATGAGCAACCAGGACAACCTATGTGTCTCGCCTGCCAGCAATATGGAACATTGGCAGAAGCGTGGCCATTTGTTTGTCGTGGCCGACGGGATGGGCGCCCATGCGGCTGGAGAATTCGCTAGCAAGCTCGCGATCGACCATATTCCCCATCTCTACGGAAAGTATGAGAACCAAGTCATCACGGATGCCCTTCGGAAGTCAGTCGAAGGTGCCAATGTCGAGATTCATCGCCGTGGTCAGGCGAACGAAGAATTTCACAATATGGGGACGACCTGCAGTACATTGGCTTTGCTGCCGCAAGGTGCCTTAGTTGCCCATGTCGGTGACAGCCGTGTTTATCGCCTACGCCAAAATCGGCTTGAGCAGTTGACCTTTGATCACAGCTTGGTTTGGGAGATGAAGGCCAGCGGACAACTTCAAACGGAAGAAGAGTCGGCAAAGATTCCCAAGAATGTGATCACTCGCTCACTGGGGCCATATGCCGAAGTCAAGGTGGATTTGGAAGGACCGTTTCCGATCGAGGTTGGCGACACGTTTTTGCTTTGCAGTGATGGATTGACTGGTCCGATTTCGGATGCTGAGATTGGAGCGATCCTTGCGAATTTGCATCCTGACGAAGCAGCGCGGGTGTTGGTGGATTTGGCCAATTTGCGAGGCGGTCCCGACAATATCACTGTGGTGATTGTCAAAGTGATTCATCCGCAACTTGCGACAAGCGATAGCGCGGGTAACTTTGTTTCACGTTCGGGAGGGAGCCAAAAAATTCTCAACCCGATTTCCATTGGTGTCTTGGTTTTTTCGATTTTGGCAGCGATTCTTATTTACTTTATCAATCCTATCGCAGCAGCGATTCCGGGTGCCATTGCTGCCGGTTGTCTTGTTTGGGTGTTGGTGCAGTTAGGCCAGGCCGTAGTCCGTAGCGACGAGCAGGTCAGCGAGAAAAGCAGTTTTGGGCGGGGGCCCTACACTCGCACGGATTGTGCATCTGCCGAGGGAGTCGTCCAGCAATTGATGTCGATTACGAGCCAATTACAGGAAGGCGCGAGGCAGCAAAAGTGGCCGGTGGACTACGCTCAAATGGATAAAATGGTCGCATCGGCAAATCAGGCCGCAGAGCAAAAGAACTTCCCTGTGGCGATTCAAACCTTTGCTCGTAGTATTAGTTTCTTGATGGAACAGCTTCGTAACGATACCGATGCCAGCAGTTCATCGATTGAACTCTGATTCTCGTTCCTGGGACGGTCCTGAGAATTTCTGCATTGGAGATTATCGAGGCACTTGCTAAAACCGACGCTCTGCCCGCCGGTCACGGATGAATCGCTAGCAAATGTCGCGAGTAACACGCTATGTCGCCTTTGAGCTTTTAAAGACGTTCTGTCTGACGCTCGCTGCCATGACGACGTTGATGGTGTTGATCTTCCTGATTCAGGAAGGTTGGCGAGAAAAGCTATCGCCAATGGCGATTCTCAAGTTGGTTCCATTTATCGTCCCGACTGCTCTGTGCTTTGCCATTCCAGGGACCATCCTGTTTTCAACTTGCGTTGTTTATGGCCGGATGGCTGCCACGAATGAGATCGTCGCGATCAAGGCTTTGGGGATTTCACCGAGTCGTGTGATCGTTCCGGGATTGGTTATCGCCTTTCTCTTGAGTCTGTGTACCGTCTATTTGAATGACGTAGCAGTATCATGGGGTCGCCGAGGAATTTATCGAGTGATTCTTCATTCTTCAGCTCAGACGATTTATGGCATGCTGAATGCCCAGGGTTCGTTTGTCAAAGGCAAGATGCACATTGTGGTGGATGATGTTGATGGTGAGGACTTGATCAATCCCTACATCGTGCGGCGCGAAAACGACCATGCAACCTCATTGCAGATTCGTGCAGAACGAGCTCGCATTTTTGTTGACCCGGTGGAGAACAGCCTGGTTTTTCAAATTGAAAATGGGCACGCTGACTTTGGAAGCCATAGTTTGCAAATCGATCGGGAAGACATCGCATTGCCACTTGGAGATGTGACCAAGAAGACGAATTCGAGCATGAGTCCTTCGAACTTGCCGTTGCGCAAGATGTCTGCCGAATTGGGTGAGCAAATAAAAAAGGTTGATGAAAATCAAAAATTGCTGGCCATTCGCGCCGCGAGTCAAATGTTGGGTGGAAACCTGGTGGGGCTTTCGCACCCAGAATGGCAGTCCGATATTTATGATTTGGAACGACAGGTCTATCGAAAACATCGACTAAGAACGGAACCTTGGCGAAGATGGGCCAACGGGTTCAGCTGTCTGTGTTTTGTGATTGTTGGTGCGCCGCTGGCCATTCGGCTTCGCAAGTTTGATTTTTGGACCAACTTTGCCGTCGTGTTTATCCCAATCCTTCTCATCTACTATCCTCTGTTGATGTTCGGGGTCAGTCAGGCCAAGTCAGGCGGGCTTCCGCCATGGATCGTTTGGCTGGGTAACGCAGTGATGCTTGTCGCCGGCCTTTGGTTGGTGCGCAAGATCGAAAGAAACTAGTCTGATGTTTTCGGCCCGCCAATCGAAGACGGGTGAGACGCTAGGCTGTTGGCAGCACACCACATGCCCACGCAAGCGAGGAGCATGGCACCGTCGTCGAGGTTTTTGCCTTTTACGGGAGGTTGAGGCTCCTGCCGAAACAATTGTTCTCTCAAGCGTGGAACTTGGGGCTGGTACCCGGGACCGTTTGACCGGTAACAAGGCGAAGACAACCGGTGTGTCTGATGTTTTTGGCCTGCCAATCGAAGACGGGCCTAGGTGCTAGGCTAGTTTCACGAAGCTATCGCGTTTCTTGGCTGTTTTCTTACTCTGATTTGGCGGGATTCCGCTACCTTTTCACGCGAAAGAACTGCTTTGGTCGTTCGCCAACTTTCGCTTTTCGGGTGCCATGTTTCGCGCGAATTCACGACCGCGCGGCACAGCAATTCATTCAGACGAGCAAGGAACGTTTGGTTTCGACATTCGCCACGTGGAAAGAGTTTTCGACAGGATTTACATGATGGACAGGATATCGCGCGCATTCATCCTGTCAAAAAAAAGCGCAAATCGCGGGCAAGCTTAACAGAAAAATACAGTAATTCTTTGAGCAATACATCGCCGCGGCGAGCGTGAGCCTTGGCATCCGCCGCCGGGAAATCATGTCGTGACAGAAAACCAGTAGTGACTTTGAGATCTTGAGAGCAGGCTTGGTTCGACTCAGAGAGTCGAAGTACATGCGTTTTTTCATTCGAGTCATCAGAAAGTTCTTTCGTCGATGGATGCTAACCCCGAAACGAGGCGTTGGTTTCGCGACTCAGCGCAACGTGATTTATTTGTGTGATATCTCGCGGTCTCGAACGGGTTCCGCAAGAAGCGTAAGCAATCAACCAAGTTGTCCCGTCAATACTTGCGTCGGGGCGTTCGGTGAATCAAGCTAAGGTTAGGTCGCGTTTCAAATTGATGTAGCAGAAGTTTTCGTCGTGGTGGTCGTGATGACTTGGCGAGGGGATGTGCAAGATTGCACGTGACGAAATCCAAGGTTTTAGAAGGCGGGTTATGAGTTCATTGATTGTAAACAGTTGTTATTTAAGGCGGTTTGTCCTGGCGGCAGTGATTGCCTTCGGTGTCTGTACGTTGGGCCTGGCTCAAAAAAAGGACTCAAAGGAAACGACTAAATCAAAAGAACATCAACGGCTTAAATGGTTTGATGATCATCAATCGATGGCCAAGGAATCGCCCTACGCGACAAACGTATGGCAGTCCGTTGGAGCGAGTCGAATGGGTGGTCGAGGTGTTGACGTCGCGATTCATCCCGATCAAGACCAGGTCATTTACTTTGCCACCGCATCGGGAGGTGTTTGGAAGTCAACGGATGATGGTCAAAATTGGCAGCCAATCTTTGATGATTACGCGACAGCGAGTATTGGCGATATCGCGATTGCGCCCTCCGACCCAGAAGTGATTTGGGTTGGGACCGGCGAGGCCAACATTCTGCGAAGCACGATGGCGGGAACAGGGGTCTATAAGTCGACCGATGGTGGAGGGACATTCAAACACATGGGGTTGACGGAAACTCACCACATCAGCCGAATTGTTATCCACCCCAAAAACAAGGACGTGATCTATGTCGCGGCCTCGGGGCATGAGTACACGAGCAATCAAGAACGCGGTGTCTATAAATCAAGTGATGGAGGAAAGACTTGGAGGCAGGTCTTTTATCAAGACGAGAAAACTGCCGTGATCGATTTGGCAATTGATCCAAAGCATCCTGACACGTTGTATTGCGGGACTGCACCTCGTTTGAGGTATCGCTGGAATGATCCCAAAGGCGGCCCAGAAACCGGTGTTCATAAAACGACTGACGGTGGAAACAACTGGAACGCACTCAGCCAAGAAAATGGGCTTCCCGATTTTTCTAGCGGAGAATACGAGCGTGTAGGAATTAGCATCTGCGCCAGCCAACCTGAAACGGTTTACGTTCTTCTGAATCATGATGGTGCACCAAGAGGCAAAGGTGGTGCGAAGGTATATCGTAGTGATGATTTTGGCCAACGATTCCATCTCATCGAAGGGAATGAAGGTGTTCGAACAACACATCCCGGATATGGGTGGTTTTTTGGGCAAATTCGCGTCGATCCGAATGAAGCGGAAACCGTCTACGTTTTGGGGTTGAATTCTCGTGTCTCCCGTGACGGTGGTTACACTTGGCAAAATCTCCAAGGCAATCATGTTGACTATCACGGCGCCTGGATCAATCCAGGGAATTCAAATCATGTTGTGATTGTCAATGACGGCGGGATCATGATCTCCCGAGATGGATTGAAGTCTTTTCATTCGCCTACGAATATTCCGATCGCACACAATTACAACTGTGGTGTTTCGCAAGAGAAGGGACGGTTTTGGATCTATGTCTCGACCCAGGACACTGGAGCGTGGAGAGGGTTGGTCGATTTGAGTCGAGGGCGTGACTCCGTGATTCGCCAACGGTGGGAGCGAGCCACAGGCGACGAGTCGGGGCGCCATGCAGTCGTATCCGATAATCCAAACTTGGTCTATTCCTTGAGTCGCTATGGTGGAGGTCCAATGCTTACGGACTACTCTGAGAAAGTGGTGTCGGAACGCCGCGGTCGGAAATTCACGGGATACAAACGCGAAGACGTTTCGGTCAAATGGAAAGGTGATGTTCCTCGAAGAGCGCAATGGGTATCTCCGTTGATTATTTCACCGCACGATTCGAGTCGACTTTTGTACGGTGCTCAATTTGTTTTTCTTTCCGATGATGGTGGTAAGAACTGGAAGAAAATCAGCGATGACCTTTCCAATTTTGCAGAAAAACGACAAGGCAATGTCGCGCATGCCGTCGTCTTTTCGATTTCCGAGTCACCCGTTGAAAAGGGAGTGATTTACGCAGGGACAGATGACGGCAATCTGCACGTAACCCGTGATGGTGGCAAAAACTGGGACAACGTTTCGGATGCAATGCCTGAAGGGTTTTGCATCGCCAGCCTGGAAGCTTGTTATTTTGAAAAAGGGACAGTCTACGCAGCCGCCAACGGAAAGCGCTATGATCAATTTGATTGTTTGCTCTACCGTTCTACGGACTATGGAAAAACCTGGCAAAGCATTTCAGGAAACATTCCTGGCAGCAACGCCAATGTGATCAAGCAAGATCCCAGTAACAAGGAACTTTTGTTCGCAGGAACTGACCGTGGGGTGTATGTTTCGATCAACGGCGGTGAAGACTGGGAGGTCCTCGGTAAGGACTTGCCAACCACCTACGTGCATGACCTGGCATTGCAAACGGCTGAAGACTTTTGTGTGATCGCGACCCACGGACGCGGTTGTTATGTCTTGGATATTCGCGAGTTGCGGGCCCAAGGAAGTGGCAACGCTGACCGGAAAAGGCCGAGTTCGAGTAGGTGATTGAGGAGTCGCCCTCTTCCTGGCAATTGGCGAGAATCGATTGTCGTTGGAAGGGGATTGTCACAGGAACGAGTGAAACCTCTTGCGCCGTGTTATAGGCGCTAGGCAGGTGGTGCCAAAGCTTTCGCGTGCTAGGGGAAGATTACCACAGAGAGCGCAGAGGAACACAGAGTGGAATCTGTCGCATCGTAGGTTGGGCAGGTGTTGTCAACGCTTCAACCCATCAATATGAGCCGTAGATTGTAGCCCGCTGGTTTCTTCCGAGGCTGTATCAAGTTTGAGTGAAAGAGATTGACTTCCCAGCCTCTTTCTCTGTGGTCCTCTGTGAACGCTGTGGTTTACATTCCATGGTTGAACTTTATGTTGTATTGTCCCAAACCGTACTTTATAAGAACGCCGATCCGCATTTCAGGAGTGATGTAAGATTAGTGAGCCCCCCCAAAAAACAGGGCGTCAATTCTTGTTGCATGTGGCGCAGGAAGTTGGCTTCGTCGCGTTTCCGGGTCCTCTGAATGATGGACTCTCAACTTCGGGAATGAATCCAATCGCGCTTGAACTCGTTTGGTTTCTTGTGCAGACGGATGACGCCAATGAAAATGCCAATTTGTTTTTTCAGGCGACGTTTGGAATCCCTGCTGGCGTCAATTTGTCTGTGAGAGAGTTGGGAGAGCAATCACCAGGTAACAACTCACTTGCCGCGATCGAAGCGATACCAAGCGGAGCGATGACGGATGAAATTCAGCAAACACTAAAGGGACTGGGATTCAGCCCCTTTCGAAAGTTTGAATACAACGATTCGTTGAAGCGGCTGTTGGCCAAATTGGCTGACTAGGCGCCGTCCATGTCAGTTGCCTGGGAGCAAGTCGGTTCCCCACCGACCAGCCCGCGGGCTAGTGGTGGAAGCGGTGCTAATTCTCTATCGCGAACCCTTGCTCAGCTCAAATGGTTTCTCGGAACCTACTTATGGCCTTCGGGAATGACGACTCCCTGCTTGGGTGCCGTTTTTTGATTGGCCAAAAACTCGACAACGTCTCGAATGTCTTTCTGGGAGAGGTTTTTGACCAGATCGATTGGCATTGCCGATTGGCCCTTCCTTCTGCCCTCGATGTTATCCTTTTGAATTGTGTGTACTTTCGCCTCAACATCGATCAACTGAATAAACTCATCGGTCTCTTTTTGGACGATTCCAGAGAGCGTGTTGCCGTCGAGATCCAGAATGATTGTCGTTTCAAAGTTCTCAGCGATTGTCTTGTCAGGAGCGACCATGGATTCGAGCAAGTATTTCCGGTCCTTTTTCAATGCAATGTCTGAGAGGTTTGGACCGACGGCACCTCCGCGATCAGCAATTTGATGGCATCGCTGGCAGTAAACGGATGTTCGATTCCAGAAGATTTCGGAACCGCGGTCCATGTCACCGCCGAGCAGTGTGTCTCGGTTGATACTTGCGGGATCGTTTGTGTCCATTGTCGCGAAGTATTCATTCAACAGCGCTTCGACTTTTCCTTGTTGTTTCCATGACTGGGCGGCATCGGTAAGATCCAGTCGATCGGTTTCCGGTATCTTTCCTTGGAGAAGTTGTGATAGTTGTCCCTCGATGATTTTCAGGACTCGCGGATCGTCAGTCAAGTTCGCCGATGCCAGGATCAGATAGACATGTTGTCGCTCTGTCAGATCACTGGATTTCAGCCCCTTGTTCCAGAAACTTGGGTTTCCAATCATCTCGAATTTTTTGGCGGCGCACACTTCGCGAGCTGCCATACGAAGTTTGGGAGATTTGTCATTTGCTGCACGACGACAGAGTTCATCAAGGTTGCTTGCATTCAATTCAGACAACGCAAGTAGAACTTTCATGCGGGTTGCTTCATCGGTGTTTTCGTTTGCGAAAAGTTCTTGTAGAGGACGTTCCGAAGCTTTTATGCCAAGAGTCTTCGCCGCCGCAATTGCTGGATTTTGTGTTTTCGAATCGTTGATGATGTTTTCGAAGACGGGGGAGAGTGCAGCAACTGCATCGTTGCCTGCCCTCGTTCCGATTTCTCGCCAAGCCCCCATAACGCGGTCTCGGGAGGTTGGAGTAGCCCATTGGCCCAGGATTTCCAAGGCTTCGACTCGCATGGCTTTTGAAGCAGTCGGGTTTGCGGCCAGTGCGGCAATCCGCTCGGCATTTTGCTTGCCGCCAAGGAAATTGGCTGCGCCCAGGGCCCGGCGAATGAAATGGTCAGAGCTCGTCGGTAGTTGATCCAGTTGGGTAGCCAATTCAGACATTGCCGGAGCAATTGGAACATCATAGATGGCGCGACTTACTTCATCTAAAACGAGTTCGTTCGTTTCGAATTGCAGGAATTCAGCAACCCTTCGACTCTTCTGTCTTCGCAAAACAACGGCTACTGCACGGCGAACTTCGACAGAATCGGATTGCCTTGCCAGTTCGATCAACTCCATTGATTGGTCGTCTGTTTTTTTGGAGGATGATTGATGATCGAGTTGGCCCGCCAGACCCATGATCGCAGCATGCCGAATTGCTGGATCCTCGCCGTTGTTGATTCTCAACATTTCCAACAATGGTTTTCTCACGTCGGGAAAATCAAACTTGCCGATCGCAATTGCCGCAAAGTACCTTGCGCGTTGATTCGTATCATTCAGAATCTTGATCAAACGTTTTGAGTCAACTGAAATCCTGAGGTCGCCGACCAATTTGGCCGCTTGGGCGCGAATTTCACCGGAAGGAACGTCGAGCAAATCGATGATGACTTGCGCGAGTGCCGCGTTCTCACCGCTTCGAATTCGTTGACCAATTCCCCAAAGTGCATGGATCCGTCCCATTTCTGGAGATTCGCTTTGAGCCAACGTTTTGAGTTCAGCATCAAGCTTTCGATTTACCAGTTCAAACTGAGCCATTTGTCGGATGCGGCGATCTGCATGATTCATCAGTTCAAGTACGCGAAAGATGGGCGTGTCGGATAGCCCTTGAGCAAGAAGCGTTTGAACTTCTTTGACGATCTCGGAGTTGGAAAATTTTGGATCACTGAAGCGATAGATTCGCCCTTTGTTGACACCTTGCCAACCATTGATCCAATCGGAGATATAGATGTGGCCATCTGGGCCAAAGCCGATATCGGTAGCGAGAATATGCCAAATCGGTTGTTCATCATCGATAAGTTCAAAGAACGCACCCTTGGACTGTGAGCGAAACGTGCGAATGCCGCTGACCGATGAGGTTCCACGGAAGTCACAAAGAAAGAACCGATTCCGGTACTCATCTGAGAGTCCTGTGCCCGGGTAGTGGGCCAGTCCGCTCGGTCCGTCTCCGAGGTGAGTGACAGGTGGGATGATGAACGCTGGTTGCTCCAGGTGGTATTGATGCCAGATTTTTTCTCGATTGAAGGGGCCGCGATCTGGCATGTATTGGTAGTGCATTCTCCATCCGGTATCGCCACCTTCGGCGATATAAACCCAACGAGCTTTGTCCCCGCTGTCGGAGTTGTTGTCACCGGTGAAAAGATTTCCATAGTCGTCGAAGGCCAACTCTTGGGGATTTCGTAAACCGGTTGCATAGACTTCCAGATTGCTGCCGTCCAATTCACAGCGAAAGACGGCACCACTTGATGGATCGTGAAGTCGTTTGCCGTTGGGAAGGTCGATGGAGTAGCCACGGTCGCCGATGCTGAAATAGAGTCGTCCATCTGGGCCAACAATCAATCCATGGGAATCGTGGCCGCGAAATGCGACTCGGACTCCGTAGCCATGACTCAATGACTGTCTGAAATCTGATTTGCCGTCTTGGTTATGATCTCGAAGCAACCAAAGGTGAGGGATGCATGTATAGAACACATCCTCGCCGTTCACCAAGACCCCCGCGCCAGTTCCCATTTCCAGATCGTTGAAGTGGTCGGCGTAGATCCAGCTTCGATCCGCTTTTCCATCGTGGTCAGAGTCTTCAAGGACACGAACAACGTCATCGTGTTTTGTGTAAATGTGTCCCTGATCCGGGAGCAGTTCTTTGTGATAGGCGATTCGATCCTCGACGGTTTGTGCTGCAAGATCGCGATCCAGCCAGGCGTCGTCATGCCCGCGATTGTCTGTAACTCCTTTTTCCTGTCGATACGATTCGCAGACCCAAATTCTCCCTTGGGCGTCAATCGTGAACACGACGGGATTGGCGAGCATCGGCTCTGCAGCCCACAATTCAGCTTTCCATCCTTCCGGATACTTGAATGTGGTCAAAGCCAATTCGGCTTCGTCGGATGCTGCAGCAATTTCAGGCGCAAGAGGAAGGTCTTCTTGGGCATTGGTCATAGTCGCCAGCGAACTGAGAAGCAGGGTCAGGTAGATGAAGTAACGCTTTTGCATATCCATAGTCATATGAGTCAGAATCGTCCAACTCATATTGTAACCATTTGCAAAGCGATTCACTACGAAGTCAGCTTCAAGAACGAATTGACTCTAGCAGGCCATTTTCCGCACAGGACAATTGAGAGCTGTTTGTAGGACAGCTCAATTGGGGGTGGAGTGGAGCAAGCAGCTCCCCCCCCTTTATTTCCAGGGCGGCAAAGTTCGCTCTGAATCCTTTCGAGAGTCTTCGGGGCGGTCTTCAAAGGGGACGCCTTCTTCAATCCATTTTGGGGCATCTTGCCCTTTGAGGTGATGATCGAAAAATTCTTTCAGACGCAGTTGAAGGTCCTTTCGATTCTCAAATTCACGCATTCCATGTCCTTCACCTCGGTAGGAAAGCAGAATGACAGGTTTCTTCAAGAAACGAAGTAGATTGTAAAAACCGAAGGAATGTTCCCACGGAACGACGTTGTCCGCAGTTCCGTGATAAAGCAACAAGGGAGTCTCCATGTTCTTGGCATGAAAGACAGGTGATTGGTCGATGTACAAACCAAGGTCATCTGCTGGGCTGCGAGTGAGTCGACCTTGTCCGGAAATGTAGTAGTCCTGTTCGTTGCTGCCGTCACTTACAATATCGATGTTGAATCCTTGGATCAGGTTGCTGACGCCGGCGCCGCCGGCAATTGCCGCGAATCGATTTTCTTGAGTGGACATGAACATGGCGGCGTGTCCACCATAACTGTGGCCGATGTAGCCAACTCGTTCCTCATCGGCATATCCAAGCTCGATGACCTTTTGGATTGCGGCGTCAATGCATTCATGCATGTCCGAATGGCTGGTGCGTTTGCGGAAGTGGATATCTGGCTGGAGGTAGAGATAATCATCGCTGACATACATCATTTCGCTTACTCCCGCACCGGGGATTCGAGGCGTTGGGTATCGATGCATGCCGTTGGAGAGCTTTTCGTAAGAGTAGACGATCATTGGTAGCGGGTTGCCATCCTGATAACTATCTGGAATGCTCAAGATTCCTTGCAGAGATCTGCCGTCCTTGTTCGTGTAATCGACCAAAATTCTCCTTCCCCAACGATATTTTTCTTGGTGTTGATTTGTGCGAGTCAACTGCTTGGGGTTTTGGAAACTCAAATCGCTAAGGAACGTTTCAGGATAGTGTTGATAATCACCTCGTTTGAATGTCGCGACATCGGCGTCTTCCGCCTTTCGCAAACTGTTAAATTCAGAGTCTTCGTAGACCAGAGTTTCCAGGTTGTCACTGGCTAGGCGGAAAATGCCAGACTTTTTGCTAAGTGATCCAGCCCCCCGTAACATGACGGGTTGGGAAAGGTCGACATAGCGTTCTTCGAGTTCCAGATCGTCGTCCCGACGATTGGGTGGGATCGCCAACGAGAAGCGAATTTTTTTCTCTTCTCCCATCCCTTGCGTCAGGCAAGTTGCCGGTTCGCCGTTGAGGGGCTGCAACCAAAGATCATGTCGATGATTCAGAATCACCGCCGTGCCATCGTTGGCAAAACTCTCCACTCCAAACGCGGGTTCCGCACCGTGGTAATCGTAGTCGGTGTTGACGAAGGAGATTGGAGTTCGGCTGGTAACGTTGAGGTGGGTGTCTTCTTCGAATGAGTAGACCCAGAAATGTCGGTTTTTCCAGTAGATCACTTGCGTGCCATGTGGAAGCATTTGAATTTGTCCGTTATGTCGCTCGAGCAATAGTTTTCGCTCGCCCGTCACTAGGTTGACTCGATAGACATCAGAGCGTCTTACATCCCAGTCTGAAATGTAGGGTTGGCTGTTGGTCGCAATGGCCCATTGTCCGTCTCTTGATTTTTCAGAAATTCGCAAGTCTTCATCGGTGAGTTGAATCAGAGTTCTTTTGTTGAGATCCAGGACGAAATCGAAAACTTGTTTCCGGGCTGAGCCGCCCTCCTTCATCTGTTGTGACTGCAATTTTTCGTCTTTCCAATGCCAAACGTCCACGTTTCCTTTGGCAGTGATTTCCATGTCATTCTCGCCCGTTTCCTCGTTTTCCTCGTCGTCGGTCGCTTCGTTGTCGGTCGCTTCGTCGTTTTCGGTATCGTTGTTTTTCGTTGAAGCATCGTCATCGCCGGAGGACTCCGAGTCGGTGTCGGGATTCTCCTCCTCTTGCTGCTCTAGCCTCAGGAAAACACGGTTTCCATCTTCGCTCCATTCCAGGCCTGTTGTCAGCAATGAAGTATCCTCTGGTATCCCCTCAAGCTCTTTGGGTGCGTAGAGGCTTAATTCTGGCTGCTCAGAACCAGGATTCTTGATGACAATCAGATTCACGTTTGGTGAGGGTTTTTCCTCAGTCTTCTCATCGGAAGATTTTTTGTCTTCACTTTCTGATTTAACTTGAAACGCCGCGAGAGCGTTTTCGTTTTTGAGAAATGTGAGCGAAGAGAACACATCGCTGGCGGAGGTAAGGGTTCGCGTGCTGCGCGTTTCGACATCGAAAACGTAGATGCCATTTCCGTTTCGATCATCAGTTTTTATGGTGTAGAAAAGCTGGCTGGAGTCTTTGCTCAAATGGTATTCGCCGACGTTGCCAATGTAATGTTCAGACTGGTCTCTCAAGTCGAAAAGCAGCAATCCTGATTTACTATGCAAGATGAAGTATTCGGAGTCTTCCGGGAATTTAAGACTCCTCGAAGAGTTCGATGTTTTGATTTCCCATCGCTTTAGGGTTTCGTCGTTGAGTGAACGGAGTTCGATGACAAGTGGAGGCGTTTGTTTTTGTTTGCCGTCGGTCTTGTCAGAACCTGACTTTTCGTCTTTCTTTTTTTCTTTAGAAATGGAATAGGCAACCCACTCTGAGTTGTTGGAGAACTGAGGATTCTTCCCACGTTCAATTTCGAATTCCTTGGAGCCATCGGAGTTGCGAATGTACAGGACATCGTTTAACGCTCCCTTGCCGTATCGCTCAAGCTGTTCCTGTTTTTTCTGATCCGGTTCGTCGGCTGATTCTTTATCTGTTTGTTTGTCTTCAAATTTGTCGGAGGTTGAGGGGCGGTACTCAACGCTATGCCAGTTTCCGTCATTGGAAAGGGTTACCGAATGGTTTCGCCAGAGCGTGACGTCTGGCATGGTGACCAGGCTTTTCTCTGACGCGTTTGAACCTTCGTTGGTTTGGCCCTGAATCGTGCCCAGAGTCGAGCACGCAAGGAAGAATGCGAAGGCAAAGCAAGAGGTACGCTTATTAATTATGGTGATCACTAACGCCTCGAAATCCGGTGTTGTAGGTTGTTATTGCTGAACTGCTCAAGCAGACTGACAGCCAAGACACCATTGTAGTAGTTGCTCGGTGAAACACGAGCAACTATCTGTTTTTCGTGGGTTGAGTCCAGGGGATATTCTCAACTTGCGTTCGTTGACCGTTGGGTGTGAGATCGGCAACATTGGACTTGAAGTTGTCTTTGTAGAAGTTTGGTAATTTGCTCGCGCTCTAGCTACAATCGAGTCTCCAAAAAATCGATTCCAATTTGTTGTTGGATTATCGCCGAACCACTTAGGAAATTAGCTGATGCATCTTAGATTCTCACCGTTGTTGATCTTGGTTTTTACTTCCTTTTTATGCCTCTCCGCCTATGGGCAGCAAGATGTTCAGACCGAAGGTAAAGCGGTCACGCCGCGAACGCTGGAGATCTCTGATTCAGCTGATTGGGAACGGGTTGGCCAATTTTCCCTTTCGCCAGACGGGAAATGGTCGGCACATTTCTTGATGCCTTCCGAAGGTGACGGGAAACTGATTGTTCGCAAAACCGATTCTCCTGTTACGGATGCGCCGGATAATGATCCAGGAAAAGAAGAGGGTGATCAGCAAGCAGCGAATGAAAACGAAGAAGAGGATGCTGACGACAAAAAGCAAAAGGGTGAGGAAGAAGGCAAATCCGAGGATGCGCCAAGGGAATTTGAAGTGGGACCTGGATCAGGGCAAATCCAGTTTTCTCATGATTCAGCCTTCATGGCGTATTCCTTGTCTCCTAAAGATAAAGAATCCAAAGCAGCCAAGAAGTCTGGCAGTCCCTTAAAGAAAAAAACAATACTGCTTGATCTGAAAACTGGCAAGGAGGTCTCATTTGAAAAATCGCAACGGTCTGCGTTTTCCGAAGAAAATCCAGACTACTTTGTTGTCCAGAAAATGAAGCCAAAGGGTCGGCCCGACGGTGATGACGGTTGGGATGGCACGGACCTCGTTGTTCACAATTTGCGATCAGGAACTCAGATCAATATTGGAAACGTCAAATCATTTGCCTTCAATGAAAGTGGCAAATTTCTTGCGCTATTGATTGACGCAGAAGACAAATCGGGAAATGGCCTGCAACTGTTTCATGTTGCGGATGCCAAAATCGAATCTCTGGAGAATGGTGACGCCAAGTACCGTTCGCTTTCTTGGACGCGTGAAGGTGACGCGTTGTCGTTTTTGAAATCAAAGAAAGACGACGATTTTGAGCACGCGCATCATCATTTAATCGCTTTTGTAGAAGTGGGTGGGGCGAATCAGAAACGCATTGAGTTGGATCCAGCGAATGATGGTGCAATTCCCGAGGAAATGACCATCAGCGCCAGTCGCGGTTTGGAGTGGAGTGATGATCGCAAGATGATCTTCTTTGGAATTCACGATATGAAACGCAAAGAAGACAAAGAAGACAAAGAAGACAAAGAAGACAAAGAAGACAAAAAAGACAAAAAAGACAAAAGCGAAAAGGGTGACGAAGAGTCGGATTCAGGTGATTCAAAGGACAAAAAGAAGAAGCCAAAAGGTGGAGATGATGACTCCGAAGTGGCTGAATTGGTTATTTGGCATTGGGAGGATATGCGACTGCAATCGCAGCAGCAGGTTCAAGAGTCTCGCGACAAGAATCGATTTGATCTGTGTG
The DNA here is from genome assembly GCA_965224765.1 of Mariniblastus sp. GTDB lineage: Bacteria > Planctomycetota > Planctomycetia > Pirellulales > Pirellulaceae > CAZDBA01. Next base: position 259,296 of record CBDDAC010000025.1, read on the forward strand.
TTTACCACGTCGACGACGAAAAAGTTACTCGTCTCGGTGATGAAGAAATTGAAAATGTCTCAGTGTCTCGTCCTCATCAATTTGCGATTGGCAACAGTGACAAAAAGTATCGCAGATTCGGAAACATGGAGGGGACTGACCTTAGCGATGTTTATACGATCGATTTGGCGACCGGGAAACGTAAGCTGGTTTTGGAAGGAGCTCAATATGTTTACGACGTGAGCCCAAACGGTATCCTCCTGTTGTATTACAAGAATGAAGGGCACTTTTTCGTCTACAACATGTCGAAGGGAACACATACTAATATCACAGAGAGCATTGCGGCTGTTTTTGTAAACCTAGAAGATGACCACAATGTGGAGAAGCCGCCACGTCGCCCGATCGATTGGACGACCGATGGAGATCATGTCCTGTTAAGTGATGGATTTGATATTTGGAAGGTGGCTGCAGATGGTTCTGGCGGTAAGAACTTGACCGTCGATGGCAACGAAAATCAGATTCGATATCGAAGGCCGTACCGATTCGATCCCGATGTGATGGGCATCGATCTGTCAAAGCCTGTTTATCTTTCGACCTACGGTGAATGGACCAAAAAATCTGGATTGGGACGATTGAACCCGGGTGAAGCTGGCGTTGAGGTTTTGTTGTGGGATGATGCCAGTTTTGGTGGACTCAGTAAGTTGGAAGATCATGAGATATACACGTACTCACGTGATTCGCATGAGGATTCAAGTAACTTCTACGTCGGTGGGCCGGACCTCAAAGACGCGATTCGATTGACGGACTCAAATTCTCAACAAGTGAATTTTAAATGGTCGTCAGGTTCTAAATTGGTTGACTACAAAAACAAGAACGGAGTGAGGCTGCAAGGTGCATTGCACCTGCCAGCCGACTACATCGAAGGGAAGAAGTATCCTACGATCGTTGTGATGTACGAGAAGCTTTCGCAATCGGCGAACCGCTATGGTGGCCCCAGAACTGGTGGGTTAAGTGCCGCAATTTACAACAGCAAAGGATACGCAGTCTTCAATCCAGATATCGTTTTTGAAGTCAATGATCCGGGCATGTCCAGCGTCGATTGCATTTTGGCGGGGCTGGATGCGGCGATTGAGACTGGCATCGTTGATCCCGACCGTGTTGGAATCCATGGGCACTCCTGGGGCGGTTATCAGACGGCATTTATTATTACGCAAACGGATCGTTTCAAAGCTGCGGTCGCAGGTGCTCCCTTGACCAATATGATCAGCATGTACAGTTCGATCTATTGGAACTCAGGCAGTGCCAACCAGCCGATCTTTGAGCGCAGCCAGGGTCGTTTTACGGGAGGGTACTGGGATAATATCGAAGCTTACGCTCGTAATTCACCGGTTTACCACGCCAAAAACGTAACCACTCCCTTGCTTTTGTTACACAATGACAAAGACGGAGCGGTCGATTGGAATCAGGGGATTGAGTACTTTAATACTCTGCGTCGCCTGGACAAGCCGGTTGTGATGTTGCAATACAAGGGTGAAAACCATGGATTGCGAAAGCCAGCCAATCGTGCGGACTACAGCCACCGAATGTTGGACTTCTTTGACCACCTGTTGAAAGACGACGATGCCGCGACTTGGTGGAGTGATGGTATCAAGCATCTTGAAATGGAAGACCATATCAAGGATTACAAAGACACGAAGTCGAAACCATCAAAAGACGAAAAGTGATTTTTCAACAGAGGGCCTCTCCTAATATCTCGAAACCAATTGGTTTCGGGAGGGTGAGTTTCGCGATCTCCTTGCTTGGCCTAATTCGCCTACTGCCTGCGGATTGGCCAAGAGGCAAGGATATTGCAAATGACGCATGAACAAGGTCGTATCGTTCGTGCAGAAGTTTTGGTGGATTGGGGTTCAGAGCATTCCTCAATTGAGCGAAGAGATTGGATGATATCCCCTCCTTCGATATCCCATATTTACAATTGATCAGGGGAAGGATTCCGGTCTGTGCGGCTAGCAAGTTCCAGAAACCCTGTGTTTTATGGACTTTCATTGACGTTGCGTGCTTTGCCTCGTCCATGTAAATTTTGCACGCTTGAATTTCGTTGGGGGGCGTGAGTACAGCGACAACTGGAGGTCGTGTGCAACCACCAAGACGCAAAATACGATCGCAAATGTTCTTTGGCGTAACGATGTTGTTTTTCATCGTTACCGTCCTGTCCGTTGCTTCATTCCAAGGTGTCTTGAAATTTCGCAAGCTAACCAAGAATATCAAAGCGCGAGCGACCGAACTTCCGGCAGCAGCTAAGATCAGCCTGGAGGTCAGCCGATTTAGTTCAACGGTCTTTCGAATCCCCCAAGGGGGACAGCTGGATAGTCGTCTGGCGTTTCTATTGCCATCGGATCTCTCTCGGGTTCAATACCGTAATCGACGCCAGATCGTTTCCAGGGCAATCACGGATTATGAAGAAGGTCTGAATCGTTTGGAAACGAGTGACTCGTGGTTGGGTGGGGTTGAAGAAGAAACCCAAATGATCAAAAAGATGCGGGTGAAACTGGCTGCTATTCACGAGATGGTAAATTGTCCTGAATGGGATTTTGTTGGTGACTCTCTGGATGACGAAATATTCGAACTTCAGAGGATCTCCAGCGAGTTGCCGACTTTGCTCAAAGCACGCATGGACGATTTTTCCACCCAGGCGAGAACTGAGTATCACACATGGATGGCGTTGACGGGAATCACATCACTTTGCGCATTTGGGCTGATTGTATTGCTGTTTAAGCGATTCCGTGAGGCAATATTTAAACCTTTGGAACAGTTGCTTGATGGGACACGCAAAGTGGCTGCAGGTGACGATGATTTTCGAATCAAATTGAACTCAGATGATGAATTGGCTGAACTTGCCGAATCCTTCAATTTGATGACCACCAATTTTCAATCGATCAAAAAGGATCTCAATCAACAGGTGCAGGAACGGACCAAAGAAGTGGTTCGAAGTGAGCAAATGGCGAGTGTGGGTTTCCTGGCCGCTGGAGTGGCGCATGAGATCAATAATCCTTTGAATACGATAGCCTGGTCGGCTGAATCGCTGGAAGCCCGGCTACACGAAATGCTGGCTGATCGTTTCGATGGAGCGGGAAGCCTGACTCCTGAATTGATGAATGAGATCAAGAAGAATTTGCGGCGAATACAAGACGAAGCGTTTCGCTGCAAGGGAATTACGGATTCATTGTTGGACTTTTCGAGATTGGGCGACGCCAAGAAAAATTCCTGCGATATGCGGGAGCTTGTCGAGTCAGTCGTCGAAATGGTCAGGCCGCTCGGCAAGTATCGCCTGAGAAACATCGATTTCCAGTGTTCGGAGAGTGTGATGGCGCTGGTCAATCCCCAGGAAATGAAACAAGTCTCTTTGAATCTGATTACCAACGCGCTCGATAGTGTTGCTGATGGTGGTCATGTTCAAGTCATGTTGGCCAACCAAGGTGGCCGCGCAGTCCTGACCGTCAAAGATGATGGCTGCGGTATGACTGATGAAGTCAAACAACATCTATTTGAGCCATTTTTTACTCGACGTGAACCAGGTATGGGAACCGGGCTTGGCCTGAGTATCACCTACCGAATCGTCGAGGAACATGGCGGAGTCATTGAGCCTCAAAGTGACGGCCCAGGACTTGGAAGTAAATTCATTGTTCGCATCCCTACGGTTCAAAATGAGCAAAAACGTGCAGCCTGATAAAAACCCCAAAAAGTGTCTGAAGGTTTTGTTTGCTGACGACGAAACCAACTTGCAAGAACTAATTGCAGCGGAACTGCCCCGAATGGGGCATCGAGTTACCGTTTGTCCTGATGGCTTGACTGCTGTTGCAGCTCTGGAAAAGGACACTTTTGATTGTGTCATTGTTGATCTTGATATGCCAGGACTCAACGGCATTCAGGTGATTGAGAAAACCAAATCAATGGCCCCGCAAACGGAGTGTATCGTCCTGACCGGCAAGAGCTCGATGGATACGGCAATTTCGGCGCTGAGACTGGGCGCATTTGACTATTTGCAGAAACCATGCAAGTTGATGGACTTGCGAAATCTTCTGCAACGCGTTTCAAACAAGTTGGAATTGGTCAACAAGGTCCACGCGCTGAAGCGAAGATTGAATCGCGTCGAGGGGCAGCCCGACATGATCGGTCAACAGCGGAATATGCAACGAGTTCGCGCGTTGATTGAGAAAGTGGCTCCCACCAATTCGACGGTATTGGTGTTGGGCGAAACGGGAACGGGAAAGGAGCTCGCGGCACGTGCAGTTCATGAGCAAAGCGACCGATCCCAATCTCCCTTCGTCGCAATCAACTGTGGAGCTTTGCCGGAGAATTTGATTGAAAGCGAACTGTTTGGACATCGCAAAGGTGCGTTTACCGGCGCCGATGAGAGTCGACGTGGACTGTTCGAAGTAGCGGATTCGGGGACCCTTTTCCTGGACGAGATTGGCGAGCTTCCCAGAGCAACCCAAAGTAAATTACTTCGCGTTTTGGAAAGCGGCGAAATTCGTCGTGTGGGTGAGAACACGCCGTTCAAAGTTGATGTGCGAATCGTTTGTGCCACTCACCGTGATTTGAACAAGATGGTGGTTGATGGAGAGTTTCGCCAGGACTTGATGTATCGAATCAACACGTTTGAGATTAACCTGCCGCCACTTCGTGATCGACTCGAAGATATCTCTGAACTTGCCAGACATGTGTTGGTTCGGCATATGCCGCAGGCAGAAACGATGGCCAATCCATTTGCCGAAGATGCGATTCAGAAATTGCGGGATTACTCTTGGCCGGGCAATATTCGTGAGTTGGCAAACGTCGTGGAACACGCTTCGATTCTTTGTGACAATCTGCCGATTTCCAAAGAAGACTTGCCGAGGAACTTTGAGCGGGGCGGTCCAGCCACCATCAAATTTGAAACGGGAGGACTTTCACTGCGGGATATTGAAATGCAGGCGATCCATACGGCAATGGAACGAAATAACGGCAACAAAACTGCAGCGGCTCAGGAACTTGGCGTGAGCTTGAAAACACTCTACAACAAGTTGAATCAAGAACAGCTTCGCAAGGCGGCGTAGTTTGAAGGGCAGCCTGTGGTTCTCTGAGGTCGTCATGTTCGCGGATGAATCACTTACTATTCAAATGGAATGATGCCGGATGGACGTTTCGAATATCCAGCACATTCTTGATGCGTATCAACTTGGCCAGATTTCCTCGGCTGAGTTTCTTGGAAACGCGGGTGGGTTCAGCGGGGCTCGCCTTTGGAGAATAGATTCCGATCGCGGCGATTTCTGTCTTCGCCGTTGGCCGAAGAATTCGGCAGTCAATCTTGCCGCAATTCATCAAACTCTTCTGGTTGCTCATCAGGCAGGGCTACCTGTGGCGGCGCCCATCCTGGGGCTAGGCCAGCAAACGATTACCTTGGATGCGGAACAGGCTTCTTGGGAATTGGCATATTGGATGCCCGGTAGTGCGGATTTTAATTTGCGGCCATCGCGAGTTCGGCTGGAAGACGCGGTCAAGACGCTTTCTCAGTTCCATACGGTGACGACCGTTCGAGAAGTTCTTGGGCCAAGCCCTGGGCTGCAATCGAGATTCAAGTTGATGAAGGGTGCGCCCCAAATGTCAGAGTTGATTCGTCAAGCGATTGCTGGCTCCCCAAGTCAAATTGCGCCGATGGCCGTTGGGTTGCTTCCTCGGCTCGAGCGATACTTTAAGCCGCTCACCCATCGATTGGGAAATGTTGTGGACCGTCCATGGCGACTTGTGAATGCAATCCGGGATATTCATCACGATCACGTGTTCTTTTCTGGGGATCAGCTTTCTGGGATCGTGGATTTTGGGGCAATGAAAACGGAAGCTCGGTGTTTTGATCTTGCTCGGTTGGTTGGCAGTTTGAAGATGGATGGCGAATGTCCCTGGGCCGAAGCTTTTCAAATCTATTCGGCATTGCAGGAGTTTGACCCAGGGGAAACCGACTTAATTCGCCTAGTGCATGAATGCAACCTGGTTTTGGGAAGCCTCAATTGGCTTTCTTGGATCTTTGTCGAAAGTAGGCAATTTGAAGACTGGTCGGCTGTTCAGGCCCGAATTGAGCAGCTCAGCGAGCAACTTGTCGGTTGATTTTTCAGGCTGTCCTCGGTTAGATTAGACTAGTGGACATTTACACACTATCGCGTTGTTGTTTAGAATGGAAGTGTATAAACGCAGTGGGTGGCGAATGTTACTTTTTCCCACAAATCACTAGTCCGTACTTCAGGAATTTTATGATGGACGTCGAGTTGACCAAACGACAGGCGGCTGTATTTAGTTTCATTCGCGAGACGATCAGCGAACGAAGCTATGGCCCAACAGTACGTGAGATTGCCGAAGAATTTGGGATGTCTTCTCCCAATGGTGCGATGGGGCATATCCGAGCCTTGACCAAAAAAGGGGTGATCAAACGAACTGCGAATCGTTCTCGTTCAATCGAACTGACCGAGATGGCTCATGATCAGTATGATGGCTTGCCCATGGTTGGTGTCGTTGCAGCTGGCATGATGCACGAGGCGATCGAGCAGAACGAGCGGATTGTGTTGGACGACATGTTCGCGGGGAAAAGCAACTACGTCTTGCGAGTGAGTGGTGATTCGATGATCGATGCTCAAATCGCTGACGGTGATTTTATCGTTGTTCGGCGCCGGCGAATTGCGGACAAAGGGGATATCGTTGTTGCAAGAACAAGTGATGGTGAGGCGACCGTTAAGTACTGGCACCCTGAGAAGAATCGAATCCGTCTTCAACCAGCGAACAAAACAATGAAAACCGATCTACACCAAGGACGCCAAGGTGATCGGTGTGGTGGTTGGAGTTGTTCGAAATTTGGGCTAGAGAAACTTGGGATTTTCACAGCCTCGAAGTGGTCGAGCAGGTGAATTGATTCAGCAATGCCCTGGCCGAGTTTGATTGGTTTTGGCAGGAGCCTCAATTCCCCTCGCGGAGCACTGGGTGCCATGGCCTCGCTCGCGTGGCCATGTTCTTTTGAGGTTGGCTCGTTGTTGTCGGAGTTATTCGAAACTTGGGTTAGAGAGAAAGTTGGAACTTTCACAGCCTCGAAAAGATCGGGCAAGGTTGTTTTGTTTCGGCAGGAGTCTCAACCTCCCAAAAGCGCGACCGAAGTACTGTCTAGGGTTGTGATGTTTCTGGTTTTGCTTGTTTACGAAGTTCGCGATGCAAGACTTTACCCGAGGCGGTACGTGGCATCGCTTTGATGATGTGAACGGATTTGACTTTGAAAAGAGGGTTCAGCTGAGTCCGAATCCGTTTATTCATTTCGATTCGAAGTTTTTTGCCGTCAATTTCATCCTCCAGAACGGCAAAGACGGTCAATGTATTCGGGCCTCCCGCCTTACTGATGGCGATGGCCGCGGTTTCTTTGACTCCGTCGATCTGATTCATGATTCTTTCTAACTCGGCTGAGCTGGTTTTGATCCCGCCCAGGTTCATCGTGTCATCAACTCGTCCGCCTGCGATGAAGTAGCCACCCGGTAAAGTCTTCATGTGATCGCCATGTCGCCTCAGCACGGGATTCTGGTCGGTAGAGGGAGTGTCTTCGAAGTAAGTTTTGAAATGATCTCGATTCAAAAGGCTCGAAGAAAGTCCGATCGATGGCGGAACCAGAAACAGCTCGCCGCTCGCCGCTCGTTGATTCTCTTCGTCCAGGATTTCAATGTCGAGGCCGAGCGCTGGAGTGGAGAATGTTGCGGGAACATTGGGTTGTAAGACTGTCGAGGTGATGTAGCCACCACCGACTTCTGTGCCTCCACAGTATTCAATGACCGGCCTCATTTGTGCCAGCGACGAAAGGTAAAACATGTCGTCGGCTTGAGAGCTTTCGCCGGTAGAGCTAAAGACTTTGATCGCCGACCAGTCGTAGGGCTCCATGTATTTTGACGTTCGCCAGGCTTTGACAATTGTGGGGACGACACCCAGCATGTTGACATTAGCGCCTTGGACAAATTGCCCAAATTCAGGCGACATAGGAGCGTCACCATACAGGGCAATCGTGCCTCGATTCATCAACGTAGCGAAAATCAGCCAAGGTCCCATCATCCAGCCGAGATTGGTCGGCCAGCAAACGACATCTCCATGTTTCAGATTGTGGTGGCAATACCCATCCGTTGCACATTTGATGGGAGTCAGCTGAGTCCAGGGAATCGCTTTGGGATCGCCAGTGGTTCCTGAAGAAAAGAGGATATTGATAATGTGTTCTGGGCCCGCCAGATAGGGCTCAAATGAATCAGCCTCAATGAGGAAATTTGCCCAGGTTGAGTCTTGCTTTCGAAGGTCGGATTCCAAGTCGTTCTGGAATGCGATCACGATCGCCGGAATCTCGGTTGCTTGGCACACGGTTTCGAATAAAGGTAGCTTGCGCCCGGCTCTGATCTGGTAGTCATAGGTAAATACAGCTTTGGCGTTTGCGATTCGCAATCGATTTTCAATCTCGGGTGGCGCAAAGCTGTCTGCGATCGAGACCACCCTAAGTCCGGCGCGTACCATCCCGAGGTAGATTGCCACGGAAAGATTCGTCATGGGCATAAAAACCGCGACGGCGTCATCAGGGTGATATCCAGCTGCAATGAGGCTTGCCGCAATCTGATCGACTTGGGCGTTGAGTTGGTCGTAGGTTGTGCAGGTTTGCGTTCCATCTGGGTTGCCTTGGGTAATGGCAATTGCGTCGCCCTCTGCCAGAAAGCAACTTTCCCCGATATTCAGTTGGCTTCCCGGTAACCACTCTGCGCGTTCAACGCCATTGGTAATGTCGATTGTTTGTGAGGGCGGCGTGTTGAATTGGATTTCCAGATGCTCGATTGCTTGTTGCCAGAAGTCTTCACGATTGTCGGCGGACCAGCTTCGGAAATCGTCGTAGGTACCGATTCCGGTTTGGTTCATCCAGTTTTGCAAGTTACTGTCGTCCGTTTGTCCGGGAATCCACATCGGGGGTGGCCCATTTCGTTCTGGCCAATCGCTGAAGACTTCTTCCCAGATCGCTCGATAGGCAGTCGGGGTGGGAGAGGCGGCTGGTAGGTAGTCGCAGATCATTTGCCAGCGAACGTCCGCAGCAATTTCGGCCGTTTCATCGATGAGTTTCTGTAGGTTCTCGGTTAACTCAAGTTGATCGAGATTCATATTGTGTTCCTGCGTATGAATATGGCGATGTCGTGGCCAGCGTTAATTTTGAAACCACAAATTTAACGCAAGCCGACCCAAAAGTCCCTAGCGCCCTTGTACCAGCGATTTCTCAGGGAGCTTATTCCCGTGTTTTGATGGACGGCGATTATAGGTTGTGGATTCATTTATGAGTCGAGGTTGATTTTGAAAAGCTCGTTTGTCTGGCAATAGTCCCTCCCGCCCAGTCGGCCGATGGAATTGACTCTTTGGGGATCGATCTTTTGGTTCTCGTTGAGGACCTGATCGTCCACCTCGATCAAAAGGATATTGCCAAAAATGACGTTTGCCGCCAAAGGGCCTTTGCCGATATTTACGATTTTTAGTAACTCACATTCGAAATGGATCGGAGATTCCGCGACGCGAGGTGGAGTAACTTTTTCACTTGGGGCAGGAGTCAAATTGGCTGCGTCAAATTCGCTGACTTCATATTCCAATCCTGCAGCCGTTTGAAGCATCGGATTGGCAAGTTCAAAGGGTACGACGTTGACGACGAACTGGCCATTGGCCTCAATGTTGATAACCGTGTCTTTTTTGGATCCGTCTGGTTGATTGACCGCTGAAAACATTAGGGTAGCGGGCGCCGAACAAATGCCATTGAAATAGCTGAAGGGCGCGAGGTTGGTAATTCCCCCCGGTGAAATAGTTGATACCCAAGCAATCGGGCGCGGAGTGATCGCGCGGATCATGGTCGAGTAAATTTCACTTGGCGTGGCTGTTTTTGGATCGATTTGCAACCTGAAATCTCAGCTGATGAGGACTCGGAAAATTAAAAAAGGCGGTTCAAAACCGTTATTGATAATTGGTTTTGTAACCGCCTTTGGTCTGAAAAGCGAGAAGTTCGTTTAGGAGTTCCAGCTCATGGGGTAAGAATTATCGTCGATTTCCATTGCCTGTGGAGTTAGGAAAAGTGGTCGATCGGTATCAAACATGACTGCCATTTCTTCGGTGCGGTCCATGTTCATGCTCTTCATGATCGTGCCTGGGTGTGGCCCATGGGGAATGCCACCCGGGTGCATGGTCATGCTGCCAAGCTCGACGCCTTTGCGTGAACCAAATTCCCCATCAACGTAGAAAAGAACCTCGTCGGCTTCGACGTTGCTGTGCACATAAGGGACTTTAACTGATTTGGGATGGTGGTCCAGATGGCGTGGCGCAAAGGTGCAGATAACAAAGCCACGGCATTCAAAGGTTTGTTGAAATGGAGGGGGAAGGTGAATTGTGCCTGTCAAAGGTTCAAAGTCCCATGCATTGAATGTGTAGGGGTAGAGGAAACCATCCCACCCGACAATGTTGAAGGGATGGTGGGGGACCGTTACGCGAGTCAGCCGGTTGAGGTCTTTGATCAGAATGGTGAACTCGCCTTCTTCGTCCTTCGTGATCAATTCCGTGGGGCTATGAAAGTCTCGTTCGTAATAGGGAACGCCAAGGTACATCTGCCCATCTTCGTTTTGGTAACTACCGGGAATTCGCACTGGAGAGAACGTCTCGATAATCAAGTGGTCTTCTTTGGTGATATCGTCAGAAACAATTTGATAAGTTGCGGTTCTTGGCATGATTACATAGTCACCTCGACGATAGGGAAGCCGACCATAGACGCTGTCGATATATCCACTGCCTTGGTGAATGAAGATAACTTCATCCGCCGCGCTATTGCGATAAAGTTCCGTTTGTTGTTGTTCTGGTTTAACTCGCCATGCGGTTAGGTCATCGTTAAACATCATTGGGACTCGCCCGCTGATGGGGTCACCCGATCGGGGAAGGTCCTGAGTTTTGATGTGGTGGTGTCGAAGTTCTTGTTGTGCGAACTTCTCCAGATTGATGGTTCCAGCCGGCTCGCTCTTGAGAATTCGAGTTGGCGGCTTGTTGTGATAAAGTATCGAATACGCTCGATCAAATCCTTGAGTGGTGATGACATGTTCATAAAACAGTCCTTCATCCAGATAGCTGTCGTTCGGATTTTCGAATTGAATGTGTCGTTTTGGGGGCAGTATGCCCATTTTTCGGTAGCTTGGCATCTATTGATATCCGTTATTTTGAAGCCGGTTAGGGCTGAGTCTTTGCAAAATGCTCTCGTGTAGATCACAGAGCGTTCACTTTGTTTTAGGCACAAAAGCTTCGATTGGCAATTGTCGCTTGCCGCGTTAAGTTTACGGTTTCGAGGAAATCGCCCACTGACTGCCCAATTAAACCATTAAGAGTCCAGATGAACGCCCATCCCAATGTCGATTCCCCCTCAGTCGAGGGCCGGCCTGGCTGTCTAATTACCGGTGGAAGTGCCGGAATCGGGCTGGCTACCGCCAAGTTGTTTGCTCGTCAGGGGTATGATTTGCTGATTTGTGGTCGAGATGAAGGGCGATTGGATTTGGCTCTTGAATCGATTCAGAAGGAAATTGATGGTGCGAGGAATCTAGTCACGGTTGTTTGTGATCTTGGCCAGCCTGGTGCGGCAAAAGTGCTGGCCGAAACGGCCATTGAGAAACTGGGACGCGTGGATGTGCTGGTGAACAATGCGGCAGTCGCTCCACTGGCCATGCTGGATGAGCTCACCGATGACGTTTTCGAGGAAGCGGTTCAAGTTAATGTAAAGAGTGTGTTCTATCTGACGAGAGCCCTCTGGAAACACATGAAGTCGCAGGGCAGGGGAGTGGTCGTTAACATTTCGTCGCTGGCGGCGATTGATCCATTTCCTGGTTTTAGCTTGTACGGCTCAACCAAAGCCTGGGTGGATCTGATGACGACGGCGCTTGCTGGCGAGGGCAAGGAGCATGGACTGCGAGTTTACTCAGTGCGTCCGGGTGCTGTTGAGACTCAGATGTTGCGAGGGCTGTTTCCAGACTTTCCCGCCGACGAATGTGTCACTCCAGAAGACGTTGCAGAGAAAATTTGGCAATGCGTCAGCCTCCCTGCACAGTACGAAAGCGGACAGCATTTTGCCGTCACGAATCAGGCCGTATGATTTACCTTCATCGTGAATTTCGATTTTCGCTCGTCGATTCCGAAGCCGGCTTGGAAAGAGTCTCGAACTCCTGGTCGGGTTGGTACAGTTCCAATCGGATCGCTCCTTTTCTAAAGTTTCAACTTACGGTCAAGGGTGAGGTGCAGAAACCTACTGGTTATCTCTGCAATGTGAAACTGTTGGACCAAGTGATGCGCGACTACGCGAGGACGGTGATTTGCGATCCGGAGCGCCCGTCGACTTACGAAGGTTTATTGCAGGATGCAGCCAAGAAAATTGAATTCGAATTGCCCCCAGAAGTGGAGTTTGCTCAATTGCGTCTGGTGGTTTCGCCAACTTTATCATTTTTCATCGAACAGGAGTCGGCCAATATGGTCAGCTTGACCCAGCAATTTGAATTTTCCGCTGCTCATCGATTGCACTGTAACGAATATTCTGAAGCGAAAAACCGAGAGGTATTTGGAAAGTGCAATAATCCGAATGGGCACGGGCACAATTACGTTGTCGAATTGACTTTGGCTCGCGAGTTGGATCCTGTCGAAGGTTTGGTGATTTGTCTGGCTGAGTTGGAATCAACGGTCAAGCGGCTTGTTGTTGACCGACTGGACCACAAGCACTTAAATCGCGATGTCGAGGAATTCGCTCGATTGAACCCCAGTGTCGAAAACATCGCGATCCAGATTTGGGATTGGCTCGCCGGCCAGTTTGGTGCAACGCAGCTAAAACGAGTACGTGTTTATGAAACACAGAAAACCTGGGCCGATTACTCTGGTCCAGCGCGATAATGTTTCGAATTTCGCTCCGTCGGTTATTGTTGGCATTTCTTGGCTGTGCCTTTTTTTTGGCAATTTTTGGGTTGCTGTTCAATGGTACCCGATTGGTTCAAGTGTTATTCAATTCCGGTGACCTACGCGTTGTCATCGAATCATCCCACGTAAATCCGCGTGGCACTTTTTTTGAGGTGTATCGAGGAAATCGAAGTATTGTCACCAAGCAGCGATTGAGTAGCCGTCGTATCAAAGCTTCAGAGTTTGAGACGCACGAATACAATCCTTCGGAGCAAGTGATCGCCTATCACTACGAAAACCGAGATCCGAAAATCATGGATGTGTTGTTGTTGGTTGATTTCGAGCAGGAAGCGTACGCGATTTACTGGGCCGGTTGTCGAGCGGACAAGTGTCAGAAACTGGACTGGAAGACCTGGGATGGGCGATGTAAAAACTTTGAAGATTACGTAAAACAATTGAGCGAATAATAACGTTTGGCAATAAATATGGCGAAAAAGAAACCTAAATTTTATGTGGTCTGGCATGGCCATCAGCCTGGCGTCTACATGACGTGGGCAGAGTGCCAAAAGCAGATTGCTGGTTTCTCGAGTGCTAAATATAAATCCTTCGCGAGTCTAGAACTGGCAGAAAAGGCTTTTCGCGATGACGCTGATGAACATTGGGGAAAGTCCGATGGATCCAAAAAGAAACCCAAAACTCCCAAAAGGACTTTGGATGAGCTAAAAGCGATGGGCGTTGATATGAATGCGCTCGCTGTCGACGCAGCCTGTAAGGGCAACCCAGGTCCGCTGGAGTATCAAGGCGTTGAAATCTATAGCAATGTCAACTTGTTCCACAAAGGGCCGTTTCAGGAAGGCACCGTCAATATCGGTGAGTTTTTGGCGATTGTTCACGCTCTGGCACTGCTGAAACATGGAGAGCAACTTGACCGCAGCATTTATTCAGATTCGAGGATCGGGATTGGCTGGGTCAAACAGGGGAAATGTAAGACCAAATTGACTCAGACACGCGTGAACCAACGCCTTTTTGTGTTGATTGTAAGAGCGGAGAAATGGCTCAAAGAGAACAAGTTAACCAATCCGATCCTCAAGTGGGAAACAAAACTGTGGGGTGAGATTCCCGCGGATTTTGGTCGCAAATAGTTGGTCTTGTTGGACGTTGGCGCAAAGATGTCTAAATTGATGACTGACCTGAATCATGTGTATTGTCTCTGTCTTGGAAACCAACGATGAAACGATGTCCATTTTGTGGCGAGGGAATTCTAGGTGATGCGAGCGAATGTAAACATTGTGGAAAATCGCTTTCCAAAATGGGTCAAGAAAAAACAGAGAAGTCCAGCATCGATTTGGAGTCATGGAACGAACGGTCAGTCCCAAGCTGGCTGATGTATTTGCTGGTTGGTGTGTCTCTTTTTTGCCTTTGGATCTTGTTTGCTGAAGGCTGCGAAAAACCAGAAAATCAAGACCGCGACAATGAGGAAACTACATTCAAGGCGACTGACTTTCCAGCTTCTTTCGAAGATCTGGGATGATCGATTCGGGGACGAATTGGGCAAGCTGTGCATCCGTTGCCAGTGGCGTCAATTGTTTGATGAGTGAACTTGATACGTGAGAGTATTGAGTGTCAGCCATCAAGAATACCGTTTCCATATCGGGGTCAAGTCGACGGTTGGCAAGCATCATCGTCATTTCGGCGGGGATGTCGGTGAGCGGACGAACACCTCGGATCATGCAATTGGCTTCGCAATTTCTGGCGAACTTCACTGCCAAACCAGAAAACGTTTTCACTTCGATGTTCTCGATGTCCGATGTGACTCGCTTGACCAGCTCCAGGCGTTCTTCGTTGGCGAACATGCCTGTTTTTTGGATATTCTCACCAATGCCGACGACTAAATGATCAACAAGCCGGCTACTGCGTTTGATGACGTTCAAATGCCCGAGAGTGATTGGGTCAAACGATCCTGTGTAGACAGCGGTTTTCATATTGGCTCGCTTATTCTTATGTTGTGGGATTTTTGAGGCTCATTGCCATCCGATCAAGCCCCTGTTCGAGGGTAGATCGTGGGCAGCCAAAATTCAGGCGGACAAATCGGTCGTCCCCAAAATCTGAACCGGACGAAAGCCCGACACCCGCGTCAACAAAATGGGAAATGACGTTTTCGATGCCGAGTTCATTTTGAATGCCTTCGATATTCAGCCATGCCAGGTAAGTCGCTTCCATGGGCCAATGGCGAATTTGTGGGATTTGATCGCTTAGAAACTCGAACAAAAAATCGCGGTTTCCTTCCAGGGTTTCGAGAAGTTCCTGCCGCCATGGTTCACCGTGATTGTAAGCGGCCTGACAGCCGACGTACCCCAAGGTATTGATTTCCGTGATGAAGCCGGCCGCAGCACGTTTGAAGTCAGCGCGAAGTTTGGCGTTGGAGATGACCGCGTACGCGCAAGAGAGCCCCGGCAAGTTGTAGGTCTTACTCGGGGACATCAGCGTGATCGTACGATTGGCAATCTCTTCGCTGAGTTTGGCAGTGACGTGGTGCTGGGCTCCAGAAAATAAAAGGTCGCAATGAATTTCGTCAGAGCAAATCACCAAGTCATGGCGGATACAGAATTCGGCGAGTTGGCGAATTTCTTCGACGGAGAACGCTCGGCCAGCTGGATTGTGTGGGTTGCAGAGCAAGAAAAGTCGAGTTCGATCGCTGACTTTGGCTTCGAGATCCTCAAAATCGAACGTCCACTGGTCACCTTCGAGCTTCAAGGGACTGGTTATCAGTTTTCGGTCCTGGTTGACGGGAGAGCTGAGAAATGGAGGGTAGGCCGGGGTACAGGTGAGAACTTCGTCGCCCGCGCTGCCAAATGCTCTGCAGGTGACATTGAGGGCGGGAACCAGGCCAGGAAGCCAACTGATCCAATTCGGCTCAACCGAGTAATTGTGCACTCGAGTTAAATAGTTGAGTACGCTTTGCATGACCGACTCGTAGGGAATCGTGTATCCAAAAACCGCGTGATTGACCCGTTCTCGAAGCGAATTGCAGATTTCTGGTGCGACTTGGAAATCCATATCGGCGATCCACAGGGGCAGAACCTCAGGCGGAAATCGGTCCCATTTCAGGCTTCCGGTTCCTGAGCGATCAATCGGAGTTTGAAAGTCGAACGTACTGGATTTCATGAACAGACTCGTGAAGCAAAAAGGGGCTGGGCATTCTCGGAATTACCAGCGATCGGGCGATGTGGCGAAACTACCGAAAATTGTAGGTATCGCCACCGAGAGGACATTTCTGCACTACAAATTTCGAGTTGGTATTCTAGCAACGTCGGGCGGTTTTGGCGTTGGTGTGAATTGGTCTGCCTGGCCAGATGAGCGATAGCCAAGACGCGAAATCCAAAATTGGCTTTCTCCATTGTGGCAAATTGGCTACGATTCTGTTCATCTCGGTGAGATAGGTGTACGAAAGATGTGTGAATAATCAACATAATCGGTACCTTTCGCTGGAAGAGACTGCTAAACCAGATTATCCTTCCCTGATTGGAACGGGTATCGTGACACAGAAAATCGCCCAACTATACTTGTTTAGATGAGTTGCTCTTTTCTTGGAAAAGAGTCTCGTTCGACATAGCAACGAAAACTATCGGCCCGCCTGGGATACGGTAGAAGAGGAAATTAGCCCAATGCAGAAGGGTCTTTGCATCGCGGCGTTGGCCATCTCGGTCATTGTCTTTGTATTATTTCTTGCGGATCTCTTGATGGGAGCTCTGGGGCAGGAAATGCTTGCGCCATTTAAGTTTGCGAGCTGGTTGATCGATATTGTATTTACGATCTGCGCGGCACTGCTTGGCACTCTCAGCTGGTTTACCTACCGTGACCAGGTTTAATTGCCTGCGATTTCGCTCATATTTTACGCTCACGGGACATATTCGCCGATTTTGGCTCTAGACAGATCGCCAAAAAAACTGGATATTATTTCATTCGAAATCCAATTTGTAAGCAAACTCGATACAACAATGCCAAATACCGCCAGTGCCAAGAAGCGACTTCGCCAAGACAAAGTTCGTCAGGCCCAAAATCGTTCAATCAAATCGGCAGTAAAAACAAACGTCAAGAAGGTGACCAGCGCCATTGAGGGTGGTGATGTTGCCGGCGCTGAGGCTGCCTTTACCGTTGCAGCTATGCACTTGGACAAAGCTGGCGCCAAGAACATCATTCATAAGAATGCCGCAGCACGCAAGAAATCGCGACTGCAAAAAGCGATCGTCAAAGTCAAAAAGGGCTAAGGCCTCGCTAACTTTTGATACTCTTCGGCCGGATTTTGCTCCGGCTGTTTTTGTGCGCATGCCGGCGACACGGCGACCTCTTTTGGGGTGCATATCCGTCGTATTTTTTGGGTGCCATGCTCCTCGCTTGCGTGGGCATGCCTTTTGACGGGAAACAAGAAAAGACTAGGCAAGGGTGCAACTTGCACTCACCAGCTTGGGCGCAAGCGAGATCGTGCGGATCTGTTGTCGAGACAACTCCTGCTGGACCGAGATGTCGCTACCGCGAAAAAATTGTAACTGAAAAGGTCGAATGGGCGAGACGTCCAATCCAATGGCAAAGCTGATGTTCAAACGTGTCTCGGTTTTCAACATCGATAAATGACCGCCAAGATAGTCAAGCGGGTCGGGCAAGCCAACGATTGCGACATGCTGATGGATGTCAACCGCTCGGGAAATGGCTTCTGTTTCTTTCGTACGATGATTCGACTCGACCA
The DNA here is from genome assembly GCA_965224765.1 of Mariniblastus sp. Lineage (GTDB taxonomy): Bacteria > Planctomycetota > Planctomycetia > Pirellulales > Pirellulaceae > CAZDBA01. The sequence continues at coordinate 276,991 of CBDDAC010000025.1, forward strand.
TGTTTGGCGTCAAACAGGTTCGGTCAGGCACTTCCAAAAGTGGAAGGTTCTGTTGAAATTGAATCGGCAGTAGCATTCCGCCATGAGTGAGAACGACCGTCGCCAAAATGGCGGCGTTATTGCCGAAGGCTTCTAGTTGTTTTCGTCGAATCAGCAACACGCTGGTTACCAATTGTTTTTCGTCACGACCGCGAAGTCGATCAACTCCACGAACACTTCTGGACAGCGCAAACAGCTCGTCATTCAATTGGAAAAAGGAAAACCCTTCGACGTGACACTGAGCCAGTTCCCATCTTTGAGGAATCCAGCATACCAATTGGTTGGTCAGTGAATCATCAATTCCTTCTGAGCGACCTGCCAGACCAATTTTGTCGGTTTGATCGACGGTTGCCGAGACAAACACGGCTTGTCGGAGTTTCATGATTTTCTCCCCTGCGACGTTTCGTGTTCGTTCATGAGATTGCGACGTTCGTCTTCGAGTTGCTTCCACCCTTCCATGAGCTTTTCGTAGGCCAGCTTCAGACGTGCCGTTTCTTCCTCACATTGTTGTTTCCAATCTTTCTTTTGCTGATCAAATTCTACCAGCATGCGCTGTACCACCTGATCGTGTTCGGCAGCGCGTTCGCATTCAGTGATTGCTTTTTCCAGTCGCGAGAACTGTCCGCGCAGAAATCTTTCGATTCCCGATGCGACTTGCTCCAGCTGCCGAGTGGCGCGAAGTTCTCCCAGGATTTCATGAGTATTCGAACAGTCGTCGAGTGTATGCAGTCCGTTCATTCAATTGTTTCCTCTTACCGTTTTACGCTTTTGAGAAGTTGTGAGATACGACCGCCCAAACTGCGATTCCGCCTTTCTTCTCGTTCTGCTTTTTCGTTTTCGTATCTCTCTCGAAGATGTTGTCGCATCGCAATCAATCGCGTGTCGGTGTCAGACATCTCCGATTGCTCTCGCATCTGTTTTCCCAACTCGTCTTGAGTTCGAAGCAGTTCCGCTTTTTTCGCGAGTGAGTTCTGCCCGTTCTCGCGAAGTATCAACTTCCATCTGAAGCATTTGCTGTTCGAGGCGTGTTGTTTCAGCGAGAGCATTTTCTAGTGCGTCAGAATTCTCTAATTGATCTCGAAGCGATTCTGATTCCTCGGAGAGATTTCGCCAACGGGATTCAAGATCGGCGTTCTGCTTTTGCAGTTCAACGACCCTCGAATCGTCACAGGTTCCATTGTCGCCAGGTTCAGTGTGAAGGACACGTCTCACTTGATCTTCGGATTGCTCAAGCTGGGTTCTCGTCTCGTCGAGCTTGCACTGCAGTCGTTCGAGTTGAGCTTCCGACTCCGACTCACGTTGTGAGACTCGATTCTCGATTTCCTGCATCCATGACTCGAGGTGTTCTCGTTCTTCACGCTCAGCCCGAGTTGCTTCATCCGATAGTCTCAATAGCTGCTCCAGCTCCAGGGAGCGACGGTCTGAGTCTTCCAGCTCTTCCAGAAGGTCTTCCAGGCGATTGACCAACCGAACCGTGGATTCATCATCCGGGCCGATTTCAAACCCATCGGTTTCTTGGTTCTGGAGTTCGGCAAGTTGGGCGTCTCGGTGGGCGAGTTCCATTCGCAACTGTTCCACTTCGATTTGGAGGATTTCGTGTAGATCAGAGGTTTCTGAATTCGCAACGGATTGTTCGAACGCCTGAAGGTCTTCCACTGGGTTGAAATCAAAATCATGCATGGCCACGGTTTCAACTTCCGATCTTCCGAGTGGACGTGACGGAATTGAGGTTTCTTTTGAGCTTTCATCACTAACCGTAGCGGGTTGGATTGACGCCGGAGTGTCTATCGGAATGGGTTCCGCATGGGGCTCGGTGGACGGCATTGGGGCTGCCACACCGAACACGATTTGATGTTCCCCGATTTCCAGTCGATCACCCGGACGCACCTCCGATTCTTCAGAGATCACTTCTCCATTGAGTGTTGTGCTGCCCGTGTGCCAGCCGTGAACCCTCAACTGCCCGCCAGATGAAAGCAGCATGCAATGAATGTCTTCGACGCCTTTGCCGTCTAACCGAAGTCCACAAGTGGAACTGGACCCAACGAACACACTTGCTTCTTCTCGCAAGGTGTATTGGAAGGTATGGCCGTTTGCTTCAACGACTTCGAGAATTGCCGCCGCGTTTTCTGTCTGTATGTTTGATTGCATGACTACGCCTCCACCTGCTCATGAACGCGGGAGGTCAAAGCGGTATTCAACTGAGAAGTCATGATCGCACCGAGCATATCCTCCTGATCAAAATCATGGCTGATAACGAAAGCGAGGGACTCGTTGGTTGACGGAGAAACGGCGCTCGCTGTATCAGAGCTGCATAGTCCGCCAATTTGGACCTGATCCAGAAGGTTTGAGTTGCATCGAAGCTCCTCAATCTGTTCGAACGCCGATTCATTATTGATGTCAACCAGCAGAATTGCAGGTCCCATTTTTTCCAGCAAAAGGCTGGCGCCAGTCCAGTCGCGTACCAGTTTTCCTTTGCACTGATCCGCATTCGAAGAGAAAAACTTGGCGAGTCGCTGGTTGAGTGCTTGGTCTGAGGAGACTACTGCTACCTTGATCGGACTGCACATCGCTCGTTGCTCAATCAACTCAGCTAATTCGAACCCGTGTAGGACACAGAGAACTTCATTGGGTTCCCAGTTGAGTTGAATTGCCAGTTCTTCAGGTGAAACGGTTTCGGAAAGTCCATTCATGATCGCCATATGGCGGCTGGAAAGTCCCGCACGATCAAGGTTTTGTCCTCGAATCGCCCGCCGAACGTATCCGGTGCCTGAGGTAAGTTGTGGGAGTTCAGACTCATCGCAACTCATTGCCCCTTCGACTAACAGGGCGAGCAGGCTGCATTCCAAGGGAAGTTTTTGGTAGAGAGGCGGTGCGGATCGGGACTGATCAAAGCGAAAGTTTTTTAGTTGGCTGAGGAAACAGATTCGCAACAACAATGCCGCCTGGAGTCGCAGTAATTTTTTCAAAAGACGTGGGTCAAGAACTTTGGTGTTGAGCAAATCCACCAAGCCGTCAATTTCGGCACCGCGACGTCCAGTCAAGGTAAGTTTCATGATCGGAACCAACTCGGAAAGGGATTCCGGAACAAATCGAGTTAGTTCTTCGGGGGCAATTCCCGAACCCGTAATTGCCTGGATTCGACCTCGATCGACATGGATGTGGACTCGGCAGCGGTCCGTTTCGACTTCGAGCATTCCTGATTTTCCGCCATTGTTCAGGAGATCAAGTAGTTCGCGAATTCCGAAGCACGCAAAGGTTCCTGCCAAATCGGGTTCGCCCAACTCATCAATGACTTCGGGAACTGCCGAACCCTCGCTTTGTGATTGGACGACCATTTCAGCGGTTTCTAATGCGTTGGCAACCGTTGCCACCAGTGCTTCAGGTTTGTACGGCTTAGGGAGCATATCGACGACGTTATCGCAGTCGACATACTCAGCGTAGGCTTTTTTTCGTAGAGTAGAGCTGGCGATCACCGGAATTTTTGCAAGCGTCGGATCGGCAAGAAGCTGGCAGCAGACTTCGTAGCCGGTCGTACCAGGCAGTTGATGATCCAGAATAATCAGGTCTGGTTTTTCCTCACTCGCTTTGATGATTCCGTCTTCCGCGGTGCCGGCCACGACGACCCGATAACCAGCGGCGCTAAGTTCGTTGTCGACGAACCGTCTGATGGTCGCGCTATCATCGATTATGAGAATGGTTTTCTCGGACATAGTCACTTTCGTATTGTTTAAGTTACGTGGCTCTTAGTTGCTTTACGTGTTTATTAGCTGATTTACGTGTCTTTTGTCTTTTTCGTGATTGTCTTTTTCGTGATTGTCTTTTTAGCTATTTAGAGGATTGTGTTTGTTGTTGCAGTTCCTCCATCAGGTTAGTGAATGATTCATGATCAATAGGTTTTCTCAGGTAAGCAGCCGCCCCCAATTCGATAGCGCGAGACTGGAATTCGTCTTCATGACGGCTGCTGATGATGACCACAGGAGCATCGGTGTACTTCTGACTGCGGATGTCAGAAAGTAGTTCGATTCCGCCAAGTCTTGGCATATCCAAATCCGTGAAAACCAAGTCCACGGATTCCCGTCGGAGCTGTTCCAATGCTTCGATACCATCACTGGCTTCGATTGACGCGATCCCTAGGGCATGGAGTTTTTTGACGAGCACTTTTCGGGCTGTGAGTGAGTCGTCGACAACAAGGGCACGAATTTGGTTCGAATCTTCTGATTCAATCTGGTCGTCCAGTTGCGGTTGATTGACGGCGTCGTGATGAGTCAAGCAAAAGTCTTCTACGCTTTGACTGTCCAGAAGTAATACTGATTCTCCAGCTCCCGAAAGTGTGATGCCGCAAAAAAGAGGGTGCTGCTGCAACATGGGTGGGAGGCCACGAACCACGACTTCTTCGGGACCGACTGTTTCGTCAACAGCTAGTGCCAGATTTTTTTCGCTGGCATCTCCTGTGGATGATCTCAAAATCAAAATGTCTTGAGGTTGCGATGTTTTTGTCTTGGGCAGAGAGAGAATCTCGTTCAAATTCATTTGAACACAATTGTTTACGCCCTGCCCGTTGACCGCTTTGACCGATTGCATCGGAAGCGCAAACAATTGGTTGGCAGAGCGAAAGACCATAACGTGTTCAATTCCAGTACGTAGCGGAATCGTAATTTGCATTGTGGTTCCGCTGCCTGGCGTGGAATCGATATCGATCCTTCCGCGAAGTTGTTCAATGGCGGAGGCGACAATGTCCATTCCTACTCCACGTCCAGAGATTTCACTTGCCGTTTGTCGCGTGGAAAAACCTGGATGGAAGATCAACTTGGCCAGTTCCCGGTTGGTGATGGGTTGGGTGCAGGTGATCAAGCCTTTTTCAATCGCACGATTTCGGACGGCTGGATAGTCGATGCCCTGTCCATCATCCCGAACCTCAATCACCAACTGCTGTGCATTGGAATGCGCTTTGACGGTAACCGTTCCTTGAGCATCCTTGTTGGATTGGGTTCGTTGTTCCGGGGTTTCAATGCCATGGCTGACTGCATTGCGGACGATGTGTAAAAGGGGTTCGTATAATCTTTCCTGAATCTCTTGCTCTAGCCCCGTTTGCTCACCGAGGATCTTTAGTTGAACTTTCTTTCCTTCCGCATTGGCGGCGTCTCGTACGGCGCGCTGCAAGCGTTGAAGCAATCCAGAAATTGGAATACGGCGCAGTTGCATCAGTTCCTGTCGGAAGTCGCGGATAAAACGTGAAATCGATTGATTGTCGCGACTGACAGGAGTCTGTAATTCGCCAAGCCCCTGAGCGACTGCCGTGATGTCTTTGCCAATTTCCGAGATGGTTTCCGAGCTACTTCGATTGGGGGAAATGGAAATGTCGGGGAAGAATTCCGGTTGTTCCTCAGCAAATCGAAGTCGAGTCGCACAGCGTGTGAGTTCTTCGTTGAGTTCGTTGAATTCTGATACATGATTTTCGCGGCGATTTCGCAATACCACAAGTTCGGCAAGCATATCCATCAGGCGATCCAGCTTGGCGGCGCGGATTCGAATTGATGCATCATCATGCGAACCCACTCCAGAAAAGTCCTGTGCGCGATTGGCGGGAGAAACGCTTGGATTGGATTCTTCGGTTGATTTGCTGACAGCGGGAACCAATTGGGAAATGCCGGTTCGAACTCGATCGACTGCAGAAAACATGGGTTCGACGTCGACCTTAACGGCGTCGCTCTGAAAGACTTCTTCAAGGGAGGTTTCCAAATCGTGAAGGTAGGTGGCCAGCTCAGACAGGCTGACACTTGCCGACGCGCCTTTGAGGGTATGAAGTTCGCGGCAGAATTGTTGGATCGGTTTTTTATTGGCCGGTTCAGATTCCAGACTGAGTGCTGCCTGCTCCATTGCGTTCAGGCAATTGAGTGCGTCGTTGAGGTAGGCTTGACGAAGTTCTGGATCGCCAGACAACTCCTGCATTGCGACTTCGTCACTTTTGTTGTCAATCGTTTGGAAGGTTGGTTCGTGAGTTGTTTCCGTTGATGTCGGAGTTGCGGGGTTATCTGAGATGACTGAAAGCAAGAGCCCAATATCATTGGCTGAGGGAGCATTTTCCAAATTATCGTCCCGATCTTCCGATTCAAATTCGAAGTCATCGCCGGTCGCCATCTCCCAAAGTTCTTGTGAGTTGAGCGAGTGGTCGAGTTCGGTAACTTCGAACGATTCGAAACCAGGAGCGGATTCGATTGCTGATTTGTTTTTATTCTTATTGCTCATTGATCGGCTCCGACTAACTTACTGGCTGCTTGGCATAGGAAGAAGCTGGAGAGTGTTCGTGTTGAGGCAACGAACGATGCGATTTTCCTTCGGGGCGAAGCAGTTGTTGCAAACTGTTGAGTCGTTCGCCCATTTGTCCCAGTGTTTTTGCCGTCCAGTGAGCGCCTTCAGCTTGGTTTCTGCTGTCACGCGAGCATGTTGAGTTATGCTCGAGTACCGAAGCGATTTCGTGAGTCAGTTCGAGTTGTTTTTGAGTTACATCCGAAATGGTGGCGACGCAGTTCGCGGACTCGTCGGTTGAGTCACTAATGGTTTGTAACTCCTCAAGTGTTCCAGCAACTTTCTCAATGACGTCGCTGATCTGTTCGTGTTCACCTGCGGCGACTGAAATGGATTGTTGAGTTTCCATCTGGACCAGTTCTATTCGATTGGAGATGTCAACCACGGCTTGTGCGGACTGTTCCGCCAGAGCTCGCACTTCTTCAGCCACCACCGCGAATCCACGTCCATGCTCTCCCGCTCGAACGGATTCGATGGATGCGTTGAGAGCTAGAAGGTCTGTCTTCGAAGAAAGTGAACCGATCGTTTGTACAATGTTTCCGATTTCTTTGGTGTGTTGTCCCAGAGTTCGAAGTTTGCGTTCGCGAGCGGCAATATGATTGCGAACTTGTTTCATCTCATCAACCAACTCGCGGAATTTGTCCAGCCCATTGGCCGAGACATGTTTGGCGGTGGTTGAGGCTTCGACGGCGATATTGGCGTAATCGCCCACCTGGATAATGGCGTCTGCCATCGATTCGATCATCGTTGTTGCTTGATCGACTGACCCAACTTGTTCTTCTGCCCCGGATACGATTTGTGAGGTAAAACGTTTGATCTCACGGCTGCACGAAGCGATCTGTTGAATCACCGGTTCTAGTTCTCCGCTGTAGCCGGTGAGGATGCCTTTCAAACGAGATGCACTAGAGTTCGTTTCGTCCCGTTCACGCGCAACGTCGCGACGATCCACTAGGGCGAGGTAGTTACTGACTTCATTGAGCTCATTGAGCGATTGTTCCGATTCCGCAATGGTCATTGTGAGGGTGTTAGAGACTTTCTCACCCATTTGACTCAGTTCGGCAATTCCAATCGATTCAGTTTTGGCATTACGATTCAATCGTTTTGATAGCTGCGAGATGGCTTTGTGAAAACGTCGCGCTGCCCAAGCGGTTGTGCCACCGCCTAAGACTACGCTGGCCATCGACAACCCCAGCATATTGAAGAGCGATGTTTGCTGAATCGCAAGGTACAGGAAAATTCCGCCAATGAGATTGGCGAAGCAAATAGCGGTAAATAGAAAGTTGATACGCATGTCAGTTGATTAAGCCGAAGCAATTTCGGCGGCCAATGAGTGAACGGCTTTTTCCTGGTCGAGCCAAAATGCGTCGAGAAGTCTTATCGCATACTGATAGACCGCAAGTGGATCAAGGATCTGTAGGACTTGGTTTTTAAAGGAAGCGGAACCCATCGAAATTTTTGACCAAGCGTCTTCCTTAAAGGAAAGAGCCGAGATGGAAATTTCAAGTTCTGTGAGCCCGAGGGCTTCATCGATCAGCAGTCCCCAGTTTCCTGCTGGACCGTGAACGACCAGCATTTGAAGTTCTGCATCGTTTCTTTGTTCGTGTTGAATCTGCATCAAACCCAGTAAACTGAATACCGGAACGAATTCATTTTGAGCATGACAAACTCCTCTTAGTACTGGATCGCTATGAGGAACCTTGGTGAGCGTAGGACTCAACGTTACACATTGGATTGATAACGCTGGGACTGCGTACCCACTTTCGCCAGATCGAAAGGCACAGAATCGTTCGGATTGTAGGTTGCCAAATGACATGTCTATTTATTGGGGTGTGTGATGCGTTCGATTAGCTTTTCTTTGAGAGAAGCCAGACGATGATTGTGGGGTGATTTCGATTCGCCTGACGAACGTTTCTTGTCAGGGAGTGGGTCTTGAAACTTCATCCTGTGGCTCGAGTTTGGGTCGTTCCCCGTCAGATCTGCAATGATCTGCTGCAACTCGAATTGGGTTTCCTCGGCAAAGGTCTCGATGTCCCGTCGCCATTGATCAAAATCAAAGATCAAGGGCGTAGGTCGTTCTGTCGATGATTCATTCATGCTGTTGAGTCCTGTATCGTTCTATGAATGGGTGGACTGATGGAGTTGTGTACGAACTGCGTCCAACAAGTCGACTTCGCAGACAGGCTTTTGCAGGTAGGCCCCAAACTCCTGGCCCAGCAATTCAAGGGCTTTTGTATTCATGCAGGTCAAGAAAACGATCGGCAGTTCCCGATATTCGGATCCCATGTTTTTGAGCTTTTCACAAACGCTGAATCCGTCCAGTCCCGGCATATTGACATCGAGTACCATTAAACTGGGCTCGTGGTGAAGCAGTTCGATTGCTTCGTTCCCATTGGCTGCGGTGATAACTTCGTAGCCCGCGCTAGTGAGAATGCGTTTGACCTGGACTCGAACCGATTGGCTGTCGTCGACAACAAGAAGCCTGGACATTGACATTTTTGGGGGTATCCCTGAGGTGACAAAAGGAGAGCAGTTGGTTGGTCGATTATTCTCGATCCCTAACATCAACCGTATGTCAAGTTCGCTCGTGAGGCGGAGGAATTTTCAAAAAAGAGTCCTAGTTGCCAACAGGGGCGATCACTGATGAACCATTGAGGTTGGAAACTGATTTCGGAGAATCTGCCTGGGCGCCCAAAAAAGGTCTTAGAAACACGACATTCTGAGCGTTTATGACCTATGTTTTAGAGACCGAAGTTTTTGGAAAGAGAAGATGGCCACCACGACTCACCCCATCAGGCGAAAGGATGCAAGTAATTTCAAATCGTCTCATATTCTCGTGGTCGATGACGATATCCTCACAGTCAAAGTCGTTGAGAAGTATCTGAGTGACGCGGGCTTTTCTCAGGTGTCGAATATCGCGGATGCCCGCGATGTCATTGATACGGTCGGCAACACTCAACCAGACATGGTCCTGCTGGATATTTTCATGCCCCATGTGAATGGCTTGGAAGTTTTGAAACAGATCCGAGCCAACAAGAATTGGAATCACATTATCGTGTTGATGCTAAGTTCCGCCGGCAAGGAGGAGCGTTATCTCGCGCTCGAAATGGGAGCATTCGGTTTTATTCAAAAGCCCGTTACAGGTACGACCTTGATTGAAGAAGTCGCAAAGGCATTTCGTGTTGCCAGCCGATTTGGAGCCTGTTGATTAGGTGACGACGTGGGCACCCTATCAAGTAGTCGATTCACGAGAGGTTGAGGCTCCTGCCGAAACAGTTTTTGTTCATCTCAAACGTGGAACGTGGGGCTAATACCCGGACCGATTTGAATTGACGGGTAACAAGGCGAAGAAAACCGGTGTATCTGATGGACTCGGCCCGCCAATCGAAAATGGGCTAGGCTGTTGGCAGAACACTACATGCCCACGCAAGCGAGGAGCATGGCACCCGTCGTCGAGCTTTTGCCTTTTACGGGAGGTTGAGGCTCCTGCCGAAACAGTTCTTGTTCCTCTCAAACGTGGAACGTGGGGCTAATACCCGGACCGATTTGAATTGACAGGTAACAAGGCGAAGAAAACCGGTGTATCTGATGTACTCGGCCCGCCAATCCAAGACAGGCCTAGGTACTAGTTGTTATTCGAGCTGAGTGACTCAAGACGAGTGCAGACGATGGCCCAGCGGTTCGGATTGCTTTGTTCGAGCATCTCCTGATTATGAGTGAATCGCCAAGCGTCCGCTCTGCCGCGAAATTGTTGTTGGCCTTCGTAGGACACGATCGAGTAGATTCTTGGGCGATCTCTCCAGTCTTTGGGATCGAACCCGTCCTCCGGACAGACGATCAGGGTGTGATAGTCGAGTTTCGGTCGTTTTCGTAGTTTAGTCATTTTTGCCTCAATTCAGGCCACGTGTTTGATCCATCGTATTATTCGTTTTGACCGTGACACCATTGGTCCACCGGGCAAAACAAATTGAGTTGATGTCGGTTTTTCCAATAAAACAACGTTGTTTTTTTCCGAAAGTTACCCACCTCTTGGTGAGTCGACCCTGTTAGCAAGTTTCAGATTAGATTATTTTGGTGCCAATCCTATGAACCGATAAGAGAAATTGATGTCGATCCGAGCCAATTCAAATTCCAAGTTCCTGAGGCGGTTTCTTCTGATTGCCGCTGTCTGTATTGGTTACGTTCTTTGGGGAGGCTACGATGCCTTGGTGACCGGCCCCAAAAAAATGAAGATGGCAAAGGCACATTGGATGGAGGCGAATGAAGAGGGGCAAACCGGTTGGGTTAAGCGACATGCGGAGGACAGCGGAGAGTGGACTCAAGTCGCCAAGGAAAACAACTGGCCGATTGGTGCTCCCAAAACGCCTGCTTCGGTACAAGGCTATATCTATTTTAATTATGCATTGGTTGCCGTGTGTCTTTTGGCGGGCTCGATTGCGATCTTTAAATTCACCAAGGTCAACAACACTTGGGTCGAAGCAGAGGATGGCCGCCTAAAAACCAGTTGGAATGAAGAGTTTGCCTTTTCAGATATTCTCACGATCAACAAACGACGCTGGGAGCGCAAGGGCATCGCAGTGATCACCTATTCTACGCCCAATGGCGAGAGTCAGTTTTTTCTGGATGATTTCAAGTACGTTCGGAAAGAAACGGATGAGATCCTTTTTCTGATGGAACAGCAATTGACGGACGATCAGATTCTTGAAGGATCACGCGAGTTGTCACCTGAGGAAAAGGCCGAGGCGAAGCGACTTGTCGAGGCGAAACGCCAAGAGCTGGATGTTATCGAGGACGAGTAAAGAGAGGCTCCAACAGCAAACGTGCTCCTGCAGTTTATTCTTGAACAACCTAAATTATGCTGACCGCGTCGTGTTGCCTTTTGACCATCTCTGCATAGGTCCCATTGAGTTTGATTAACTCGTCGTGGGTGCCGCACTCGACGATTTTTCCTTCGTCAATGACAACGATCTGATCGGCGTGGGTAATGGTCGATAGCCTGTGCGCAATAACAAATGTTGTGCGATCCTTGAGCAACTCTGTCATGGCTTGCTGAATCATCTGTTCACTTTCGGTGTCCAAATTGCTTGTTGCTTCGTCCAGGATAAGAATCTGCGGATCGGCAAGTAGGGCTCTGGCAATCGAAAGCCGCTGACGTTGTCCGCCCGATAGTTTGACACCGCGTTCGCCAATGATTGAGTTATAGCCCTCCGGGAGATCGGCAATAAACTCATGGGCATTGGCCTGCCGAGCGGCAGCCATCACGGCTTCTGCTGTGGCATTTCGATTTGCATAGGCAATGTTTTCAAAAACAGTTCCATCAAACAAAAAGACTTCTTGCTGAACGACTCCCAGTAGATCGCGAAACGAATTCAATTGGTAGTCGCGCAAGTCCTTGTTGTTCAAGGTAATTTGGCCCTTGGTCGGATCGTAGAATCTTGCCACCAGGTCGGTGATGGTCGTTTTTCCCGCGCCGCTTCGGCCGACAAGAGCAACCACACTTCCGCCAGGAACGGTCAGGTTGAAGTCCTTGATCACATCAGATTCATCGTTGTAGGCAAACCAGACGTTTTCGAATTTGAGCTCATCAACACTCGGCCCGACTTCCACGGCGTTTTCGACATCTGGCTTGTCTGCAGGAGTTTCCAGGACTTCGAAGACCCTCTCCATGGAGGCAAGCGAACGCTGTAGTTCCGTCATCGATTCGACGATTTGCCATACCGGGTTGAGCAGGTAGAGAACGTAGATCTGGAAAGCGCCGATGTCACCAATCGTAGCCTCGCCATGGATGTACCAGTAGCCGCCAGCCCAAGTGACGATCACCGTGTTGAGTGCAATGATGAAGCCCCAGGTGCTCCAAACGATAATTTCCCGTTTGGCCGCAAACAGTCGCATTCGCGTGATCGTATGATGCCCTACGGCATACTCGTTCTCTTCTCGCTGTTCCCCACTGAACGAACGAACTGCCCGAATTCCTTGGAACGCCTCGCCCACGCGACCGTCTACATGCGATACGTCCTTGCGGATTGCTCGGTAGATCGGTCGGATTCGGCGAATTGCGATCATGCTCAAAATCATGATTGGCGGAATGACACCAAGTGCAGTAATCGCCAACTTCCAGTTGATGATGAACAGGATCACCATCGCAATAAGCAATCGGAGGACAGCGACCCCTGGCGAGATCACCGCCATTTGCAAAAGGCCAGTTGTTTTGTTGATGTCGTCCGTCAACCGGGAAATGATTCCCCCGACTTTCATGTCGGATAACTTGTCCAGCGAGAGGCGCAGCAAGCGGTCAAACAAGGCGCGTCGCAAGGTGAGAATGACACGAAGGTTTAGAAGTCTTTGAAGCCACGCTCGGCAAATTCCCAACACGCGAGTGAAAACAACCAGCCCGAGAAAAATCACGCCAACGACGTTTAGTTTCCAGATTTTTTCAGCGGCGGTTAACTCTTGGGCAAGCAGGACATCATCGAAGATATAGCGGGCAAACAGTGGTTGAACGATTTCCAGCACGGAGACAAGAACCGCAAGGGTCGCCAAAACGGCTACCATTTTCCAGTGGGGCCAAAGTCGTCTGATGTAGATTTTCAGGTATCCACGTCGGATTTTTTTCTTCTCCGACTTGTCGAGCTTGGATTCAGCCTTCTTTTCTTCCTGATCCTCCCCTTCTTCATCACGCTCTTTTTTTAGCTGGCCACTTTTGAATTTTTCCAGGAATTCAGCGAATCGGGATTTGGAAGTTTGAGATGGGGACATGGAGGGAGCGTTTTGCCGCAGGATGGAAAAAGCTAATCATTGACAAATTTGCCAAAAAGGCAAACGGCATCTACCGCGAGTTTTGATTTGCTCTCCAGGTAAAGGAGTTTTGAACATTGTGCGAAGCGGCTGGTTGTTGGACATTAAGCGAAGCTTCTGAACTAGGAAACATTCAAGAAATTGATGTTCGAGTGGAAGTTGTTGAGCAGGATTGGCCAGCTCATGCGGTTGTTGACTGACCAATACGAAAAAAAGCCAAGTCAATGATGACTTGGCTTGGGTGATCTAAGATTCGAAGCGTAGGCCTAACGAGTGGTTCCGTCTGCTTCTTCAGAATCGCTTTTCTTGTCCTCTTCATCTTCGTGATTGGAGACATCGACTTTGACGTCAATTTCAGCAAGTAGCTCGGTGATGGCTTTATCAAGCTGTTCACCATTCAGGTTTTTGAATCGAATTTTTCCTTCGGCGTCCATCACGTAGATGGTTGGCCAGCCGGAAACGTTCCAAGCATCAGAAATGGAACCGTCTTCGTGTTCGTTTTGGAAGCTCCGCCAAGTGATGTCCTTTTCTTTGACGATTTCTCGAATCTCATCGAGATCATCATCGCTGTTAACTCCAATAAGTGCGAAAGGTTTGTCTGCCAGTTTGTTTACGAGCGACCGCTCGTGTGGGTACATAGCCCGGCAGGGACCTCACCAATCGCCCCAGAAGTCGAGCATGACAACTTTGCCGCGATAGTCGCTCAGCTTGAAGTCTTTTCCGTCAAGATCCTGGCCAGCGATATCGGGGGCCACACACCCAACAGAAAGGTTTTGAATCGCAAACAGGGCTGAAGAAGCCAGTTCGCCCAAGTTTTCGCTTCGGCCTGGGCCGTAGACGATTTCCTCATCTGCGTAATTGTCGACGATGGTTTGGTACAATTCTTCAATCGACGATTTTTCAACTTTCGCATTCTTCAGGTACTCGACGCCTTCTTCGCCGATGTATTCAACCATCTCAGGATCATCCACCATGTCTTTGGATTCGAGAATCTGCTCCAGGTAACTTGCTTTTGCGTACGAGGCGGCAGCTTTTACGGAATCGTGTGGCGAATTTTCGATCAAGGAATCGAGTCGTTTTTCCACTTGAGCAGAAGGCGTTGAGTAAACCAGATTCATGCAAACGCCACTCAACTTTTCACTTTTGATGAAGTTGGTGAACAGCTGGTCGTAGGCTTCGGCGACGAGTTCTTCATCGCGAATATTGGAAATCATCCAAGTGTAGGCGGATTCAGCAATATCAGAATTCAGATTCTCTTCAGCCAGTTTTTTGATTTCTTCCGCGTAGTCGTCGGCTGTCGGGGCTTTGGCAAAAAGATCTTCTCGATCTTCTTCTGCTGCGTCCTCTATTTTTTGCCAAAACTCCATCTGCTCTTTTTCAAATTTCGCAGCGATGGCGTCAACAGGGTTTTCTTCTCCCGTCTCCTGTTTTGCTTTGTCGTCTTCTTGAGTGTCAGCATCTTGGACGAATGCTACTGCCAGATCGCCCGTGCAGGGATCGGCATTGACTGCTCCATTGAAGGCTGTCACCAACATACTCTATTCATTTGGCGAGTATTTTCAATTGACATGACGCAAAAGATAAGGAAAACCCAGGCAGCGTTGGCGATGCGCCTTCAGTGGATTGACGACGGGTGGGATGGCACACAAAAGGGAGCTGGGTTTCGCGACGCTATTGAGGCGGGATTGTCCTCACCAAGAATTGAGGAGTTAGATTTTTTGCGCCCGTAGAAGTTGTCTTCGACCTATTTGACTGAACCCATATAAAAAGAGGAAGAGGGCGATCGTTTGGATCGTAAGGTGCCGGAGACGCCGCTCAAGTCCGAAGAATCGGAAAGACTCCACCATCGAGGAGGGTCATCTTAGATATGCCCCGTCTGGATGACCCGCTCGTTGGGATCGAAGTTTCGAAAGAGAGCGTTCGGCATTTGAGTGACTTTTTGGCTGAGCAAAGTTCAGCTCTGATGCGGGATGTCGCGAGCGGATAAACTCACGATTGCCGTTTGCACTAATTTTGCCTGCGGGTTTTCTTGCGTTTACCCCGGAGAACTTTCTTCGTCGAACGATTTCTGGTGGAGTCAGATTCAGTCAATCGCTTTTCGAGATCTCGCAACGCTTGGACAACGGAGATCATTGCAATTGAGATGCCGCCAACGGAGCAAAAGCTGCCAATGGTCCAGGCGCCAAAATGTGCTGCGAGAAAGGCCCAAATTGTTAACCCATGTCCCGCCAAGAAAACAAACAAACCAAACAGGATTAGGTTATGCCTTGAGCTGCTTTGCGCCTCCCTCAAAGGAATCGGCGCATGTTCTGAAGGCTCAGTTCCCGAAGGCGTCGCGACCTCTTCGCTTGGTCGCGTTAGGTGAGCTTTGTCCGCTCTCCATTTTCGATTCGAATCGGTCCAGGATTTGATGACTGCCTGTGTCGACGCGACGTTCTGGTCGGGCTTTGACGACGTCGCTGTCGAGGCTGACTGGGAGGTCGTAAGTTTTTTGCGGCCAGATCCATTTGAGGCTCGTCGGGCAACGCGTGATTTGGGCTTGGGGATGGTCGGAACGATTTCAGTTCGACACTGAGCGCAGATCAATTCATCGTTGCCCACAGCAACGGCTGGTGATTTCTTTTTGCATTGAGGGCACCACATCGTGAATCGTCAGGATAGGTTTGTGGAAGGGCGTATTCAGCTTGATATTGCATCGACAAAACAGGGAGCCAGACTCAAATCGCAGTCGCAACGCTAGCGAAATCGATCGAGTTTGAGGGGGAAAGTCCCTCTTGTCTCGCTCAAAGATTCCCCGGTTTGCCTAATCGGAATTTCGTGGATGAACGATTGGGTTGGTGGTAATTCGGCCACGGAGTCAAAGGACAACCTTGCGTCCAAATTGAGTATCGAAGGGTGTCCATTGCGAACCGGAGTTGACCAGCGAGGCACCGATGTCGTCACTCATTTCCCCAGTTGTTCTCAGAGTTTGTGAGATTGGGGTTTCGGAGGTGAATAAGCGGTTCCGATTAATTCGAGGCAACCCAATTCTGGACTAAAACAACGATTTACCAGTTAGCTCAGGGAGTGAATCTCATTTATTGACATGGCAACTTTGCTCATCTCTAGTAATGCGATCAGATTGGCGTGTGAATCGTTTGGAATGGATGATGAAGAATTTGTTTTTGATTTTGCCACAAATTGGATGCGTGGAATGGATTGGACTACGTACAGGACGACGAGGGCCGATTTCCGATGTGGATCACGCCGAAATCGATTTGGCTTGTGGGCTGGTCGGCGATCGTTTCGCTGGTAAAGAAGGGGGGAAGCGTATGGTGACTTTGATCCAAGCCGAACACATTGAAACGCTTGCCAAATTTCTTGGGCAAGAGGCCATCGATCCAATGTCGTTAAGGCGAAACATCGTGGTATCGGGAATCAATCTGCTTGCTCTTAAAGCGCCTGGTCGAGAACTCAATTTTCAGATTGGGACCGCAGTCTTGAAAATGACGGGCAATTGCCACCCCTGTTCTCGGATGGAGGAAAACCTTGGGCCAGGTGGATACAACGCGATGCGAGGCCTTGGAGGAATTACTGCGTCGATTGTCGAAGGCGGTTTGATTAGAATCGGCGATCAAGTGTCATTGATCGCCGAAGATCGCGGTTAAAGGGTCTTGTCTGGGAATTGAGGTTCCAGCCCAGCAGCAGGTCAAGACACCTACTCCTATTCCTTTTCAATTTCCAAGACAACGGTATTGGATCGAGCAGTACCTTGCCAAACACCCTCTAGCGGTTGAGTCCATGCGGTGTCGCCAGCATTCTTCGGAGGCTTGGCTTCGTTCTTCGAGTAGTCATAGATGTATTCAAAGGTTACACGGTACTCGCCAGAATTCGAAAATGCGAATGGCAAATAAGCTTGGAGCTTATGCGATTCTTGTGGAGGCAATTCAATTAAGTAGTTTTCAGGGAAACTTGTATCGCCCCACAATCCTGAAACCCCGCAACGACCTCCCAACGGAAGTTCCTGGTCCTTCGAATCAATGACGGTGAATTTGTAGTGGGGCTGGTACCAGCCATAATACGAACCGTCGAGTGGTTTGATGATCTTGATGGCTTTTTCACTGACGTTTGTGAACGTGATTTCAACTTGCCCATTCTGGTTGTCGTTTTGAAGTGTGGCAGGGGAGATAGAAAGTTGAATTGGAGCTTGAGGGGTCGCCAATGTTTGCAACCGGAGCATGTCTGGATCCGAACGATCTACCTCGAAATCAGGGTTTGTCGAACGAGCAAATTGCTTCAAGCGGGGCGCTTGTGGGCCAACCGTTTCCGGTTCATCTTCGACCGGTGGGTTTATGATTTCCGCAAGAACTTCGCCAGCTGTTTTGGGCTCATTTGCCTGTTGGGAAATCGCGTAAACGACATAACCCAATATCGAACTGATAAAGACGATGATGATAATGACTAGCTGTTTCATTGGGATATCTCAAAGTTTCCTGTTGTCGTAGTGATTGACGTGCTCCCTATGCGGCGAGTTCCCAAATTCTTGAAAGACTCTCACGGTGTTAGCCGGGAGCGTTGCAATCGGAACAGGATGGTTTGAGCCTTGCCTTGCCAATGGGAGGTTGAGGCTTCTGCCGAAACGAATTGGCGTTCCACTGCGTCGGCAGCGTGTTTCCCTCCCCGTCGAACTTCAGTGCATCACGCAAGCAATTGATTGAGTCGTTGCCAGCGTCATTGATCAGCCCAGAAAACGGATGTTACTTTACGCCGATCGTAGAGACATCTTGAAGGTCCCCTCGGTTGCGGAGTTCGACCGATTTGTATGAAACGGTTTCGTCTGTTCGCCCGTAATTTCGATAGATCGTTAGGTAAACTTTGCTTCGCATATTGGTACGATTTGTATTCGAACCAAAGTAGCTGACCTTGACCTGATACTTGCCTTGAGGGGCTTCTTTCAGCGTGTACATTTCTGGCCCAAATCCATCGGTAATATCGCGAGTGATTTGACCGCCCGATTTGGTTTGTCGGTGTCCGTAGTGACAATCTTCGCCGTTGGGCTCCAGCACGTGTAGATCGACATCGGAAGAGTCGGTGTTCCACATCATCGTAATGACGATGTCTTTTTCGCCGATATCTGTTTTTTTATTCAGCGACATGAGGCGATGAGCCGCATACTCTTTTAGTTTGGAGTCCAGTTTGTCCGATTGGATTTTGCGAAGAAGATGCATGTACTCGACTGCAACGATTTGGCGGTAATCTGCCGTCCGATTTTGAAACTGAGCTTCGATCGCGATCTCGTAGAAAAGAATCGCCATATCTGCTTTGCCCAGTTGGGTAAGGCATTTTCCAATCGCTGGATAAATCGTTGGTTCAAAGGGGCGTGCCAGTGCGACCTGTCGCAGCAAATTGTAAGCTTGAGCGGGCTCGTCCAGTTCCATGGCAACAAAGGCGATATCGCGAGCGAGTGTCAAATCGCCCGGGTTTTGTTCAATCAGGCTACTAAGGACCTTGATTGCATCGGGTGCGGAACCCAATCCCCGTTTTTTAGATTCCGAAACCACGGCGTTGTAGTCAAGTTTCTTGTCGACAAGTAACTTCAAGAATTCGTCGCTGACGTCGGCCTGATTGCGATTCTTGCAAACAATTGGCTTCGAGATGGCGTCGACGTCGATTTTATCGATAGCCAACTTTAATGCGGTAGGTAGTTTAAAGGTGATGCCCTGAATGTTCTCCAGTTTGTGAATCCAGTTGAGCAGGCGAGTTTTCGGGCTGACGAGTTCAGTCTTTTTCTCGTCCAGAATTTTCTGAATCAACTCAGAAGCATTTCGTGTTTTGATCACAAACAGATCTTCTTGAGGCACGATGTTGAATCGTTGGTAATCGGCCTCGGTTTCAAGCATCAGAAGTGAACAAGTATTCCCTGTGATTCGAAAATGGCGAGCGTAAGCGGCAGCGACGTCTTCGATATGTGATCCCAGGCTTTCCAATTGGCCGACCGAAACGTAACCGTACATGCGCGACGCCAACGGAGACTCAAGCGTTTCCGAAAATTCTGTCGTTACGGTTTTCTCTACCGTCCCTTGTGAAAGAACCATTTTTAAATTGCCGTTCACTTCTCCACGTCCGACCAAAGTCACCGTTTGCCCAGGATAAACCCAGGAGACTCGCCCGGCGGTCATGATGTCGGTTCCGCCGTCTAATTCAATGGATTTAACCCGCCAGGGTCGACTCCGATGAGCGGTAGCGGCCTTCGCGAGTTCGGCTTCGGAGGCGACACTGAACACGGCGCCACCGGAGCGATCTGCAAGAAACCTCAGGCTGTTGATTGCCGTTCCCGTCAATCCCGTTTGGTAAGCAAACAGGTTGCCGAGATTTGCACTGGCCAGCTGATTGCGAATCAGTCGCAAGTTAGTTTCTCCCCACGTCGCTGCACCGTCGCTTAGCAGGAAAAGGTCGGGGCTGCCGCCCTCAGAGATCCAAGGCGTCGAAATCAGTAGGTCGGTCGCAGCGTACAGATCGGTTGCGCCCTCCAGTGCTAGTTTTTCACAGTCGGCCAGTAGTTGGTTGACATTCTCCGGGGTGTTTTCAACGTACTGATCGCGCCAAAAGTAACTTTCCACATTGAACAGCATCACGGAAAACTGTTTCATCGTATCGCGATTTTGAGTCAACGTTTCACGAAGAAGTTTCAGCCAAACATTGAACTTGTCTGGATTGCTACTCAGTGAAGTATCCAGGAGGAACACTCCGCGAGAATTTGCGGCGGCGTTTTCTTTGGGCAGGTCGGGAGTGAACTGGGTGGTCCAGAAACGGCCTTCATCATGATTGTCGTTGCAAAGAAGGACTGGGCTGGATGTTTTCACATTCAATTCAATGGAACGCGCTTCGCCCAATTTGGAATTGCCGTAGCTGTAAAGATACTGGTTGGCATCACCTGTTGGTTTGATCGCAGGGGTGATGGACAGCTCTGAACCGGCTGTTGCCGATACATTCAAGTTGACTTTGCACTGCCCAAACTCTTCGGGTAGATCCAGGCGATAGCTCAGGCCGTCGTCTGTTTTGGTCAAACTGACATCGTAGCCAATCACGATGCGATGAAGTTTGTTTGGCATCAGCGGAAAGACCCGTGCGGAAAAAACGCCTGCACCGCTCCATTCAACCAACGCGGGGTCGACCTTGCGTCGTACCGTTTGGGTGTAAGCAAAGGCTGCTTTTTCCTTAGGAACCATACGGGCTTCTTTGACACTTTCCCAGACAGGCCCTCGGTCACTTGCAATATTTGCAGGTTGCAGGGAAACAAAATGCTCGCCCCGTTGAGGTTGAATAAACTCCTTTTCGGAAAGCTGGCCTTGCGGAGAGAAATCGTGGGCACTCTGCCCAAAGGCAAAGTAGTACAACGATGCGTCATCAGGCAACCGAAGTTTGAAGTTGCCTTCGAGCTGCTGCGCACGATCGTTGTAGTAAAAACAATCGAGCAGGACGCGAGCGCGAAAACCGTCAACTTGGACATTGACCTGCAGCCCCTGCATGTCCAGTTCGTCTTTGTCTCCGATCATCAAGCGGGACGTGTTGGCCGTTGCCTTGACTCGCTTCCAGGATTTTTTGCTTGCGGCTATTCCTGCATTGCGCTTGGTTAGTTTTTCCGAGATCTCTTTTTCGAGTAGGGAAAAGTCGAGTGATTTTGTTGTCGAATCGCTATCAACGCCTTCATCCGCCCTCAGGCTTTTCAGGACGATGCCCAGTTCGATTTCCTGATCGTATTTTCCATCGACAAGGAGTTTGATGCGATCCGATTGGATTTCACGGAGAGTGATATCTTTGATGCCGGAAGGATCGACTTTTTTCAGAACCTCGGTAATGAGGCTGTCGGATGTTCGATTGACCGTACGTGAAGGTGGAGCAGGGTGGTCTTTTCCTTCGACCACTCCGGCTCTAAATGGCATGTCTCTATCAACTCCAGGCTCCGGAACCGGGCGTTCGCCGTCAACCTTGCCTTTGGCCGGCCCCCAACCTTCTTCGCTATTGCCTTGAGATCCTCCGCCACCGCGGCCTCCACCTCCGCCGCCTCGTCCACCTTGGTCGCCTATTCCTCGGCCAGCGAGCCCGTCGATCACTCTTCCAGCGACATCCGGGGCAATGTAGAAATCTTTAACGGATTCCAGAATTTCGAGTTCGTCGTGAAGCTCGTAACTCGGTTGCAGGGCGATACGACTCTTAACTCGGGAGGTCCCATGCCCATTGCCGTCGACAAATCCACGATTTCCTCTAACTGTAGGTTCGTTTTCGCCAGATGCATCGAGATCTTCTTTACGATCCAAGTCCTCGTTATCAATACCAGCCACCACACCGCCGACAACAGTTGGTCTTTCTTTATCCTGCGCTGCGTCGGATGCTTTCTCATCTTCGGAGCGGGAAAGGTTGGGAATCGCAGGATCCTGAGTGATTTTTGCGATCTTGTTTCCCAATCGGTCCGCAACAGGATCGTTTGTCCAATCCATTGAATTATAGATTAGGGAGCCGAGGATAAAAGCAATTCCCGCAGCCATCGCGGCAATGAACCAGGGACGTAGCGAGTGCTTTGACCCAGGACCGTTCTCACCGGAATTGCGGTTCCGTTCGACCAGTGGTTCACTGGATTCGGAATCTGCCGCGAAAATTTCCGTGCGCTGTTGTTCCGTCAAAGAGCCCGCAGGTTCGGTGGCAAACTGCTCGACTAAAAGTTTGGTGGTTGCGAGAATTTCTTTCACGGCTGCCCGAAGCTCTGGCGATTGCTTCAATGCAGCTTGAATCGTTTGTGTTTCTTGTTCGTCCAGTTCGCCCAGTACAAAGGCGGTTAGGCGGGGGTCGTTCAATTCGATCATTTCTGTACTCGCTCAAGAGGAAAGTGCGTTGCTTCGGCACTTCGATTGGAATCAAGATAAGTCAATTGGGTTCCAGGCCTAATTCTGCCGTTGCGCGCTTGCGAAGTTTCTGGATCGCGGTGTGGAGAATGAAGCCAACATTGGTAGCCGTTAACCCCGTTACCGATGCGATTTCTTTGTAACTCATGGAGTTCTGGAATTTGAGCCGCAAGATTTCTTGCTGGCGTTGGTCGAGATCTCCGATCAAGGAATTCACATGAAGAGTCGTTTCGCGTTGTTCCGCAGCATCCGCAGGAGTCTGGCCGTCCTGGGGCCTTTGGTCTAAGGTATTTGAATCTGTTAACTTCATGCGTGTCTCCTTACGGCAAATGTCGACCGCTCGATTGCGACAGACTTTGAACAGCCAGGGACGCAAGTGTCCCTGGACAGTTGCCCGATCGCACTTGAGTAACTGGATGAATGTGTCCTGGACGACATCTCTGGCTCGACCCAGATCACCCAGAAGCTGTTGGGCATAGCGCACAAGGGGACCCTCATAATCGTCAATAGCGTTTTGAATCCATTCGCGAGTGTCGACCGTGTCACAGTCGGCGAGTGGTTCGGCTGGCTTGCCGGAGTCGTTCATAAAAATCCCGTGCGTCGGTTCGTTGTTTTCTACGAATCAGTTGCCCTTTTATTAGAGTGGTGACCAAAGAAAATTGAAAACGATTGAAAAATGAGGGTTTTTGACAATGATGTGATTGCGTTGAGCAGGTCCTCAATTGTCTCTATATTGGTAAATACAGCGATTTGGGAGTGGCCCCAACCGCTATTCATTCGGCCCATAGGGCTTCAGTAATTCAAAAGGCAGCAAGATATGAAATATTATTGGCAACACTTTGCATTGATCCTGATCATTGCTCTGGCGTGGTCTCCCGTGACAGCATTCGCGCAGGACGCAGATCAAAAACAGGAAAATCAGGATGAAAAACAAGACGACAATCAAGACGATGATCAAGACGATGATCAAGACGATGATCAAGACGACTTGAGTCTGCAAGAACGGATGGAAGAAGTTCAAGAGGCAGCGGGAGCGGATTTCGATGAGGCCGTCGAGTTGCTTGAGGGAGTCCACGAAGATTTTCCCGATGAATTTGAAGTCACCTTGTCCTACATCGTTGCCACCCAGCAATTGGCGGCCCAGCGGTCGCAAGTAGAACGCGTTGATGGAAATGAGTTTTACTACAGGTCGGCCAAGGTTGCCCGTAAGATCATGGACAATGAGGACCTGCCGGACGATGTGCAGTCGCTCATTGCCACTGCAATCTACAACGAAGCGTGCTCGTTGGGTGTGGATGGCAAAAAGGAAGAGGCCATGAAAGTACTCAAGGAAGCTTTTGACTATGGTTTTGACAATTACGAGTTGGCCATCAAGGACAAGGACTTTGGTGACTTGTTGGAAACTGAAGAATTCAAAGAGTTGGTTGCCAACGCGGAAAATTCATTGGCAAAGACGATCACTGGAAAACTCTTGAAAAAGATCGGCGATTTTGAGAGCTTCGAATTTGATTTTGCCGTTGATAGTCTGGATGCCGAGGAGATTACACTTGAATCGCTAAAAGGAAAAATGGTTGTCGTTAACTTCTTTTCAACCAAGAATTCTGGAAGTCGCAAGGACGCTGAGGCACTAATCAAACTCAAGAATGAACGCTCGGATACTCTTGAAGTTGTTGGGATGGCATTTGAAGACGGGGATGACGACGAAGCGTTTGATTTGGTCGAACGTTTTATTACTAAAAATGAACTCAATTATCCTTGTACGCTTGGTGACGATGAGATTCGCGATCAACTGCCCGAACTTGGAGACAATCCCATTAAAGTATTTATCGATGCCGAAGGAACTGTTCGGTTTGCGAAATCAGGTGCTTCCAGCTTTGAGGAGTTGGAGTTGATTCTTAAAGAGATCAACTCCGACGACGAGTGAGTCGCAAGTTAAATTCCTGTATTTAAACGTAAAGCGTGCCTCTGGGGCACGCTTTTTTTTATGCAGTGGTTGTTTGCGAATCAAATTCGCTGCCGTTAAACTTTGGGGGAAATCTAATTCTTGGGGATCCAATGATGAAACAACTACAACAACTGGCAATGGGAAGTCTATTGCTGATATTACTGTTGTCCAACCTGGTAACAGCGCAGAGTGATTTGCCTGAAAATGAAAAAGCCATTGCTTGTATCGATATTCGTTACGCGAAGCTTCGCGAAGGTGAGTTGGCCACAGCGGGCCAGTTGGACGAATTTTTGAACACGATGATAGAACGAGAAGGACCCGATTTGCCATTTGGGGCCGATAAGTTCGAGCGAGTTTTTGGCGCGGTCAGTGCTCCCGAGTCGATGATGAGTCTCATGCAGATGGGCGGTGCCGATGATCTCCCCATGAATTTTTTCGTGGAGATTCATCTGAGCGACAAGGAATCGACTGACCTGTTGTTTGAGGAAATCCCAACGACGGGAACCCTTGAGAATGATGGTAAAACCTATCATGGATTGGGGCTAACCAACGTGTTGTTGCACCGCAAGGACTCGACGACGATTGTCGTCGGGACCAAGGGGGCGAGTACTCAGACGTATTCGCAGAGGAATTGAGCGAGGTCTGGTCCCAGGCGAACGATGCTTCGATTCGAGTTGCTGTTGATATGAAAACTCGCGTTGACTTTCTTCATGAGGTCATGGAGATGATCAAGCAGGACGCTCCGCCGATGATTGCGCCAATGATTGATGTGATTGATAACGCAGAATCGCTCAGTTTGGCAATCGATTTGGACGCGGAAGATTTTTTTGCCTTTAAGGCGATAGGGATTGATGATAAGAACGCCGATGAACTTCGCGGAGTTCTCGATGGTTTGCTGGGGATGGCCAAGATGGCATCCAGTCGCGAGATTGAAATGATGAAGGAGGAATCTCCAGCGACCGCAGATGTGTTTGAGACGTTGATGGAGTCAATGCGGGCAACGGGGGAAGGTCGAAATGTGGACTTGGTTCTCAAAAAGCCCGAGGGGTTGGGAGATGCAGTTCTGGAGTTGGTGACTAATGCTCGTAAGGCGGCGATTCGAAATACCAAGCTAAATCGTTTTCGCCAGGTCGTTTTGGCAGCACACAACTTCGAATCAGCGATGCGGAAATTGCCTTTTGACGTGGAGGCCAACGGCCAAATGCACGAATCTCTCAGTTGGCGATCGGCGTTGCTGCCATACATGGAAGAGAACGCTCTCTACGATCAATTGGATCTTGAACAAGCCGTTGACAGCGAAGCCAACGAGTTCGCCAATTCCAAGATGCCGGAAGTATTTGGGGAGGATGGACAGAATACTGACGTCGTTGGCATCAAGCCCGATAAGATTCCGAAAAGCTTCGCGAGCATTAGGGATGGGACTTCGAATACGATCATGGTCCTCGAGTATCCCGCGGGAATGCCCTGGTTGGAACGGAACGATTTGACGATCGATGAAGCGGTTGAATTATTCAAGTCGTTAGAAGAAGGGGAAAGTCTGGTGGCAGGTTTCTATGACGGCAGCGTGTATTACCTGAACGCCGGGATTGATGAAACGTTGTTGAGGAAGCTGCTTGACCCGGACGACGGCGAAGTCATCGACTGGGACGAGTTGGATCGTTGGTCGGGACGATAGCGGAAATCGCTGTGACGATTTTGATGTTCAATAGAAAAAGCCGAAGTCAATCTGACTTCGGCTTTTCTTGTTGGTTGGTTGCAGGGAAAGGTTTTTACTTGTCCGTCTCTTCCTCAAACTTCAGCGACGCGGAATTGATGCAGTATCGAAGACCTGTCGGCTCGGGGCCATCATCAAAGACGTGTCCCAAGTGAGCTTCGCAGCGTTTGCAGTGGACTTCGGTTCGAACGCTTAAAAAGGATCGATCCTCCTTGCTCTCAATATTTCCTGGAGCGATGGGTTGCCAGTAGCTCGGCCAACCCGTGCCCGATACGAATTTGGTTTCACTGTCGAAAAGTGGCAGGTCGCAGCAGACGCAGCGGTAGACGCCTTCGCCTTTGTGATCCCAGTATTTTCCCGTTTTCGCTCGTTCGGTACCATGCTTTCGCGCCACCTTAAATTGCATCGGTTCGAGTATTGCTTTCCACTCGGCATCGGTTTGAGGCAACTCAACCTCGGCGGTGGGGTCGTCACGTTTGTCGAGATCCTGATCGGCGGGTTGTTGGTCTTGCTGCATCGCCTTTTCCTTTTCAGAGATTCGTTTGGCAGAATTTTGGCTGTTGGTGTAGGAGTAGACGCCAAATCCGATTGCGGCCACAACCGCAACAATCAATATCTTGTTCATTGTATGAACCTTTCAGAAATCGTTTTCATTCGTCTCCGATTCGCACCCAGGTCAGAATAGCCGACGCGCGATGCACTGCGGAAATCAATCTTACTGTTATTTGGATCAATCAAAAACTCAACGTCATCGACGTAGCGGAATACTAGGGAGGTGAATTCGACATACAAGTAGTTTTCTGTTTGATTGATGATTTTTGAACCGGGCATCGAGTTGATAACAGCAAGCAACTTCTGCACGGCTGCCTCTGAGGATCCTTGAAACTCGATAGGTTCCATTTTGTGGGAGGTTTTTTTTGCCGTTGAAGAAACACCGTTGGGAGTGTCGGGACACGCCGTCAGTTTTCCCCGCAACGATTCCGAGGTTTTCTGGACGCTTGGCGGTCCAACTTAAGGCAAACATTAGTATTCCGCCAATCAACAAAAGTTGGATCAGCCGTCGCTTCCAACGAAATTTGAATTTGGGGATTACTTCGTCTTTTTCCATCAAGTTTCCTCTCGACCAAGCCTAAGCCAGGATTGTGTGAGTTGACGCGGCGGGAATGGGTCCGAAAGTGGCCCTTCGGGGGCAATTTTCCATAAACCGATCTTTGTCGTTATTGTCAACAATAATTGTCCAGTCTTCGAGTCGGTCAAATCAATTCGCTGGACCTTTTTGACGTTTTTTGATCAGCCATACTTACGTCCGTTCCCGGATTGGGGTCGCTTATTCCCAATATTTTATGGAGACCGTTGTTTTGGGGGGGGCGGTGCGTGTTAACCGAAAATTAGTGACGTTGCGGCTGCAAAACCAAATTCACGAAGGTACAATCCAAGAGATCTTTCTGTCTGCTAGACCAAATTGAAGCCACACTACTTTGAGTTTGCTATGAAAATTTCGTTCATCTTCGCATCGGCCTTGCTTGTCTTTAGCGCTGCAATTTCAAACGCTGATGTTGTTCAAGTGTTCGAGACAGACTCAACCGCTGGATTTGCCGCGGCTGGCAACTCCTACTCGCGTGCATTGAACGGATTGGTTGCAGACGGTGTAACTTTTGATGCGACACTGACAATCACTGGATTTGATTCAGGTTTGGCTGCTCAAGATGTTAATGTTGCAAGTACTGGAGTCGGTGTTGAGGGAATTGGCAGTGACTTGGTGAACGATGGTGAACGCATGAATTTTATGATGCTGGTCTCCAATGAGATTGGTGGCACAGTGACGTTTAACGGATTCACTGAGATTGATTTCAATTTTCTTTCGACTCCCGATTCTGCCGTTCTGAGTCTTGATAATTCGGAGTTGTCCGCTAACTTTTTCTCGACTTCGACGACCGTCGATATGGTTGATATTTCTGGTACGAGCCCGACAGACTTCTGGGCGATTGCCGTGTTGGGCACAACAGCGTCAGTGGAAAATAGTTTTCGAATCAAGGAAGTCTCGGCTCGATTTACTGGTGTCGCTTCGGTTCCTGAACCAGGAACTTTTGGAGTCTTGGCTCTCAGTGCGATTTGCCTGGTTCGTCGTCGACGACGCTAAGTCCCGTTGAGCTCAATTGAAATACAAGCGAAGCATTGGTGCTTCGCTTTTTTTGTGCGCTTTTGGTTTTGAGTTCTGTCCGAAGCTCCGCACTTGCAACGGATTTGTCGGCCACTGGCCGCAAACGGGAGGTTGAGGCTCCTGCCGAAACATGATTGTTTTTGGCCACATCTCCCACACTTCTTGCTGGTGTAATTCGTTATTGGCGAATTGGGAGCTGCACCGAATGAACTCGTCTTGAACGAAACGGTTTGGTGTCTGCCTTGCCAGATATTGTCGATGTCAAAGCGATTGTGACAGCGGGCGGGATTGTAGGCGGGAAAACGGGGGCAACGATTAGGCGGCGCGATGAGCTTGGTCTGACGTGTTGGCCGAAAAAACTCGATCAAGATATTGGTACACACTGGTTTCTTATTTTTCGGATGGCTCGACACATGCGAATACTTTGGATGTTGTTACCAATCACCTGCGTAGCGAGTTTCGTAAGGCTGGCTGTCTTGGCAAAGCATCTCAAAGCAGCGTTTGGCGATTTGCCGAATGTGGAGTTGGTCGTGAACTACCCAAGACGCGAACAAGTCACCAGCTCGTAACGGGCCGATCCGAGGGTGTTGATAGGAGGAGTCCCAGTCAGGTGAAACCAGTGAATCGAGCCATTCCAATGAATCAGCTCGTTCCTTGAGGACATCATCTGAGTTCTTTTCATTGAATTTTTCGGCAACGACGATTCCTTCTGGATCGTAGTTTGGCCATGGGCGGTTAGGATCTTCGAGGGTTGATCGACAACGGAGTCGAAAGTCTTGTTGTTCCTCAGCCAGCATATGACCAAGGATTTCAAGGACGGACCAGTTCCCGCTGAGGGGCTTCCAGCGAACCTGTTGGTCGGTCAAGCCTCCGACCATTGCCGGTAGAACATCCACTGTGCGGCGAAGAAAGGCGATCTGAGCGGCTGGATCCATTAGGTATATTCCAGTTGAACTTGCGATTGATCAATGCGACTTTTATCATCTCAGTTTCAAATCAAAATGGCAAACCCTTAGAAGGACGTCATGAAAGAAAGTAAGTTCATCTGGTTCAACGGCAAGATGGTTCCCTGGCAAGAGGCTCAGGTGCACGTAATGACTCACGCGTTGCACTACGGAAGCAGCGTGTTTGAGGGATTGCGTTGCTATGAGACGACAGGCGGTCGGGCACTGTTTCGGCTGGAGGCCCATACTCGGCGACTGTTGGATTCTGCAAAGATGTATCGGATGCAAATTGAGTATTCCGCGGCCGATTTGAATGCCGCTCAGATCGACTTGATTGTTCAGAACGATTTGAAAAGTGCTTACGTTCGTCCCTTGATCTTTCGGGGTCCTGGTTCGATTGCAGTGGCTCCCGGGGATGCCTGTCCGATCGAAGTTATCATTGCTGCGTTTGAGTTTGGTGCCTATCTGGGCAAAGAAGGTTTGGAGAACGGGATTGATACCTGCGTTTCTTCTTGGCAGCGCATCGGCAGTGCGACCAATCCGGCGCTTAGTAAGGCGGGAGGTCATTACTTGAACGCGTATCTCATTGGAGAGGAAGCGCGTCGCAATGGTTTTGACGAAGGTATCTCGGTGAATTCTTGTGGGTTGATCAGTGAAGGTTCCGCGGAAAACTTGTTTTTGATTCGCGATGGTGTGGTCTTTACTCCGCCGCTTTCCGCTGCGATTCTTGGTGGGATAACACGTGATGCGGCGATGGTACTTGCCAAAGATCTGGGGTACGAAGTCGTTGAAAAAGATATGCCGCGTGAGTTGCTTTACACTGCCGACGAAATATTTCTAACCGGCACTGCAGCCGAAGTGACGCCGGTCCGAAGTGTCGATCGGTTGCCGGTCGGTGAAGGTCGTCCGGGGCCAATTACCAAGGCGATCCAATCGGCGTTCTTTGGCTTGTTTGATGGGACCACCGAGGATAAGTGGAATTGGTTGACGCAGGTTTGATGCTTGCGACAAAAATGCAAAGTTGTATTGTGCGGTTGTTTATGTTTTCCTCGTTTACGTGACCGCTAAAGCCATTGTGCGTCGAGTCAAGTACTTGCGATTGGTGCACCGGTCTGCGATATTCAATAGATGATGAATTTGGCGAAACCGGCGGAGACTCGATGAAAATATGGCCAGCCATTGACATTCGAACAGGTCAGTGTGTTCGTTTGGTACAGGGCGACTATGAACGTCAAACAACTTATGGAACCAATCCCGCGGACATGGCGCTTCGGTGGGTGAATGATGGCGCTCAGGTTTTGCATGTCGTCGATTTGGACGGTGCAAAAGGAGACCTTTCTGAAACGGGTCAGTCTTTAAATCGAGATGCCATCGCGAAAATCCTTGACACGTGCGAGGTGCCTTGCCAGATCGGTGGAGGGATTCGCGACAAAGCTGCCATCGTTGATTATCTGGAGATGGGTGCGCAACGCGTTGTCATTGGCACTCGGGCAATTACTGACCCTGAGTGGCTGGGTCGTGTAGCCGAGGAATTCCCCCAGCGTTTGGCGGTCAGCATTGACGCAAGAGATGGACGTGTCGCAACTGACGGATGGCAAAAAACGAGTGATGTATCGGCGATTGAATTCGCTCAGCAAATCTCTCAAGCTGCGATCGGAGCGATTATTTATACCGACATCGCCAAAGACGGCATGTTGGGGGGGCCAAATTTCGAGGCGATGCAGGAAATGGCGCAAGCGACCGCGATTCCCGTGATTGCATCGGGAGGAGTTACCACAATACAAGACATTGAAAAACTAGCGACAATGGGGTTGAGTGGATGCATCATTGGTCGAGCTCTTTATGAAGGGCGTATGACTTTGCCAGATGCATTGAATGCAAGTAACCCGGTTGCCGGTTAAGGAGCGTTTTCTGAGAAAGCGATTGCCTGGATGGCACATTCAACAATTTGAACTTGTTTTTTGCGAGGACTGACAATGGCTACCCCAGAAATCTTCCGAAACATTGTGCTTTGCGGTCATGGGTCATCTGGAAAGACGACCATGGCCGACAACTTTCTGGTGCTGACCGAGACGGTTAGCGGGACTCCAAGTGTTGATGACGGGTCCAGTATTTGTGACTTTGATCCAGAAGAGAAACACCACAAGTATTCGATTGAAGCCGCTCAGACTCATTTTCAGCATAACGGAAAACACTTTAACGTTTGTGATACGCCCGGCTATCCAGACTTTGTCGGCCAAGCGATTGGTTGCATGGCTGGTGCCGACACAGCCTTGATCGTCGTCAACGCACATTCGGGGATTGAGGTTAATACTCGGCGAGTGTTCAAAGAAGCAGAAGCAGCAGGACTCGGTCGCATGATCGTCATCAACAAGATGGACGACGAAAATGTTGACTTCGAAGGATTGGTCGGCAGTATTCGCGAGATGTGGGGAACTCAATGCGTGTTGCTCAATGTGCCCGTTGGTAAGGGCCCCGATTTCAAGAGCGTAATCAGTACCTTGAATGTGCCAGCTGACGTTTCGGGTGCCTTGATGGATCCCCGGGCGATAAGTGAACCGCTGATCGAGTCCATAATCGAAGTCGACGACGAAGTCATGGAACGCTATTTCGAAGGCACTCAGCCGACGGAGGCTGAGTTGTCGCGACTGATTGTTCAAGCAGTCAAGCAGGGCAGTTTGATTCCGATCGTTTGTTGTAGTGCAAGAACAAAAGTCGGCTTGTCTGAAGTGCTTGATGCTGTCGCAATGTGTGGCCTGTCCCCTTTGGATCTTACTCGTACCGATGCAGCTGGAAATGAAATCAAGCCAGACGCCAACGGTGAATTGGTGGGGCGAGTTTTTCGGACTCGAATTGATCCCTTTGTTCAGAAGTTGAGTTTTATCCGAATTCTTTCGGGGACCCTGAAACGAGATGCGACCGTTCCTTGTTCAACGGCTCGAAAGGGAATCAAGATAGGGCAGTTGCTCTCCGTTCAGGGCGAGGCGACCGAGCAAATTGACGACGCGGGCCCCGGCAGTATCGTTGCGGTTGCAAAAATGGATGATTTGCATACGGGTTCGATCCTTGGTGAAGTCGAACTAAAACCGATCAAATTTCCGACTCCGATGGTGGGGTTTGCCGTTGCTCCAAAAACGCGAGGCGACGAAACAAAGCTTTCTGGAGCACTGCACAAGATTGTCGAAGAGGATCCGACGTTTCACCTAGAGCGAGACGCTCAAACCAAAGAGTTGGTGATGACCGGAATGAGTGAACTGCATTTGAATGTGATTCAAGAGCGATTGATTCGTCGCGACAATCTCGAAGTCGAAACCAAGCCACCGCGCATTGCGTTTCGTGAAACGATTCAGACTCCCGCAGATGGCAGTTATCGTCACAAAAAGCAATCGGGTGGTCGTGGTCAGTTTGGCGAAGTGCATATCCGAATGAAGCCCCTGCCGCGTGGGACCAATATCGAAGAGTACGCTACCAAAAAGAATTTCAATTCACTCAAGGAGTATCATTACGACGAGAAAGCCAATTTTCTATGGGTCGATTCGGTCGTGGGTGGTTCGATCCCCGGTAATTTCATGCCAGCGATTGGCAAGGGATTCTCAGAGCGAATCGTGGGTGGTGTGATCGCGGGTTATCCCGTGCAGGATCTTTGTGTTGAGGTTCATTTCGGGAAATACCATCAAGTGGATAGTAGCGAAGCGGCATTCAAGATGGCCGCGAAGCATGCCTTCAGAGAGGTCTTTGAGAAAGCGAAGCCGAGCCTGCTGGAGCCTGTTGTTCACATGGATATAACCATTCCCGAAGCCAACGTGGGTGATGTCTACAGTGATATGTCCAGCCGTGGAGGGCGGGTTTCTGGTAGTGACGTCGCAGGGGGAAAATTTACGACGGTGCATGTGGAGGTCCCGCTTCGCGAAGTTACAACGTATTCCAGATCGCTGTCCAGTATGACGGGTGGGCTGGGGAGTTACTCCATGGAGTTTAGTCATTATGATGTGATGCCCGGCAACGTCATGCAGGATGTGATCGCCAAGGCGACGCTCAGTGAAGACGAAGATGAGTAGACAGGTCAGATCCAGTTGAATCAGTCTTGTTGAACCACCAACGAAGAATGCATAACGCAAGTCGCGAGATTATCGACCGAACAAGCATCCCGGGAGTTGGCGCCGATAGATTGCGCCCATGAAATATAACTAATGAAAATTCTTAATTTTGCGATTGCGGCGCTGTGCTTTTTGTTTGCCGGTTTTCAATACAATGATCCCGACCCCACGCTTTGGATTGTGATTTATGGGGCCGTTGGTGTTTTGGCCCTGTGTGCCGCGATGGGAAAGCATTGGCTGCCAGCAACTGCGCTACTTGCTGCGGTTTGCATTTATTTGTTGGGAACTTGTCACGACGGGTTTGTTGAGTTCATGACGAATGAAGATGGCCAGACGATTGCCAATCCGATGAGCGACGACCAGCCTTATGTCGAAGTGTTTCGCGAATTTGGTGGTTTGATGATCGCGCTGGTCTTTTTGTCTGTGATCGCCTGGACAGGTGGTTGTTGCCGAAAGAGTGACGTGTCACAGAAGTTTGGCTGAAAGTCGTAGGGTTTGGCGGTCAGTCTGATTCGTCTAATAGTTCTTCACCATAGCCATCTGGAAATGGGTTAAAGAACTCCTTGTCATGTTTCTCTGGTTTTGGTTCCTGGTCAGAGTCCGGAACTTCAATATCCGGTTGAGGTGAAGTCGATTGCTCAATGAAGTCCTCGATTTCCTCGGTATCGAACTTAGCGAGCCAGTAGTCGGTGTTCTCAGTGCGGCTTGGTTTGAGTGAATCTTTAGGTTTCTTTTTGGATTCGGGCCGAGGATGCTGCAGTTGATCGATCCAATGATCGCTATCAATGAACTGGGCTTTTTTCCGTCGAGCAGCGGTTTGGATACGATGATCTGAGGACACTACCAAAAGCGAACGTGGCAGAGAGTGTTTCTGAATGAGGATTTCGATCATCGAATCGGCATCTTCAAACTCGTGGGCGAATTGTACCTGAATGTCTTGGTAGTCGTATTGATGTGGTTTCGATTTGCTCCGTTTGCCAGCGTCAAATACAACGAGGACATTCCGGCGATCCGATGGCGGAAGGTATTGGGCGAGTTTTTCCAGCATCGAGAGTCTAGCTTTTTCGAGGTTACCCGGTGCAGCGAGATCCCCCCGAAATCCTATCGCATGGAGCAGATTGTACCCGTCAATAAGTATTTGCATTGTGCGAGTCGCAAAAGGGGCCAATGTTCGTGGGGATTTCAAGTGTCGCGGGATGAAAACTAACTGAAACTCGTCAGCTTGTTTTCCTGGCAGTGTCTCGTCTCTACAATAACAGGATGATCAACCATCCAGGTAGAATCCAAAATGGCAGACTTGATGAACGAAACTGACCAACTTGCTCAGTTGGCTAGACAAATTGTAGAGATGCATTGCCTGCCAGAACAGGCGAAGAACTCGGTATTATCGGGTGGAACCCCTGATCAGGGGGCGATTGGGAGTCTCGTTGGCTTGTTGAGAGATATCGTTTTCCCAGGCTTCAAACCTTCGCGGCAACTGGAGAAGGGGCAGGTCGTCGAGCATGTTCATCATCGGACACTTGAACTTCGAGAGCAGCTGGGGCGATTTGTCGACTGGGCAATCAAGCAGGATGGGTGCGCGGATCACCATGGCGCAACGTGCAAGAGTTTAACTGCCTGCTCGGACCAGGTTGTGGATCAATTCATTCATTGTTTGCCAGAAATATCTGGACGTCTCAAGTGTGATGTCATTGCCGCATTCGATGGCGATCCTGCGTGCAAATCTCTTCAGGAAATCATCATTTGTTATCCGGGATTTTTGGCGGTGACGGTTTATCGGTTTGCCAATCAATTGCATAAGATGGGAGTTCCTCTATTGCCACGCATGATGAGCGAATGGGTGCATGGGGAAACAGGGATCGATATTCACGCAGGTGCGACAATCGGTGAGAGCTTTTTTGTGGATCATGGGACAGGAGTAGTTATCGGCGAGACCTGCGTGATAGGAGATCATGTCAAGATTTATCAGGGAGTGACGTTGGGGGCGTTAAGCTTTCCCAAGGATGGCAACGGTCAAGTGGTTCGAAATACCAAACGACATCCGACCATTGAAGATCGAGTTGTGCTCTATGCAAATGCCATTGTCTTAGGAGGGACTACGACGGTTGGCCATGATTGTGTTGTTGGTTCCAATGTTTGGTTGACCCGTAGTGTCAAACCTCATACGACGGTCGTTATGGAAAAGCCAAATCTGAGAATGCGTAGTGAAACGCCTGGCGAGTTCGAACCGCCGTTGGATTTTCAGATCTAGGCCAAATTGACTTTCACAAAACGAATTCCGTTTCTGTTTCTGCGGCGAAACGCCAAATCGGCAAGGAATTGTCTTGATTGGCCAGGGTTTCTCCTTTTTTGCCAGCAATATCAGGCTTGTCGAACTGGCAATGGACTGGGATGATCTGCCGCCCATTTTTCGATCCTGTCACACGTTGTTCAAGGACGCATGCGATGAAACGTACTTGTTGGTTACATGTTCATGTTCCCAAAGCAGGTGGTTCGACGCTGCGCCAATTGATGAAACGAAATTTTGAAGAGGGGTACTACAACAGCAAGTCGCTTTTGGAGACCAAGCAATACAGTCGTGACGACGTCAGTGAAATCATTCGCTGTCATCCCTGGGTCAAGTGTTTTTCCGATCACAAGCTGTCGCTCGATTTGCCTTACTTTCATGCGGACTGTGATGTGTATTCGATTTGTTTTGTGCGTGATCCAGTCGAGCGTTTTATCTCAAGGTACTTCTTCCATCGACACTTCGAAGAGGTTGACTGTATCGCACAGCAGATGAACTTTCGAGAGTTTGCCTACGCAGAATTGGTTGAGCAGAATGTGGACCCGCAAACCAACAGTCAGATCTACTTCTTGAGCAATGGAAAGTCTAAGGACGAGTTGCCTGAAATTGAAAAGACGATTGAGATGGGGCGAGCGTATTTGTTTCCGATCGAACGATTCGATGAAGCGTGTATTTGTATGGAGCGATTGTTTCCGAAATACTTTCTGGACTTATCGTATGTTCGAGCAAACGTATCGAAGCGAGATGCCACGGTGACTCCAGATGAGCGTGAGTTTGCCTTTCGCTATCTGAAGAATGACTATCCGGTTTTTGATTTGTCCAACAAGTTTCTGGACGCCACCTTGGCCAACGCGTTTTCGTCATTGGAAGAACGCGCGACATCGCTGGTCGAGTTTAAAGACCGTTGCAGGCGGCGATATCACAATTTCTATCCTCCACGCCAAATCGGAAGTGTGAGACCTGATGAATGGGAGCTGCATTGGATGCGAGAATTGGCCAAGGAGAATGCGGCGAAACTAAATAAAGCCGCCTAAGTCGCTGTAGTTTTTTCAGACTGGCAGCAGGGGATTTGTTTGGCTGATTTGCATGGACGATCGGAACACAACCAACTGGAGTTGATATGGGCAAGATCGCGGCGGATCGAATTGGATGGGGAATAGCGACACACTCTATCGGTTTGGTTGTTCTCCTTGGGATTGGGTTTTGCCTTGGGTGCTCCGGCAGTAATCAAGATTTGCCGCAGGTAGAAAATGCCGGTCAGCCCATGGCAGAGCCGCGTGAGGCCTGGTTGCCGAGTGCGTTTGAGATTCCCGGTGGTTTGAAGCACAAACACTTTCTGCTTCGGCCGCTGGTGCTGGAGGACATGAGTGCCGACTACGAAGCGGTAATGGAATCTAAGCTACAACTGAGAGAACTTTTTGGCGGCGAATGGCCGAGCGATGACTTTACGCTTGAACAGAATCGCGATGACCTCAAGGTGCATGAGCAGGCATTTCAGGACCGCGAAGCATTTGCCTATACGGTGACGAGTCACGACCAGGCAAGGGTTTTGGGATGTGTCTATATTCATCCAGCAGACGATGCGGACGCCCAAGTCATATTTTGGATTCGAACTTCCGAATTGGAGAAGGGAACGGAAAAGAAGCTGTTTGAATCATTAAAGGTCTGGTTGACGACCGAGTGGCCGTTCACGAACGTTGCGTTTCCTGGACGTGAATAGGGCCGGTTTTGGCAACCACCGAAAAACCTTATTTCTTCATCGTCTCGGCAGGAGCCACGACTTCCCAAGAATGCAGCCCACTTTCTCGTAGCAACTGCTTCGGTATTTTAGGTTCGACCCGGTATCAACAAATGACTCAAGTTTGATAAAATTTCTCGTCCACTGGAAAGTGGTTAGATTGAATTCACGCTTGTATTACTTCAACTTGATCGATTTGGCACGAAAATGAAGACGTTTCGAATAGTCACCCGACTGGCCCTGATTGCGGCAATCTTGCTGGTTATCTTTTCCGTGGTTGCAGAAGCGACTTCCGTGGTGGGATCAGCTGGCGCTGAAGAAGCTGTAGAAACGGTAGAGAACACCGCAGACGAGAGCGGGGCTGTTGAGGATCCAGGCTTGGTGGGAAATCTCATTACTTTGGGACTCTTGATTCTGCTTCAGGCCGTGCTGGGTTTTGATAACTTGCTCTATATCTCATTGGAGTCCAAGCATGCGCCCAAGGATAAGCAGCAATCGGTAAGGGCATGGGGAATCGGGGTGGCGATTTTCTTGCGTATTGGGTTGCTGGGTTTGCTTGTCTCACTGAAAACGTGGTTTGAAGAATTCAACGTCTGTGAGTTTGATTTCCCCGGCTACACATCAGGGCATTTCAGTATTCACAGTTTGATTGTTCTGGCGGGCGGTGCGTTCATTATCTACACCGCCATGAAAGAAATCTGGCATATGACTCACTTGGAGCATGATGATCATGGAGGAGGTGAGGCCAATAAGAAGTCGTTAGGGATGGTCATCTTTTGGATTGTTGTGATGAATATCGTGTTCTCCTTTGATTCGATCTTAAGTGCAATGGCTCTGACTGAGGTCTTCTGGGTAATGGCGGCGGCGATTATTTTGAGCGGTCTCATGATGATTTGGTTGGCAGATCGCGTTGCCAACTTCTTGTCCAAAAATCGAATGTACGAGGTGCTCGGGCTTTTTGTACTGTTCGTGGTAGGGATCATGCTGGTCAGCGAAGGCGGGCATCTTGCGCATCTTTCGTTCTTCGGAAACAGCGTTGAGGCGATGTCCAAGACGACCTTCTACTTTGTTCTTGTGGTGTTGGTTTTGACCGATATCGTTCAGGGGCAGTATCAGAAGAAGCTTTTGGTCGAAAAAGAGCGGGAAGTCAAGCATTCGTAGATCGTTGAAGCTGTCGATCTGATTTGAAGGATTCTACGAAGGCGCGCTGCGACTTTGACACGGGTGTGTTCGAATTGACTTTGCGGTTTTGCCGTTTTTTGCGGTGAATTGGCGGTTTTTGTTTGGCATGCTGTATGCAATTTGATGTTGTATCTTGTCAACATTAAAGGTGCAGTATGAGAGTTAACTTGAAACGAACCCTTGCGGTTGTTGTCGCGTTTGCCTTGGGCCTGGTTTTGTCAACGAATATCAAGGCTCAGGAGGTTCAGCGGATCCAACAAATGGAAGCCACGATTGCTCAGCTTCAATACGAGTTGCAGCAACTCAAAGCGTCTCGCGGCTTGCCGGCGGAAACTAATTGGCAGCGTCAGAATGATACTTCAACGATCGTTGACCAGAATCTTCTCGCTCCCGGCTACGATCCGCGAATCGGTGGGCAGCCATCTGGCCCCGAGCTTCCTCCAGCTTCGTTGGCGGTGCCTCAGACAAACCTGCCTGCCGCATCTCGTGTTCCATCAATCGGTCCATCGATTCAACAGCCTTATGAGACGCTGCCTCCAGCACCGACAGTGATCCAGTCTCGACCGCTTCAGATGCTACCTGCCGACGTTGACTATTGTCCGCTTACTGGACGCGTATATCCACGGATAGATCGGAACTACTATTATCGCGTGCCTGTCATTCCCTACGTTGAACGCGAGTGGGATTATTGGGACGAAGACCGCTATGGTAGGTAGGTTGAGGGCCTAGTGGAATACAAAACCAATGCAAATGAAATATGGGTTCGGAGTACGGGAGCATTGACTATTCTTGGTTGAGTTCTTATGTGCATTCGGCGTTTCAAGCCGACGCAGGTTGGCAACATCATTCGAGCCATCGGGTGACCAAGCATATTCGCCGAAAGTGGGACTTGGGAGCCGCATGAAATCCTGATTGTCAGACCGTCCGTTCGGAACCGGCGGTCATTTCTCGTTGTGTAACGGCCCCACGTTAGAATAACTGTTGCCACAGGTTTCGTAGTAAGCTGGCTGAACAACAATTACTTAACGACGCCAAAGAACGGAGAGTCGTTCGACAGGATCCACTGGCACGACTCGGGAAAGCTGAGCGCGGCTGAAGCTGTCGCTAGCGCGACCGAATACATCCTCGAGGGCCCGTACAAAATTACACCAGAAAGCAAAGAACGATGCGAGACACATCAGCACCTCAATCCATGCAGGTGATCTTCCTCTCAGGCCTCGCCCTGCTGCTGAGTCTGACCTCTACCACGCTGGCGCAAGAGAACCAAGAGCTCGGTCGGATGTGGACCTTCGAGAATCCACCTCTCGCCTACCTCGAAAAGGAATACGGGTTCAAACCGGACCAGGAGTGGTTGGACTCCCTTCGGCTCGGCTCGGCTCGCTGCGCCTCGGCGGCGAAGACGTCCTGTCCGGCTTCGGCTCCGCGTCGTTCGTCTCGCCAAATGGCCTGATCATGACGAGCACCCGCTGCGTGCGCGATGCGGTCGCAGCAACTCGTCCGAAAGATCTCAACATAATCAATACCGGATTCGTCGCCGCTTCGCGGGAAGACGAGTTCCGGCTGCGAACGGGAGACAACAAATGGCTGACCGCCGCGCAACTGGGCAAGATCTCAAACGTCACGGACAAGGTCAACACGGGCGTCGCGCCAACCGACAACGAGCTTCAGATCAAGGAAAAGCGCGAGGCGAACAAGCAGACGATCCTCGACGCGGCCAGGAAGGCCGATCCGGAACTCGTTCCGCAGATCGTGCCCCTCTACCAGGGCGGTATGTTCCAGCTCTACCAATACCAGGTGTACGACGACATTCGCCTGGTGGTCCTGCCGCATGTGCAGTCCGCGCACTTCGGCGGTGCTGCAGACAACTTCACCTATCCGCGCTACAGCGTCGATTTCGCTTTCGTGCGAGCGTACGAGAACGGCGAGCCCGCAGACACGTCGAAGCACTACTTCAAGTGGAAGTCGGGCGGCGCGAAGAAGGGCGAACTCGTGTTCGTGTCCGGCAACCCCGGCACGACGAAGCGGTTGTCCACGAAGGCGCAGTTGGAGCTCGAGCGAGACATCAGGATCCCGATCGAAATCGAGCGGCTCACGAACCGGTTGCCCATCTTTAAAGACTCGAGGGGCGGTTCCTACGACGGGGAATTCGATCCCGAAAACCCGTCAAAACACTGGGCCTGGATGATGACGGGTGTCCTCGTGACGGAAAACAGCCTGAAGGCGGCGCGCGGCAACTTGCAGGGTCTCGAGAACGCGAAGTTGATGGCGGAGAAGACCGCAGCGGAGCAGGCATTCAAGAGCCGCGTGATGGCGGACAAGAAACTCGCGGAAAAGTACGGCGACCTCTGGGACCGAATCGCCAGTGTGGTCGAGGAACGGCGGCTGCACGAGGCCCGGGCGTTATTCCACTCGAACGGCAACCACCGCCTGCTCGAGGACCGGGCGTTATCCCGCTCAGGCAGCAACCACCGCCTGCTCGGTGTAGCGATCGACATCGTGCGTTTGTGCGATCCCGCCGAAACCGAGGAGCATCGCAAGCAAGCCAAGAAGCACTTGGAAGATTGGCCGGGCGGGGAAATGCACTTCAACTATTATAGGATAGCCCGTTTTCTAGACCACCTCGTCCGTGCCCGCAATTGGTTGCCCAAGGACGATCCCTTCTTCTCGAAGGTGCTCGGTGGCAAGAGCCCAGCGGAATTCCAGGATGTGCTGGTGCCCCCGGAATCCCGGCGCACGCCGAGCTGGCTCGGGTACCCAGAAACACGCGACGCGCTCGTCAAGTCGGGTTGGAAGGGGATCCAGGACAGCGAAGATCCGGCGATCGCCGCTGCGCGCGAACTCGTCATTCTGATGCGGCAGAACGAAAAACTCGGCGAATTGCTCGACGCACAGGAAGAAGCCTTCGGCGCTGAGATCGGTCGCGCCTTGCTCGCCTGCTACGGCACGAATGTCAGCCCCGATGGGACGATGACGCTTCGATTCACAGACGGTGTCGTAAGGGGATGCACCCGCAACGGCACGATCGCATCGGACCACACGACGTTCAAGGGGCTTTACACGCGCAACGTCGAGTTCAACAACGAGTACCCCTTCAACCTCCCGAATATCTGGCTCGACCGCAAGGACAAGATCGACATGACGAAGTCTGTCAACTTCGTCAGCACGAACGACATCAGCGTCGGCAACGCCGGAAGTGCCGTCGTCAACAAGGCGCTCGAAGTCGTCGGGGTGGTCGTCGATGGAAACATCGAATCACTGCACAACGATTTCGTGTTCAAGGACGACGTGCCGCGCGCCGTCTCAACGCACGTCGACGGAATCATGGAAGCCCTAGTGAAGATCTACGATGCCCATCGCATCGCCAAGGAACTCACCGGCAAGTAGCTACTTTTTCGGTCGCTCGCTGGAGTCTCAAAAAACGGGTGGTTCATGGAAAACTGTTCGTTATCGATGAGCTGCTGAAACTTGTTCCCCCGGGTTGGCGATCCAGATTTTCAATCTGATATGCCATATTTACATGGCAGTTAGTTAGGCCACTATCATAAACTTTCCGTTTCATGGGACTGCGAGTGTTAGAGCAGTATGGACGAAACCAAGTGCACCTAAGAAGAATGATATTTCGCATTAATTGCTTCTTCGATTTCTTTTGCCGTAACGTTCATGTCCGCGTCGTCCATTATCGCAACAGGGCGTGCGCCTTTTTTTGACAGCTTTTCCCATATCCAAGTCGCTAACAGGCCCGTAGGGATTCCCGTGGCAACGTTGATTACAATGGTAATCAGGACGTCTTCAGCAACCATTCCTGGTCGCCGTTCAATTGACTTTACGGCTAATTCATGATCGTCAAATGTCATGGACGATTGAAGGGCCGGCGCCTCCGTACCAAAAAGTTCTTGCAACAACTCAAGATCTTCGCAATGCAGGCAAATTTCGATATTCGACTTGGACAAGACAGAGCCTTTCAATTTCCTTTGTTATTCAACGACCAAGATTCTACTCGCTTCTCAATGAACTCAAAGTAGTCTTCCGGCGGCTCGACCAAACCCAACTGCTGTGCGATTCTTCGAATCTGAACCTTTCTTGTTTTGGCGGGTGGATGGTAGGAGCAAAGCTGTCGCCCAAGTTGAGACTCTATTTCCTCCAACCAACGAAAAAACAAATAGACCTGGGCGGTATTTGCCCAACAAGAGTTGCTCCCGCTTTGCCAGTCAGAAAGTTGGGTAATGGCGAATTCATCCGCTTTGAATTCACATGGCCAGTTCTCCACGGCATGGTCGATAGATCGATAATACTCGACAGCAGTGTCATCGACTGCAGAAAACGTCTTTGTACCATTGTCGGAATCAACGTCACCATGGACAACATGCGCAAATTCGTGGAGAGCAACAAATTGCAAAACGATTGAAACAAGAGCTCCAGATCGAATTGAAAACTGTGCTTTGGCTTCAGCCGGCCAATCTACGTCAAGAAACGTGCCTCTAATTACGTCAGCTGTTGGCTCCAGAAACCGTTTTATTGCATGGCTAAACGACGCTGATCCGTTTCTTCGATATTCTGCAAGGTCGTCTGTCAGGATCTCTAATGTTAAAGCATCGGAGAGTCTGCTGGCGGCGAAGTATAAGCCGTGGTTTATCGCCATTGCGTACATGTCCAACTCGTTGCCACGTCCATCATTTTTAAAAATGCACGCATTAACTTTGCCGGTAGGTAGTAAAGCGATAGCGGTTTTTTGATGAATCTCTTTATAGTCTGCTCCCAGAAGTCGTCCGGTGTCGTCGTAAAGCGACGACGCGACGTGACGAAGATTTGCGCGGCGATTGTGTCCTCTTCCAGGAATTTGATTTACGACTTCCTGCCCTTCTATTGTTGACGTCAGTTTCCGAATAAGAATTGATTGCATATCGCCCTGATCGTTCTCGTCGTCGTAGTCAAAGCCATACTTTGGGTGACGTAGAGCATTGCGCTGTGTTCGTATTAAATACTCTTCTGCGGATTTAACGGATGTCATGATTTTCTGGGATTTGGTGAAACCTGTTGACTGGGTTGAAATCCGATCGCAACTTAAGCATGTTGTATCCTGCTGCCGTAAAAGAGCGACAAACAACCGTAAGCCTAATCCGAACGCTCAATCGAAATCCAGCCTTTCCCATCTCATCGCGACTGCATTTTACGATGTCAACGGTGGAGATGCCATTCTACCGAATGACTTATGTAGAATTTCCACTATTTCGGTCCGACACCCCGACCGAACATATGCTTGCTCCGAATTAATCACTTTGAGGTATTGAACTCAAATTGATTTTTCGGTTTTACAAAGCGAGCCGAACCACTGACCTGCGTGTCACAATTGTTGGATCAACGTTTTCTGGCACTCAAACTGGTGCATCATCAAACGGTGGTTTGGTGAAAAAGGGAACGGAAACAACGAGTTGTCGAAACTTCTGATCTAAACATGGCGTCGTCCTGACGCCAATCAAAATTGGTTTCGAGGAAACTTGTCGATTCGGCATTCAGAAGGGCCGTCTCATTAACGATGCGTTTGTCGGGACGTCAATTGTCGCGGAGATTCCATCTTCAGGTACCGGTAAAGCATCGACTTGGAGATCTGCAGTGTTGTGCAAATGTCCTCAATCTTCACTGACTTATCGGCGTAAAGCTTCTTGGCTAAGACGACTTGAGGAGCGGTAGGACTCATCGGCTTGCGACCACCAACTTTTCCACGAGCACGTGCGGCCGCAAGCCCGGCTTTGGTGCGCTCTTGAATAAGCCGCCTTTCGAATTGTGCCAACGCCGAAAAGATATTGAATATCAGTTCTCCGGATGCGGTCGTCGTATCAATGGCACCATCAGAAATTGACTTGAAACTAATATTGTTTTCTCGCAGGTCTTCTACTAGCGTCACCAAGTGACGCATTGACCGTCCAAGGCGATCGAGCCGCCAAACAACAAGCGTATCGCCAGGTCGAAAGTGATGACATACATTTTTCAAGTCCCGGTCGATCTGCTTTCGCCCCTGAAATCTTGTCAGAATAGATGTCATTCGGTTGGACGCCAAAACGAATCAGAGCGTCGATCTGAAGGCTCAGGTTTTGATCGTCTGTACTGACTCGAGCGTAACCGAGCGGCCGATTGATGACGGAATTTGTGCTAATCATGATGCAACCTCGTTGAGTAAAGAAATACCAACGATTCATCTTGATTTGGCAATATTTGACGCTTGGTTCAGGCGCTGGATCAGCGGATCAATTAACACAAACTCACCTCGGCGTTTCACACGCGTTTCACGCCGAATGCGCGAAAACCGCGAGTAAAAATGCATCGGCCATTTTGACCAAGGCAAATTGCAGAATTGGTGGGCTGCGGGGATCGAACCCGTGTTGCGAAATTGCAACCAACTGTCTGCCAACGAGTTAGA
Organism: Mariniblastus sp.; assembly: GCA_965224765.1. Classification (GTDB taxonomy): domain Bacteria; phylum Planctomycetota; class Planctomycetia; order Pirellulales; family Pirellulaceae; genus CAZDBA01. Next base: position 321,490 of record CBDDAC010000025.1, read on the forward strand.
GAAAATCGAAAATTGCCGGTCCGTAGATTGGGAGTCTGTAGGCGACATTGCTTGTCGTCGCTGGCCAGACCTGCATCACTCGGCGAGCGCGGAGGTGTTGGCGCTGGGCATCGGCGCCGCATATTTCACGCCAGATCCTCCCAAATCGCTGGCGACTCTTTTCAGCTACGTTGGTACTGCTCAGTCCAAGTCGAGATCACACCGTCCATTCGAGTTTTCGCGCTACTCGTTGCCACGTGGTAGTTTTACAGATTCTTTGATTACGGCGTCAAGATAGGGCTCGAGGTCCCGGTCTGCTTTGTTAAACGTTGCACCAAGGTTTTGATAGGACGATTGCAGACCGTCGTAGAATTCAGATCGTTCAGGATCATGCTTTATCAGCCACGCAAAATGAAACGCAGCTGCGTACCAGTTTTCTGCCGTTGCGGCTTCTTTTGCCCGGACTTGATGCCACCAAAAATCAAACCGTGCCTTTGCAGCTCGATAGCTTTTCTCTTGAGGAATATTCTGGGTTTCCAGATTTACAAGAACGACTTGGTTCGTTTCATGGGTGACAAACCATCGACCATCGGGGGAGAACCGCTTCTGCTTTTTGGGCGGATCCCACTTTGCATTTGGAATCAGCTTTCCTGTGGCCACGTCCCAAACCAGTTTTTGTTTGTCGCTAGATTGGGAATAAATCCGCGAGTTGTCGTGGCTAAAGCCGACATCCACTACCTCTGCCGAATGTCCGTTGAGTGTCGTTGTTTCTTGCTCCAAGGGGGCGTCCCAAAGTTTGATCGTGCAGTCTGTTCCTGCCGATGCGATTCGCCTGCCATCAGGGCTGAAAGCGACGCAGTAAACCCGGTCAGAATTTAGTTTGAGCGTGGTGATTTCTTGCCCCTTCGGCACATCCCACAACTTGATCGTTTTGTCATGACTTGATGACGCAAGGCGCGTGCTGTCCTGCGTGAAACTGAGGCTGGTAACAACTTCCGAATGCCCTTTGAGAATGGCGATTCGCTCACCAGACTGCGCGTCCCAGAGCAAAATTGATTTATTACTTGCCGCTGCAAGATGGATTCCGTCGGGACTGAAGGCGACTGCGGTAATTCGTCGTGAAAATCCTGGATGCGTGCCAATTTCCAGATGGGTTCGGGAATCCCATAACTTAATCATGCGGTCCGAGCTTCCCGACGCAAGCCGGGTGCCATCGGGACTGAAGCTGACACTATTAACCTGGCTTTTATGACCCGAAAACGTTGTGATTTCCTGGCCCGAGTTTACATTCCAGAGCTTGATCGTGTGGTCGTCGCTTGCTGATACGAGTTGCTCACCGTCAGGACTGAAGGCAACACTGTTAACCCTTTTCCCATGCCCATTGAGTGTTTTCAATTCCTGGCCTGAGCGCGTGTTCCAGAGTTTGATCGTACCGTCTGTGCAAGCTGAAGCAAGTCGAGTTCCGTCAGGATTGAACGCTACGCTATATACCGCATCTGTGTGTCCATTGAGACATGCAATTTCTTCATAGCATCGCGTGTCCCAAAGCTTGATCGTGTTGTCATCGCTTGCTGATGCCAGGCGCGTTCCGTCGGAATTCAGGGCAACACAATAAACTGTTTTGGTATGTCCGCTAAGCGTCGTGACATTCTGGCCAGACCGCGCGTCCCAAAGTTTGATCTTCTTGTCGAAGCTGGCTGATGCGAGACGCGAGCCGTCCGGGCTGAAAGCGACGCAGTGAACATATTGTGTGTGTCCTTTGAGCGTGGTGATTTCCTGGCCTGTCCGTGCGTCCCAGAGTTTGATCGTGTCTTTGCTGGCTGAAGCGAGTCGCGATCCATCAGGGCTGAAGCAGACACTGATCACGAAAGCGCCGTGTCTCGTGAGCGTGGAGATTTCCTCACCAGACTTCACGTCCCAAAGCTTGATCGTGCTGTCAACGCTCGCCGAAGCGAGACGTGAACCGTCGGAACTGAATGCGACGCAGCCTATTTCACCCGTGTGTCCTTTGAATGTGGTGATTTCCTGAAACGAATGGGCGTCCCAAAGCTTGATCGTTTTGTCGTCGCTACACGATGCGAGTTGTTTGCCGTTGGGGCTGAATGCGACTGTGGCCATCAGCTTTGTGTGTCCTTTGAGCGTCGCGATTTCTTGAAACGACTCGGTATCCCAAATCTTGATCGTGCAATCCGAGCTTGCAGATGCGAGACGTTTGCCGTCGGGACTAAAACAGACGCTGCCAACCTGATTCGTGTGTCCTTTGAGAGTAGTGATTTCCTGCCCGGTCTTCACATCCCACAACTTGATTGTTTTGTCGCGACTGGCCGACGCGACGCGTTTACCATTGGGGCTGAAGGCGACTTTATAGACCCATTCCGTGTGTCCGTAGCAGGTGAAGTCGCTTCCTTCGAAGTGACGATTGCAGAAATTCCATTCGAAGTTATCCCGATATTCCTCCGGGATCTGGTGGAGAATGTTTCGCGCCTCCAAAGCACGATTGGCTTCCCACCTCGCGTTGGCAAGCTGGAAATTGGCAGCGGCCTCTGAATCACGGGCCCGTTTCGATTCTGCGGAGGCCAGTTTTTTGGCTGCGACCGCTTGCTTTTCGTTTTCCTTGGCCCTGGCTTTTTCTTTTAATGCAAGTTGCTCATTTGCTTTAGCATTCTTTTGTTCCTCTTCTGCAAGTCTCTGGTGAGTCTTTGCTTCGGATGTTTTTTGATTGGCTCGAACCAACCCAAAACTTGTGCCCGCGATGCCAACGACCAACAACACACAAACCGTCAAAATGGAGGCAACCAGACCCCGGTTCTTGGTCGCAAATTTCTGAATCTGATACTGGATGGAAGGAGGACGGGCATTGACGGCATCCCCGCCAGATAATTTGAGATATCATGGGAAAAATCAATGGCAGTCTGATACCTACGCGTTCGGTCTTTTTCCAAGGCTTTCATTACGACCCAGTCGAGATCTCCCTTAAGGATTTGCTGAAGCCTCGTCACGCTGATTTTTCGCTCGTCGCTAATCTCAGTACTTGCCTCGATGGACGATGAACTAAGTCGATTGCTGGGACGTGGCGGGTCTTTTTCGCGAATGATTTCCAGGACCTGAAGAAAGGCATTGCTTCCAAGAATTGCTTTGTCGACTGGCGTAGAACCGGTCAGGAGTTCATACAGGATCACACCAAGCGAATAGACATCCGATCGCGTATCGACATCAAGCCCGCTCATTTTGGCTTGCTCTGGCGACATGTACTGGAGCGTCCCGACAATGTTGCCGAACTCAGTTAATTTCGGCCCGTTAGTTAACCTGGCAGTATGCTTGGCGGCTTTGGCAAGGCCGAAATCGATTACTTTCGGAACTGCCTCATTATCGCGCTGCGTGACCAGAACATTGGATGGCTTGAGGTCACGATGGATAATTCCTTTCTGATGGGCATGCTGTACAGCGTTGCAAACTGAAACAAATAGCTTTAGTCGTTCATCGACGCTCAATTTGTGGTGGTCGCAATATTTGGTGATCGGGACGCCTTGAACCAACTCCATCACGAAGTACGGACTGCCGGACTCTGTCGTCCCAGCATCCAAGACCTTGGCGATGTTTGGATGATTCATTATTGCCAAGGCTTGTCGTTCAGCCTCAAAGCGAGCAACGACCTCATTGGAATCCAATTCGGACTTGATCAGCTTCAAGGCAACTCGCCGTTTGATTGGCTTTTCCTGTTCAGCCATCCAAACCGCGCCCATCCCGCCTTCACCAATTTTTTGAATCAGCTTGTATCGACCAATCCTTTTGGAGGGTTGGGAGTTCGTTTGGTCGTCCTTGTGATTCTGCGCTGCCTGATCTTCGCTCTGCTTTACGGCGATAATATTTGCCATTTTTTTTTCGGCTTGGTCACGGCTGAATTCTTCGAAGACGCCCTCCGCGTGATTCACGGCAGTCTGACCGAATCGAACGTAACCAGTTACGTTGAAGGGCATCGCTTGTTTGAGACGATAATAGATTTCAAGTGAAATTAACTCCATGAGAATGCGTTGTTTTGAACCCGAAGGCGCCTGGCTCAAATAGCTGTCGATTTGCGGCGACGACCCAGATTTGAGTTCATTTTCGAATTGGTCGACGAATCTGTCGAATTGGGTATTCATCGGATGAGATTCTTGTAGGTATAGGAGATGGCGGTGGGCGAGAGGCGTTCTTGGGGTCTCTATTCTATTCTGTCGTTTGAACTTCAAATAACGCAATTCCTCGTTCTATCGGGAGAAGACTGGAAATTCGCGTAGTTCAAATGCGATTATTGAGTATATTTTCAACATGGTGAATTGGACGACCTGCTCGAATGTTGGGGCGATCCATGAACAAACCGCCTGCTGTGCGGCTCCTCCGCTGAATCACTTATAACTATGCTTCGACTTGTTGTTGGCCAGGAACTGCGTTGGCTTGGAGTAAAATATGCCTGATCAATACGACGATTCAACGTCCCAACTTGAAGACTGGATCATAGGTTCGCGCAAAGGCGACAATACGTCGCTTAATCGAATCGCCGAGTACCTGTTGCCGAAAGCATTTGAATATGCGAATCGCAATATGCTGAATCTTAGCCCTATGGACGATTATGAAGATGTCGCGTTAAGTGCTGTGAAGTCCGTCTGCTTGCGTTTACGTGAAGGCCGTGCTGAATTTCTTGGGGAAAAGGAGCTTGGTGGCCTGCTGCGACAGTTTGTGGTTCGCAAAATTCGAGATCGACAAAAATACCATTTTCGGGAAAAGCGAAACGTTAATCAAACGGTCGGTGAAAATTCATTGGATCCCAATAAGAATGGGTCGGCGCTTCAGGAGCACGCGGCAGAGGATGCTAAATCAGTTTGGCTGGATGACCAGTCCGTCAATTTGTCCATCCAAGAGCAAGAATACTTAAAAGAGATGCTGGACGATTTGGGAACTGACGTGCAAGGTTTATTCTCGGAATTGGTCAAGCGACTAGATGAGAATCCTCGAAAAGTGTTGATGTTGATCACGACCGGTAAAATGTCAAACGGGCAATTGGCGGACGCATTGGATTGCGCGCCAACATCCATTGAGCGATATCGACAAGCCATACGCAGAAAGCTCGAAGAAATCGTCAATGAGTAAACTCTCAATATGCCAGCGATCAACATGAAGTGCATCGGGACGCCGCATTCGGAGCCCTGAGACCGGTGTCCACAATGTTGGCAGCAGCTACCGGCTGGACGTCAGAACATACATATCCAAACGTGGTCGATGGTTCTCAGTCTGAACCCTATTTTACGCTTCCGACAACCAATCCGCCGCAAACTATCGACTTCGGCGACGACGACTCATCAATCCAACAACTCCGATACCAAACAAAGTCAACGACGTTGGTTCAGGAACTGCATTTACATCAAACGATGTCGTGCCAATCTGGATGCTATCTATCGTTGAATCAACATTTCCTCTAAAAGCGATGTGATCAATTCCACTCAATGTCAACGAACCAATACTCGCATCGGCAACGCCTGAGGTATCCACATAGCCGCCAACTGTTCCCACCCAAAGGTCAGCCGAGCCACCGTTCCCTGCTGCAAGACTGAAGCGAACGACACCTTTTTTGATTGTGTCAAATGAAACACCGCTGATCTGACCGTCATGAGATGCATCGCTAGAGATCGCCCAGTTTATATCGTTATTCGTTATCGAACCGTTGCTATTCTTACCGATCAAGACTCTCTCTGTTGTACCTTCATACAGGTTCAATCCGGCGAACGTGTCGGTAGCAACGCTGCTGGATGTAAAATCGAAAGATAGCCAAATCTCTCCGGTGTTGGAGCTAAGAATCGTAGTTGCGTCGGTGCCCAACTCACGAGTATTACCTGGAAATGGGGCGGTTGAAGTCGTCGATTGCCCTGTCGTCCAATTGCCCGAACCATTGCTCGCAGTAGAGAACCCTGAACCGCCCCAGGCACCCGCAAATCCGGTTCCGCCATCGAGGCCAGCCAAGCTCGTCCCTGCCGCGTAAGAATCAAAATTTTCTGCCACAATGAGCTCTCCACTCGCAGATTGCACATTAAAGGCAGAACCCACAAGTAATACTGCAATGAGGAGTTTGAACGAAGGACTCCAATGGTAGTTAAAAAGGTTCATTTGGTCTCTTGTGGTTGTAAGTAGTGAGTATTAAGCATCGAAACACACCCGCCATCGTCCCGAAGGTACGAAAAAGGGGCCCGCTCGGTCGCCACTTATATATGGATGTCCTTCAGCATTTCCATCACAAGAAAACCGGATTTTTCAGTTTTTTCCGAACGACGTCCGTTAAAAGGGACGACTCATTGTTATCTCTTGGGCCTTCAATCGAAATAAAATGCGTTCCGTCTTCCAAGCGAACAGTGATTTGGGCAAGCAACAACGCGGCTAGAACGGCCGTCAAGCGACAACTGATAGAGATTTTAATACCCAACGGCCTGCTATTCTTGGCACGAATTGGGTCGTCGTTAAGCATTTGGACTTGGTTACGTCGTCTGGCTCGGCCTAGGATACTCGCGCGGACCAATTTGGTGGTGAGGGTTCCGCGAATGTCGCGGCGATGACAATTGCGAGGCTGTGGGAGCTTCTGGTTCTGGGCACAGAACGTGCCAAGCTGGCAATGATTGAATCGGTCTTTTTGAGCTACCGAGAAAAAGCCATACATCGAGTCCAATAGTGCTGGATGGAACCACCTGCAAAGCGTTGAGGAATCACTTTACAGGGAGTACCTAAAGAACTGGAAGCAAATACGTAGTGCAACTGATTTCCAAAACGCGAAGCTTGCCCTCACCAAAATCTGTGTGGATCTCGCAGAGAAGTTGCCCTGAGGCAAGACCGTCCTTTCGTTGATTGAGATTTACTTCGACACACCTCTGGTGCGAGTGCTCAACACGTTGCCAGGTTCAGAGAGTTTGGCCCCACCTTATCTTGGAGATGTGAACGAGCCCACGTTTTCTGGCACTCGATTTGACGGTCCATCAAACGGTGGTTTGGTGAAAGAATTTGATGTTGATCAATTCCTTTAGAAGGTTACTAAAATTGAATCCCGTTTTGCCGTCTAGTTATCGAAGTGTGAAAAACTCATCGATTCTGAGATTCGCTGCCTGCTCTGACCTTTTGGCTTTTTGGGCACATTTTGGCACAACGTTGCCAATACACCCCAACTCGTACAATGGACAAACTCAATTCAAATTTTGATTTGTCTTCATAAAACAAGGGACTTCCCTACAAATCACATACAACTTCTCAACAAACCCAATATCGTTTTACTAAGTTGAGGGGCTAGTGCCCGTAATGGGCGTAGAAATTCGAATCTTCTCATCCGCACTCGGTAAAACAGGGGGTTTACGAAGAAACGTTGTGAACCCTTGTTTCGTTTCTGGACGCCCGAGATGCAAATGGGAACATTTTGGGAAACAAGGTTTTGCTTTCCCCGGACGGCCTTGACCGCATTGTTCGAGCAGCGCGAACGCGAAGAGGCTTGAGCAAGAATTGCCGCCGAGTTCTAGAGAGTTGCTCCCAGGCATTTGAAACGCCGGCAATCGCATTGAAAATGGGTCTGGCGTAGAACCGATTGCGTTCGAATCAGTCAAGTGGGTGATGCGTCTTCGATGCCTCAGCGTGGTGTCGATAGCTACGAATTTTCACCCACTACTTTTCTGGTTGATAATCGAAGGTTCCTGCGGTCAACCATGGGCCAGCATTGTACCCAATTTCAACCGCTCGAACTCTTGGGCTCTGCTGACCGGCGTCGAGCCTACCTGGACGGAGCACGAACTCGCCACGGCGGTCACTCCTTACTAGATCGTCCACCTTCCCGTCGCCATCGAAGTCGACCTCAACAACAATTCCGTCCATTCGTTTGGCGGTGTTCACCCGGCCTTGCAAAGTCAGATCATGGACCAAGCCGGTGGTTTGATTCCAGTTGTCATCAGAAGCATCGGCCAGTTCAACTTTGCCAATCTGGGGGCGAATGTTTTTGCTGGTTTCTAGTTCGAGCGTGATTTGCTGAGCTGCACTATAGGTATAGCCGGCTTCGGAAACGTTCCAAGTTGCTACCCTCGCCCTGAAAGTATATTTCTGACCTGTTTTGAGGTCGTCAGGTCGATAGAAGAACCGGCCTCTGGAATCGGAAGTCACAATGGCCTCTTGGCCGTTGCCATGATCCAACGCCACTTTGAGGCGATCTAGCCTTCCAGTTCCATGAAGTTGGCCAATCAGAGTTGGATTCACCGTTATCCCATCCGTCGCAGACTCGCCGGTATCGCTGTGCAACTCCAGGGAAGCAACAGCAATCGGAATCACAGCTTGGATATCTAGTATCAGTGGGGTTGGTGGACCGGGTTCGACGGCGCTGGTCTGATAGTTCCAGTCCAACACGACCGCTTCGATGTTCAACGTGCCCTGTGGCAATTTCTTTAGCTTGTGTTCAAACCGGCCACTGCGAGAAGTTGTAACTTTGCCCAATACCTTTCCGTTGGACGCGTCTTGAAATTGAACGTACAACGGCCCCGAAATACCTTCGCCGTGCGATACATTGCCAGCAAGACGAGCAGAGTCACCTCGGACAATCGCTTGACCCAATTCGTTTTTTTCGTTGCAGTCAAGAACTTCCAAACTCGAAACCTTACTCGGGTCGTGAGTTGCCGCTTGCAGTTGCAGGGATAGCTCGGTCCAGTCGGAATAGACTTTTCCTCCCAACTGGGGATGACGGTATGCAAGCCGCGCGCGAACCTTGACAATTTCTTCTTCGTGGCCAGCCAACAAAGGGAAATAAGTTGCATTGTTTTCCAAACCGGCAAATGCCCGCCCCGCTACTTCTGCCTCATCGCCAGCGACTTCCGGAAGATCAACGGCAAATTCTATCGTTACCTGATGAGTACGCAGAGAGGTGCGAGTTGTGGCCAATGAGGCAACAACCCGTGGGTCGAGAGTAGACCAGTAGGATTTTTCCGTATCGGCATCGTCTTGTTCCTTGGCGTCTGTATCCCGCAGCTTCATCGACAGAGTTGGAAATTCTACCGATTCGACTTCCAAGGAAACTGCTTGGGGTTCACTAAAATACTTATGGCCATTTTCCAGTTTCAGCACGGCCCGCGCCCATATCTTGTTGGCGCCCGGTTTGAGAGATTTGGGGCGATAGCGAAAATGGCCAAACGCATTGGTCCGAGCATAAGCGTCCGTCGAGGAGTTTTCATCAGGAGGAGTTTTGCTATTGAAGAACTCCACACGAACGTAGTTCATCTCTCGGTATTCAAATGGGTTTTTAACTTTGGAATTGTCTTCCAAGGCTTCCACAGTCGGAGAGCCGGTCAGTCGCCCCACAATTTCGGGTATCGGGCCAGGCTCTCGGCGGCGGTTGCCTCGAGTGTCCGTTTTTTTCGCCAACTTAAGGCTGGCCAGATCAAACGGCTGAGGTTCCTGTACCGAAGTTACCGCCCATGGGCTGTAGTAACGTTTGCCTTGAATCAATTGTTCGACGCGAACACGGACTTTTTCTACCGATTCAGCTGCCATGACAACACTATGAAACTTGTATTGCTGGTCCTTTTGATCAAACCGAATGTCGGCATGTCCCCTTGCGTGGAAGGTGATTTCCCCGTCTTCATCTGCTTGACCGATTTCCATTTGCACGAGGTAGAGAATGCTTGAATCCCTGATGGAATCCGCCAGTGTACCGACGATCAGACGCTCGCCACCTCGATAGGGGCGGCCACCTAATTCTTCAGCAACTGCGCCAATTTTCGCTTTCTGTATCGCTTGATGTTGAAAGCTCATGAGGTCGCTGGATACCTCGCTCCAGTTACCACCACCGTTTGTGCTCGACATCAAACGGTAGGTGAGGTCGATCTTAGTGGTTGTATTTGCCAGTTCTGGGTTGAAGATCACTGGATCATAGACAACCTCGCCAATTCCCGCGACTTCCAGGTGGTCGGTTTGAGTTTTCTTATTGAATGGGTAATTGAGCTCCAGTCGATAAATCGTTGATGCAAGAAACTCGCCGTGGACTCTAAATCCCACTCGCGGATCCTTCGTTATTCCATCATTCCTTTCACCAGTGTCAATTCTCAATCCAGCATCCACCACCCGGATTGCGTCTGCGGTCGGATCATTCAACGTAAACCCAATCGTTTTCCAGCGAGACGCAAGAATTAGGTCTTGGGCATCCACAAGGACATTGCCATTAGTGTCGATCGGCTTAACGCGGTAACCGATAGACTTTCTGCCGTTAGTATCTTGAAATGGGTTTTCGCTATCTAGATCGGATGGATTGATTGGATCCAATCGAAAAGTTGGATCGCTGGCAGGGTTATCAATGATGATGGATGCATCGCAAGTGCACCGTTTGGTCATGATAATTGCGTCAGACGCATCCAGATCAAACTCTACCAGCAGCCTTGGGTACTTTTCGAAGTCGCCAGTGACGGTGCCGGCAAGAGTGGGGCTCGAGTACACTAGTTTTCCGTCAACGATTTCTCCCTTCGCAATGGGATCTATCGACTTGACTCGTATTTCAGGAACGATATCAGAAATGATACTGTCTTCGTCATCGCTCTGAGTTGTTCGAAGATCAATTGGTGATTGTTGATGTGCCGATTCCGTGGATTTTTTTCGGATGGGGATCACAACTTTTTCCACTCGACGATCGCAGGCGCTCAACAATAGAGTTGCTGCGACGATCAGCCATAGATATTTCATTTGGACTTCTAGCTTACTAAAGGTTCAGAGTTTTGAGCCGCTGAGACCAATAGCATAACTGACCCCGCCTCAGAATACGACGGAGTATTTGGGCGATCATGGTGGCAACGTCTCCTCAACAATCATCAGGAAATAAATCAAACTAGGCTCTGTTTCTAAAGTCATCGAGCGAGGATTTTGATGTGTCGTTGGATGAAAGTTATTTCACGATTCCGGCATAATTAATGGCGGCTTTTTCCGCATCTTGCGAACAGATCGCGCACTCTTTCAATCGCCCGATCAATCGTTCAATAGTATTGCGTTCCCGATATCGTTGCTTGTCGAATTCAATAGAGCGAGCTACACGGTGCTCGTTGTTCTAGCGGGGTTTTGCGAGAGTGCAAATGCCCTGCATCGGCCAATCACGCTGGCCAAAACGAAAACACTCCAGGCGATTGCGCTAATCCAGGCTCCAGTGAAAAACTCGAGCGGTTGATAATGGGCGGAAACCGTCACGGGCCGGTTGGCCGGGACCGATATATTCATTCTGCCATTGTCTCGACGAATGGGTTTCGCCGCCTGCAAAACTTTGCCAGACATCTGGTCTCGTACAACGTACGCCCACCCACTTACCGGTTGGAGGTTCAAGGAATACGGCGATTGTCCTGGGTTTGCCAAAGTTGGGCGGATCTCGAGTTCGAGCTGGTTGCAACCTGACCAGGAATGGTCAACGTGGGAGTTCCATGCACTTGATTGAACCATCGCATCGTATTCGGCTGTTCTTCTGAAAGTTGATGTCTGACCCGTTTTGGATTGGATTTGGAAGTAGGAGCCCTCAAGGTTCGCCGCTTTTCGATAAGGCTTTTCAAAAGGTTCAAGTGAATAGAATGAGCCCAAGAGTTGAATGCCTGAGTCAAGATGATGCTTTGCATGGAGAGAATTTCTCTGCCAAATGGCAATTTCACTTAGCCTTTCGGGCGAAGAGCCTTGCGTCCACCGAGGAGGGGATTTGATTTTCAAACTTTGAGGTACCATGCCGTGATTTTCATTGCGGACGATGATCGGCATCATTCGTTCTCCACTCCATTGCGTCCATCGATTGGGTGCTTCAAATACTTCTTGATTGACTGTGGGGACCAACCAGGAGTTGGCCAGCAACAGTTCTAAACTGCAGATGAGCAGGACGAGAGCCCCCGATGTACGAGCTCTGTATTGACATGCTGTGGTGCAAAGGAAGATGACAAGCATTGAAGTCACCGCGGCATACTGAATTGCGGTTTTGCAGTTTGAGGCGTCAAACGGTCCGAACAAGTCGCTTGGAATCGAGCCTCCCAGTGAAGTCAACTTTTCGCCGAACAGAAGAATTCCAACGGACAATAGCATGAAAAGGCCAGCCAGAATCGAGAGCCCTTGGGTCTGTCGGGTACGTAGAGTCCTTTCCAATGCGAGCCCCGCCAATACCGAAATGGCAAGTGTTGCTAAAACGACGAGTTTCGCTGGGTAGCGGAATGCGACATACTTGGGAAGCAACACGACCATCAACCAGTAGAGACCGCCAACGGGTGCACCGAGATCTTGATCGGCGAGTAGCTTAGGAGCAAACTCATTGATGAGCCAAACTGGGCCATACCATCCGAAGGATGCGACCGTGAAGAATAGGGCGATTCGGCTAAGCCAGGCATACTTGCGATTTTTGCTGAATGGATTGAACGCGATCAATCCAAGAACCAGAACAAAGCAACCTGAGTAAATTGACGGAGTCCACATTCGTTCTGCTCCTGGCAACCCATCGACCCATCTCTGGTGAACCGGGTAGGGCTTGCCACTGATGTTCGGACACATCAACTCAATCAATGTCCATGGTGGTTGGCTGAACTGGTAAATGTGGTCGTGGTGGGAGCCAGAAAGCGGAGCGCCGGTTAGGCCATCGCGAATTTCGTTATCTTTGCCTTTTGAATTTGAGGACATCGCCTCGTAGATGTTGCGAGGGGGTTGAGGGGATTCGCCTTGTTGCGTGCGAATGGAACCTTGGGACCACACGAAACTTGGGAGGATTTGAATTGCGGCCAAACCGAATGTGACCAAAATCGTTGCGAAGATCAAGGATCCGGATTTGAGGAGTTGTCGGTAGGGGCGATGCAATAAACGAACTTCGTTGCTCGCCATTGAATGTCGACGACGTGTTCTGAGGAACTTCCAGAGCCCGAAGGCAGCCATGACGAGACCTACGTGGTAGCACATTTGCGGATCGCCGCCCAGGATCATCAGTGCACAAAAGGTTGCCGTCCAAATCGCCCACCGAAATTTCATTTGGCGAAACATTAGCCAGACACTACATAGAGCAAAGGGCAGCCAAGCGGCGCTGACGAGATAGACGACGTTCGTTGTTTGAAACAGGACGTATCCGCTAAACGCAAACGCCATGGCTGACAGGGTAGCGCCGATTTGCCCCGCCTTGAGGGTGCGCGAGAACCAGTAGGTCCCGGCAGCCGCGATGGGGATATGAATTGCAATGTAAATACCGTATCGGGCAGGGTAGGGGAGTGCTCGGCAAAAGAAAATCAGCTTGCCCGGATAAAAGACACTACTACTTCCGTCGTGAACGACAGGCATTCCAAAGTTGCAGTAGGGATTCCAAAGTGGGATGGAGCCTGCTGCCCATTGCGCATCGATCCACTTGAACAAGGGATAATACAGATAAGCGGAATCGCGAAAGCCAACGACTTGGTCGCCAATGATCAGGGGCCAGAAAATCCATAGCCAGGCGGTTCCAATTAGAACGGCAGGCCAGAATCGTTTTATCGCGCTGAGAAAAATGTTGCTACTCGTTGGTTGTCAGGGATAGTCATCGATAAAACAAAGCCCGATCACGCGAAAGTCATTTACGACTTGCTCTAGGTTTTTTCCAAGAGAAACAGGAACTCGCGATTTGCCCCTTCGTTAGGGCGGATCCAATCGTCAGTCCATCGCATGGCCGACATTACATTTCTGCGATAATCGGTCTCACGAACGTCGATGACCTTTCCTGCTGCGTCAAAGACGTCTCTCAATTCTTGGGAGGTTGCTCGACCCGCGTTGTTGTAGGAAAAAAGCTGCCAACGAGCCGGGGTTGAAACAATCAGTTTTTGGATCGCTTCAACGGCGAGGAACTGACCGGAATCCGGATTGCGCCGGAACTCTTCAAAAACGCTTGTCGCGATGGAATCACTACAGTCAGTACGCCTTCGGGATTTACCTACGAGTTCAGGTTGATCGTTCAGGCAAATCGTGGTCCAGAGGTGATAGTACGACGCGTAACGAACGCGTGATGGCGGCATCTTTTCGTTGTTGGAACCGTAGGGTGGATCAAAGTAGGCCAAGTCACAATCGACATCTTTGATGGCCTCAAATACGTTCGAATGCATTACCCGGTGTTGACGGGGATTGAGGGCCAGTTGAGGTACCTTGAGTTCGAGCGTATTGAAAGAACGAGGTGACCATTTTTTCAAGTAGGACACGTAGTGGCCCACGGTGTTGTCGACTTTGTCCATCGCCAGGATCAAGCTGGTTAATGCAACAGCTTTTTCGATATCCGGCAATTCAAGTCGATCAATTTCTTGTCGGATCGAGTCCAGCCGTCGGGTGTTGTGGATTTGCCAAGGCCTTTTGAGGCCATCAGTTTGAATCGCGCTGGGACCGTTTGAGACTCCGCCGTAATTTTCCGTGAACCATCCATCAACAGGATTGAGCCCGTTCAGGTGGTCGATTAGATCCTGGTAGGATCCGGGGGGGGATTGATTCTTCAAATAGCAGGTCGAAAAAACTTTTGACCAAACCGCAATGTCGTTGGTAGTGACTTGGTATCCGGATTTTGCCAATGCCTGTGAAACTCGCGTCGTACCAGCGAAACCATCAAAGACGCGATCGACAGGGAGAGATTGAATCATTTCGAGAATTTGTGGAATCAACTTGAGTTTTGAGCCGGCGTACTTGATGCCTTCAGTTTGAAGTGGGGAATCGCGATATGACTTGGCATTATTCATGAAGATCGTGTGAGGTTGCCCAGGAATGCCCGTGAAAGGTGATTGACTTAATTTGGATGCAAAAAATATGGTTTCGGCTGGCAAGTGGCTGTCATATTATCAAAGAATTCAACATAATACGGCAAGAAGATTCGCGGTTCAGCGAATATCCATCGGAGTATTTGCGTTCAACGGGACGTAATTGGAAATAGTCACTACGGGAAAATTATGAGTAACGGATCGCACGCGTTGAAGCCCATTATCTTGTACGATCACCTTCCAGGGATCCTTGCCGGCTATCCGGCTGCACTGTTTGCAGTGATTGCTTTTTTGAGTCTTTTTGCGACTCATCAAGAGGCGAATTTGGTGGGGACCGATTCAAGCCAGGTTGTCCAAGTTGTCAACGATGAAGCTTCTGATGCAGGTGATGCTTCTTCCGAAGCTGAGGGCGAAGAAGCTGCCCCAGAGCAGAAAATGTACACCGTCAATACAAAAGGTTTCATCAATCCTCATATCCTGTTTTGGGTTGGTTTGGCGATCATGATCGTTTGGTATGTGGCTTTTCGGTTTAATCTGCCCAAAAGCAAGTTCTGGATGATGTTCGGTTTGATGGGAACCTTTGTTGGAATTCCGATCGTGTTGGAATTTACGGGATACATTCGTCCTTTTACGTGGACTGCCGATGTTTTGGGCCGATTGATGCCAGAGGTTAACTCGGGGGCTTGGTTCGCCATGTCACTTGTGTTCTTCATTATCTGGCTGGGAAACTATGTCTGGAGCCGGACTCACTTGCGAGTACGTATTGATGAATCGGGTTTGACGGTAAATCGAATGGGCGGCAAAGGCGAGCGTTTCGAATTGATTGGGTTGAAAACCGAGAATGAGCCACTCGACTACCTCGAATTGTTTTTGGCGGGTGTGGGCTCTTTGTCGCTCAAGACACGCATGAACAAGCCTATCTTTACAATGAAGCGCGTGATTGGGTTGTATCGAGTGCCTTTTATTCCAATCCTCGGAAATAAGCTTGCCAAGATCGAAGAGATGCTGAGCTACCAAGGGAAGGTGGTATCGGTCGACAGGCACGAGGCTGCAGAAATGGCCGATTCCGATGGTGCCGACGATGATCACGATCATGACAACGACGATGTTACTTCCGAAGAGATGGGGGGAAGTGAATCTTCCTCTGGGAACGAATTGAATTAAACCACTCTTGGAATCGCATTTGTCAATTAGTGGCATGCACATTCAAAAAACACAATAATCCACCGGTTCGAATTCGAGCCAGTGGATTTATTTTTTTCTGGGGGCTGGTATTCTGAGGGCTGGCATTCTGAGTACCAAAAGTTGATTCGTTTAGGAGTAGGGAAATGTGGTGGCTGATTGGGCTCGGATGCGTACTGGTGTTGTTAGCCATCGTTGCGATTTATGATCTGTTTCAGAAGAAGTATTCGATCTTGCGAAATTTCCCGGTGCTGGGGCATGGACGTTCGATCCTTGAAGAGCTTGGGCCAAAACTTCGTCAGTACATTGTCGCTGGTAATAACGAGGAACGCCCATTTAGTCGTGATCAGCGCCGATGGGTATATTCGTCCAGTAACAAAGAGAATAATTACTTTGGCTTTGGGACCGATATGGACCTTGAGCAGACGCCCAGTCATCTGATTATCAAGCAGACCACGTTTCCGATCCTTGATCCTCAGAACGACGATCCGCTTTACGATCCGAAGTACAACATTCCCTGTGCAAAAGTGCTGGGTGGTGCTCGCCAACGAAAACATGCGTTTCGACCGAAGTCGATTATCAATGTTTCAGCCATGAGCTACGGAAGTTTGTCTCGGGCGGCGGTGGAAGCCATCAATCGAGGTTGTGCCTTGGCGGATTGCCTGCACAACACCGGCGAGGGGGGAGTCGCTCCGGCGCACAATTTGGGTGGAAATCTAATTTGGCAATTGGGGACTGGTTACTATGGCGCCCGCCAGGAGAATGGGCGGTTCGACGAACAACTTTTTGTGGAATGTGTGCAAAACAACAACGTCAAAGTGGTTGAGATCAAACTTAGCCAGGGAGCAAAGCCCGGTCGTGGTGGTGTGTTACCCGGAAAAAAGGTCACCGCCGAGATTTCTCAGATTCGGGGAATTCCTGTCGGCAAGGATTGCCTTAGCCCAAATGCCCATGTTGAGTTCGGCAATGCTGATGAGTTGTTGGACTTTGTGGAACGACTGGCAGATTTAACGGGGCTGCCGATTGGAATCAAAAGCGCAGTTGGCGAGCTCGGATTCTGGGAAGATCTGATTTACCTGATGAAGAATACGAACCGAGGAGTGGATTTCGTTCAGATTGATGGTGGTGAGGGTGGGACCGGAGCTGCGCCGCTGACTTTTTCTGATCACGTTTCGTTACCGTTCAAGATGGGAATGAGTCGCGTATTCAAGTTGTTCGCCGAGGCTGGAGTCTCCGACGATGTTGTCTTTATGGGATCTGGTAAGTTGGGATTCCCTCAACAGTCGATGCTGGCGTTTGCGTTGGGTTGTGACATGATTTCTGTTGCACGCGAAGCTATGTTGGCGATCGGTTGTATTCAGGCACAAATTTGTCACACCGACAAATGCCCCACAGGAGTTGCAACACAACGAAAGTGGCTGATGCGAGGCCTTGACCCTACGGACAAGTCGGTTCGGTTGGCCAACTATCTTATGACACTTCGCAAAGAGATTTTGCAGCTGTGTCATGCCTGTGGCGTCTGTCATCCAGGGATGATTACGACGGATCATTTCGAGATTTTGGAAGAACCGTTTCAGTCGCAAAGCATTGAGCAGTGTTTTGATCTGAAAGGCATTTCGACATTGCCTGGCGATTCTGATTTGGTCGAGATTCATCGGATCATGACCAGTCCTGTTTCTCAGCGTTGAAACGCAACTTTTTTCCAGCCGATGCGGAGAGTTTGAAACACTATTGAAGTTGCATGTTTCGTGCCATTGTCCGAGGAGTGTTTGTTTCGGCGGGAGCCTCAACCTCCCGGAAAATAATTTGCTGGGTTCTTCGCAGCTCATTGGGGTGGGACTCGCAGCGCCCGCTTGCGTCTCATGAAGGATCTTGGGAACCTATTTCGTTTGCACAATGATTGACCAGAACTGATGAATGCAACTCCAGAACTAGAGCTTGCCAGAGCCGCCGCCACTGCGGCAGGTGAGATTATTCGAGACTATTTTAGCCAGGGAATTACTGGCGAGATCAAATCGTTCGAAGGCAAGGAACAGGGGCAAGTCACTGCCGCAGATCTGGATGCGGAGCGATCCATCACTCAGCTGATTCGATCGTCATTTCCCAGTCATCAGATTTTGGCCGAAGAGGAGCATACGGAGTTCGTCTCAGCGGAGCATCTGTGGGTGATTGATCCCTTGGATGGTACGAATAATTTTGCTCATGGAGTGCCCCACTTTTCGGTTTCGATTGCCTATTACCACAATGGCAAGCCCGCCTGCGGGATCGTTTATGATCCAATACGCGATGATTGGTTTGTCGCGGCGGCAGGGCAGGGGAGCTGGCACAATGGGCAGCCAGTGCGGGTGAATTCCAATTCTAAGCTTTCAGAGACTTTGGTTGCCTTGGGGTTCTATTATGATCGAGGCGAGTTGATGAAACGGACTTTGGCGGCAATGCAAGACTTCTACGAAAGCAACGTACAAGGAATTCGCCGATTTGGAAGTGCGGCGCTGGATTTAGCCTATGTTGGAACCGGTAGGTACGGCGGCTATTTTGAGTACACACTGAGTCCATGGGATTATGCCGCGGGACGATTATTCGTCGAAGAAGCAGGTGGGAAAGTTACCGACTGTGTCGGAAACCCGATCGAATTAAAGAAGTCAAGCATGTTGGCGACCAATTCATTGCTTCATGAATCGATGCTGGATATTGTTCGATCGCATGCCTAACGACCAAGGGCTGGGCAAGGGCTTGTCACGTTTATCCAATTCTAATGTCGCCAGTTCTTTCACTTTCACGACAATCACCAACCGCCACAGGTCCTTAGAGGCACCGTAGCAATGAGAGACGTTTTGTTGCATGCCTTTCGCGGTTATCATATTGGCTAAGAATTCTAGGGCGCGTTTTATATCCATGTAGCGAACGATTTGTCGTTCACTCGTGAGAACACAGCGAGTAGACGCTGTAAATACGTGCAACTGCAGTAGATTCTTTCGCGGTTTTTTGTTGAACAACCCGATTGGGGAGCGACGCGTGTCACGTTATTTTTCGTTTATTGTTTTGCTGGCCGCGATTATCCTGCTGGCAATTCTGCTTTATCGGGTAATGGCCAGCTTCTTGGTGCCGATCTTTCTTGCCGCGATTCTGGTTGTCATTTTCCGCCCCACACACCAGTGGATTTTAGAGAAGGTCAAGGGACGTCAACAAGTGGCAGCAGGGCTTACCACAGCTGGGATTTTGCTTGCCGTTTTAATTCCCATCACGCTTCTTGTGCTGCTCGGTGTCTACGAAGGCCGCGAAATGACACGGCAGCTTACCTCGGGCTCTGTGGTGAAGAAGATGGTTCAGGCCAGGAAAAGTATGGGGCTGGAGATTCCCGCTCAGGAAACTCGAGAACTGGTGAAACGGAATTTGGATGAATTGCTTACTCGCGAGTTTGACCCCGGTAACCCATTTGAACAGTTTCATTTCAATGCCTTTGACCATTCAGTAGAAGATCTCGGATTGAAAATCGACATGCCGGCATTGGCCGTGTTGGAAGATGAGAAAGCTGGCTTGAACTTTGAACAGAAAAGTTGGAACTCACTTGTGCAGGCCATTTCTTTGGTGCGCGAAGCGATCCAGGATTTCAACGCTGCCGACGCGAAGAATGAACGCAAGTCTGAGTTGGCTTCAGAGATAGCGGTGAACATTCAATCGTTTGAGACACTGTTCAGCACGTTTCAATCCGCATCGGTTGGCAGTGGGTTTTTGAGCAAGATCAAATTGATGGCGAATCCGTCGCAAGATGATTTGCATGAATATGAGGATACGTTTACTGCATTTGCGCGAGAGCAGTTGTTTTCGATTGGTGGTGCCACGACCGCAATCATTGGGCGTCTTTTGTTTGGGTTGGCAATCATGACAGTTGCCCTATATTTCTTCCTGTTGGATGGGCCGAAAATGTTGAAAACGCTCAAGGGACTTTCACCCATTGATGATCTCCACGAAGACGAGCTAATTCAAGAATTCAATCGTATCAGCAGGGCGGTCGTTATCGCCACCCTGCTTTCCGCGGTTGCTCAAGGGTTCCTGGCTGGAATCGGTTTCTACTTTGTAGGGATGGAAAGTGTATTTCTGTTGACTCTACTGACCGCCTGTTTTGCGCTTGTCCCCTTTGCCGGGGCAGCTGCAGTCTGGGTGCCCGTCTGTTTATGGTTGTACTTTGTTGACGGCAATCTTTGGGGGGCAATGGGATTGGGAGTTTATGGTGTCGTGATTGTTTCGATGGCTGACAATTTTATCAAACCTTACATTCTGCATGGGCAATCTAATTTGCATCCGCTGTTGGCACTGCTTAGTGTCTTGGGCGGGGTGACGGCTTTGGGACCCATTGGAATTCTGGTGGGCCCGATGGTCGTGGTTTTTTTGCAGACACTGTTGAATATTCTTCAGCGCGAATTGCGATCGATGGAGATTACTGAATCCAGCAACGTAAAACGGAATGAACATCACAACAACGAAATCTCCCGCTGGAATTCAATGACTCAAGGCTGAAATGAGCGTCCGCTGGTGTTTTTTGGGATGTCCTGCCCTCGTGTTTTTTTGACAGGATGAACGGTGATAGACAGGATGAATGCGTGCGATATCCTGTTGATCATGTAAATCCTGTCGAAACTCTTTTCACGTGGCAAATGTCGAAGCCAAAGCTTCTGCTCGTTTGGTAAATACGAGCTAGATTGTTTGGACTCCCATCAGCATCGCGAGTTTCTGCCTGGGAAGAGAGACTTCAGAGACCTGCCGCAACCCCGCCAGCATGCCTTGTACGATCGCTTTGTTGGGTGCTTCGGAAAGGCACTCAGAATGCAATAAATCGTAGGTTTCAACATAGATTTTATTGAGTGAGCGTGGGATCGATGGTCCTTCACAGGCGTCATCAAGGCACCGTTTCAAGTGCTCAAGAGTGGTTTGTATCTCCGTCCAGCGCTGTGATTCAAGATCCGCAAGCTTCCTCGTCTGAGATTCAAGGCTCGCAGGGTTGATCATGGGTTGAAAGCCTGCCTTTTGAAGCGCTGGTCCCATGGTATCAATCAAAAGCATCAGGTAGTCCGTCAGCGATTCTTTCGTGATGTGTACTTGGCCAATTAGTAAAAAACCATGGAAGCATTCCATCAGACCTGTGACGGTGAATCCAAGATCCGATTTCCACTGCTCATAGTCCGCTCCAAGAACTTCTTTGACACTTTCGTCAATGGAGTTTTGCCACCGGAATCGCATTGCTTCTGTTTGCTCAAGCATTTCCTCACTGAGCTGCAAACCAACTTCATGAATCAGTAACTCCGAGAGCCGACGATTTTCATGGATGAATTCAAAGTAGATGTTCAGTATTTGGAGCAGTTTTTCTCTCGGGGCGATGGATTGAGTCCGTACATTTTTCACCTGTTGCCAAACCTGCTCGTCCGTTTCCATCACGATGCCAAAGAAGATCTCCTTCTTGCTGGAGAATTGAAGATACACTGCTCCTTTGGACATTCCGCATTCATCGGCGATCGCCTGGATCGTGGTCGACTTGAAGCCACGCGTTAAGAAAAGTGTTTTCGCGCGCTCAATGATCTGTTGCTTTTTCAGTTCCACACTTGATACCATTGGGCCAAAATAATTCACGGGTCATTTTATGACCGTACGGTCATTGACGCTAGGGTTGGATCTTCCTATGATCAGAAATAGGTCATTTATTGGCCAGTTGGTCATGTCTTATTGATTGGCCTATTTGGCAATGATTTCGAGAGGTGGATTCGGATGGAACTCAAAATTGAGGGGTTGTCCAAGACTTACCCCAACGGAGTCAGAGCGCTACGGGACGTTTCCCTGACAAT
Source organism: Mariniblastus sp. (assembly GCA_965224765.1). Classification (GTDB taxonomy): domain Bacteria; phylum Planctomycetota; class Planctomycetia; order Pirellulales; family Pirellulaceae; genus CAZDBA01. The sequence goes on from CBDDAC010000025.1 coordinate 343,223, forward strand.
TCGTAGCGGGATGGTCGGACTGTTGGGATCGAATGGTGCGGGCAAGTCAACATTGATGCGGACGTTGGCGACGTTGCAGGAGCCCGATTCGGGTACGGCGTTTTTGGATGACATCGACGTACTCAATCAAAAGGATCAGGTCCGGGAAATGCTGGGGTATTTGCCTCAGGAGTTTGGTGTCTATCCCAAGACCTCGGCAGTCGCGATGTTGAATCACATTGCGATGCTCAAAGGCGTAACCAACCGCAAGCAAAGAAATGAGCTGGTTGGTGCGATGCTTCAGCGGGTGAATCTCTACCCGCATCGATTCAAAAGCATTTCTGGGTATTCTGGTGGGATGAAGCAAAGATTTGGAATAGCTCAGGCGCTATTGTGTAACCCCAAGCTGCTGATTGTTGATGAGCCAACTGCGGGTCTTGATCCCAGTGAGCGAAATCGTTTCTACAACCTGCTTGCTGAGGTTGGAGAAAATACGATTGTCATTTTGTCTACGCATATCGTGCAGGATGTTAGAGAGTTATGCTCCGAGATGACCATTCTCAATTATGGGCAAGTTGTCTATTCGGGTTCGCCTTCATCGGCTGTTCACGATCTTGACGGCCGGATATGGCAACGTTCCGTTACTAAAGAGCAATGGGTCGAATTGCAATCGCGCTTCAAGGTTCTTTCGACCAAGTTGGTTGCGGGGCAACCTCAGATTCATGTGCTGAGTGAATCAGATCCAGGCGAGGGGTTTGTCGCAGTTCGCCCCGAGTTGGAGGATGTTTTCTTCAATTTGACGCGGGACGATGAGTTGGAAACTTCGAACCCCTAGTTTTTGTGGCCGCAACGCTTGCCCTTTGAGGATTTGATACATGAATGACAACATCCACGGCGGTTCTGTTGGATTTCTAGGTTCCTTTTTTACCTTCTTGCGATTTGAGTTCTCGTTTTGGCTGAAGGGGTTCATGATTTGGATTTTTGTCGCTGTTCTGACGTTCATCATGGCAACGATTCTGTTGGCGGAGGAATCGATTCTGGAAGATGTTTTCTTTGGCAACTCGTTTCGCAATTCATCGTTCGTCATTCATCGCTGTTACGCAATGGCAGCCGTATTCGGGTGTTTGATGGTAACCGCGTTTGTCAATTCAGCAGCCAGTCGGGAGTTTTCCTGCGACACGGCTCAGTTAATCTTTACCAAACCAATCAACAAATATGGATACTTGCTGGGGCGTTTTTTCGGATCGATGGTCGTCGCCTTGATTCCCATGCTTGGAGTTTCTTTTGCGGTTTTGGGTTCGCAATGGATCTCGACAACGGTTCCGCAGTTGGAGTCATTGTCTGGTAAATGGGGGGCGATTGATGTTGGCGCCCATTTATCCGGCGTTTTCGTATTTGCGATCCCTAACACCTTTTTAATTTCTGCGGTGGTCTTTGCGATTGCCGTCTGGACACGCAGTGCCTTGGCTTCATTTGTTGGCATTCTGGGGTTCATCGTCGCGATAAGTATTTCAGGGGCATTGGTAGGTGCCTTGTCCAATGAATATTGGGCCGCGATGGCAGAGCCCTTTGGGGATACCGCGATGGCAACGATGACCAAGTACTGGACCATTTCTGACAAGAACACCAAGGCGATCCCATTTTCCGGGCTGCTGATGTGGAATCGTTTGATATGGGTTTCATTCGGTTGTGTCTTTTTGTCGATTGCCAGTTGGCGATTTTCTTTTTCGACCGGAACTCATTGGTTGAGCAGGATTTTCACGGCTGTTAAAGCATCTGTTCAGGATACATTTCTGGGCCAGGCCCCCACGCAGGAATTCCCCGTGGTGGATCGACGATTTGGTTGGGTGGCTCAATTGCGAAAGTTGCTGCGGCTGACTCGGGCTGAGTTGTGGAGCACGGTCAAAAGTCCCGTTTTTATTTGCTTGATGATCGGCGTGTTTCTGATGGTGAGTATCAGTCTTTCGACCGAGTCTGAGCAGGGATTTGGGTTGAGTGCGTTGCCTGTCACTTTCAGTATCGTGAGCCTGATCGATGAGGCCTTGGGGGCATTTCAGATTGTCTTGGTGACTTTTTTTGCGGGAGTGTTTGTTTGGAAAGAACGCGATGCAAAGCTTGATGAGATTTTTGACGCACTACCGTTTCCCTCCTGGATCGCTTACCTGAGTAAGTTCTTTGCGCTGGTCGCAATCGTCGTCTCGGTGATGATGTTTGGGTTGTTATGCGGAGTGTTCTACCAGGCGACTTCGGGATACTTCAATTTTCAGTTGGGAGTTTACTTTCAAGAGTTGTTGTTAATTGGCTTGGCTGAAATGCTGTGTCTGATTGTCCTGGCGATGCTTTGCCATGTACTCTCGCCAAACAAGTACATTGGCTATTTTTCCTTTATCGGTTTTCTGGTTTTTAGCGGCCTGATCTGGTCCTGGTTGGGTGTTGAGACGCTGATGGTGCAATTCGGCACTCTCCCCTCATACATCTATTCCGATATGTTTGGGCTTCAACCCTACGCTCGTTCGATCTTTTGGTTTATGTCTTACTGGTTGTTGCTATCTGCTGTACTGGCGATGCTGAGTGTGTTGGTTTGGCAACGTGGTCGCGAGCGGAGTTGGAGTATGCGATTGGGGCAGGTGTGGACTCGATCGAAAGGTGGTTTGCGCTGGGCGTTGCTGCTAACGGTTTTGATGTGGCTCGGAACGGGAGGATTTGTTTATTGGAATACTCTGCTGGTCAATCCTTTCAAGACGACCAATGAACAAAGGGCCGAACAGGCAGACTATGAACACAAATTCAAAGAGCTTGCGAGTCAAGCCCAGCCGCGTATCGTAAAAATTCGCTATGACATCGATTTGTTTCCTGAGCGTCGTAGACTGGAAATGCGAGGCAAGCAAACAATCAAGAACTGCGATGATGAGGCGATCAGCAGGATCTATATCACCGCGATGGATCCGTTCGATACGGAAGTGCAAATTGAAAATGCCAAAGTGGAATCGGTGGATGAGCAAAACAAGTTCTATACGTTTGTGCTCGACGAACCCATGGAGCCGGGCGAAACCTGTGAGATGAGATTCGAACTGACCTACGAACCAAAAGGTTTCGAGAACTCATTGTCCGTTCCGCAGATCGTTCAAAACGGGACATTTTTTAATAACTTTATCGCGCCTCAAATCGGTTACTTTGCGTCGGCTGAGTTGACCGATCGCAGGATTCGCAAAATTCATGGATTGGGAACTTCCAGTCAGGTTCCGTTGGACTCAGGAAATCTCGCCGCGCGTCGAAATCACTATTTGACCAATAGCAGTGACTGGGTAGACGTGGAAACGGTGATTAGCACCTCGTCTGATCAGGTTGCCGTAGCTCCTGGAGCATTGAAGGAGAAGTGGCAGGCGAAAGGTCGGAATTTCTTTCGCTATCAACTCGATCACCCGTCGCTTAACTTCTATTCGTTCGTATCGGCTCGGTACAAGGTTGCGAGTCGAAAATGGAAAGATGTTGATATTGAGGTTTACTATCATCCAGAGCACGAATGGAATGTTGACTTGATGCTTAAGTCGATCCGCAAGTCGTTGGAATACTACACCGAGGCTTTTGGCCCCTATCGGCACAAACAGGCACGGATAATCGAATTTCCAAGAGTTGCGTCGTTTGCACAAGCGTTCCCAGGCACGATGCCTTACTCCGAAGGCGTTGGATTTATCGCGGATCTCAAAAGCGATAACGATATCGATATGGTTTTCTATGTCGTCGCGCATGAAATGGCACACCAGTGGTGGGCACATCAGGTGATTGGGGCAAAAATGCAAGGAGCGACTTTGCTTTCAGAGACCCTTGCGCAGTATTCATCATTGATGGTGATGGAAAAGGAATATGGGCGCGAGATGATGCGCAAGTTCCTCAAGTATGAGCTCGACAACTACTTACGCGCTCGCGGAAGCGAAAAAGGAAAAGAGTTTCCGCTTCGAGAGGTCGAGGCGGGGCAGGGGTACATTCACTACAACAAAGGTAGTGTCGTGATGTACCACCTGCGCGAGACGATTGGAGAGGAGAAACTTAATCAGGCGTTGCGTTCGCTGGTCGATCGTTTTGCTTATCAGGGACCTCCCTATCCAACATCGTTGGATTTAATCGAGGCGATTCGCGAATTTACTCCAGAAGAGCACCAGGGGCTCGTAGATGATTTGTTTGAGAAGATCACACTGTTTGACAATCGCACTGTATCCACGCATTATTCGGAGACGGAAGATGGGAAGTTCAACGTGACTATCGAGGCCGAGTTTAAAAAAATGTACGCGGAACCGAATGGCAAGGAAGTTGAAACTGATTTGGATGATTGGATTGAGATCGGCGCATTTGCACGTCCAAGTCGCGGAAGTGAGTTTGGTAAATCGCTTTTTCGAAAGAAAGTGAGAATCGATCAGATGAAACATACGTTTGAGTTCGTTGTCGATGAGGAACCTTATCGAGCGGGCGTCGATCCGTTCTCGCTGTTGATCGACCGAAATACGTTGGACAATATGAAAGAGCCGAAGAAGCTGAATTAACCGCCAGTTCAGAGTGTGATTTGCGAGGCGAATTCCACGAGTTATTCAGGCAAAATACTCGGCAGACCTCATGTTGCTGGAAAATTGGAAAACCGCTCAAGGGACACCTTTTCGGCCTCGTCTTTTTCAATAAACTAAAGCTGGCGTCAAGGTGAGCTTCTCAGCAGCGCCACATTTGATGCGACGCGGTGAATTGGTTTTTTGCACGTTTGCTGAGCCCGGTTTGCTGAGACGCATTTCAATTGAATAAAGTGTTTTTGTTACAATCAAAATTGACTTCCAAATCTTTTTAAATCAAAGGCAGGAATAGAATGGCAACGGCGATGAGCGGCGTGCTGCAACAATTTCCACCCATGGGAATTTACGAAACTTTGTTTGCTTTCCTGGACGCAAATGGCGTCTATATGGGAGAGCCTGGAACGCACCCATGGTCACAGGGCTTTCCGTTGACGACCCAACTGCCAGGCGGCCCAGAGCTTCCTGGCAATGTCGAGTTTGATTGGAGCGATTTGAAGTATCCTTCGGCTTCGGGGAATATTCCTCTCTTGGAAGCGATACGTGACTACTACAACCATTTTTACGATGCGGGAATCACGACCGATAACATCTGCGTTTTTGCAGGTGGTCGTCCCGGGATCTTTGCGATTCTTAGTTTCCTTCACTCGCAGATCAAGATCTTGATTGAAGAAACTGAATACACGCCTTACTACGACTTGCTCACGAACCTGAACAAGAATTTTTCGGTGGTTCCCAGTAATCCAGATAACAAATTTCGGCCCACGATTGCCGACTATGAAGCGGCAAAAGCAGGTGAACATTCCTTTATCATTCGCAGTAATCCTTGCAATCCAACCGGGATATCCTGGAGCGGAGATGATCTCAAGCAATTGGTAGACTTTTGCTCGACGGATGATTGTGGTGGTATCATCGACGAAGCCTATGAGTTCTTCCACGATCCAGCACCTGTAAGTGCTTTGAAGTATATCGACGATATTGACGCGACAAATATCTTTGTGATTGGTGCAGCAACCAAAGGTTTGCAGGTTCCGGGAATGCGTGTTGGTTGGGTGGTTTCCTCAAAGCAGAACACGGAGATCTTTCGGAACTACAGTTCGATCGGAATGGGGGGAGTTGCAAGACCTTCGCAGATTTACGTAGCGAACCTTTTTGAACGGGAGCGTGTTACTCAGGCACGTGATGCAGTTCAGAAGTTCTACTCAGAACAACGAGCCAGATATCAGCAGGGGCTGACCGATCTGGGGTTTGAGCTGTATACCGGAAATGGTGGGTTCTACCACTGGGGAAGAATTCCAAGGGGACTTTCAGCCAAGGAGTTTAACGAACGATTGTTTAAACACAAAGCGGCAATCCTGCCCGGAACGATGTGCGACATCTTACGTCGTGGAGATGAGTCACCGATGCGAGATTTTGCAAGATTCAGTTTCGGTCCGTTGCTGCCCGAAACGTTCGAAGGGAATCTCGAGATCATTAAGCAGTGCTTGTAGTCGAATTCGGAAACTTCAATGGAGCATCAGACCACGAGTTGTGGTGGGATGCTCCATTTTTTTTGATAGTTGCCGCATCGGTTGCTCCGTCTCGACCACTCGAACGCCGCTCAGAAATGTTGTGCTTCGTTAAGCCTAATCCTCTCGACCACCCTCTTGCAGTGAATCAAGTTCTTTAGAAATCGTATGGAAAGGGATCGTGTAAGACTTGATTCGCCCTGCGCGAGCGATGTTCAGCCCAAGAGCTCGACCATTGATATCAAGCAATGGGGCCGCCAACGTGCTTGGTATCAAATGGAGTGTCCGATTGTAGTGCTTCAGTGAACTGAACTCGTTTTCTGCTGAGTCGACCGCCCTGGGGATAGTTCTGTGACGCTTTGTCATTTCTTGCGTTGCTGCTGCCGAGTTTGACTAGCGATGCCGCAACGCGACCTTCGCGTTCAAATTCCACAGGCAGGCGTGAATTCGGCTTAAGTGATCGGAGAGTTTCTCGAAGCTGATCCAGGTTCTTGATTTCCTCACCGCCGATTTTGGTGATCCTGTCACCGGGCTGGAGGCCGGCCTTTTGGGCAGCTGAATCTGGTGAGAGCTCTTTGATGGTTAGGTCATCTTGCTGGATGCCAAGCTGAACCCCCAAAACCGCATAGCCCGATTGGGAGAGATTGCGGAGTTCGACGCTCTTGACTCCTAGTGCCGCTGGTTTACCACCATATCCGATGGCCACAACAATACTTCCCAAAGGAAGTTCGCCAATTACGTCTTTGTTGATGAGTTTTTTGATTGGCATCGGTGAATCGAAATTTCGATCGACCTGAACGAACATCAAGTCATTTTCTTTGACTCGTTTGAGAACTTTTCCGCTAACCAATTCGCCATCGGGGAGTTCGATTTCAAAGTTGCGACTCATGAGTTCACTAGATTTTGTGACGATAATCCCATCCCTGGTCAGGATGAGTCCTGAGCAAATCATTCTGCCTCGGCGCCAAAATCTGACAATGGAGTCACTGTATTCGTCGGAGAGGCTACGGAAAGCGTCCAGGTTCGTTTCGAACTTCTTTTCTTCGGCTGGCTTGGCATTTGTTTTTGGCGTATCCTGCACGGCCTTTTCGTCCTGCTTGTCCGTTTCCTGAGGAGATTCTGCGGCAGGAGACTCTTGTTGAGGGGCGTCTACCTTTTCCGAATCTTTTTCTTGGTCCATTGATTCGTCTGCATCTGATTCGTCTGCATCTGATTCGTCTGCATCTGATTCGTCTGCATCTGATTCGTCTGCATCTGATTCGTCTGCATCTGATTCGTCTGCATCTGTGTCCTTGTCTGCATCTGTGTCCTTGTCTGCATCTGTGTCCTTGTCTGCATCTGTGTCCTTGTCTGCATCTGTGTCCTTGTCTGCATCTGTGTCCTTGTCTGCATCTGTGTCCTTGTCTGCATCTGTGTCCTTGTCTGCATCTGTGTCCTTGTCTGCATCTGTGTCCTTGTCTGCATCTGTGTCCTTGTCTGCATCTGTGTCCTTGTCTGACTTGTCTTTATCTTGTTTCTTGGAATCGTCTTCCGATTTTTCCTTTGGGTTACTTTTCTTTTTCTTGTCTTCGCCAGGTTTGCCCCAGACTTCTCCGTCCAGTAAACGCTGCCAGTGATCTTTCTTCGTGAAATCAGAAATGGGACAGGCTTGGTTTTGGGTCAGGCTGCCTCCAATGTTTGAGTGGATGCCGATCACCTTTCCCGTCCAAATCAAAGGTTGGGCCACCTGAGTCACCACCAATCAACGTCGAGCTCATTTGAAGAAATCCACCGCCATTGATTCTGTCAACGACTCGACCAAGTCGGACTGGTGGAGTTCGATCCGCTTGGAATCCCTCCGCATGGGAGATGGAAACGCACCAGTCTCCGTTGTGAACGTTTGCCATGTCACCCACGTCGACAAAGGGGTACTCGCCTTCATCGATGATTTGAGCCATCGCGATATCCAGTTTCGGCACTCCCCCCAGCTTTTTGGCTCGAACTGTTGTGCCATCAACAAACGAAACGATCATCTCGTTATCTGGAAGCCCTTCAATAACGTGATAAGCGGTCAGTAACAAACCGTCTTTTGAGACAATGACGGCCGATCCATTTTCTGGACGCTCTTTGCTGCCTAGCCCAACAGATGCTGACATACAGCGATCAACGACCGAAACAACTTTAGATTCGAGATCTTTGAAATCAGCCAGGTCCAACTGATCGCTTTGAGCGTTGCCAAGGTTGGGGAGAACCAAAAGCAAAAATGCGACGATGAAAATACGATAACGGGAAGTTCGCATGTATTCATTCCTGAGGCAAAGGGTAACCTTAGTATTTTACCACTGTCGAACGTGGTGTGCTGCGAGTCTCAGATTCTATTGAGAGAATAACTTCCCGGAGTTTTCCGCTTTTACGGAACTCAACCGGTTGAGTTTGACGCAACATCACTCCATTCCTAATGACGGTAGTCGGAGCGGCCATCACATTTTACCCAACACGAAGGGCTGAGTGAAACCAACGCCCTCTGGATATTTTTGCAATGAATCACCATTAGAGTGGCGATATTGAGCGTAAGTCGACGCCAGAATTCGCTTATTGTTGGCAAAACCACAAAGCAGAAGGACTTAAACGCCAGTTTTGCCAAATCGGCAGCGGGGGGAAACGCGTGAGCAGTATCAAATCTCGATTTCGCGTTTTGACTTTAGGTCGACATAGATGCTTGCTGAAATTCCTTGGTAAGGCATTTCCGTACGTACTCCAAAACTTGTTGCTGGACATTTTCAAAAGTACCATCTACGAAAGCGCCCGCTGCCGCTCGATGTCCTCCACCGTCAAAGTGAGTGGCGACTTCGTTCGCGGCAGTTTGGCATCGACTGCGGAATGACATTTTGAATCCGCCGTCTGGTTGTTCGATTATGATTACGGCAAATTGGGTGCCGTCGATTTCAAGAGCCATGTTGATCAAGTCTTCGGTGTCGGTTGGCAAGGCTCCAGTTTTTTTGTAGTCTTCGTTGCGAATGAATGTGTGGACAAACCGACCGTCAAGTTCAGTCACCACGCGGGCGAGGACCGTTCACGAAGCCTAACACGTCCGGCTGTTTCTCTTTCAAAAAGGTCGCCATAAATGGCTGCTGGACTGGCGCCGCCTTGAATTAGTTTGGCCGCAATTTGATAGGTGTAGTCGGTAGCTGAGGGGAATCGAAACCAGCCGGTGTCCGTCGCCAACGCAGCAAAAACGGGAGTCGAAATCTCGGGGGTCAATTCAACCGATAGATGCTCAGCCGCTTCAACCACCATGCGTCCAACGGCCTCAGCAGAAGTGTTCTTGAACAACTCCGCATCAATATCATCTTCACCACGGTGATGGTCAAAAATGATCTTCTTGTATTTGGAATTTTTGATGACATCAGTCATGTCGCCCAACTGTTTCCAGGCGCTGGTATCCAGAATGATGTGTAGATCGGTGTCTTCGAGTTCCTCGGCGCTAACGTCCTGCCCGATACATTGAACTTCCCCGTTGGGGTCGATGAAATTCAGATTGGGCGGGACGGCTTGTCCACAAACAATACGAACTTTTTTACCCAGCTTGCGGAGGATTCCTGCCATGCCCAGACAACTTCCTAGTGCATCGCAATCTGGTCGGATGTGGCTTGTCAAAAGGATATTGTTTGCGGCATGAATAACTTCGCAAAAGCGAGGCCAATCTACAGTTCGATCTTGGGTCATTGCGATTCGATTCAGGAAGAAGTAAAAATTCACGTGAGATTTTTCGGGTGGCAGCAACGTCTACTCGAAGTTGCTGGACTAGTTGTTCTGCAGACTCGAATTGCTGAATATCTCTCAGGCGTTCAACAAAATCAACCTCAAGCGGCTTGCCATAAAGCGTACCGTCAAAGTCCAAGACGTGGACTTCGACTTTGGAGATCTTCTCTCCAAAAGTTGGGTTTGGGCCGACATTGATCGCCGCCCAGTGCCAGCGAGATTCGATTTGAGCTCGTCCCGCGTAGACACCGTGGGCAGGAACCAATGTATCGATTGCATCGAGATTGGCCGTAGGAAATCCGATGGTTGCACCTCGGGCTGCTCCATGGGTGACCATCCCTCGAATCCGATAGGGTTGAGTCAGAAACTCGCGAGCCCTTCTGACGTTTCCTTCGGCGATGAGCGTTCGGATTCGGCTGCTGGAAATGAAGTCTCCGTCGTTTTGGACGGGGGTGACAATTTTTAACAGCATTTCGTTCTGGGCGCATAACTCTTGAAGTGTGTTGACGTCACCCGCTCGGTCTTTGCCAAAGTAGAAATTGGGTCCTTCGACCATGGCTTTGGCACCAACCTGCTGGCAGATAATGTGCTCGAAAAATTCGCGAGGTTTGAGTTGCAATAGGGCCGGGTTGGTCGGGTACGCGATCACGACATCGACGCCCAGTTCGGCCAACAGGTCAGCCTTTCGTCGGGTCCGGGTTAGAGGGGGCGGAGTCTGTTCAGGTCGAAGTAAACGAACTGGATGCGGATCGAACGTAAACACGATCGTTGCAGAGCCCAACTGGCTAGCAAACTTTTTGAGTTGGGCAATGATGGTGGAATGGCCGCGGTGTACCCCATCAAAGTTGCCGATCGCCATTGCGCCACCACGCAGGCTGTCCGGGAAATCGTCTAGTTTTCGAAACAGTTTCAAGGGTCAATCCTCTTGGGCGTTGGAAACTCAAGTGTGAATTGTGTGCCGAGCCCAAGCTCTGATTGAACATTGATTCGGGCGCCATGAGCCTCAATGATTTTCTTGGCCATCGGCAAGCCAAGTCCCGATCCGCCCTCTTTGGTGGTATAGAAAGTCTTGAACATCTTCATGAGTGCCTCGCTAGTCATGCCACAGCCGTTGTCAATAAGATCCAGTGCAACTCCGCTGCGGGCAAGGCGAGTACGTACTACCAATTGCCCGCCCAACGGCATCGCTTCGATGGAATTCTTGACCAGGTTCATCAGCGCGGCTTGAAGCGTTTGTGATTCCATTTTGATCGCGGGTAAATCGGTTTCCAGGTAACGCTTGATTTCGATCTGTTGTTGGTCGGCTTGGAGTTGAAAGAAATTTAGCACGTGGGCAATCTGCTCATTCAAATTGCCCGTTTTCAGTTCGAGTTGATTGAGTCGCGTAAACCTCAGAAAGTCATTGAGCAACGTCTCCAAACGTTGACATTGTCGGTTGACCGTTTCGACCCGTTCCGATGCGCGACGAGCCTGTGGAGTCTGGACTTCTTCCAGGTCCTCGCCGAGCAATTCCATATTCATGCGGATGGTCGAAAGTGGATTTTTTATTTCGTGCGCAAGACTAGCCGCTAACACGTTGAGTTCGTGATATTGCTCAAGCAACTGGTCGTTTTGTTCAGGTTCAGCCAATGTTCTTCTGAGGCAAAGTGGGAAATCGGATCTCCGATTATAGCTTCGATTTGATCGTCATTAAGAGTGCTGGCCAGTAACATCTGAGAGTTTCGAAAGATTCGGTTCAGGTTGTCGCATGTAATGGTGCGCTGCCAAGTTGCCACACCACAAATTTCGATGGTAAAAGAATAAATGTGGACATAAAAAAACGGCTCAACAAATGTCGAGCCGTTTTCAATTTTTTGATGTTTAGATTGCGTTAGCGATCGTAACGTCCGCCGCCGCCACCGCTGCTGCGTCCACCGCCGCTACTGCGTCCACCGCCACCGCCGCCGCTACTGCGTCCACCGCCACCGCCGCCGCTACTGCGTCCGGCGGTGGCGGTGGACGCAGTAGCGGCGGCGGTGGCGGTGGACGCAGTAGCGGCGGCGGTGGCGGTGGACGCAGTAGCG
>CBDDAC010000026.1:0-196907 GCA_965224765.1 Mariniblastus sp.
TGGCTCAGCCAATTCAATTGCGGGCAACCTGCTGGTGTCGGCAGCCGCTTTTTCCTGGGCGGCAGCTTCTGTCTGGAGCATGCCCATGATGCGAAACATCTCGCCTGTCGCATTGACCTTTTTTAGCATAGCAGCAGCGTTGCCCTTGCATTTTTTGGTGGCGGGAAACAGGTTGAATTTTGCCGCATTTTTCAATGATCGTTGGCTGCTCATGGCGATATTGTACTCAGGAATCTTTTCAACCGGACTCGCATCTGCACTCTGGAATTTTGGCCTCAAAAGCGTTGGCCCCTCTCACGCGTCCGGCTTTCAGTACCTCGTTCCAATCATCGCTCTGATTGCAAGCTGGATCGTGCTTGATGAAGTCCCCTTTGCGATGCAAATCAGCGGTGGGATCTTGATCATTCTCGGATTGATGGTGATGCGTATGTGGAAGAATTCATCTGGCCGACTTCGCCTAAAACAAACTACCCCCAGAAGTTGATCAACCTCAATAAATCCAACGGGGCAGGCTGAATCGAGCTCCGCTGCCACAATTAACAGAATACATTGCTAGCATCCCTTTACTGGCTGGCAGCTACCGGGACTTGAATCGACCAGATAACAAGCAATACCCGCAGACTTCGCCTATCCGGCACTTTTTGCTGAAGACCGCTGCATCATTTTTCCGAGCTTAAGAAACGGAGAACTCGAAAAATCATATCGAGCTTGGCTAAACGTCCATTCAGGCCGCAAGCCAATCCACTTCAATCATTCCCCGCTTGGAGACGTCATGGTCCCAACTGCAACACTATATATTACTATCTCGTTTTTCATGTTCACTGGAATACTGATTGGACATTTCCTCTCCAGGCGTGAAGACAACCGACAGGACACAGATCGAGCTGGGCTGGCCAAAGAGAACTTGGAACTGAAAGATGCCCTGCAACAGGGGCATGCCACGTTGACCGAATTAGAAGCCAAGTATTCGCGACAAAACGGACAACTCAATGTGCTTCAACAACTTTGCGATGATTGGTCGACCAGCCGCGAGGAATCCGAGCGTGATCGGACCAAACTGGAAGTACTTCTAACCGAGCACCAAAATCGCTGCGAAGATCTCACTCAACAGCTTGGGTACCAGACACAGTTGCGAATCGAATTGGAGGATCGAGCACACGAACTCCAGCATCAACAAGTTGAAAAACTTGGAACCCTCGAAGCGACTTGGATAAAAAAACTCTCACAGACTGAATCGCTTCTGTCTCAACGTCAAAACGACTTGAAACATGCGAATGACGAGAACTCTCGCACGGCTGAGCAACTCCACACTGCAGAAGCGAAAATCGCTGAGTTCACCTCCGAGCTGGCAACCCAGAAGACCCTCCATGAAACGATTACACTCAACGCGAACGGCTTGGAAAAAGAGCACATCACTCTTGAGACTGCGGTAAAGCATTCCAACATACAGCTGAAGGATGCCGAAGCGAAATGTGCCAAAGCCATTTCAGCCAATAATCTCGCAGAAGAATCACTGTCAGCCCTTCGCGGACAGCTGGAACTGCAGCGTGAAGAAAATACAGAACTCCGAAGTACTCTGGCGGGGCTGCAGGCAGTTAAGCAACAGTTCGGTGCAGTCCAGACCTCCTTGGCCAGCAGCGACGAACGTTTGCGAGTCGTTGCCTCTGAACGCGACCGTGCCATCGGCGCCGAAATGGCCGCACACGAGCATATTGTCGGTTTGCAGAAGCAAGTTGAGAACCAAGAGTCCACCATCAAACTACTTCGCAAGAATCACGACAACGCGCTAAACAAGCTTCGCCTCGAAATCGAGAAACGGGCAGAAACTGAAAAAGCGTTTGAGCGCACGAACTCGCAATCTCTGCAAGAAATCAAAACGCAATCCAGTCAGCTTGAATCGATTGAACGTGAGCGAGACGAGATTATCGCCCAGCTTTCGGATCAATCGGATGCATTGACCGTCCAGCTAGAAGAGGTGGAAAGCCAACGTTGTCACTACGAACAATCGCTGCAACAAACCAGCGATGAATTTGAAGCATTCAAGGCGTATCATACGGAACTGGAATCTCGCCTTGTCGCTGAAACGGAGCAACGCTCGCAATTTGAAGCTGATTGGAACCAATCCAGCGAACATATTGTTACGTTGCAGGCGGAATTTGAACGACTACAGAACCAAATTTTGAATGAAAATATCGAACGAGAAAAGGCGCTCGCCGGACACGAAGCAATGAAGTCGATGCTCGAAGCAGAAAATGCTCAGCGAATGTCACTTCAGGACAAGAAAACACAGCTTGAATCCACGCTCAAGACACTCAAAGTTCGATGCGATCAAATGATGGGTGAGCTTTCTGAACTGCAAATGATTCGAGACCAACATTCTCAGGTAAGCGACAAATGGAAGCAGTACCGAATTCGCCTGGAGCAGACCCTTAGCCAACGCGACAGCGCACTGGACCATCTCAACGCAAAAAACGTCGAGATTGAACAGCTGGAAACACAACTCGGCACGACGAACGAGACCGTACGGCAGTTACGTGATCGCTTGGTAGCGACAACGACGACGGAGCCAAAGAAGACGGACAGCCAAATCCTCTCTCTTAGCCACGCACGCACGACAGTCGACCACGAGTACGGCGGCAACACTCGGTTGGACGAGATTCGAGGCATCGTTTTCACCGAGCGACCTCAAATCGTTGACAATTTGAAACTGATCTCTGGAGTCGCCGAAGTGCTGGAAGGGAAACTCAATGCCTACGGCGTGTATACCTTCCGCCAGATCATGGAGTGGAATTCAACGAACATCGAAGAATTCAAACAACTGTTACCTTCATTCAAGGATCGGATCGTACGCGAGGACTGGATCGGACAGGCGGGGCATCTTTACGAGCACTTCCACGGTTCGCGACAGCGTGCTGCCTAGTGCCGCGAGAACGAATTAACGTAGCTTGGAGAATGAGCGATTTGCCAAACAACAATGACAATTCACTGATTTCTCAGCAAATGCCGTTACTTCCAAGCCACCTGATTTAATTCCTGCGGCACTAACGTGTTGCCGTACTCATAACGTCTTCTTAGCCACAAACAGCAATTCGATACGATCAACGCCAAAGCCGGGAAATGGCTCCCCTCCCCGGCCGCTTCGCGTCTTCTTTTGCGGTCCTTTTTTGGGAGGTCAAGGCTCCCGCCGAGACCTACTTATAACCTTTGCCTCGTTCACGAAATTGGTGGGTGGAGTTTCACAACTTGCCAGATTTCACTCTCATTTCCCTGCTTTAGGTGTGGATTTCGCATGATTCCAACTGGCCATCAGTTCGCAATTTCTTCAAAAGGCTACCCACTAACCCCAACGAATGATTCCCGTAGCCCATTCCGCGTCACCATCGTTTCTGCCTGCGCAGCAGATTGAGGCTGAAACATGGGGACCGAGACATGGGCGGGCCATTCTGAAGAGCTAGAGCGAGGCTACAAACCTAACCGTATTCACCTACTCATTCCGTGGGCGAACCTTGAAATTGGACGTGGAATCACGGATGCCGTCGCTCCCGCGACTCAGGATTTTGAGTGGGATGTTACCCCAGACTAAAAGTCTGGGGCTAAAAGAAAATGTCACTCTGTGACAAGTGCCGACAAGCCTGAGGAACCCGAGTGAGGATGCGAAACAACCACTTTTCACCCACTCATTCCGTCGGAGAGCCGAACCTTTAGATAGGAACCGAAGGCTGAATCGATACAGAGTCTCATCAAACGTTAGTCGGTAAATTCTGACGCGATCAGCGTAATATTTTGCCCGCCAAACCCAAAACTGTTATTGAGAGCCAGTCGGCAATCGACATTCCGAGCTTCGTTTGGGATATAGTCGAGATCACAAAGCGGATCTGGATTTTGGTAGTTGATCGTCGGTGGCAAGATGTTGTCTCGTATGGCAAGCAAGCAAACGATCAACTCAGTTGCTCCTGCGGCAGCGATCAAATGGCCCATCATACTTTTGGTGCTTGAGATCGGGGTGTTCATCGCATTCGCGCCAAACACTTCCCGACATGCAACCGTCTCGACTTTGTCGTTGACCGTTGTGCTGGTTCCGTGCGCATTGACATAATCGATTTGGTTGGGTTCAACTCCGGCATCAGCTAGAGCCATTCGCATGCAACCAATAGCACCTCGACCTTCTGGGTGAATGTCGGTAATCCGATAGGCATCAGCGGTCGAACCATAGCCGACGATTTCGCCCCAGATATGGGCTCCTCGTTTTTTGGCGAACTCCAATTCCTCAAGTACAACCATGGCCGAACCTTCACCAAGCACGAAACCATCTCGCAGCCGATCAAAAGGCCTTGAGGCGCCCGTCGGGTCGTCATTATTGGTTGAAAGCGCGGTCAGCAAATTGAACCCCGTCACTCCAAAGGGATGAATCATGCTATGGGTTCCGCCGGACAACATGACATCGGCTTCACCTCGACGAATGATCTCCACAGCTTCTCCGACGGCCTGGCTGCTGGCCGCACACGCAGTCAAACAGTTTGCGTTGGGGCCTTGTGCGTTAAACATGGCGGCCAGGTGCCCTACGGGCATATTGGGTTCTTGTTCAAGCTCCATGACCGGATTGAGAACGGCCAGGCCCTTCTCCGTGAATTTGACGAGATCAAGATTGCCTTCTTCGTCCAGAGCGGCAGCCATCATCTGGGCAAACGAAATAAAGTCCTGATTGCCCTCTCCGCTTCCCATATACACCCCGAAACGCCTCGGATTGGTGATGTGATCGAGAACTCCTGAACTATCGATCGCTTGTCGAGCTGCTCCGCCAGCAAATTTGGTATGGCGGCCACGAAACTTCCAAAGTTCTGCGTCCTCTCCCGAATCAACGATATCCCAGTTTTTGACTTCTGCTGAGATCTTGGTCGGAAACTTACTGGCATCAAAAACCGTCGTATACCCCACCCCTGATTTGCCTTCTTGGAGTGCAGACCAGACGGTCTCAATGTCATTGCCAAGCGGATTGATAACGCCTACGCCAGTAACCACGACACGACGTTGGTGATTTGATGCGATCATTTTCTTGAGTTCTTGCGCACTTTGATTTGGTATCTGAAGCCACCATCATACTCAATCTCCGCTGATTCAGTCAGGTCGGGTTGGCGTGATGGCAAACGGCCGAATGAGCATGCTCGTTCTGATTTGAGAGCGAAACAGCGAAATCTGCGTCCAACTATCCAGTCAGAATTGCCTTTTCCGCATCCAACATATGTTGAGGAACCTTAACCGGCGAGCCATCCTCGTTGACGCCAACCTGAAATAGCCTGAGCATGCGACACATACGACACAGCTCTGCAGGCTCAAAAAGCTCGACGTCTTTGAACCGTTGGTCCTCGAGATAGGCAAACATCAAGTCAACTTGCGAATGAGGTTCACCATTCAACAACCCCACACCGTTGACCAGAGCACCGTTGGGTTGGAGGTTGTCGATCGTTACTCGATAGGTCATCACATCGCCAGGGCGAGCGGGCTGTGCAAAACTACACTTACCAACTTTGGCCAAAACGACCCGATTCTTGAAGTCGCTCATTTGAGCGACCAGTAATCCACCTGTTTGTGCGAAACCTTCTACGATTAACGAAGAAGGAAAATGCGGCCAACCAGGTGAGTATTCATCGATCACTTCCTCAGACAGGGTTACACCCTTTAGAGCTGTTGCTTTTTTACCGGCAACAAACTCAGTGTATTGGTCAATCCAAAACCAGCGCATAACTCAAAATCACCTAGTGACGAAGTTTAATTCTTCAAGGCTTTGGCGCTAGGCCTTTGTTGCAACGTAGTTGCACAAGTCTTGAACGGTTAATAAGTTTCCAAAATCTTGAACCAACGGATTCTCTTCGAATCGAGTCAAGTCAGCGAAAGGCATCCGCGCTTTCAACTTGGTCAATCCATCCGGAGTTACTTTTCCATCTTGGATGTACTCAGCATTAGTCAAAATATCGTCGGGAAACAATTCATCACGTGGAATTTCAACATCAAACGATTTTTCTAGTTTGAAAACGATGTCAAGAAAATCGATTGATTCCGCACCCAGGTCACCGACCATTGTGGCAGTAGGAACAACTTCATCATCGTCAACGCCCAATGCGTCTACGAGTGCTTCACGGACTTTTTCAAATACCTCTTCATTAGTGGGCATTTCTACTATTTCTCCTACAAATTTGTGATTTCTTAGATGACCGGTTTACCTAATTTTCCACTTTTTCACTAGGCCTTTTCCGAGTGAATCGAGCGATTGGAGCTGTTTAACCAATTCAAGAGCCGTTTTCGCTGATTTGCGGCTGAAGAAGCTGAAAGAGCTGCTTAAATTTATGGCTCAAATGTAAGTCTGTGGCCTCAGAGCCTACCCCACGATCGGCGGTGTTGTACCTTTCGAGGATCAAACGTCCGGCAAACGCCTTTTTTTCGCCGATCTTGCCTTCGACTTTTAATGTGACTCGATCTCCATCTTCGGAGTGGTAATTGGCAGCCACAAAAAGCTGATTGCCGGGCTGAACAAAATCTTGGAACTTCAAATTTCGAGCCTCAGCTAATACGACCACGCCATAACGGAAGTCATCAGTATATCGGACCAGAAACATTGCCGCCTGAAAGACCGATTCCAACATCAAGACACCCGGCATAACAGGGAATCTCGGAAAGTGGTCTTTCAAATATTCTTCGGAAAGCGAAAGACACTTTACTGCGGTAATCGACTCACCCTTCTTCAAAGTGAGAATTCTGTCAAGTTGAGAAAAACGCATTGTCCGTCGAGGTATGCTTTGGCAAAAACAGTAAGTGAATCAAGCAAAAACTATACCATCACCCCTAGTTTCCCTCAATGACAGATCCCTTTCGGGCTCGATGATGTTCACGAGCCACGTTTGTAGTCCAGTCGCATCAGTGGTAGATTCTTTGATATGCGTCGAGGTATAGCTGTCTCGCCGGGTGTTTGCGATTGGCAAAGCCTACGTAATCCATGAGATTTTTCGTCAATCCAGACACCAAACGGCTTGAAGACTCCGAAATCACTGCCGAACTGGCGGCCTATGAAACTGCTCGCGACAAAGCGGCGGCGGGGCTCCGTGCGCTCGAAAAGAAAGTCGAGGCGCAGGTTGGACACGAAGAAGCATCTATCTTCACCGTGCACCAATCAATTCTACGTGATGCCGCATTCACCAACAAAATTCGCGGCTGGATCGTCAACGAGCGAATGAATGCCAATGCCGCTCTAAATCGATTGCTTGGCGAATACACACAGCTCTTTTCACGCACCAAAGACGAATACCTCAAAGAGAGGCTAAACGACGTCCGCGATGTGATCATCCGACTCAGCGGCCACCTGACCGACTTTGCCAAACCTGACTTCGTGCTCCATGACGAACCGCTCATTGTTGTCGCGAACGAGTTACTACCCTCCCAAGCCGTCGCTCTCGGAGATGTAGACGTCAACGGCATCGTGACCCAAACCGGAAGTCAAACCAGCCATGCGGCAATCATCGCCAGGAGCCGGGGTATTCCAGCGGTCTCCGGCGTCAAAGGCATCCTGCGAAGCATCAAAACCGGCGACACCATCGTTGTCGATGGTCGAGATGGTCACGTCGAAATCAATCCCAACCCTGAAACACTTGCGGCTTTCAGAAAACTGGAACGTGAATTCTTCGATCTCAAAGATCAACTTGCAGAAAACCGCGATCAACCTGCGCAAACCGCGGACGAGGTCGAAATCATGCTGCAGGGAAACATCAATGGCAGTGCCGATGCCATCGCCGCCGTAGCCATGGGGGCTTCGGGAGTGGGACTCTATCGAACGGAATACCTCTACCTGACTCATCCCGATGTCCCCGACGAAAATGAGCAGTTCGAAGCCTACTGTGAAATCATTGAAAACAGCCCCAACAAAAATGTCACCATTCGAACACTAGACATCGGTGGTGACAAAACCGTCGCGTACCTTGGGCACGATCATCAGGAAGCCAACCCGTTTATGGGATGGCGAAGCATTCGTCTCTCATTCGAGCACCCTGAATTCTTCAATACACAGATCCGGGCCATCATCCGAGCGGCAAGCGAATTTGCCGAAGGAACGGTTCGAATTATGTTTCCGATGGTAACCACCGTCGAAGAAATTCGCCGACTCCGCAACTTGCTTCGCAAAGCCTACAAGACTCTCGCGTCACAACAAAAAAAGTACCGAGAGATTCCGATCGGTATGATGCTGGAAGTCCCTGCGGCTGCCGTTTCAATCGAATTCATGTTGGACCTCATCGACTTTGTCTCGATTGGCTCCAATGATCTGGTTCAATATCTGATGGCAGCAGATCGCGACAACCCAAAAGTCAGCCATCTTTGCCAACCCTTGGCACCGGCAGTCCTGAAAATACTGACGCAGGTAATCAAGGCCTGCAATGCGGCCGATAAACCCGTCACCGTCTGCGGGGAAATGGCTGGCCAACCAAAAGCGTTTGTTCTGCTGCTTGGGATGGGCTTGCGACGATTCAGCATGAGCCCCGCGTTTATCCCATCGATCAAACAACTGGCCAGTCAGCTTACGATTTTTGAAGCCGAACAAATCCTGAAATCGGTACTCAAATTGAAAACCACGCTCCAAGTCAAAAAGTTCATGACACGCCAACTCGAGCACCTCGCACCGAACTTGGCACTCCTGGACTCTCAGTAATTGAACACACCATTCTCTCTAGTGTCCATCAAAAACGTTTTCCACGTATCGAGAACGTGTTATCATCACAGCTCAATTTGAATTTGCCTGTGGATGAAAAAGCATGTTACGTATCAACCTGTGCATTTGCACCCTCGTGTTCGCCTTTTTGATGTCTCCCGCCTTTGGACAGGACTGGCCTGCAATCCGAGGTCCAAACGGCACGGGGAACCTAACAACCCCCCATGGAGTTCTCAAGTCCGCCCAATCTTTCGATTTAAAAACTCGTTGGAAAAAACGACTGGGAAGTGGCTACTCAAGTGTCGTCGTTGCCGAAGGAAAAGTCGTCACGATGTACACCGATGGAACGGATGATCGCACTGTCTGCCTCAATGCAAGCGACGGCGAAACCATCTGGGACGTCGTGATTGAGCCGATGTTCAAAGGTGAGAACGGTTCATTCGACGGCCCGCTTTCCACACCGCTAATCGACAATGGCCGTGTGTATGTGCTAACCGCAAGAGGCAAATTACTGTGCCTGAATCTTGGCAACGGTGAGCAAACATGGTTGTACGACTTACCCGAAGAAACGGGCACCAAACAACCTCTTTATGGATTCGTCACCTCACCAATCATCATCGATCAAACGCTGATCATCCAAGCAGGCGGTCCTGACAAATCCGTTGTCGGACTCGACCCTCTCACTGGCAAAGAAAAGTGGGCGATCGGCAATGACGAAATCAATTCACAAACCCCTGCCGCGATTCAGTTCGGTCCCGAGAATCAAAGAATTGTCCTTGCTGCAGGAGGCAAGCAATTGATGGCGATCTCGCCAGCCGATGGACAAGTTCTTCTTGAATTTGCACACGAAGGAGGTAACGGGCAGGCAATGACACCTGTGCATCTCGGTAACGGTAAAGTCCTGCTAACTTTGGATGATCGCTTTTCAACGGCAATCAATTTGAGTCAGCAATCCGACGAAAAACTACATGCGTCACCAGGATGGAAAGAACGAAGTATCAAGAATACGTACAACATCCCCGTACTCTGCAACGGTGGAGTCTTTGCCTATTCGACGCGCATTCTGACTTGCGTGGATCCTGAAACAGGCCGAGCGTTCTGGAAGACCCGTGAACCGGGCGACGGCTTTCTCATTACCGTCGACAACCACATGCTAATCAACACCAAAAAAGGTTCATTGCATTTGGCCCAAGCAAGCCAAGAGGGATTTTCCGAGATCGCTAAACTGAAACTTTTCGAAGACCTGGTTTGGTCTGTCCCTGCCTACAGTGACAATTCGGTTTTCGCGAGAAGCCTTGGAGAAATCGCGAGAGTCGACATTGTCGCCAGCAACGAAAAAACAGCGGTAGCGAAGATCGACCTCCCTCTCGGCTCAAATTTCTCAACGTTTTTGTCTGATATCCGGGCAACCGATGATGCCGCAGGGAAAAAGGCACTCATCGATGATTGGATGGCCAAGCAAAAACAGTTTCCTGTCTTGGAAGACGGAATTGCTCACTTCATCTATCGAGGTGAACAATCCGATGTCGCTTTGGCAGGCGATTTCTTTGGCGCTCGTCAAGAAAAGAAAATGTTCCAGGTCAATGGAACGGATCTTTTCTACTTCGCTCTGGAGCTGCCCTCAGATCAACGCACCAACTACTGCTTTTTGATCAACTTCCAGCCGATCGTTGATCCCCTCAACCCAAATCAGATGACCAGTTCCATGTACGCAGGAGAAATGGAATTCGCCGTGCGGTTGCGTGGACAAGAACCACTGCAAATGTCCTGGTTCGGGATGCAAGACTGGAAACAACCTGCCTATCTAGATGATATCGAGAACACTGAAATCAACTTGGAATCTCACGATGTCGAACTCGATGACGAAGGCAATTCAACAAAGATCGATGTCCTGCTCCCTCCATGGTTCGGAGATTCAGAACGAAACTATCCAGTGGCCTTTGTGTTTGATGGAGCAATGGCTAGAAAACGCGGCGACATGGACAAGGCGCTGACCAAGCACTTTATCAATCACCCCTCCCAAGCCGCCATCGTTGTCTTTCTCAATGGAGGAGGACAGGCATTCACCGAACAACTCGCATCGAAGATCGTGCCTTTTATCGACAACAAATTCCCAACCTTGGCTGATCGTGAATCGCGAATGGCAATCGGATTCGGATTTACTGCCACAGGGGCACTTGCCGCGGTTGCGACAAAGAACGATCTTTTTGGAAACGTCGCGGCCCAATCTCCACTCGCATTTGCCGACGCAGAACGCCTGATCCTTCAAACGATGTCTGCCGTTGAGCAGCCCACCCAAGTTCACTTGCAGTGGGGGCGATTTGACATGTTCAACCCACACGAAAATTGGGACCTGCGCACGAGCTCTGAAAAGATGCTCAAAGAAATTTCGGAAAACACGAACATCCATGTCATCGGCGGAATGGTCAACGACTCGACGGATTGGTCAAGTTGGAAGAATCGTTACGCCGAGATGTTTGAGTTGCTCTCAAACGAAAAGTAGCGATCGTTCGTTGGAGCCGACGCGACTGGCTTTTGATGCAATCTACCAACAACATAAAAAAAGCGAGACCTGCGTCTCGCTTTTTTTCCGTATAGCGTTGGCTTCGTCGCCAGAGCATTTCCCAAATCGATATGCGTGAAAGGAAACGATCCTTCGCACTCACACACAATAAATAGTACTACGCATTAGCCTTTGCTCTTGTTAATCATTTCCTGAAGCTTGGATTTGGACTGCGCTCCGACAGCTCGCTCAACCACTTCGCCACCCTTGAAAACGAGGATCGCGGGAATGTTGGTTACCCCATATTCTTGAGCAATCGACTCGTGAACAGAGACATCAAGCTTGCCAACTTTCGCATCAGCATTCTCTTCGGCCAACTCTTCAATAAGCGGCGTAATCGCTCGGCAAGGCCCGCACCATGTTGCCCAAAAGTCAACCATCACTGGCTGATCGGATTCGAGAACTTCTGTTTTGAAATTGTCTGCGGTAAATTCAAGTGCCATCTATGTCTCCCAAGTGGTTTGTTTGGATATTTGATTGAATAGAGGATTTTATCGACCCTCAATTTGTCGTCAATCAAGTCCACAACATTCACAATAAAACTGCGTAAAAACCAGCAATTTTGCCGATCTTTCCGTAGCTCGACTATTCATCGAGCCCTCAAAACCAGCATTCATCGCCAGTGTATTGATGACGTGGAGCATTCCCTTTCCTTACAACACGCTTGTGGCGTATCGAACGCCCCGATGCAATTGGGTTTCGCTTGCTCGATGAGCTCAATACAGACCAGATCGATCCTAGAAGTTGTTATCAGAGGGGCGACCCACAAAAGCCAAAAATTGTTTCGGCAGGAGCCTCAACCTCCCATTTCAGCAACCCACAAGTAAATCAAAATGCGAAACTGGCTGCGACCTCGGCAGGGGCTGCTTCGTAACCGAGTGGTTCCTGCGAACTACCGGCACGCCCCTGACTTAGACTGCGCATCGCATTTGAGTAACCAAACATTTCCCCCAAGGGAGCGTGGGCTTCGATAAATGTCATGCCACTGTGAGTATCCGTTTTGACAATTTGCGAACGTCGTTGTGCCAGGTCACTGACAAATTCGCCGTAGAAATCGTCGGGCGTCGAGATCGTCAGCTTTACGATCGGCTCCAACAAAGTCGGACCGGCTTGACGCAATGCCTCTTCAAACGCCTCCCCGGCCGCGATACTAAATGCCATCTCATCTGATTCTTCCGTAACCTCGGCAGACAACAGAGTCACACGAATTTTCGTCAAAGGAAAACTTCCGATGGTTCCACCGCCATCACCACGCCCGCGAATCTCTTCCATCACTCGTTCCGTGATTTCAGGAGACAAAGTTCCCGGCGTGATCATATTCAAAATCTTGACTCCCGAATCAACCGAGTCATCAGGCTCCATTCTCAATTTCAATTTCGCGAACAACTGCTGACCGCCCACCAAACGATGACATTCGCCAACGATCTCAACAGACTTTGCCACGGTCTCGCGATAGGAAACGCGCGGTTTGTGAACTTTCACGTTGAGATTGAAATCCCGAAGCAATCGATTCTTGATGACTTCGAGATGCAACTCTCCCATGCCACCGATTAGCGTCTGCCCGGTCTCCTCTTTTTCTATCGCTGTGAAGGTTGGATCTTGACGCTTGAGCATTTCAAGAGCCTCAGCCAACTTCTTTCGATCCGCGGTTGTATCCGACTCGATTGCCATCTCAATGACGGTGTCCGGGAATTCGATCGGTTCCAGCAGAATAGGCGCCTTGCCATCGCAAAGCGTGTCTCCAGTCACGGCAAAACGAGGACCAATGAGGCCGACAATGTCGCCTGTCGAAACCGAGTCGACCTTTCCATCACGATCTTTCTTTTGAGCGTGAATCTGCCACAGCTGAGCGACATTCTCTTTCTTGCCCTGCCCCGGACATTCGACGCGGCTGTTGGCTTTGAGCTCACCCGAATAAACTCGAATCCAACAAAAGTCACCTGTCTTGGCGGGTTGAATTTTGAAAACCAAACCACAGAAAGGCTCATCTGGACTGGGTTTGCGGACCTCGACCAAATCAGTCTTCCTCGGATTGGTGCCCGTCACAGGAGGACGATCAATTGGACTTGGAAGATAATACTTCACCGCATCCAAAACTCCCTGCACCCCCATTCCATGGAGAGCCGACCCACAAACCACTGGCTGAATGATTTGAGCAAGCGTTGCTTGTCGCAGTACATCGCGAATCATCTCATTGGTGGGTTTTTCTTCGGCCATCAACACTGCAAAAAGTGCATCACTACAATCTGCCAAAATGTCAAGCATATGCTGACGAGCCGTTTGGGCTTCATCCAAATGCTCCTCAGGAATCGGTGACTCTTTGAGTTTCTTGCCTTCGTCTTCGTACGTCAGCATCTTCATCTTGACCAAGTCAATCACCGCACGAAAGGGATCGCCAACATGTTGCGGCCCAAGTCCTATCGGAATTTGAATAGGGAGGGGATTTGCATTGAGCCGCGTTCTCATCTCCTCCAGGACGCGATCAAAACCGGCGCCTTCACGATCGAGTTTATTAATAAATGCAACGCGAGGAACTTCATATCGATCGGATTGACGCCAAACTTTTTCGCTTTGGGCCTGAACCCCTTCTCGAGCGCTGAAAACGACAACTGCCCCATCGAGAACACGCAGGCTACGCTCAACTTCGGCAGTAAAATCGACATGCCCAGGGGTATCAATCAAGTTGATATTGATGTCTTTCCAGGCAAACGTCACACATGCTGAATAGATCGTGATCCCACGATCCTGCTCTTCCTGGTCCGTGTCAGTTTCCGTATTGCCCTTATCAACCATCCCCGACTTATGCTTGGCACCGCTCACAAAAAGCATTTTTTCTGTGACCGTCGTCTTGCCTGCATCAACGTGGGCGATGATTCCAATGTTTCGAATTTGTTCCAGTTTGCGTGCCATAGTGTCTTCTCAGTCCCCAAATTGGCATTGGGGTTCGCGGAATTGCCAAAAGTTCAGTCGTTTAATTTGAGGCGTGTTTCAGTTCGAACTGGTCGACTCAGCTTGATTTCGGGCTGACATTGTTTTCATCTGTTCTTGCGCTAGGCGCATAAAAAAAACCGCTTTGCATGGATTCAAAGCGGTTCGTTGATTGGTTTTACCAAGCGAAGTGAGCAAACGCCTTATTCGCATCGGCCATACGGTGAGTGTTATCACGCTTGGTCATCGCGGCACCTTCTTTGTTGAAGGCAGCGGCGAGTTCATCCGCCAACTTTAGATGAGTTGGACGTCCTTTTTTGTCACGTACCGCATTCAAGATCCAGCGAATCGCCAACGATGTTTGGCGTGCGCGATTTACTTGCATGGGGACTTGGTACGAAGCACCACCGACACGCTTCGAACGCACTTCAATTTGAGGTTTTACGTTTTCGACAGCGGTCTCAAAAACATTGATCGAATCTTCAGCCGGAACCCGCTTTTTGATCTCATCCAATGCATCATAAAAAACGCGCTGCGCAGTAGACTTCTTGCCATCATTCATCAAACAATTGATGAACTTGCTGGCCAGTTCCGAACCAAACTTTGGATCAGGTTTAAGCTGTGTTTTGCTGGAAGTAATACGTCCCATAATTATCTTTCATACGGCGTTGCTTGCCGGTTTCAAAGTGACTTTACTTTTTCGCGCCGTAGCGACTACGTGATTGTTTTCGGCCTTCAACACCCAAGGTATCCTGAGCACCGCGAACCACCTGATATCGAACGCCAGGAAGGTCACGAACTCGTCCACCTCGAACCAAAACGATCGAGTGTTCCTGTAGGTTGTGACCTTCACCAGGAATGTAAACTGTGACTTCCTTGCCATTGGACAAGCGCACACGAGTAATCTTTCGAAGTGCGGAGTTCGGCTTTTTAGGAGTCATCGTGCGAACTTGCAAACACACACCCTGCTTTTGCGGGCAACGATCCAAAACAGGTGCTTTGGTAAATTTGCGTTTTTGCTTGCGTCGCTTGCGAACAAGTTGGTTAATTGTCGGCATACGTCTACCGTAATTCTTTTCTTTTAATGTTTATGTTGTCCGTGTAGTCCCGTAAAATTACGGTTTTTAGGGCGAATGTCAACCTCTAATCTTTGAGCATTAACATTCCCCCCCGTTTCAGCAAGGCAACTACTCAGCCGTCTTGCCACCATCGAGCTCATCCTGAAGGGCCTGCAATTCCTCCCAACGGCCTGTAGCCGCCATCCCAGCCTGCTGAGGCCAAGAAGTCGGATCATGCATTCCCAAGCCGTTTTCCTGAAGTGCTGCGGCGATTTGAGCCACATCGGCACTTGCAAGGCCAGCAAACGAGGTAAGACCCTTGGCATAAAGAACTTCCTGAATCTTTGGGCCAATCCCTTCGATTTTGGTCAATTCCTCGACGAGTACCTGTGGACTCTCAGCAACTTTGCCGCCATCCAGTGCATCCTGCCAGACCTTGAGTTCGTCCCAAAGGCCGTCTGAGGCCATTTTGGATTGATCTGGCCATGTGGTTGGATCGTGCATCCCCAAGCCATTAGAGGCAAGCAGCTCTTGAATTTGGTTGGATGAAGCTCCCGCGAGATCGGCGTAGGTGCGAATTCCTACGTTGTAAAGCAACTCTTGAGTCTTTGGCCCGATCCCTTCGATTTTAGTCAAATCGTCCGAATTCGGAGAAGACAAGCTACTCTGCCCACCAATCTCACGTCCTCCATGTAACCGATCCTGCCAAACCTTAAGTTCGTCCCAGCGACCATCCGCCGCCATTTGAGACTGCTCAGGCCATGTGGCTGGATCGTGCATTCCCATTGCTTGAGCATCAAGCAATTGCTTGATGGCTTCGGGATTTGCTGCTCCCAAACCCGCCCAAGTCGTAATTCCATTGGCGAACAGAATATCGCGAATCTCTGGGCCCACACCCTCGACGACCGTAAGATCATCGTACGTTGGCCCCGTCGGAGCCACGGGAGCTGGAACGGCAACTCCTGCTCCAGCACCAATTCCGCCATTTAGCTGTTGCTGCCAGACCTTCAATTCGTCCCAACGACCTTCAGCAGCCATTTTCGATTGCTCTGGCCAAGTTGATGGATCGTGACCGCCTAAACCATTTGCCATCAACAGACCGTTAATTTGATCAGGAGAGGCGACTGCCAACTCCGCCCAAGTCGTGATGCCACTGGCAAACATGACTTCTCGGATTTTGGGGCCAACACCTTCAACAACCGTCAAATCATCATAGGTTGGAGCCGCTGCGGGAACTGTGGCCGCCGTTGAGCCAGCAAGTAAACTGTCGTTTCCAGCAGGGACGTCGCCCACCATATCCGCCAACGAAGTGAACTCCGCAGGTGGACTCATTTGACCGATCGGTCCACCGAGTGGAGCAGCACTTGCGGCGTCTGAATCCAAGAGCGGGAAGCTTTTCTCAAGCGTAGGCTGCGGACGATCCACAAACTCCTTCATGGCTTCGAGGTTGTATTGAACTTGCGATTCCTGGAAAGCGTGGAATCCTGTTCCCGCTGGAATCAAGTGGCCCAAAATAACATTCTCTTTCAAACCGACCAGTTTATCGATCTTGCCGGCAAGAGCCGCCTCCGTCAGAACCTTTGTGGTTTCCTGGAAACTAGCCGCCGAGATAAAGCTGGAACTCTGAACCGAAGCTTTGGTAATCCCCAGCAACTGCGTACTGTAGGTCGCTGGTGTAGGTTTTTTGCCTTTTGCCGGCGTCCCACCATCAGTCTCGATTCGAGCATTCTCTTCATCAAGGAACGCTTTCGGCACGATCGCACCCTGCTCAAAACTACTGTCACCCTCATTGGTAACACGCAAGCTCTTCGCAAGATCATCGTTGGCATTCTGGAAATCAAATCGGTCGATAACCATTCCAGGCAGCAAGTTAGTGTCGCCTGCAGTTTCGATTTTTACTTTACGAAGCATGCGAGCAACGATGATCTCAATGTGCTTATCATTGATCTCTACACGCTGACTGCGATAGACGCTCTGTACTTCGCGAAGCAGGTATTCCTGAACAGCTTCTTCACCAGAAACAGAAAGAATATCGTGTGGTACTAGCGGTCCATCGACCAGCTGCTGTCCCGCGATGACATGGTCACCTGAGTGAACACGGAATCGTTTTCCAGGTGGTACCAAGTGCTCTTTCTCGATGCCCGACTCGTTCTTAACCATAATGGTTCGCTTGCCGCGTTTCTTCTCTTTAAGAATCTCGACGACACCATCAACTTCGGCCAAAACCGCTGGATCCTTTGGCTTACGAGCCTCAAAGATCTCAGTTACTCGAGGAAGACCACCGGTAATGTCTGCGACGCCGGATGCTTCACGAGGCGTTTCCGCGATCGTTGTGCCCGCCGAAACCACCTGGCCTTCATCGACCAGAATATGAGCACGCTCAGGCAGGTAGTAAACGTCAAGCGTCGTACCATCGGTGACGTCTTCCAAAATAAGTTGAGGGTGAGCATCGCCTCGGAAGTCAATGATCGATCGCCGAATGGTCCCACTGGCGTCTTTCTCTTCCTTAACGGTCTCGCCATCGGTAATGTCCTCGTAGCGAACCTTACCTTCGACTTCGCAAAGCAACGGAATCGCAAAGGGGTTCCACTGGCAAAGAACTTCACCTGCTTTGACTTCCTGGTCGTCCTTGACTCGCAGAACTGCACCAGTCGGAATCTTGTGGGTTTCCAATTCTCGTCCACGTGGATCGAGAATCGCAATTTCACCCGTTCGATTAAGAACGACCGCATCGCCTTTGGCGTTTGTTACATGCCGCATGCGAGTCAATTTAGCTCTACCAGCCTTCTTGGCTTTTTTCTCATTGTCCTCAGTCGCAACCAGCGAAGCCACACCACCAAGGTGGAAAGTACGCATCGTCAACTGAGTACCCGGCTCACCAATACTCTGAGCGGCGATGATACCAACGGCCATGCCCTCTTCGACCATCGCTCCGGTCGACATATCCATGCCGTAACATTTCTGGCAAACACCAAGCGAAGCATCGCAAGTCATTGGGCTGCGGACCTGAATTTTTTCCAGACCCATCTCTTCGATCTTGCGAGCGATCTCCATCGTGACCAATTCGCCTTCGCGAACCACCACTTCGTCAGTCACTGGATTAACGATATTCTGTCGAGAAACGCGACCAAAGATCGCGGTCGCCAAACGGACTTCGACGTTCTCGCCACGATAAACAACCCCTTTGGTAACACCTTGCGAAGTCCCACAATTCTCTTGCGTCACAACAACATTTTGAGCAACGTCTGCAAGCTTACGAGTCAGGTAACCGGAGTCAGCTGTTTTCAGAGCCGTATCCGCCAAACCTTTTCGAGCACCGTGAGTCGAAGAGAAATACTCCAACACGGAAAGACCTTCACGGAAGTTCGCCTTAATCGGCACTTCCATGATTTCACCAGTCGGCTTGGCCATCAGACCACGCATACCCGCCAATTGACGAATCTGTTCAACACCACCACGAGCACCCGATCGTGACATCAGGAATACCGGGTTCACATAACCGAGCCCACCTCGATCATCGTGCTCCATGGCTTCCATCATCTCTTTGGTGATCTGCTCACGAGCGTGAGTCCAGGTATCGAGCGTTTGGTTATAACGCTCTTTCTCAGTAATCACGCCGCGTTCATAGTGCTTGAGAAACTTAAGCACCTGCTTCTCCGCAACGGCAATAATTCTTTCTTTCGAGTCAGGAGTCACCAGGTCGTCCGTTGCAAAGGACAAACCACTTCGGAAACTTTCCCGGAAACCCAACTGATTCATATCGTCCAGTAGATCAATCGTTTCACGACGACCAAGCGTCTGATAACAATCCGAAATCACGATTGCAAGATCACCGCTCTTCATTGGAAAGTTGTAGTAGTCCAACCCGACAGGCAACATCATGTTGAACAACACACGACCGTAACTGGTGTCGATAATCTGGCTTGGCAAACGATCTTCTTCGTTCAAACGAACGAAACGTCCTTCGGGAAGTCGAACTTTGATCTTGGCATGAATATGGAGCACGCCCTGCTGGAACGCGGCATCCGCTTCTTCCAGAGAGGAGAACACCATGCCGTCGCCCTTTTGATTGGGCAGTTCCAATGTGATGTAGTAACAACCCATCACCGTGTCCTGCGACGGACTCATAATCGGCTTACCATTGGAAGGCGCGAAAATGTTGTTCGTCGAAAGCATCAAGGTGTGGGCTTCGACCTGTGCTTCGATGGAAAGCGGAAGGTGTACCGCCATCTGGTCGCCGTCGAAGTCCGCATTGAAACCTTTGCAAACCAGCGGATGCAAGTGAATCGCATTGCCTTCAACCAAAATCGGCTCAAACGCCTGAATACCCATTCGGTGAAGAGTCGGAGCACGGTTCAACAATACCGGGTGATTCTTGATGACCTGCTCAAGGATATCCCAAACTTCTTCGTCTTTGCGCTCAAGCATCTTCTTGGCCGATTTGATCGTGTCCGCATGCCCCATTTCCTTGAGCCTGCGAATGATAAACGGCTGAAACAACTCCAAGGCGATTTTCTTGGGCAAACCACATTGATGAAGCTTCAATCGAGGTCCGACAACGATGACTGAACGCGCCGAGTAATCGACTCGCTTGCCGAGCAGGTTTTCACGAAAACGCCCCTGTTTACCTTTGATCATATCGGTCAAAGATTTCAACGGCCGGTTGCTACTTCCAAGCACCGGACGCTTACAACGATTGTTGTCAAACAAAGCATCCACGGACTGCTGCAACATTCGCTTTTCGTTTCGAATGATCACTTCTGGAGCATTCAAATCGACCAACTTGCGCAGACGATTGTTCCGGTTAATGATTCGACGATAGAGGTCGTTCAAATCGGAAGTCGCAAAGTTTCCACTATCAAGCAAAACCAACGGACGCAGGTCCGGAGGAATGACGGGAATCACATCCAACACCATCCACTCGGGCTTGTTGTCTGAATCGCGAATCGCCTCAACAATCTTCAATCGATTGGTGTACTCTTTGGCCTTTTGCTTGGATCCAGTTTCCGCGAGCGCGACACGCAAGTCATCGGAAAGTCGAACGAGATCCATGCCCACAAGAAGTTCGCGAACTGCGTCCGCACCCATTCCCGCTTTGAAGCTTCCGTCACCGTACTGCGCACGTGCAGCGCGAAACTCTTCTTCGGTCAGCAACTGCTTTTGTTCAAGCTCAGTTTCACCTGGATCCGTAACAACGTAATCCTGGAAGTAGATCACCTTTTCCATGCTGGAAGTCTTCATGTCCAACAAGTTTCCAAGGCGACTTGGCATCGCTTTGAAAAACCAGATATGAACCACTGGCGCGGCCAATTCAATGTGACCCATCCGCTTTCGACGGACGCGGGAGTGAGTCACTTTCACACCACATCGATCACAGATCATGCCCTTGTACTTCATGCCACGATATTTACCGCAGGCACACTCCCAGTCCTTCTCAGGCCCGAAAATTCGCTCGCAGAACAAACCGTCTTTTTCTGGACGATAAGTTCGATAGTTGATTGTCTCAGGCTTCTTAACTTCGCCCATCGACCAACTGCGAATATCATGTGGGCGAGCCAAACTAATTTTGACTGCCGCATAGTCGTTTACGCGTTCGTAAGCTGTATCAGCAAGTGCCATCACCTGCTCCTTTTTTTGTTTGTAACGTTGAATTGTGTCGCTTAACTCAAATGGCTGGCTAAGGCTGCAGAGCCAACTTTCGTTGCTCTACAAGACGCGGACCAGCCAACCGCGGCCGAAATTAACCGCGGCGTTTTTCTAATTGCATGTTCAAGGCCAAGCCCCGAATCTCGTTCGTCAATACATCGAAACTGGCAGGAGTACCGGCTTCGAGAGTATTTTCACCTTTAACCATCGACTCGTAGATCTTGGTACGACCTTCGACGTCATCACTCTTGACGGTCAGAAGTTCTTGCAGGATGTAGGCAGCTCCATAAGCTTCCAACGCCCAAACTTCCATCTCACCAAATCGCTGGCCACCGAATCGAGCTTTTCCGCCCAACGGCTGCTGAGTAATCAACGAGTAAGGACCAGTACTACGTGCATGAACTTTATCATCAACCAGGTGATGAAGTTTCAACATGTAGATGTAACCCACCGTTGTTTCCTGACCAAGACGCTCACCCGTACGACCATCGTAAAGATAGGACTTTCCGTGCCTTGGCAATCCCGCTTCTGCCAGACACTCGTTGATCTGCTCTTCCGTGGCACCATCAAACACGGGCGTGATCGCCTGGAAACCCATCTTCGAACCGGCCCACCCCAGGTGGGTTTCGAGAATCTGCCCCACGTTCATACGTGAAGGTACACCCAACGGATTGAGAAGAATCTCGACCGGAGTTCCATCTTCGAGGTATGGCATATCTTCAACGGGCAAGATCTTCGAGATCACACCCTTGTTTCCGTGACGGCCCGCCATCTTGTCACCCACCGAAATCACTCGCTTGGTGGCAATGTAACATTTGACCATCTGCAATACACCAGAACGCAGTTCATCACCACGCTTCATGCTGTTGACGACTCGATCTCGATCATCGATCGCTTTCTCAACCGCTGGCCATTGCTCCTTGTAGATATCGTCAACTTCTTTTTCACGCGCTTCGCTTTTCAGCGGATCCGTTACCGTCGAAATACGGAAGGAACATGCCTTCTCAGCAACGAACTTGGGATTCTGATCTCGCGTCAACGGCGTGTCATCTTCGTCCGTCAATGTTTTGCCAATGACACCCTCAACCGCCTCGACCAGATCTGAAAAGACTTTGGAGATATTTTCGTTGCCTTCATTCTCCGCCGCCTTCAAGTCCTTCTCAAAGACTTTTCGCTCTTCATCAGAAAGCGACATACGGCGTGAGAACCGCTGAGTATCAATCACGATCCCTTCGATGCCCGAAGAAACTTCAAGTGAATCGTTCTTCACGTCTTCACCGGCACGACCAAAAATCGCGTGAAGCAATTTCTCTTCTGGAGTCAGCTCCGTTTTCGATTTCGGCGAAACCTTACCCACCAGAATATCACCAGGTTTGACGTAGGTACCGACTCGAACGATACCGTTTTCATCCAGGTTGCGAAGTGCTTTTTCGCTGACATTGGGAATATCCCGCGTGAACTCTTCACGACCCAGCTTCGTCTCGCGAATCTCGACATCAAACTCTTCGATGTGGATCGAAGTGTAAGTATCCCTCTTGACCAGCTCTTCACTGATAATGATCGCATCTTCGTAGTTGTAACCGTCAAACGACATAAAGCCGACAAGTACGTTTCGCCCTAGAGCCAACTCACCTTCGAAAGTCGCAGCTCCGTCGGCCAGTACATCACCCTTATTGACTTTTTGACCCAGCTCAATGATTGGTCGCTGGTTCAAGCAAGTACGCTCATTCAAACCAACGTACTTCTTCAAATTGTAAACGTCGTTTCCAATCTCAATTCGAGTCGAATCGACGTAAGTAATTTTGCCAGCACGTCGAGCGCGAATCACCATACTCGAGTTTTCCGCGATGGGCTTCTCCATCCCGGTTCCAACGATGGGGGGCTCGGGGACCAACAACGGCACCGCTTGACGCTGCATGTTCGAACCCATCAAAGCACGGTTCGCATCGTCATGCTCAAGGAATGGAATCAGTCCGGCAGACACACCTACCATCTGGGCAGGTGCAATATCCATGTACTGGACGTCTTCAGGTGGAGTCAACTCAAAGTCACCTCGAAGACGAGCAAGGATATTCCCACCGAGTTGCTTCTCACCAGTGATCACACCATCTCGAACTCGCGTGTCAGCCGGTGCAACGTAGGATTCCCCTTCTTCGTCAGCACGAAGCCAACAAATGTTATCAGTCACTTTTCCATTTTTAACTTGGGCATATGGCGTCACGAGGAATCCATAGTCATCTACGCTGGCGTAAATGGCCAAACTGGAAATCAAACCAATGTTCGTCCCTTCAGGAGTCTCAATCGGACAAATACGACCGTAGTGAGAAATATGAACATCACGCACCTCAAAACCAGCACGCTTTCTGTTCAAACCACCCGGACCCAACGCCGACAAACGTCGTTCGTGAGTCAACTGAGATAACGGATTCGTCTGGTCAACCACCTGCGAAAGCTCGCCTCGACCGAAGAAGTATTCTATCGCAGCCGAAACTGATTTCGGGTTAACGAGACTTCGAGGAGTCATGTCTTCTTGATCCTTGAGACTCATTCGCTCCTGGACCGTACGTCGCAGCTTCAAAAAACCCTTGCGAAGTTCATCGGCAGCAAGCTCGTCAATCGTACGCAAACGACGATTGCCCAAGTGATCGATATCGTCCACCTCAGCATCGCTGCCTGTCGTCGAAAGTGCCAAGACATATCGAATCGATGCCAGGATATCGTCCGGACGTAGCGTCATTTCTTTTTCGCTGACGCCAAGGTCCAACTTCCGATTGATTCGGAAACGTCCAACCTGCCCCAAACGATAGCGATTAGAATCGTAGAACTTTTCACGAAACAATGTGCGAGCCTTCTCCAACGCAGGCGGATTGCCCGGGCGAAGACGCTGGTAGATCGCCAGCAACGCACCTTCATGCGAAGAAGTTTTGTCATCCTTCAATGCGTTGAAGATTAACTCGTTTCGAGGTGCATCAAGGATCTCAATCACCTTCACGCCTGCAGTAACGATAATTTCCGCAACGTCTTTGGAGATTTTCTCACCAGCATCAATGATGATTTCACCAGCACGTGAACTGGTTGAAGGATAAACAACATCATCAACAACATACTTGCCTTCGAGCTTGGCAACACTGCGACGATCAACGACTTTGACCTTCTTGGCTTCGTAGAACAAACGAATGATTGCGGCATTTTCACCGTAACTCGGATCCATCGCTCGCAACAAAGTCATCGCGGAAAATTTGCCGCTTTGATCAATTCGAACCGTCAAAGAATCCTTCTTAGTGGCGTTGATTTCAATCCAACTTCCACGCTCTGGAATCACTCGACAGCTTGCCAAAAGCCGGTCAGAGGTTCCATCAGGAGCCATCACGAAGTCGATACCGGGGCTTCGGTGCAACTGGCTAACCACAACACGCTCGGCACCGTTGATGATAAATTCACCACCACCCAACATGATCGGAATGTCGCCGAGAAAAACTTCTTCTTCTACAGGCTCTTCTTTTTCCAGACGCAGCCAGACTCGAAACGGTTGACCATAAGTCAATCGAAGTTGCCGGCACTCTTCGGGCGTATATCGAGGTTTACCCAATTCATAACGAATGTAGCTCAGACGAATTGAGCCATCGTAACTTTCGATGGGAAAAATCTCTTTCAGAACACCTTCAATGCCCTGGTCTTTTCGCTTGTCAGTCGGCAAATCTGCCTGCAAAAAGTTGGCATAGCTGGCCGTTTGAATTTTTGTTAAATCTTTGGGCAGTTGAAAGTCACGCCCGGTACCAAATCGCCTGACTTCGTTCCAAGTCAAACGTCGTTTTGTTGTAGTCGCCATCGCGTAGTTTTCTCCGGTTAGTTACACAGCGCGGACATGTCGCAAACATCTTCACACGGAATATCATTGCGCAGCTCTTCCCAAGAAAATCCATCGGGAAAACGAGCGCACGCAAAGCAATAGTAATGCGCAATTTGCGCATACCTTCCCCAGGGCCTCTTCGCGACAGAATTGAAAATCTGCACTCTTGGCACGCCGCTGGGTCAACGAGTAATGAACGGGGGGACTGGATTTCAAACACATGCGTGTTATTCAGCGCGAGCCAATCCTTACTCGCGCCGCACGCCAATCATCCAAGCCAGAAAGGCGCGAAACCATAAATTCACGCAAATCTGTTCCTGGAAATCGACTGACTACTTCAGTTCGACAGAACCGCCAGCACCTTCGACCTTTGCTGTGATCTCAGCAGCCTCTTCTTTCGAAGCGGCTTCCTTCAACTTAGCAGGGCAACTTTCAACCATTTTCTTGGCTTCCATCAAAGAAGCACCAGTGATTGCTTTGACGATTTTCACAACGTCAAGCTTTTTGTCACCGAAACCGGTAAGAACGACGTCAAACTCAGTTTGAACGACTTCTTCTTCGACAGCCACTGGGGCAACCATCATGCCACCACCACCAGCAGCAGCTTTGATGCCGTGCTCGTTCTCGAGGTAATCACTAAGCTCTTTGGCTTCTTTCAAAGTCAAACCAGCGATCTTGTCGCCCATTTCTTTCGACTGAGCCGAGTATTCCATTGTTGCTGTATCTTCAGACATATCAAAAACCTTTCGTATTCAAGCTGCTCGTACCGGGTACATTGCATCGTCCCTGGCAGCAAGTTAAATGTGTAAATTTCTATTTGAGCAAACGAATCTATATATCAATCGAAGGCCAGCGGGCCCTCGCAAAAAAAGTACTAAAGCTTAACCTTCGCCGTTCTTGTCGCCGGCTTCATTGACCTGGCTGGCCAGCGCACCGCCGGGGCCTGTCAACTGAGATGCCAATTGAGAACCAGGACCAAGAATTTGGCCGGCCAACGCGCTGAGTTGCTCAGCCCGACTTGGCCATTTACTGATCTCATGGACACGCTTTTTAGTTAATTGTTCGCCATCCATAACCCCGCCGCGAGCTTCGAATTTCTCGAACTCCGCAACGTCTTTGTCGAGCTCAGCCACTTCTTTGACGAGCGAAACAAAATCCTCTGCACCCCAGACGATTGCGGCTGGACCATCGACACCGTCAAAAGCAGGCGCCAAAGGCGTGTCGACAGTAGCTCGTCGAGCCAGACTGTTTTTCACGACCATCATCTGAATGTCTTTGCCACGCAGTCGACGTCGCAACTGCACAGTATCCTGTGATTCCATTCCAATGACGTTGACCACCAAACAATCATTGACGCCATCAACTCGGCCCGCCAAATCCTTGGTCAACAAATCTTTTACGAATTTACTCATAGCTATTTCGAATCAATTAAATGTTTTTGCTTTTCGGTACAACTTTTCGGTACAACTTTTCGGTACAACTTTTCGGTACAACTTTTCGGTACAACTTTTCGGTACAACTTTTCGGTACAACTTCGCGATACCGCAGTTAAGCCGCAACCAGAATACCCGGACTCATCGTCGCCGCAATTGAAATTCCGCGAACGTAAGTGCCTTTCGATGAATTCGGCTTGAGAGAAGTAATCAAGTCGATAAACGCACCGACATTCTCTTCAAGCTGCTTCTTATCAAAGCTCAACTTACCAACAATCGCGTGTACGTTTCCGCCATCATCATTTCTAAACTCAACCTTACCGGCCTTGTACTCGCCAACAGCAGTCGCGACATCAGGCGTTACGGTTCCAGCACGAGGTGAAGGCATCAAACCACGAGGGCCAAGCACTCGACCCAACGGACCGACCACTCCCATCATGTCAGGCGAGGCAATGCAGACATCAAAGTCGAGCCATCCACCTTGAATTTCTTTTGCCATCTCTTCCTGCCCGACACGCTCCGCACCAGCCGCTTCTGCAGCTGCCGCTGCATCGCCTTTGGCGAATACAATCACACGCTGAGCTTTGCCAATACCGTGAGGAAGAACAATTGAGCCTCGAACCAGCTGTTCTGCCTGCTTGGAGTCAATCCCCAATCGCATATGAACTTCAACTGATTGATCGAATTTCGTGCCCTCAAAGCCCTTCAGCATGTCGACAGCTGCTTTCAGCGACAACGCACTCTCAGGAACCTTCGAAGCCAACTCGTTATATCTTTTTGATCGCTTGACCATTTCTCTACCTAATTCAATCGTGAAAGGATTTCACTGGATCGCAAACGCAACCCTTCCAAACAAACCTAACCACACTCCGTTTGAATGACCCGCCTAGTCGACGACATCAATTCCCATACTACGGGCCGTTCCTTCAATCATGCGGCGAGCATGCTCGGCATCTCTGGCGTTCAAATCCGCCTTTTTCTGTTCAACAATCTCGTCCAACTGAGCCTTGGTAACCGTCGCAACCTTGTCACGATTTGGCACCCCAGACCCCTTGGCGATCCCAGCAGAGATCTTCAGCAAAGCAGCCGCAGGCGGGCTCTTCACTTCAAAATCAAAACTTCGATCGTTATACACAGTAACGATCACGGGAATCGGTGTTCCACTAAATTCCTTGGTTCGGTCATTAAACTGCTGAACGAACTGCCCCAGGTTAATACCGAACTTACCAAGCGATGTACCTACAGGAGGAGCCGGAGTCGCCTGACCACCGGGAACCTGAAACTTCGCCTGTCCTGTTACTTGCTTTGCCATTGTTTTCCGTACTCAAAATTGCGCCAACACATCTGCTGGCCGACTTTCAAATTTGCTAAACGTCCTCAACCTGCCAATGATCCAGTTCCACTGGATTCGGACGACCAAAAATATTGATCATCACTTCAATACGACCATTGCGTTCATCAACCTTGGAAACCTCGCCTTCGTAGTTCTGAAAGTAACCTTCCTTCACACGAACACGATCGCCCACCTTGTGACGAATCGACGTCTTGATCGTTTCCTCCGCTTCCTCATCATCCTCAGGAGGACGAGTCGTTGCGATAATCCGATCAATCTCCTGCTGCGTCAACGAAGCAGGTTTACCGACCGCACCCGTAAAATCACCAATCCCCGGCGTCTCACGGACCAAAAACCATGTATCATCATTAATCAACATCCGAACCACAATGTAACCAGGATACAGCTTACGCTTTACGATTCGCTGCTTGCCTGACTTTGTAAATTCTCGAACATCTTCTGTCGGAACCAAGATATCGCCAAAAAACGAATCAACCCCGGCCTGCCTCACACGCCGCATCAACGCTTCACAAATTGACTTCTCGCGGTTCACCTGAACTTTCAGGATATACCAATTCATCTCGACTTCATCAGAAGCCTCGGCAACATCCTCAACGAACTCTTCGATTGGAGACGCGTCACCGTCGCCACCCCAATCCTCTGTATCCACATCGTCAGTCACAATTTCGTCGTCAGAAAATTCCAAATCTTCCGGACTCAACTGCTCCTCGACCTCTTCAGCTTCGGCTTCTCCAGCCTCCACTTCTTCTGTCTCTGTCTCAACTGCAGCAGCCTCCTCGACGGGAGCAGCCTCCTCGACGGGAGCAGCCTCCTCGACGGGAGCAGCCTCCTCGACGGGAGCAGCCTCCTCGACGGGAGCAGCCACACCTTGAACCTCAGCCGCACCCTCAACGGGCGCAACCTCAGCTTCAACTTGACTCTCTACTGTTGACTCATTTTCGTCTACCACGACGACAACCCCGCTAATCTCGACCTAGCTTTTTGGTGGCGAATAACGGACACCGATAAACTCAAAAACATAAGTCCAGATCACATCAAAAAGAAACAACAAACCAGCCATCGCAAAAATCACAAAAATCACAACAAGCGAAGCCCGCCACAACTCTTGCTTTCCAGGCCAAGAAACCTTATTCATCTCCGCTTCAACGGCAATCAAAAAGTCCGCAAACTTCGGGTAGTTAACCGCACGAAAACAAACCCAGATCGCCAAAGCGCCCAGCAAAACCAACATCAACCATGGAGAACTATTACCAAGCGCCTTGCCTCCGACAGCCGTAAACAACATCCCCCAGATATCCATCTGAGAAAGCTGAAAAGCAGTCAACAAAGCAAGTATCGCACCCCCAACAAAGCTCAGCTGCCGAACCACCTTGCCCTGATTTGGCTTATACAAACCAAACCTGAGCAACTCCGACAAAAAGCTCCCATGGGTCGCCGTGTTTTTCGCTACCGAACTCATGATCCAACCTTTACCAGACGCGCTTTTAAATGGCAGGGGCGGAGGGACTTGAACCCGCAACCGCTGGTTTTGGAAACCAGTGCTCTACCAATTGAGCTACACCCCTTCAAGAGCGTGTCCACCTAAACCAACAGAACAATCCTGCACAACAAACGAACCAACCTGCCGCCCAAACATGACAAAAACGGGATGCCTGAACACAGACACCCCGATCATGCTTAAGCCATACTACTCAATGATTTTCGTTACAACACCCGACCCAACAGTTCGGCCACCCTCACGAATCGCGAAACGAACTCCGTCGTCAATCGCAATTGGCTTGTGCAACTCAACTGTCACTCTCACATTGTCGCCTGGCATGCACATTTCAGCACCAACCAGATTAGCAGTACCAGTTACGTCTGTGGTACGAAAGTAAAACTGAGGACGATAACCACTAAAGAACGGAGTATGACGTCCGCCTTCGTCTTTACTCAAGCAGTAAACTTCTGCTTCAAATTTTGTATGAGGCGTGATCGAGCCTGGCTTCGCCAAAACTTGACCGCGAGAAATCTCGTCACGCTTTACGCCACGCAACAAACAACCCACGTTGTCACCCGCACGACCTTCGTCGAGAATCTTGCGAAACATCTCAACACCGGTGCAAGTTGTCATACGTGGCTCACCCTCAAATCCGATGATGGCAATCTCGTCACCCGTGTGAACAACGCCACGCTCAATACGACCCGTCGCAACAGTTCCACGACCCTCGATTGAGAAAACATCCTCAACCGCCATCAAAAACGGCTTATCATCTTCACGAGGAGGCTCTGGAATATAGGTATCAATAGCGTCCATCAACTCACTGATGCACTTACTACACTCAGGATCATCAGGCGTGTTATATGCCGGCAAAGCAGAACCGTGAACGATCGGGCAATCATCGCCGTTAAAATCGTACTTGTTCAACAATTCGCGAACTTCCATCTCAACCAACTCAAGCAATTCCTCATCGTCAACCAAGTCGACCTTATTAAGGAATACCACCAAAGCAGGCACATCCACCTGACGAGCAAGAAGCACATGTTCCTTCGTCTGAGGCATCGGGCCATCGGCGGCAGAAACGACTAGAATCGCTCCATCCATCTGAGCAGCACCCGTAATCATGTTCTTAATGAAGTCAGCGTGACCCGGGCAGTCAATATGCGCGTAGTGACGATTATCAGTCTCGTACTCTACGTGAGCTACCGCAATCGTAACTGTCTTCGTTTCGTCGCGAACCGTACCACCCTTTGCAATATCCGCATATGAAATCGGAGTCGCCAAGCCTTTTGCAGCCTGCACAGCAACAATGGCACCAGTGGTGGTTGTTTTACCATGGTCAATATGCCCAATAGTTCCAACGTTTACGTGAGGCTTTGTCCTCTTAAATTCTTCCTTGGCCATGTTCTTTTCTTTAAACCCTGTACTATTTCGTTAACCAAGTAAACAATCTCGGACACCCACGGAAACACCGCGACGCCGAACCAAAATTTTCAAGCTGCTGACGGGACTTGAACCCGTGACCTCGTCCTTACCAAGGACGCGCTCTACCACTGAGCTACAGCAGCCAAGGATCACAGTCCTGTCGAATGATCTTCAACCAAAACTGAAAATCATCCAGTGAGCGGGTGAAGGGAATCGAACCCTCACAACCAGCTTGGAAGGCTGGGGCTCTACCATTGAGCAACACCCGCTTGTGCAAACATTCACGCCTGCCTTAGCAACACCCGCTCCCAATTACGAGAAACGGCACCCTAAAAAACAAAACACCTCGGCGTTCTGCGAAACCGCAGCCCACGCCAAGCAGCTCTTTTCTCAAAGGCAACCGGTAAGTGTATCAAATCCTGCAAAATCCCCAATGCTTGTTTTGGGGATTTTGGCAGGGAATTCCAGAGGAGTGAAATGGGGGGTGCAGGATTCGAACCTGCGAAGGCTGAGCCAACAGATTTACAGTCTGTCCCGTTTGACCGCTTCGGTAACCCCCCCTAAACCCAACAAGCCCTGGCACTAAACAAAAACGCACGCCGACAGCGCGCGTTTCCCAAAGAACCAAAGCAAAAAGCCTAGTTGAGAGCCAGCGGAGGGACTTGAACCCACAACCTGCGGTTTACAAAACCGCTGCTCTGCCAATTGAGCTACGCTGGCCAGTTGAGAAACGGAATAAATATAGCCAAATAGAGATTCCCCGCAATACGAAAAGACAACGAATTGCCCAAGAGGTTCGGACCCCCCCGCCTTGCAGTCTCAATTCACCAATATCCCGTCGATCTAACTCCTATCCGAGCCCCGATAACGAGGCCCAAAGCCTTCCTTTCGACCATCCCGGCCTGGAACATGAACCAGACTCGACCCCAGAAACAACTTCGCCAATTTCCCAATTTTACCGTTAGCGGTTCTCACGATGGTTCCACAAACACAAGTTCACCTCAATCACAAACGCTGGGACGCATCGCAAACCAAGCGTCTGTCAGAGCTTAATTTTGGGATTAGCCGTTTCGGCGCTAGCCGCGGTTGAACAAACAAAAACCGTGGCCAGCGCCAAAACGGCTAATGTCGCCAGCTCCAATTTTTTGCTTTGACAAACCACATGCCCACGCAAGCGAG
Organism: Mariniblastus sp.; assembly: GCA_965224765.1. GTDB lineage: Bacteria > Planctomycetota > Planctomycetia > Pirellulales > Pirellulaceae > CAZDBA01. The sequence continues at coordinate 31,606 of CBDDAC010000026.1, forward strand.
GAGCATGGCACCCGTCGTCGAGGTTTTTGCCTTTCACGGGAGGTTGAGGCTCCTGCCGAAACAGTTCTTGTTCCTCTCAAATGTGGAACTTGGGCTAGTACCCGGACCGTTTTGAATTGACTGGTTACAAGGCTAAAAAAACCGGTGTATCTGATGTTCTCGGCCTGCCAATCGAAGACGGGCATAGGTACTGGTGGTCCAACTGAAGCATGCTCACGCAAGCGTGAAGCATGGCACCCGTCGTCGAGGTTTTTGCCTTTCACGGGAGGTTGAGGCTCCTGCCGAAACAATTCTTGTTCGCTCCAATCAACGAAAAAACGGCGAACCAATCTGGCTCGCCGCAATAATTTTTCAAGTTTCCGCTCTCGCTCGCTACACCGGAAAGTGCAGCGGCGCATCACCCGTTTGGATCAGAGATCTTTTCCTTTTTGGCCGCTGCTCGCAATTTGCCGAGCGCCCTGGCTTCAATCTGACGGATTCGTTCCTTGGTAACACCAAGCTCTTCACCGACCTGCTTGAGCGTCTGCGGTTCCTGACTGTGGTCCAAACCAAAGCGATTGATGATGATCTTCTTTTCTCGAGGATCCAAATCCTGCAAGATATGACTGACCTGAACCTCACGCTGCTTTTGAGCAGATTCCAGCTGATACCGGTCGGTTCGCTGATCTGCTTTGCCCAGAAACATCTCTTCGCTGGTTGGACGAAAACGATCCCGCTGCTTGAATTCATCAGGAATGGTCCGAGCAAAGTTCTTCATAATCGCCCAGCTCGAATAGGTGCTGAACTTGTTGCCGCGGGCGTAATCAAATTTCTCTACCGCTCGAATCAAGGACATATTACCGTCGCTGACAAGCTGAAAGAAATCATCGGCAAGCGTCATATGCCGTTTGGCAATCGAAACCACCAAACGCAAATTCGACTGGACGATTTTATTCTTGATCTGAAGTGCTTCGTTATAAAGCTCTTCGATCAAATTCATATCGCCTGAACGTGCGCGAGCAGGATCCATTCTGTCGCGAAGCTTTCGCGCCTTGCACTTGAGGTAATTAAACTTCCGGAACAACCACGCCTCCTGTTCACGAGTCAATAACCCAGTCTCGTATAGTGACGCAAGGTAGCGTGGCAATCCCGCCGGAGGTCGGGTTCGTCGAGTTTTGGTCTCAGGTACCGGATACTCAGAAAGCAGAATTCGCTTGTCCGCACTCTTGCGATGAAACTCGGGATTGTCCATGAAATCGAGAGGCAACTCCGTAATCGCAGTCGCACGCATTTCATTGACCACTCGATAAATCGTGGCTTTCGTGCGGCAATATCGCTTGGCAATATGCTCCACAGAATGGCCAGACAAAAATTCGTGGTAGACACGATCTTTTATTTCCAAGTTGAGCGGCCCAGTTTGGTCTGGGAAAATTGCCAAATCAGGATTCTGCTCGTCGAATTGACGAATGGTGTACCGAATGGTTTCCACACTGCGAGACATCAACTCGGCGATCTGCCGGGTCACTTCCGCCGGACAGCCACCCGCCTTGGCGAGTCGACGCGCACACTCGACGATGTCGTTTTTCTCTTGCTTGGACAATTGACTGAATCGCTCGCCTCGCTTGACTTTGTCTTTGTTTAGTTTCACAAACGAATCGACGCTACTGTGAAGAAAACCAATGCGTTTGCGGCCACCGTCAAAAATGAACTTGCGACTGACAAGCCCCTGTAGACGCCAGCGCGAAATCGTTTTGGTAGAAACATTAAAACGCTTGCTAAGATCATCAACCGTATGAACTGGTTGCCCAATTTCTTCAGCCTTGACGTTCGCCGACTCACTTAAGTCCTCAATGAACAAATGAACATCGTGTCGCAGGTCAGCTCCCTTGATCGGAGTAATCGGTGACTTCTCAGGTCGAAACGTGGTGATGCGATAACACACAAATTCGTAATTGTATGTTTTTGCAACATCGATATTGCGCAGCAGCGCCTCTGCTCGATCAAGCTGTTCCAGCTTTTTCTCGCGGGGTGCAAAACGAACTTGCTGATCGCGCAGCTCTCGTATGGAGTCACATTTGTAATCGGAATGCATATTCAACCTCTTCCCGTTTGCTTCATCTTGCTGGCCGAGACCAACCAATGACGCATTAACCATCTGACCTTCCCTGGATTGACGATTAAGTCCTGTAGTTCATTACCGCAGTTCCGTGCGATATTCAAAATTGTTACGGGATCGTCCTGGGATCAGTTCGTGCTATTCAGTTTCGTCTTTGAGACAAAATTCTTTTGAATTCATCTCATTCGTGCGCATTTTGTTAGCACCACGAATTTGAATGAATTTCCGCTAGCAATCAACCTGAGTTTTGGCGACTATCCCAAAATGAGTTACGCAAAACACGTACCCAAGTGTCCAAATCCTTGGAGAAACACGAAAAGGCTCGGTAAACAAGCCTTACTGGCATGCCAGTAATTCGAAGACATCGAATCCTTTTGATGTCAATAGTTGCGGTTTGAGACGGGCAAAATCAACTTGAGACGATTTCCAGCCGATAGATTTTGAGGCGTAATCATGGCTTTGGAAGCAAGTGTTTCGCTGTCGTATTCGGCATCTACCCAACCATCTTGGAATAAAAATCTCGAAAATGTGCAAAAAACTTCCCTTTGCTCGTGATGATCAGCGGGCCATCGCCATCTTCTTAACCGTTCTTTGGATGCTGCTGACAACTCAGTGTCAAATTTTGTCAGGTCAGGATGTCAAGGTTTCCATCCAAACAGATGAATCACACGATATTAATGTGCAGGTCGACTACAGCGGTTCCGTGGTGGTTTATTCCCTAGGCAACCTGGACGAACAGGATCAAGAGACCGTCCTGCCGCTTGAGGTTCGCGCTCGCCTGTCGTTTGAACAACAGTCCGTCGTCTCTGCAAAGCAGGCGATTCGTTACTACCGACAAGCCTCCGCAAAAATTACCATCGACAAAAAAACTCACGAGTCCACTCTTGAAAAAACGAACCAAACCATTGGCGCCTTTCTCGCTGGCAATCGAAGTCTGACCAAACCAGTCCTGTTTGCGAGCGAAATTGATATCCTCAAACAGTCTGAATTGGAGTTGATCACCACCCCATTCGACTGCCTTTCACTACCTGGATTTTTCTCCAAGAACGGTACCGAACTAAACAAACCCTGGCGCCCCGCCGACCAGGATCTCGTCAATGTGCTTGCCATCAACCGACTCTACACCAATGAAGTTGAACTCACGGTCAAAGCGCACAACGAGCGAGAAATTAAAATATACGTCACGGGACGTGCCACTGGCGAAGTTGATGGCGAAGACATTTCTGTCGAGTTGCGTGGAGTCGCACTGATCGACAACCGAAAGAACTTCGTGAAGTCACTTCGAGTCAACCTCATTGAGAACCGCAATGCGGGTCAGATTGCCCCCGGTTTCGAAGGCACGGTGAAGCTTGACATGAAGGCCGCCGCCAAAGATACAACCGAAGTTATCCCGCCCCCGGCCATCGCACGGGCAAAAAAATTCCGACATCAAAAATTGGCATGGAAACCCGCCAACTCGTTCTTGATTTACTTCGATCCTCGCTGGCGACTCATTACCGACGAAGACCAGGCAGCAGTCCTGCGACTCCTTGATGATGGAGATGTGCTTGCTCAATGCAATGTCGTACAACTCCCCAATCGACCCAGCAACAACTTCCTCGGCCTCAAAGAGTTCGCCGACGAAGTCGGCAATATCATCGACGACTCACCTGCCAAAGTCATTGCGTCCTATGAACGCGAAACTCCTCGCGGGATAAAGGTCCTACAGGTCGAAGTCCTTGGAGAAGAAAGAGAAATCCCAATTCGCTGGGTTTACAATCACGTCGCCCATGAAGACGGTAGGCAACTCACCTTTGTTTTTACCGTCGAGGACGAAGTCTATGATCGATTCTCCCAATTCGGCCACTCACTGATTGACTCAGTTATTTTCAAGGCGGCAACCCGGGAAACGACGGCCAACAAGCCGCATTCTCAAAAGAAACGGTAGGACAACGACGACCTTCCTCTGGAGGGTCGAGTCAAAGTTCGGGGAGCGGAAGCCTTCATCGCGATGGCTGCCCCCCCCAGGCCTCTCTGCAACCGAGCCGACTTGGTTCAATCCATGCGAGTTGAACCTTCCCCGAGACGACGATTCGCTTGCGAGTTGCGCGCGACGGGGGGGCCTTCCTCAGCTCAGACTCCTGCACAAACATTGACAAAAAATGGCATCGGTTTCTGCGGGATCTTCAACCTCCTGAAGAATGTCCACCGCAAGGTACGCCACTGTTTTCCTGCTTTCCCGCGGTGAGAACTTGATGACCTCTTGAGGGCTCGCCCAAGCATCCGTTAAGTTCTTCTTGACATTCTGAATCCCATCCAACTCGCGCGAACACCGAAATGCTTGATCTGTTTGACAAAATCAATGAATCAGTGGCCTACATCAAATCGCAATGGGACCACACCCCCAAAGCAGGAGTGATCCTCGGCACCGGCTTGGGATCGCTGGTAGAAAAGATCGATGTCCAAGCCTCGATCGACTACAGCGAAATTCCGAACTTCCCCCAATCCACAGCAATCTCACACAAAGGTCGATTGGTGTGCGGTGACTTAAACGGATTGCCTGTCATGGCAATGGAAGGTCGACTGCACATGTACGAAGGTTACCCCCTGAAAGAGATCACGCTTCCGGTGCGGGTCATGAAGGCCATGGGAGCAGAGTTGCTTGTCGTGTCCAACGCCTGCGGAGGTTTGAATCCTTATTATCAAACGGGGGACATCATGCTGATCGATGACCAGATCAATTTGATGGGAGACAACCCGTTGATCGGAATCAACGATGATCGGCTTGGCCCTCGTTTTCCCGACATGTGTGAACCCTACGCCAAGGCCTTGATCGAGAGAGCGTTGAAGATCGCACGCGCCGAAGACATCGTTGCTCACCAAGGCGTCTTTGTTGCTGTTGCCGGCCCAAATCTGGAAACCCGCGCCGAGTATCGCTTCCTGCGCACGATCGGAGCTGATGTCGTTGGCATGTCTACAGTACCAGAAGTCATCGTGGCAGTTCACTCGGGTATGCGAGTCGTCGGATTCTCAATTATTACCGATATGTGCCTTGCCGATGCACTCAAGCCAGCCGAAGTCAGCGAGATCATCGCCATCGCCAATGAGGCCGAGCCAAGACTGACGAAGCTGGTCATGGGAGTTCTCGCAGAGGAAGTCAACTCGGCGTAACCAGATGCAAAACGTTAGCCAACAAGCCGACCATGCTACCGAGTTTCTGCGTTCCAAATGGAGCGCACAGCCCAGATTCGGAATCGTGCTGGGGACCGGCTCGGGCTCACTGGCTGAAAAAATTAATGTCGAGCATCAATCCCGTTACGAAGAAATCCCTAACTTCCCAAGCAGCACCGCGATCGGACATGCCGGTCAACTCATTTGTGGAACACTTGCGGGTCAGAGCATTGTGGCGATGCAAGGAAGATTCCACCTCTATGAAGGCTACGATGTCGACCAGGCAACATTGCCAATTCACGTTATGCAGCGACTGGGAGTTGAGATCCTTTTCGTCAGCAACGCCGCCGGCGGAATGAACCCCAGGATGACGACGGGGGATATCATGCTGATCGAAAGCCACCTGGATTTCCTGTATCGCTCTACGATCAACATGACAAAAACATTTGACCATCACCGCCCTGCCCTTCGCAGTGACTCATACGACCAAGAGCTGATCGAGCAAGCCAAATCCATCGCAAGACAAGAAGGCTTCCCCATCCATCAAGGAGTCTATGCTGCCCTGCTGGGACCAAACTACGAAACTCGTGCGGAGTACCGCCTTCTCAAACAAATCGGCGCCGATGCTGCTGGCATGTCCACGGTCCCCGAAGTTGCCGTTGCCAGCCGTTACGGAATTCGCGTCCTTGGCATGAGCATTATCACCAACGTCGCGCTACCCGACGCGCTGGACACGACTTCAGGAGAAGAAGTCATCGATGCCGCAAAAAACGCTGCAAGCAATTTTCAAAAAATTGTCGTGAACACAATTTTGCGAAACTCAAAAAACTCTTAGTGTAAATCGCACATCTTCTCCTCGGCTTTTTCACCAGCGAAACGACGAAAAGATCGCTAAATTCGTAAGAAATGCATTCTAATAACACGACTGCAGAGGCGTTCTATTTCCATCAATGCGTCGTGGTTTTACATAGAAGTTACAACAAACTCCGGTCGCATGATAAATAATGCAAATGACAGGAACGAAATCCCGGTAGCCTACCTCTAAGAGATAGCGATCTGCTGGAATCCTTTAAAACGAATGGAGAACCGTCATGTTCAAACCCGCTTCAACTGGCAAACCCAAACGACCAATTTACCTGCTCGCGTTGCTCGCACCGCTTTTGATGATCGGTCTATTGGCTAGCGACGGCCAGGCACAGGTCGACAAAAAGATCACGATCAAGATTGAAACCATCGATAAAGACAAGCCGCAGGAAACTCCATTCGAAGGAGAACGAGCATCGGTAGAAATCGCCATTCTACTTGACACTTCGAATTCGATGGACGGGTTAATTTCTCAAGCCAAAAGTCAACTTTGGACCGTCGTTCAACAATTTGCCGATGCCCAAAAAAATGGCCAAACGCCAACACTTAGAGTCGCCGTTTTCGAGTATGGCAACTCAGCCTTACCGGCTTCAGAAAACTATATTCGACAAGCCGTTGGATTAACCGACGATCTGGACCGTGTTTCTGAAGTCCTATTCGGCCTGACAACCAACGGTGGAGACGAATACTGTGGAGCCATCATCGGTGAAGCCGTAAAACGACTCGATTGGTCTCGGGCAGCCAATAGCTACAAAGCTATTTTCATCGCTGGCAACGAATCATTTACCCAGGGCCCAGTGGACTACAAAGAAACCTGCAAACAAGCGATTCAATCAGGGGTCGTGGTAAACACGATTCACTGTGGAGATCGCAGCGCTGGAATCAATGGCGAATGGGAAGTCGGCGCAAGACTGGCAGAAGGCAAGTTCCTGAATATCAACCAGGACAAGAGAGTGGTTCAAATCGATTGCCCACAAGATCGAATCCTGATTGAACTCAGTACCGAGCTCAACAGCACCTACCTTTGGTATGGTTCGCAAGAATCTCGCGACGACTTCGAAAGCAACCAGCGTGTCCAAGACGAAAATGCCCTAATGCAAGGCAACGCGAGCAGTCGTGGTCTCACCAAATCAGGAAAAGCCTACGGAAACAAAGGCCGTGATTTGATCGACACCTATTCCACCGACAAAGAAATCCTGGCAAAAATAGCAGTCGCAGAACTCCCCGAAGCGATGCAAAAGATGACTCCTGAACAGCGCGTCGAGCATTTGAATCAAATGATTGCCAAGCGTGATGAACTCAAAACGAAAATTCAAACGCTAAGTGCGGAACGAGGGAAATTCATCGCCGAGGAAATGGCCAAACGCGGAGAGTCCGAAGAAGATACCTTGGGCGGCGTGATGAAAGCGATGGTCAGTGACCAACTCGAATCTGCCGGCTTTGAAATCAAAAAGTAATCTTGGGTATTAATTCAATTCGAATAGCAGGTTATCAGCCATGGTAACCTGCTTTTTTAAATGACTTGAATGTCATTTTGCACAATTCGAACGCCAGGTGTGCGGGTGGCAACTTCTTGAGCCAACTGCTTCATATAGAACGATTCAATTTTGCCCGAAAGCAAAACGCTATCGCCCTCAGATTCGCAATCAACGGCGTGGAGTTGCGGATAGCCCTTGCTATGAATGCAGATTCGAACCCGATCAGCTAAGGTCAGCACTGGCATACTAACGGTCGAAATTTCAGCAGCGGAGATCATTTCTTGTCCTTAAATGTCGTTACAGGAACAGTAACAATAGGAGAATCGGCACATTAAACAAGCATATTTGCAACTTTAAAGAGTTTAATTTCCCTTTAACACTTCCTTGGCCACCGCCAGCCATTAACCAACGCCCTGCGGGTGCAACCACTCCATTATCCGCCAATTGCGACTCCATCCGCAAAAAGTGCTATCACACCGAACTCCGATCCAATCCCTTCGTAGCACTAGTCGATTTTATCGATCGCAAATCAGCCTAGGTAACTCAAGCAGCTATTGATAAGATTCGCCGTCGAAAATGGTGGCCACCGATATGACGTTGGTAGGCTACGCTCCCGTATTCATCTTCGAGCGATCAAGGACCGATCCGATGACATTTTCTCAATTCATATTGCTTTGCTGCACGCCATTGCTTTTTTTCTCTGGCCAAGTCACTGCGCAAGAGCAATACCCCAGCCAACAACAAACTGGCCAACAGTACTCCAATCAACAGCAAATTGGAGCTCAACAGAATCAGGCGGCTGGAAACCAGCAATTCATGCAGGCAGCCCCATTGCCTCAAAGACCGTTCGCTGAGCTTCAACCTGATCACGCCCAGTTTCTTGATCAGGTTCTCGATCTATGGCAGAACAGTAGCGGGCAAGTCGACCTCTACACTTCTGACTTTCGTCGATGGGATTACGACCCAACCTATTGCAACTATCGTGACCCTCAGGACAACCGCCTATCGGCCTTTCAAATCTCAGATGGCATGGTTCGATATGCATCGCCTGACAAAGGGATGTTCGAAACCACCGTTGTCTACGACTTCACACGGGAAGAAGGGCAGGTTCCAGAATACAAGAAACGAAAAAACGAGCGGCAAAACCATGAAAAGTGGATCTGTGATGGAAAATCAATCTACGAATTTGATTTCACCACGAAGAAACTTTATGAAATGGCAATCCCCCTGGAAATGCAGGGCAAAGGCCTAGTCAACAGTCCCTTGCCATTCCTGTTTGGTGTTGAGAAAGAAGTCATCAAGGAACGTTTTTGGATTCGCGTCATTACCCCCCAGCACGTCCAAGATACTGAGGTTTGGCTGGAAGCCTACCCAAAGAATATTGAAGATGCGAGAAACTATCAGCGCCTGGAAATCATTCTTTCTAGAAATGACTGGATGCCGCAAATGCTTCACATCTACCTCCAAAACTACGATGAGAGGACGAATCCCACCAGCCGAGTTTTCCAGTTTGGCAACCGAAAGGTCAACTCACAACTTCAGAAGTTCCAAAATTTCATGGGCTTCTTTGTGCGGCCGCAAACTCCACTCGGCTGGGATCGAGTGGACCGCATGGCGTTGGCTGATGAAAATTCAAACCGACCTCCGGTGAACGTGGGGCAAAACCAGCAACCCCCTGCTGGACAAGGTCAACCACGAAGATAGCGACAGGCAATTTCACCAATCGCATTCCCCCCGAATATCCACTCTCGCTCCTGTGACTCAATGTGCAGGAGCGTTTTTTTATTTCTTGATAATCGTCATACAATATCCCGCGACGACGCCAGCGAGCATTCCAACTCCATGGGCCCAGTTCGCGACATTTGCCAAGATGGTTTGCTCCGCCATGGGCGTCATGCAAAAGACAAGAAATGCCAGCATAAATACGATTGTTGAGGGAGAGACAAAGAGCCGACAATTTGGGTCAATCGAAGACTTCACCCAGATAAAACCCAAAAGCCCAAAAACCACACCACTCATTCCACCCAGCAATGTCATCACGTAACCGCTACCATCAATGGGTCCTGGCACCGACCCGCCAACCCCGCCGGGGACCGAGCACTGTGCAAAGTTACTTACAACCGCGATGAAGAGCACCAAAGCGCCAAAATAAACCGTGGAGTATCGGTTCTCTATCTGCCTTCCCAACTGGTACAGCCAAACCATGTTGAACAATAAATGAATCACTGAAAAATGGAGAAAGATTGGAGTGACCAATCGCCAAACTTGTCCGCTCAAGAGGTTAGCGTGCCGAACTTGAACACTTTCAAAAACCTCTGCGCTGGGCGAATCTTGCTTCTCACCGAGGCTTTCCAATAACTTCTTGGCTACGTCCGGCTTGAGCGCCGTATAAGCCAGGGCTTGCATTGGCGCGGACTTACGGTGCCTTTCACCACCAAAACCCGTAATTACCGCCACGATTCCGCAGATAATGATCAGAGTCATCGTAAGCGGGGCTTTCTTCTGAGCCTTTACCACCCCAACGTTGAGATTTTTTTTGTACTCACGCCGCTTCTTTTCCTGTTCACGCTGAATCGATTCGGCCTTCGACAACGCAACCCGATATCGTTCGTGATCCGGGTCCTTTTGAAACTCTTCAAACAAGGTCCGTGCGCGGTCCAATTGGTCTTCGTCTTTGATCCAAACGACCCACTCGGAAGCGTCTTCGTCCATTTGGGACGGGATTCCCTCAGTCAGCAAAAACGCCTCAAAGCGTTTTGCGTGCGGGGAATTCTCGAGTGAACCGATCGATCTCATCTGGATGTTTCCTCTGCCTTGTTTTGTTCTGGTCGATGCCATCCACTGGCGACATCGCGTTTTCGTGGGGTTTTCTTAGGTAAACACCGAAAAGCAAGCACCACCACAACGAATTCAGCGGGGTTTTACCAATCGAAACGCTTGCACATTGTAATCATATGAATCGATATCGTCTTTGGCAGGTGACGACGTTCTCTGATGTCACTGGGGTCACATTCTTCGAAAAACGAATTGGGCATCAATTCGAGCCAAAATAACCCTTGCCAAATCTTGTGAATTCGTCGAAAGTCCTCGCGAAATCTTTCCACGTTATTGGCTGATCGACATGACTCAAGACTCATTCGTCCCTGGCGCCCAACCTCACCCTGAAATTGTCGCCAGTACTGGTCCGCCTGCACCGGTTGGGGCAATCCCCAAGACTACTGAAAAAACCGTCCCCGAATCGGCTCTCCCGCGTTCTGAACAACGACCGCAAGAAGACAGAATCGATCGCGACATCCTGGTCCAACAAACCAAAGATCAAATTCGCGATTTGATTCAAGAGATCGCGACACTGGCAAAGTCGGATTGCTCAGTGGAAGAGTTCTACGAAGGCTTTCTCCTGCGCACAACAAGTGCGCTCGCGTCCGCTGGCGGTGCGATCTGGATTCAGGAGCCCGATCAGAAACGGCTGAGTCTGCATTACCAAATCAACCTGAAACAAACGTCGCTTGCGACCGAAAAATCGGCGCAGATTCAGCATACCTTGCTACTGAATAAACTTCTTGAGTCCTCCGAACCCACCCTCGTTCCCCCCAACAGTGGAAAGATCGATGAGGACGAGGCCGCCAACCCTACCGACTTTCTCCTCGTGGTCGCACCACTTGTAATCGATCAGGAAACGGTTGGATTGGTTGAAATTCTACAGCGGCCTGGCACGGGGCCCGCAACCCAAAGGGGCTACCTGCGTTTTTTAATTCGCATGTGTTCACTGGCCAGCAGTTTCCTGAAGGACCGACGACTTCGCTCGTTCTCTGACCAACAATCCATGTGGCAGAAAGTTGAGCAGTTCATCAAATCAGCGCATCACAGCCTGGAACCCCAGCAAACGGCCTACACCATCGCCAACGAAGGTCGAAGACTAATTGAATGCGATCGAGTATCGGTCGCGCTCGCCGAGGGCTCGAAGATGAAGGTCAAAGCCGTCAGTGGCTTGGACACGATTGAACGGCGTGCCGAACAAATCAAACTCCTGAGCAAACTGGCATCCACAGTTTGCAAAGGCGGCGAGCCACTTTGGTATTCTGGCGACTCTGAAGATTTGCCGCCTCAAATTGAAAAACGATTGCATGAATACGTCGACAAATCTCACACCAAAATGCTGGCGATCATCCCTCTCACGGACCAACAAATAGCCGAAGAAGAAAGCACAACCGCACACACCAAAGCCCCCAAGAATCTCGGGGCGTTGATCGTCGAGCAGCTTACGGATGCCCGAATCGCTCCCGCAACAGAAAATCGCGTTGCCGTGGTCGCCGAGCACGGTCAATCTGCACTTATCAATTCTATTGAGCATAGCAGTATCTTTTTGATGCCGCTTTGGCGAGTTCTGGGAAAATCCCTCGCACCATTTCGTCGATCCAACTTGCCTAAAACAGCCATTGTGGTCGCCTTGATCGGACTCATTGGATTTGCGCTTTGTGTCGTTCCCTATTCATTCACCTTGGGCGCCAATGGCAAGTTAATTCCAACTGACAAGATTGAAATCTTCGCCAATGTCGATGGGACCCTCACCGAAATTTCGGTCCCCACCAACCCCTATGCCACCGTCGAAAAAGGCTACGTCCTGGCCACCATGATCAACAACGACATGATGGTCGAAATCGAAGAACTGGATGGCCAACTGAATCAGGCTAATTCCAATTTACGCAAATTCATCCGCGCTGAAGCGTCCCAATCCGATGCCACCGAAAGGATCTTGCTGGCCGGACAAGTCGAGTCCACTAAAAAAGAAGTTGATGGACTCAAGAAGACGATTGCCTTCAAGCGAAAACTAATCGACAGCTTGATTGTCAAAAGTCCAATGCGCGGGCAAGTGGTCAACTGGCAACCGAGAAGAAATCTTTTAGGTCGTCCCGTAAGCCGTGGTCAAAACTTGATGACAATCGTCGCCCCCAACACTCAATGGGAGATCGAGTTGGAAATGCCCGAGCGGCGAGTGGGGCACCTTTTCGATGCGTTTCGCGAATCCAAGGAGCCGCTTGAAGTTGGCTTTTCCCTCGTGTCAAACCCCGGTCGGGAGTTTGTCGGAACCGTGGTCGATATCAATCGAAATCTCGAAGTCAAATCTGACGATGGAAACACCGCAACGGTTCGTGTTCGCTTTGAAAACAATCAAGTCCCTGTGGACTTGCTTCGAGCTGGCACAAGAGTTCGCGCCAAAGTCCAATGCGGAGATCGATCAATCGGGTACGTTCTTTTCCATGAACTCATCGAGACGACCCGGACGAACCTGATGTACTGGTTCTAGAGCGTTCACCCCGTTGGCTCGCAACTGAGTTTGGGTTGCCAATTTTTGAATTGCCCAGACATCGCAACGCTTTTCTCAGGCTACAATCGCTGACAAACACCGCTGACAACGATCAATCGTCGCATTCGCCAACTTATCGGAAATCGCATCGTGACCGTGTGAGTCCCCACACAATCTGGCGTTCCAGCGTTCCTTCCAAGCTAATCGATCTGACGAAAATCAATTGGTTTCAAAAAACCGCGTCTTACCTGCCAGCAAACCGGGGTAATACTTGTTGAAAACTACAACTTTTACGGGAGATTGCTAGCTCATGACCTATGTTGTATCGGGAGCTTGCCCCTCGTTTTTGCGTACCAAAGTGCCAAACCGCGTTAAAAAGTCCGAACTGGATTTTCGCTTTTCAACCGGAGTGCCTCTGGATTCGTACGATACAGAACTTCGGTTGAATAAGCACAGGCGAGAAACCGAATTACAACTACAGATGCTCTATCATTTTTGAGTAGGTTCCATGCGATATTTTTCAATTCAATTGCTAGCTGTAATGGCCGTCGGCTGCATGTCTTTGCCAACGTTGGGCCAAGACTTCAACCCACCTCGCGAGTCTTTTCGAACACCATCACGAGGTGAGCAGTTTCAGACGGGGGAAACCAGCCCGCAGGAGAGTCAACCGCAGCGCCTGGGAGTGATGGGCGAAGCGACGGCAAACTCTGTCTCCATCGACAATGCCTTTGCGCAGCTTATTGAAGACGTCGAAATTCCCGCGGAAGAAACGGGAAAGTTGATCGACATCGCAGTCAAGCGCGGGGACGCCGTCACTAGGAATAACGTCGTTGCAAAAATCGACTCCTTGCGAACACAGCGTATGCTGGAAGAAGCCGAACTAAAGTTTGAGCAAGCGAGCCTTCGTGCCATCGATCAAACCTCAGTCAACGCCGCCAACAAGAAACTTCAATTGGCAGCCGAAGAGTTTGACGATACCAGACGTCTATACGACATGGGCTCCAAATCTAAAACACTGTTTATGAGAGCTGAGTACTCAAAAAATATTGCCGCACTTGAGTTGCTTGCCGCAAAAAATGAAAAGGCACTCGCATTAATTGAATCCAAGACTCAGGCTGTCGCAGTCAACGCGACAAAGGACAGTATCGCTCGTCATGAACTTAGATCCACGTTAGATGGTATAGTTTTTGAAGTTCTCAAGGACAAAGGCGAGTGGGTGCAAGCCGGTGAGACGGTCGTTCGCGTCGCTCGAATGGATAAACTTCGGATCCAAGGCTCAGTCGATTCGACGAAATACAACCCACCGCAAATTGATGGGTGCCGGGTTACGGCGACCGTACAATTGGCCAACGGAAAAATCGAAGAGTTCACAGGCAAGGTCATATTCGTGTCATCTGAATACTTCGGAAAAACCTTTCATATCGACGCGATTATTGAAAATCGAAAATACCCTGGTGACGACAAGCATTGGATTCTACGCGCCGGAGCTGACCTGGACTTTGTCATCCATTTTGACTAAACCCCGTAGAAATCACGTCGTCGGATCCTCACTGTGTGTCGGGCTGCCTCTGGCAACTTTTCAAAAAGCGTTTCCACATCATCACGGTCCTCGCTGTGCATCGGGTCACCATTGGCTACCTCTGGATATCGTGAGCCCAATGTGGATATGCCGCAGAGCGGCTATTTCCATTAGCCCCAGACTTTGAGTCTGGGGTTCACATTGCCTACTCAACGTGAGTCGTGGAACGACGGCATCCGTTTGGTCTCAGCGATTTCGGCCCAACTGGCATGCGTTTCCACGCCATCATCGTCCTCGCTGACGCGTCGGGTTTCCATAAACCACCGCTTCTAATTGTTTTGCTTCATGTACGAATGAAGAAGTCACAGCCGCATCGGGTTACCATTGGCAACTTTTCAAAAACGCGTTTCCACACCATCTCCCAAGCTGTCTGCACCTGCAGGCCCATGAATTGGCGGTCGCATTCCAATCTCTTCTGACTTCGAATCTCACGCCAAGCCGATTCCGTCCCCCATTACCACTGCGAACTGCAACGGAACTTTGATAAACTCGATCAATAACACACAAACAATCACAAAGTTGCTCAATGTCCAACTCGACTACCTTCAAAGCACGCGTCGCTGAGTTTTGGAAATGGTATGCCTCACGATGTCAGTTCTTTTATGACACCATTGAGGCGGGAAACTGCTCCGATTTGCAGGAAGAAGTCTCCGAGCAACTACAGCGATTCATCCCTGGATTCGCGTGGGTTTTCGGCCCTGGAGAAAATGGCGGACATTCGCTTACCGTCTCCGCCGAAGGAGATACCCACCTGCAGTTTCTTACTTCCTTTTGGCACTCTCAAGCACCAACATTGACAGGCTGGACATTCTATTCCACCCGACAGCCTGCCGAACTTCACGACGATATTTCCATCGAAATCGACGATTTCGAGTTCTCATCGGGAAACTTACGGCTGGATACCAGCGTTGATGAAGAGGAGCAACGGATCGATATTCAAGTGTGGGACCCAACCTTTGAAAAGGTTGAAGACGAAAACCTACGTTATCAAATTGTCTTTATCTGGCTGGATGAAGCATTGGGAGAAATTGGAACTCAATCCTTGATCGGTTCCATTGACATTGAGCCACCGCTAAGTAACCGCGCAATGCCCATCACAAAACTCAAAAGCTATTCCGACTACATCATCAAAGAATACCAGTGGGAAAAAACAGCACCGGATAAAACCTATTCCACTTATCAACTCCCCGAACAATCTGATGCATTTCCAAGAGCTGATATTATTGCTGGTTCAACCTGCAACATGCCTCTTGTCGATGCCCATTTTGGGGCAAACGGCAAAATGGAAGACGTACTGGAGGGTTCGGCGCCGAATTTTGGTACGTTGCGATCGACCCCTCCATTTTCCCAGAAGGCGGACAGGTCGAGGCGCGTGGCAAAATTGAGGACGAACTCAATGATCGACTTCAGGCTAATTCAAGCGGCCGAGTCTTGGGAGGTGCGCTGGGCTTTCAAGGCGCCTACATCGATTTGATCATTTTCGATGGCAATCAAAGTCTGCGCTTGATCGAAGAAGTTCTGCACGGCTTTCAACTCGAAGACCAATATCATCTCCTACCCTTTGCGACGGCCTAGTACCTAGGCCCGTCTTCGGTTGGCGGGCCGAGAACATCAGATACACCGGTTGTCTTAGCCTCGCTACCCGTCAATTCAAAACAGTCCGGGTACTAGGGAATTTCCCAACGACTAAAAAGCGATTGCAAACGGGACCAACTCCAACCAACAGACTCATAAATCGATGCTAGGCGTCCCGACAACTCTGTCGCAATCACAAGACGACTCAACGCTAATTGCGAGGAGAAATCCACAGAAACGACTTGCCATTTTCGTCTTTTCGAATCTCAACCGACATCCTGGGTTTCGCCTGCGCGACAACCTTCTCAAGCACCAACATGTATTTCATTCGCTTCCGAACCAGGGTGACATTGATTTGATCGAGTTCCACTCCCGCTCTGGCGAGCCCATTTTGATCGTAAAGAAATGGAACGCCAACGCGTTCTTCGATCGCATCTAAAGTGCTCTGCAGTGAAAAATTTTGGATATTGACGTCGTCCAGACGTTCAAACAGCTTGGGCTCTGCCCGAATTGGTGCATCTTCGATCGGCCAGCCGATGGGCCAGTGTTCTTCGACTTCAGCCGAAGCGGCGATTCGAAACTCAACCTCTCCCCCTGCTCGCGATAAGGGCTTAGCACCAAACCAAGAGGTCTAAGAATCCCTGCCAGCGAAGTTCCTGTAGTAAGGCCCTGGTACTCTTCCAGAATTGGCGTGGCATCCAAAAGGCGCCGTGCCTGATTCGTTATCGAAACCTCGGATCGCAAACCGGTGACAAGCTCCTGGATGATTCGATCTGAAGGTTGGTCTTTGGTCTCAGAACGCACTTCCGCCCCCAAGCTTTCAAAGACGCCAACCAGCTGAGTCGCGGTGAGCCCAAAAGCCTGTTTGTCACCCAAGGTGATTCCTGCACCATCGTCGCGCATTTTTTGAACATAGTCTTTGATTCGTTCAGCGTCCCGTAGGGAATACCTGCCACCGGGTAACTTGAGCGTTCGGCCATCAAGGATGCCAACGACCAAAATGTGAGTTGAGCCGTTGGTTTCTGTCTCAACTACATCGGTGCGAGCATTGCCCGTTGTGGACTTTGTCGTTACACGATCGGCACCAACTTCACTGAGCATTTCCATAAGCTCGTGCTCGACTCCCAGCTCGCCTCCGGCGCGAGAGATAATTTGCAATTCAATGAATCGCTCTTGGGCAATCGAAAAATTCGAAAGGACAACTCCGACAACGCAAACTATCAAGCCAATCATCCAACGCATCTTTTTCCACTTTCTATTCATCGTGCAAGTTGCACTGATTCAATCGCAGGTTTTGACGTTGCACATTTCAGGTCCACAAAACGCAAATCGCCAGAGAGAGGATATCCCGAAAGAACCTATCACTTGCGTTTCGTGAGTGTTTTGCTATCGGCAAAAGCCACCAACACCCCTATTCACACAACATCAAAAAAGCGTAGCCCCTAAAGCCCATCGGCTGTGGCAAGCCTCAGTCGGTCATGCCATAGCGACAAATACAGTATACCGCTTGAACCAGATCGCGAACCCCAATCTTTTTGCCTTCGTCATAACCACGTGCATTATAAGAGATTGGGACTTCCTGAAAACGATATCCACGACGTGCCCATTTGGCAGTTAACTCCGGTTCAACGCCAAAACGATTTTGTTTGATGTTGATGCCATCCAGAGTCCGTCGCCGGAAGGCCTTGTAGCATGTTTCCATGTCGGTCAAGACAACACCGTTGAAAACATTCGAAGCGGTGGTCAACACCCAATTGCCAAATCGGTGGAGCAAAGATTCATCCTGCCGCTCAACTCCAATGAAACGTGAGCCGTAAACGATATCGCATTGATCGTCCTCCAAGGGCTTCAGCAAACGGGGAATATCACGCGGATGGTATTCAAGATCCGCATCCTGAACGACCACAAGATCCCCTGTTGCGACCTTGAAGCCATCTCGCAAAGCGGCACCTTTGCCTTCGTTCTTTTCCTTCAGAACGATCTTGATGCCTTCAACGTCACTTAGCTGAGAGAGAATCTCACGTGTCCGATCCGTACTGCAATCGTCAACAATGACAATCTCAGAATTCAAGGGCAATGCGGCGACGCGACCGACGACCAAACCAATCGTATTTTCTTCGTTGTAGACCGGGATCACAATCGATACCGTCTGAGTTTGAGTGGAATCTCCACAACGTTGTTGATGCCCTTCTATCAGCTCCGATTCGACCATTGCGCAAACCGATTCCAAACGGTCGACAATCGTCTTGAATCGAGCTTCGGTGTTCACGTCAGATCTGCGCTTCTTTTGATTTTGTATGGATGATTTCATTTTAGTCTTCCGAGTCATAAAGGACGACGGGATTAATTTGAGGATGCAATGCCGAACTCACTGCGAACTTTGGGAAATGCGGGCCAAGCAACGTAGCCAGACACTTCCCGATCCGAAATTTTCCGCTGGGACACTGGGATATAGCGTGAACAGGTGGGAGCATCAAAAACACTTTTGCGGCCCCAAACTTGAGCGATCTTGTCTTGGTAGAGCAGTACCCATTCCGTATCAGCCAACGCCATGTGCTGAGCGGTCAGTTCGCCAAAACGACGATTCAGAACCAAATCAGGTTGCTTCAAACTCAAGATACGTAGTGGGTCACAGGGCGGAGACTCTGGACTCCGACTGCGTTCAATACTTAAACCTTCTGAAAACAACCAATCAAAATGACAATCGACCAGTTCCTGTGGATAGCAAGTTCGAAAACGACCGTCGAAAGCAACTCGACTAGGCTGTGAAAAGGATTGGTTGTCCTGGGTGCAAAATGCACCAATCAAATATTGGGCCCAGTCGTATGTCACCACGACTTTGCCTCCCAAGTTATGGTCATGCATGTATTGGAAAGCGTCGACAGGATACTGACTTCGATCCACATTCAAATGGGTAAGGCGATCCTTCAATTGAACACCGATCACCAACATGATTAATGTGCAAACAACTGCCGCAGACCACCGCCCCCGGCGCGTCTCGAGAATCGGATCCGATTCCTGGGTAGCTTGTCCGAATCGAATAAACGCACTTTGCAAATGAGGCCCGATCCAGAATCCACAAGCGATCGCGAAGAACGGGACATGGCGAAAGTGCGAAACGGCCTGCCAAAGCATCAAAGCCAGAATGACGGTGTGAGTAAAATCCCAACTCTTTCGTGAGACCAACAATGCGCCGATCGAAACAAAAATCAAAGCCCAGAATTTCAAGCCGATTAAGCTAAACAGCTGATCGCTGGACCAATCAGAAATCTCCGGTCGCGATTGCCCCAATGACTCAATCAACCAACCCTGCAGTTGATACGAATAAGGATTCAACAGGGTCGCCGCAGCTGCGACACTCCCCATCAACACCATCCGGCGTGCCAATCCCCATCCAAGTTTTCCGCGGCGCCCAAATGCCTCCAAAATTCGGCATCCCAAATAGGCAGCGTAGATGCTGAGTCCAGCGACAAAGCCTCCATGCGAGTTGGCCCAGAGAAAAAACAACAAAGGCGCAATCCAAAGAAAGCGACTGTGAAAGTTACTGTAGTTAAGCTCTTCAGTTTTCCAATCATCAACGGATGCCGTACCTCGGGAAAACCATCGAGTCCCCCACAGCGGCAAATGCCAGCGATCGCGCCAATGCGAAAAACCCCAATTCATCAACATCACCAACAAAGTGAAAAAGACGAAACTGGAAATCTGTGGACGGAAACTCCAGTGATAACCAAGGTTCCAGGCTACCAACAATCCAATGATACAGTTGGGAATCAAACTGACTCCACGCCGCGCATTGGTCCAGAGAATCGATCCAAGCACCAGCAAACTGAGCAAGAATTTACCGGCCACCAATCCCCAAGGACCCAGGTGATCCACCGTCCAAGCCATTGCGACTTCGGAAAAGTTCTCGTGATTAATCCAGCGATGTCCCTCCGCGTTGTACGAGTAGGGATTCGTTTCAGGAAACCACCCCTCATTCAATACATCACGTCCAAATTGGACATGCCCCCAAAGATCGGGATCGGCGACGTTAGGCGACATCGCCAGCGCGCCGGCCATTAATACAATGAGAAGCAGAGCTCTTTCCAACCAGCGTTTTTTGTTTTCAACCGACATAATAGGCAATTATTGTTCAAGACAGTGTGCCCCCAAACCTAGGTTGCCGCTGAAAAGCAGACGTCTCGGGGGCCATTTGCCACCCGAGGATCAAAAGATATCTGCAGCAAATTGCTGGCGGTAGCGATTAAATCGGATGTGACGAATCACCATTTCCCCCCCCGATCGTGATGCGAACATCCGTCCAAGTTCGATGAGTCATGTTTTGATCGGTTGCAGACTGGTCGCCGTCATGAAAAGTTACTTCGCCAGCGGCCTCGACCGCTAAGAGCGCGAAAAAAAAGCACAGTGAATTCCACTGTGCTTTCGTTATCTCGTTCGTCAATGAATCAATCAGGATGTTAATCCCAATCCAAAGCACCACCTGTCTGGTACTCAGTCACTCGAGTCTCAAAGAAGTTCTTTTCCTTGGCAAGATCCATAGTTTCGCTCATCCATGGGAATGGGTTCGGGCTGCCATCGTACTGAGGAGCCAAACCAATTCGCTCAAGACGACGATCTGCCACATACTGAACGTAATCACGGAATAGCTTGGCATTCAAACCAAGAACACCGTTCGGCAGGCAATCTTCCGCGTAAGCAATTTCCAACTCAACTGCGTCACGTACGCGCTGAATCATCAGCTCTTGGAATTCGGGAGTCCACAGGTGCGGATTCTCACTCTTGATACCATTGATCAAATCGATACCAAAGTTCAAGTGAATCGACTCGTCACGCAGAATGTACTGAAACTGCTCTCCGATGCCTTTCATCAAGTTACGGCGATGGAATGACAGAATCATCACAAAGCCGGTGTAAAAGAAGATGCCTTCCATGATCAGGTAGTAACCGATCAAGTTCTTTAGAAACTTCTGCGCGCCTTCGAAAGTCTCTGTCGTGAAATCTGGATCGAGAACTTCGCGAGTCAACTCCATTTCGAAAGCGTCCTTGCGAGCAATCGCAGGAACTTCGTGATACATATTGAAGATCTCACCTTCGTTCAAGCCGAGACTCTCGACAATGTACAAAAAGGTGTGCGAGTGAACCGCTTCTTCGAATGCCTGACGCAACAAGTACTGACGGCATTCAGCATTGGTAACGTGCTTGAAGATCGCCAACACAAGGTTGTTTCCAACAAGGCTTTCTGCCGTCGAAAAGAAACCCAGGTTTCTCATAATGACCAATCGCTCGCCATCGGTGAGCGTATCTGCTCGCCAGATTTCAATGTCTTTGTTCATCGGAACTTCAGTCGGCATCCAATGGTTAGCACAACCATTGATGTAGTGTTCCCATGCCCAATCATACTTAAGAGGCATCAGCTGATTGACATCAACCTGGGTACAGTTGATCAATCGTTTTTCTTTCGCGTTAACTCGCGCTGCTGTACCTTTGAGCTCAGAAGCTCGGATATCGGTCGCCATAATTGCTAACTCCGTGCAACAGGTATGAAAATGTAAGGAGATAAAAGCCGCCGAACGAAGTCGGCGGCGGGAATAATTTGATTACTGGCAGGACTCACAGCCAGGATTGTCGACGCTGCATGCCTGAATAGCGTCTTCCTGCCGTTCTAGCACTTCGCCTTGTTTGGCTTGTTCAACATCGGCTTGTTCAACATCAGCTCGTCCTACATCAGCTCGTCCTACATCGATGTCTGAAGAAGCACTCTTGTTCTTCATCCAACGAGGCTGAACACCAAACTTATTGATATCTACCGTCGACTTCTCAACCTGAGTCGCACCCAAGGTTCGCAGATAGTAAGTCGTCTTGAGGCCCGCCATCCAAGCCGATCGATACATTTCATCGAGCTTACGACCATTGGGTTTACCCAGATAAAGGTTAAGCGATTGTCCCATGTCAATCCATTTCTGTCGACGACTGGCACATTCAATCAACCATTTCGGCTCAATCTCAAACGCCGTTACATAACGACGCTTGATGTCTTCA
Source organism: Mariniblastus sp. (assembly GCA_965224765.1). Lineage (GTDB taxonomy): Bacteria > Planctomycetota > Planctomycetia > Pirellulales > Pirellulaceae > CAZDBA01. The sequence continues at coordinate 53,691 of CBDDAC010000026.1, forward strand.
GGAAGTCCATCAATCTCTCCTAAAGCACCGTCGTAGTACTTGAGGGTTTCAAGCATGTCATCATCCCACAACTCTCGATCCTTCAACTCGTTGACCAGGTTGATATTCACCTGAACGAATTCACCCGAAAGATTGCTCTTCACAAACAAGTGCTTATAGGTCGGCTCTATCGATTGAGTCACACCCACGATGGTCGAAATCGTCGCGGTTGGAGCGATCGCCATCACGTTGCTGTTACGCATACCATGCTTGGCAACCTGGTCACGTACAACTTGCCAGTCCATCGTTGATGAATCATCCATCTGGATATCCATCCCACGTTCCTTCTCCAGCAGCTTGATCGAATCCATAGGAAGAATCCCACGATCCCACTTTGAGCCTTTGTAAGAAGAGTAGGTTCCTCGCTCTTCGGCCAAACGACTCGAAGCCGTGATGGCATAGTAGGAAATCGCTTCCATACTGCGATCAGCAAATTGAACGGCTTCGTCGCTGGCGTAACTGATCTCGCAGGCTGCCAACGCATCCTGAAAACCCATCATGCCCAGTCCGACGGGACGATGACGCTGGTTGGCGTTCTTGGCTTCATCGGTTGGATAGAAATTGATATCAATCACGTTGTCCAACATTCGAACTGCCGTATTGATCGTCTCTTCCAGCTTGGCCACATCCAACTCACCGTCGGTAATATGGTTCAGCATGTTGATCGAACCAAGATTGCAAACCGCAGTTTCGTCTTTGGAGGTATTCAACAAGATCTCGGTGCAAAGATTGCTGCTATGCACGACTCCACAATGATCCTGAGGAGAGCGAACATTGGAAGGGTCCTTGAAAGTGATCCAGGGATGACCGGTTTCGAACACTCGAGTCAGCATTTTTCGCCAAAGATCAACCGCTGGGACCGTTCGATGAAGTTTGATCTGACCATCACGAGCTTTTGCTTCGTACTGCTCATATCGCTCTACAAAAGCCGAGCCCACCAAGTCATGCAGGTCAGGAACTTCTTCCGGACTAAACAATGTCCACTCTTTTTCTTCCACCACTCGCTTCATGAACAAGTCAGGAATCCAGTTTGCCGTGTGCATGTCATGCGTTCGACGACGATCATCACCCGTGTTTTTACGAAGATCCAAAAACTCTTCGACATCCATGTGCCAAGTCTCTAGATACGAGCAAACCGCCCCCTTACGTTTGCCACCTTGGTTCACGGCGACAGCGGTATCACTGACAACCTTCAAAAAGGGAATCACACCCTGACTCTGACCGTTGGTACCTTTAATGTGCGAGTTGGTCGCACGAACATTGGTCCAGTCATTCCCCAGGCCACCCGCCCATTTCGAAAGTTTGGCATTATCCGAAATGCATTTGAAAATATGCTCCAGATTGTCCGAGACCGTACTCAAGTAACAACTGCTCAATTGAGGATGCAAAGTTCCTGAGTTGAACAATGTCGGAGTGGCTGAAGTGAAACGGAAGGTCGAAAGAATGTTGTAAAACTCGATCGCTCGCTCATCACGGTTCTCTTCACGCAATGCCAATCCCATGGCAACTCGCATCCAGAAGAACTGAGGTGCTTCAATGCGAATCCCATCAATGTGCAGCAAATAACGATCGTAAATGGTCTGCAGGCCAAGGTAGGGAAAAAGCTCATCGCGTTCGGCAACAAGTGCATCAGCAAGACGGTCCATATCGAATTCGCTCAGACGAGGCGAGATTCGTTCCGCGCGAATACCTTTCGAAATGAAGCTGGCAAACTTCTTGCGATACAAGACATTCAAGTTGTCATCGTGGGTCGATTTACCTAACGACTCGCGATAAATGATATTGGCTACCAAACGTGCAGCAACTTTATCGTAAGCAGGATCCCTTTCGATTCGTGCCCGCGCCGCCAAAACCATGGAGCGACTGATCTCTTTGGGAGTAATCTTGTTGAAGAACTGCTTTTCAACTTCATCAAACAACTTTGCAGCATCGCAGTCTTCGTCCAAGCCTTCACAAGCCTGGTCCACTTGTCCGCGAAGCCTCTCAAAATTCAGGTTCTCCAAAACTCCTTCGCGGTTGACCATGAATTCAGGGAAGGGTGAAGAACTCTCAAAGTTCTCTTCAGCGCGCAGCTGACGCATTTTTGCTCGCTCAGCACGATACAAAATGTAACGTCGCGCAACTGCAGAACAGTCACTACGCATCAACTCTTGTTCAACAATATCCTGAACCTGCTCTACGCTAATGGCATGGTTCTCAGACTGTGCTTGAACTTGAGAGACAGCCTCCGCCGTCATACGCTCTATTTCTGCAACTGTCTCAGTGGACAGTTGGTTAAAGTCATTGACTCCCTGCTCTGCAGCAAACGCTTTTTTCATCGCGACCATGATTAACTGGTCGTCAAATTGAACTTCGCGACCATCGCGTTTGCGAACAAGGATTTCCGTTTGGGTTTGATTCAACATTGATCTATCTCCATCCTTTGAACCATTGCCTCCAAGGCAATTCATTTGCCCAAATCCACGTAGGATTTGTTTCCATTGGAAAGACTGTAAATCGGTGCGTTGACACAGCTGGTCGACATTTTGCGAGAAGCCCGTCAGGTCAACCTTCCAGTGGTCGGGCAAGCAAGGAATTCAGGCTTCCTTGCCCTGCCAAACTTGGATGTTGCTTAGTGTATACATCCGATTTTGAGCCGATCCGCGGCGGTCACCCGCCGTCTACTCAAACCACCCAAATTAGCGGTTTTAACAGCCGACAACATTCAAATCGCTCGCTTAGATGTGCGTACTGTTATGAGTGGGACCCAATATATCGCGGTCGAGCATCGTGTCAACACAAAATATTGTGCTTGCAGACGTATCGGAAGGCAAGTCGATTTTCCTAAAGCAAAATAGTGATTTGGCATCTCAATCAATCAAATTCGATGTCGATAACCTGTCAGTACTTTCATTTCAGATGCTAGCAGCTGGTACATCTCAGCAGATTTTCAGTCACAATACTGAAGCCAGATTTGAGGGATGGACAGGATGTCAGAAGGACTATTTGAAGCGATCGACAAGGCGAAAACCAAGCCAGCGCGGCTCCATTTGCAGCGTGACCTGATTACACGGAAATTGCTTGACGAATCTGAAACGCTGAAAAACTCATCATTCAGGTGCATCGCCACAAATGATTTGCAACTCCTCTTTCAATTAATCGATGAAGAATACTTCAACGGCCAGTGTGCCAAGACCATTCACGACTCGAAAACCGAGCTAACGTTTCGACTTTCCAAACGAATGACCTCCTGCGGAGGAACTACGACGATGGAAACGGCCCAGCGAAAGAACAAGGAGTTCAAGAAGTTCGAAATCGCCGTCGCAACGACTTTATTGTTCGATACGTTCCGAATTCAACGATCCGCCAAAGTTGGAGGGGTAAGCTGCCGCAGTCCTCTGGAAGCGTTAACTCGAGTTATGGAACATGAGATGGTTCATCTGATCGAGTTATTGATCTGGAATGATTCCAATTGTTCGGCCAAACGATTTCACCAGATTAGCTGGCAACGTTTCGGTCACCTGGAATCCAACCACCAGTTACTTACTCCCAGTGACGTTGCCAAAGCAACCTTTGGAATTCGAGCGGGGGATCATGTGAGCTTTCGATTTGATGGATCCCATCATGTTGGCTGGGTCAACCGAATCACAAAACGAGCTACCGTGTTGGTCAACCACCCCAAGGGTACACTCTACAACGATGGCGAACGCTACTTGAAGTTCTACGTTCCCGTCAGCCAACTGAAAAAGCTTCGAGCCTGATAAAAAGCGGAATTGACCTTAAAAAGCGGAATTGACCTAGTACCCGGGCCGATTTGAACTGACGGGTAACAAGGCTAAGAAAACCGATGTATCTGATGTCTTCGCCCCGCCAATCGAAGACGGGCCTAGGCACTCGGCTGTTGCCAGAACACCACATGCCCACGCAAGCGAGGAGCATGGCACCCGTCGTCGAGGTTTTTGCCTTTTACGGGAGGTTGAGGCTCCTGCCGAAACAATTCTTGTTCTCTCCAACGTGGAACGTGGGTCTAGTGGTTCAACCAACCTGAACTGGTGGGTGCCATGCCTTACGGTTGCACGAGCATGCTCACGCAAGCAAGGAGCATGGCACCCGTCGTCGAGGTTTTTGCCTTTTACGGGAGGTTGAGGCTCCTGCCGAAACAATTCTTGTTCCTCGCCAACGTGGAACGTGGGTCTAGTGGTTCAACCAACCTGAACTGGTCAAATCAGCTCTGAAGAACTACCCAGAACGCGAGCAATTCTCCTCGTCATCGGGAATTTGGTCTCGGCAGGCGCCTTGATCTCCCGAAAAGTCGCAAGGTTAGGCAGCTTTCCTTTGACGAGTCTTTTTCACCAACTCGTAGAGAATCGCATTGCCTCGTTTCCCGATCTGCTTTGCGCTTCCAGTCTTTCGCAAACAATAAGCGATCTTCTGGGCAATAGGCCTCTTGATACCCAGCTTCTCGGCCAATTGACCTGTATCAAACAACTTGGGCAAACTTCGCGGTAACAGCCGGTGAAGGTCCGCAACGGTCTTATAAGTACTACTTCCGTTAATTTTTGTCAGAGTTCGGTCCTTAACCTGAAAGTCATTGGAACGACGCCTTCGCCTTCGACCATGGCCTGGATAGCGAATCTCTTCAATCTCGACCAAGGGACAAATTAACTTCAGATTCGGATGAGGATAGACACGAGTGAAGTACAGCAGCTCGTCAAAAATATCCAACGGCCCGCCAACCTTTGGACTCCAACGCTCCTCAATCACCTTGCCATTCTTTCGACTTAGCTTGATCAGCCGCTTGCGAACAACCAATGGCTTGACGACATCGACTTGATGCTTATTCTTCAGCAGCTTTTGAATCTTGTCACGAATCGAAGACAAACCGCTACGTTGAATCTCGATCAAACGTTTGCCATCAACGATATCAATACGATATCCGTCGACAGAAACCTCAATCTCCGACTTGGGGCCGCAGTAGTGTTCCTTCAGTTGCTTATGTAAAGTCGTTTCCATACTTGACTCAAAAAACGAGGTCCTAACTTACAGAATCGGTCCTTTACCCTGCCGGCTTGAAATTGACCCTGATTTCCTTCGTTTGATATACTTTTACGCATTGGCAGCTAAAATGCCAGCACTCAATCTGACTCAAAAATTGGAAGATTCTCATGGCGACAGTACCAACAACCGGCATTTTAGACGAAATCACACAAGCGATCGGCAATACTCCGCTGGTTCGACTCAATCGAGTCACTGAGGGTTGCGTTGCGACCGTCGTCGCCAAAGTCGAAAATATGAACCCGCTTTGGAGCGTCAAAGACCGAATCGGTCGAGCCATGATCGATGCTGCCGAAAAAGAGGGCAAGATCAATCAAGACACCGTGGTTATCGAACCGACCAGCGGAAACACCGGAATTGCTTTAGCTTACGTCTGTGCGGCGCGGGGCTACAAACTAAAAATCTGCATGCCCGACAGCATGTCCGTTGAGCGCCGTCGTTTGCTCAAAATCTTGGGAGCGGAATTGATCCTGACACCCGGCGCCGAAGGAATGCCAGGTGCAATCCGCAAAGCAACCGAACTCGCCGAGGCCAACGACAACTACTTTATGCCACAGCAATTTAACAACCCAGCCAATCCACAGATCCATCGTGAAACCACGGCCCAGGAAATCTGGCGTGACACAGACGGGCAAATCGACATCCTCGTGTCTGGAGTCGGAACCGGCGGCACCATCACCGGTATTTCTGAGGCAATCAAGCAACTGAAACCTGAACTCATCTCCATTGCCGTGGAGCCTGAAACCAGCCCGGTTATCACACAGCGAAAAAACAACGAAGAGCTAAAACCAGGCAAGCACACCATTCAAGGCATCGGAGCCGGCTTTATTCCTGGCGTCCTTAACGTCGACATCATTGACGAAGTCTATCAAGTCAAAGACGAAAACGCCGTCGCCATGACTCGCCGACTGGCAGTTGAAGAAGGACTGTTCTGCGGCATCAGCTGTGGAGCGGCAACCTCTGCGGCAGTTGAGATCGCCAAACACCCCGAGAACAAAGACAAAATGATCGTGGTAATTCTCCCTGACCTTGGCGAACGATATTTATCCACCAATCTGTTCCCAACCGAGTAGCCGGTTGCGGTCCACTCTCGCTTTTGCATTCAGGCCAAATGGAATCCGGAACCGATCATGTCCAGTACTACCTATCGTTTGATCGGAAGCATCTTGCTTCTGCTCGTTGCGAACGTTGCGAACGCACAATCCCAACACGAACTGGACGGCCTATGGGCAGCCAGCCTGGAAAGTCCTGGAGGTGCTCTGAGATTTCAAGTACTGGTTGAGTCGAATGAGGAACGCACCCAAGCCTACTTAATCAACGGACCTGAGAAAATCAAAGTCCCTCGGGTTTCGATTGAGGAAAACCAATTGCTTCTTGCAATCCCCCACTACGATTCCAAATTGGTTTTGGACATCGACGAATTGGGAGATTCGCTGTCAGGATTTTGGCAAAAAACGCGAGGCAAAAACAACTCGCCAAAAATGAAAGCCGTTTTCGCCCGCAACCAACAAGAGGAATTGGAGCCAGTCGCACCATTCCTTGGACGTTGGGTCGTCGACTTTTCGAGTAGCGAAGATCCTTCCGTCGCGACCATCCGCTCTCTCAATGATGCCGATGATAAATGCTGGGCAACCTTTCAAACGACAACCGGTGACTATCGTTTTCTTTCGGGAAACGTGCGAAATGGCCGATTGGAACTCTCAGTCTTTGATGGTGCTCACGCATTCCTGTTCACCGCAGAACTTGATGGAGAAAAGCTGACTGGCGATTTCTGGTCCTCGCTCAACTGGCACGAAACATGGTCAGCAGAGAAAAATGACCAGGCAAAAATGCCTGATGCCTTTGCAGAAACCACTTGGAAGACAGACACTCAGCTGGGAGATTTCAAGTTTCCTAATCTGGATGGCGAGCCAACCTCGCTAAACGACCCGGCATTCACCGATCGGCCCCGGTTGATTCATGTCTTTGGTAGCTGGTGCCCCAACTGCCATGACGCCGGAATCTACCTTGGAGAGCTGCAGAAAAAATACGGAGAGGATCTTTCTGTGCTCGGATTGGCATTTGAACTGACGGGAGATTTTGAACGTGACGCAAAACAAGTGCGAATCTTTCATCAACGACACGAAACCAATTACCCAACACTGATTGCTGGACTCGCTGACAAGCAACTGGCTTCACAGGCAATCCCCTTTCTCGATCGAGTCCGATCGTATCCAACGACAATTTTTATCGATGCGTCAGGAAAAGTCGTGGATATTCATACCGGGTTCAATGGACCGGCAACAGAATCCGCTTATGAAAGCCTGTGTGAAGCATTCGAATCGCGCATTGATAAAATGATCAAAAGCTGGAAAGACGGCTCCTAAATACCCGCTTAGCCATCCGCGTTCTTGTTGGCCAATCGGTTTGAACCGCTGAAGACACGGATCGCCGACCTACTCAACAAACGAAAAAATGCAGATCGGTTCAAAGAACTGATCTGCATTTTTCAATGGTAGATCACAACTGGGGCTATTCTTCCTCGATGACCTCGCCGCCATTTCGAGTTGCCAACGCCCGCCAGACGCTGAGGTTGATACTGTCTGAAACAAAGCTGACCGAACCGTCCATGCGCGCCGTGTTGACTCCAGAGGTATGGTAACTGCGAGAAGTTACCGCAGCAAAAGTCGGATTGGCGCCCGTCATACCGCCTTTGCCTTCTTGCCAGTTCGTCCAATCGACGTCATAGGTAATCCCATCCGAACCAACAAATTCGACTTTAGTGTTCGGCGTAAAGGTTGCCGTAAAACCTGATTGGTGAGCACGTCCATCGACCCACTCCGTATGTCCCGAATTGGTTTTGAAGTCACCGCCGAGCCCTGAAACGTCCCCGGGAAATGCTGGCATCGGAACACTGGCCGCACCCAAGTTTCGGAAGTATGGGTTGTAAGCCTTCACCTCGGCAAATGCCAACGTGTTGCTCATCCCGTCTCGAATTGCTTGCAAGCCCTGCTTTCTGTTGGTCACAAAACCGCCATCATTAGCGTTTGGACTGGCCGGATCATAAACGGACCAGACCCCAGCGTTCCAACCATAGTTCAAGGGATAATTCTCTTCGTCGGTACCTTCGCCTCGCCGACGATCATTTGATTCGCTTGGACAAAGATAAGTTGGGATCCGAAAGCGAGAAATTTGAGCCAAGTCTCCATTGATTTCAACCTGAGGATGGTCTTTGTAGCCAATGTTGAAATCGATCGTTGACGACAAGTTACCCTGCTCCAAGTAAGGCAAAATCTGCGCTTGAAGTGACCAACCGTTCAAACTGTCCGAAGGGGAAACAGGAGTGATTCCGTCGGCTAAAACCTTAGGAAACAACGATCCCGCAGGAACTTTGCGAAATGATGATTCGTAATTGTGTACCGCCAAGGCAACTTGACGAATGTTATTGCCACATGCAATGCGTCGAGCCGCTTCACGAACCTTCTGAACTGCCGGCAACAACATGCCAATCAGAATGCCAATGATGGCAATAACGACAAGAAGTTCAACCAAAGTGAATCCACTTCGATTGGAACGGGTACTAGACGGACAAAAGGGAATTTTCAGTTTCATAGATCTCTCCTCGGCTGCGCGTGAAATTGGATTGACCGCGCATCACAACGATGGATGTACGGCGATTCCGAGCGTGGCTGGCTGAAGAGTAGTCAAAGAGTGACTAAATCATGGCTTGCTGCGTCGTCTGGAATGACTAAGATTTATTGAGATTGAATCTCAACAGGGAAATTATGTTCGCGTTTCGATAATGTGCAATCCCTGTTAGAAGAAAAGCAAATTCCTCAACCCACCATCGACCCAGTTATGAGCGAAAACACCTCAAACCCTGAGGAACAAGACAAAAACGATCCAAATCTTGCGGCCAAACTACCCAAGATCATTTCGTTTGAGTCGTTGGCACGTTGTGGAGACGAAATTTGGATCGAAAATGCCGGCCAAATTTATCGCCTAAGACGAACCCGCCAAGGCAAATTGATTCTGACCAAGTAGCTCCATTGGCCTGCCGTCTACTTTCCTCGCCGGGCCAATTTCAGTTCTGCTTCTCTTGCGACGATGATGCCTCTTTCACCGCTTTCCATGCGGCCAGCTCCAATTGGCGGGCAATCGATGAAGAATCTTCTAAGCGATCGGAATTTGCCTCGGGACTTTCCCCGGTAATCAATGCGTAGAAAACACAGGCATTCAGATAGCTTCCGTCGCTCGAGGCGTGGTTTCCATCTGAAGCGTATAGCTCCCCTCGCTCACACGTGGCGCTCGCAGCATCCCATGCCTCACGGGCTTGTTGATTAATTTCAGTTTCGTTGGTTTGAGTTTGGTTTCCCCCCATTCCCCCGCTCGGTCGAAACAGACCGGTGGCGGGGGCAGCGACGACTCAAATTAAAAGGGTGAAAGGGACGGGGAAACTTCGCATGCTGGTGGCGGAGGACCGGCATGGTTGCGAGACAGTCCGATCAACCGATGGACGTTGAAAGCGGCCACGCACCAATTCCATTCCTGGCTTACACGCTCGAGGGTTCGAGTCAGGAACTGTCGCATCCCAAACTGTGACTTAATCACGGCGAACGGACGCTCGGTCGGATGTTGACGTTTCCGGTAGATCTCTTTCGCTTCCTCCGTCGCCATCTTCTGAGCATGAGCAACCCGCGAAAGTTCGTGCTCTTCATGGGTCACCTGACGGCCAGTGCCCGCCTTGCGTATGCAAAGTGCCGCCAGCGGGCAGCCAGAACAAACTTCGCTGTCGATCTTGTAACGGAAACGCATGCGACTTTCGCCAGAAGAACGCTTATCACGCGATTTGCCTTTGAACTCCAGTGCTTGGCCATTGGGGCACCAGTAACAATCGTTCTCCGAATCGAAAACGAAAGCGTCTTTGGAAAGTTGTGTTCGCTTAACGCCTGCCACCGTCACGTTGACGACGGGCAGCCTGCCTCGGTCTGATGGGGCGACCGGCTCCTTGAGATTCTCGCGAACTGCTGGGTTTTTTGTGGGATCTGTCGTTTTGGTCGGTGCGTAAAGTTCACGCAGACGCTCCGGAGTCCGACTGGCTTGGCGCGAGTTGTTGGAACGCATGCGGGTCGCGTCGAAGCCGAGGCTGTCCAGGCGTACCCAGCCCAGTTCTTGTCCAAGCAATGCCATCTGGATGAACAGTCCGCTCAGGGCTTCTTGGTTCCCGATCCGGAATTTGCAAATCGTTGTGTGGTCGATCGAACGACTTTCGACGAGCCAGCGGAAATCCAAGCGAATCGTTAACGCTTCCTCCAGCATCCGACTGCTGATGATCCGGCAAAACAAGCCGTAGAGGATGACGCTGGCCACGATTCGCGGGTGAAGCGGAGGACGACCCCTGACAAGGGCATACTTCGTTTCCCAACTTGACCAGTCGACACCTCGAAGAATCCGGTCCAACACGCGAACGTCATGGTTGGCCGGAATTGATTCGTCCAGACGCTCCGGAAACAAAACTAATTGATCGCGACTCTCTTTGACCTTGGCCCAATCCATGTTTGACTCCTTTCCAAACATCATCCGGGTTCTCATAAATTTTTAACACCCCAGGCAAGTACTTAATCAACAAGCCCTCACCAATGGGCGCAACGAAAGCACCAGTCTCCTTGGCGATTGAATCATGGATCGCACGAATTCTCGCATACTCCTCAGGGACGCCCCTTCGACTCCATTCGGGATACATCAGAATTTTGGCGCCCGATTCCTTGGCGATTCTGGACAACTCAATCGCCCCGGTCGTCGGATAAGTCCGGCGCCCAGTGGAACTATACTTTTGAGCTTGCAACACGACAAAATCCCAGTCGCCATCGCGAATCATCTCAATCGTCTTGGTAGAACGTACTTGATCCACCAGGAATCCCATCCCTGGCGACTTACGAAAATGCGTCTTTCTTTCCGGCTGCATGCGATCGAAGATCTTCCGCAAAAGTGCAGGCACCGGCGTGGTGTGACTGTTCCCGATAAAAAGCACTCGAACATCAGAGCCAGACTTTTCGTTTGACTTGCTGCCCTCGTTTTTTTCCTCAGCGGAAACGGACTTTGTGCCGTTTTTTTCTCCACAACCGATCAGTACACAGAGCAACAGTAACTGCCATGGAACCAACCACAGGATGCTACGCTTGGGTTGCGCCAATTCTGTCATTGAACAATCCTTCTATTACACCGATGAATTTGAAACCAAAAAAGCCCCGCCAGATTGGCGAGGCATTTTCTAGAATCAAGATGGCTTTCGCCCTCCACTACGCACTGGCTTTTGCGCGAGCTTCACGCAACCCTCGACTCAAAATATCTCGAAGCATCGGTGAGTAATCTTCGTATTTTGATTGGTCAGGAGCCCCATTGGCGTATTGATAAATTGCATCGCGAGGCTTTTTACCAAGCGAAATCAAAGTTGAACTGATGGTGCCATAGTCATTTTCGCGAACGACCATACTTGGTCGGCCAGAACCTCCGGGAGTACGAGCAAGAACTTTACTCGCAACCGCAAGGAACTTGACTGGCGAATCCAACGTTTGAAGTGTCAGAAGCCTGGTTGCCATCGCAGCTCTGCGGTCTTCGTGATCATTGACGTCATATTCGCCAATAACCGTCAGGCCATGCTCAAGTTCGGCAACTTCGGTTTCATTGCCCGATTGAACGATCCAGCCGCTTTCGGAATCGGCAATCACGAAGTTTGCTCCGTCGTAGCGCCCTGAATGCAATTCTTCCATCGCTAGGTCAACACCCGCACGAGCTGAAGTACAGCGTAAAATCTCACGTCCTAACGCACCCCGTGACAAGGGATTCATGGGCTTGTTGTATTTTGGACGTTTTACGATTCCGACTAACATTCCATTCTGGTTGACGCCGAGACACGTTCCATTCGTCTTCGCATCCAAGCTCGCTAAAACACGTGGTTTACCAGAATGAATCGAGGGAGAACTAAAGTTTTTATCAAAGGTCTCTTCCCGATTGAAAGCCGCAAGAATCGGTGATTCCGGGACGAGATGATATACAATTGCCAATAGGCTCATAATCTTTTAATTCCTTTCAAAAGTTGAAGATTTCCACTGTTTGAGTCACTAAATGTAATGAATTCGACCCAAATAAACACCCTAAAAAGGGGGGTGTTAATCTGCTTTATTGATTTGGCACAGCCACATTCGGGCGGAAAAATCAACCTATTCGGAGCATTTTGCCAAAGAATTCCCCTATAGGCACATTGCGGACCAGAAATAAATGTCCCTGACTTTTGACTTCCACACACCCTTAACGAGCAAAATCAGCCGGCATCTACTCTCGAGATTCGAAAATCGCCACGGAGAACTTGCAATTAACCCTATTAATCTTGTTGACATCTTTGCAAACTGTTGACACGATTCGTGAGCCCAAATGTTACTTCAACCCTTGGTCGCCAACCTCCCTTTTTTGCCTAAACAATTTGGCGAAAGGGAAATTGAAAATCCAACAAATCGCAGATCAGATCATTGATTGGTTAATACTGAAAAGCTTTGATCTGAAGACATAACTCAATAGAGATTCCCATATGGCCTCTTCATCCCTCTCGACAGAAGAACAATCTGACACCCAAGATTTGGTCACCCACATTGACAGGATCCGAATTCTCGGTACGGGAATCTGGCAACCAGATCATATCGTCAAAAATGAAGATCTGGAGAAATTGGGATGTGATTCCGATTGGATCGTCCAGCGCACTGGAATTCTGGCCCGTCACCACGCTCCGGCAGAAATGGCCACGAGTGATTTGGCCGTTGCAGCAGCTCGGCAATGCTTGGAGAGATCTGAGACAGACATCGATGAAATCGACCTGATAATCGTGGCCACTATGACACCCGACCACTACACGCCCTCGACGGCCTGCATGGTTCAAAAGGGGCTTGGCGCCCAAGCGGCCGCCCTTGATCTCAACGCAGCCTGTTCGGGATTCATGTATGCATTGGTGACGGGTTCTCAGTTCATCAAATCAGGCTGTAGCCGAAAGACGTTGGTGATTGGTGCTGACAAAATGACCATGGTTATCGATCCCGCTGACAAAAAGACCTTTCCACTATTTGGAGACGGGGCTGGAGCCGCAATCATTGAGCTCGATCCCAACAGCGACCCTGATCAAGCCTCCGGCATTCTTTCCTTTCAATTGGCATCCGAAGGCGAACTGGGAGACACCTTACTTGTCCCAGCCTGCGGCTCCCGGCAACCCGCAACCATTGCTGGACTCGAAGAGGGTCAGCAGTATTTAAAAATGGATGGGCGATCCGTCTTCAAATGGGCAGTTCGCCTGATCCCGGAAATCGTTGGCAATGTCGTTTCGAAAGCCAATATGACACTCGACGACATCGATCTGGTCGTCTTCCACCAAGCAAACAAACGAATTATCGATGCTGCGGTTGAAAATCTGGACCTCCCGCAAGAAAAAGTCTTTATGAACCTGGATCGCTGGGGCAACACCTCCGCAGCAAGCATTCCGATTTCACTTTACGAAGCAACTAACCAAGGCCGTGTTCACCCCGGTAGCAATATCTTGCTGGCTGGTTTTGGTGCCGGATTGACTTGGGGTGCAGCGGTCATTCGCTGGTAGTTGGCGATCCAAAAATTTAAAATTCAATTCAACTCAAAACAGGATTTCACCCATGAAGTATTTATGGTTAGTCATCGCTGCCTGCATGCTGATGAGTAGCGGATGTAGCAATTCAAGCAATGAAACCGTTGTCGTTCCCGTGAAACGTCCTGGCGCTGAAAAAGCACCAGGGAGAGGCGGAAGAGACGGCGGTCGCTCCATGGTTTCTGCCGGCCCATCAGTAGGTGAAGAAGCTCCCGACATCGAAGGCAACGACCTAGATGGAAAGTCATTCAAACTGTCTGACTATCGCGGCAAAGTCGTATTGCTTGACTTCTGGGGCGATTGGTGAGGACCTTGCCAGGCTATGTATCCACACGAGCGGTCGCTCGTAAAACAGTTGTCAGACAAACCATTCGCCATCATCGGCGTCAACAGTGACGATGATCTCGACGAGATTCGCAAAATTGTCAAAGAAAAGAATATTACCTGGCGCAGCTTCCAAAATGTTCAGGGAGACAAAAAAATCTCAGATGAATGGAGTGTATCGGGTTGGCCTACCATCTATGTCATCGATGCCGAAGGCAAAATTCGGTATCAAGGCGTTCGTGGAGAAGAGTTGGACGAAGCGTTAGCCACTCTCCTGGAAGAAGTTGTTGGGCACGAAGTTGAGATCAAACACGAAGACGAAGATTCAAAGCCCTAAGTTGCCAAAACGACTACGTTTGAAATTCCCAAGCACTTACCATCGCCTCGGTAAGTGCTTTTTTTGTGCTTGGCAGACGACTCTTCGGAAGGACTCGGCACGACCGCCATCCTGTAGCGTAGCGGTCCATTCGTGGAATCCTGTTTGGCGGTTCGGCCCAACGTTCCAGAGTCGTATCGCGACAGCATCTGCATTGGACATCTGCATTGGACATCAGGCTTTTATGGAAACCCGACGCGTCAGCGAGGACGTGTCAGGTTCGTCCTCGCTGACGCTTCGGGTTTCCAAACAGGCGGAATGTGGATGTTCAGATGACGTTGGCTACTGAGTCAGCCGCCAGTCGAAGCAGGAGGTTTTGCTGCTTCGACTGGCGGCAGTGGCTTCTACTCCCCGGTCGCTGCGCTCCCGACCCTCCCGGTGGCCCGATGGAAGGGTGTCCGGTTTTTGGCATCCGAAGACTCATCCATGGAAACCCGACGCGTCAGCGAGGACGATGATGGCGTGGAAACACATGCCAGTTGGGCCGGAATCGCTGAGTCCAAACGGATGCCGTCGTTCCACGACTCACGTTGAGTAGGCAATGTGAACCCCAGACTCAAAGTCTGGGGCTAATGGAAATAGCCGCTCTGCGGCATACCCACATTGGGATCACGGTTTCCAGAAGTAGCCAATGGTGACCCGACACACAGCCAGAACCATGATGGTGTGGAAACGCGTTTTTGAAAAGTTGCCAATGGTAACCCGAAGAGGCTGTGACTTTTTCATTCGTACATGAAGCAAAAACTTAGAAGCAGTGATTTATGGAATCCCGACGCGTCAGCGAGGACGATGATGGCGTGGAAGCGCATGCCAGTTGTGCCGGAATCGCTGAGTCCAAACGGATGCCGTCGTTCCACGACTCACGTTGAGTAGGCAATGTGAACCCCAGACTCAAAGTCTGGGGCTAATGGAAATAGCCGCTCTGCGGCATACCCACATTGGGATCACGGTATCCAGAGGTAGCCAATGGTGACCCGCCGGACATAAAACACAACTGCATCAAATGCCGTTCCTACCAAATTCCGAGGAAGGGCCATTGAGAGGAGCAGCTTGCGCTAGTCCAGTGGAAACTCGTCGTCGGTCGCTTCGTTTTTGTAAAGCGGAAGATAGCGATAATAAACCTCTAAGGTCATCGCGGCCATCGCTGTGTGGTAAAGCCGACCACCGGCTTCTGCGCTGTGGTTATTTGCGTTCCAGTACCAACTTCCTTTTTTGGTTCCCGTCGTTTCCTGTTCTTCGATCAAGAAATCACGCATCACCTTATTCCATTCGTCCCACTCGTAGCCGCCCCAGTGCTTCATGATCTGAGTCGCATAGTAGTTGTAATACATGTTGACACTAACCGCGGGTTTCTTGAAACCCACAGAAGGCCCAAGTTGAATAATTCGGTTTACGCCTTTGGAAAGACCTTTGTGATCGCGCCCCCACCCCATGTACATTCGACAAAGCAGTCCCACCGAAGAGACACCCTTTCGAGTTGCAGAATAGGATCCGTCGGAATTTCGGTAGGGTCTTTCCATGTAGCCGTACCAAGCGCCGTTATCGATGGAAACGCGATCCAAAAACTGCTCGGCACGCTTGATCGTTTTAGGACTGTAGTCCAACCCACTTAGCTTTGCACTTTTCAGCGCCATCAATTGCCAACCCACCGCGGAGGTATCCCCGGTATCATTGGGGACATATCGCCAACCACCGCCTTGTCGATCTTGGGCGTCTTCGATAAACCAGATTGCACCTTGAGCATAGGTCACCAGCTCACTGTCTTCGGTCATTGCGTAGGCTTCGCCGAATACAATGGCAACAAGTCCATGGGAGTACATGGTTCCGTCAGGATCGTGCCAGCTCAGACCACGCCCTTCGGGTTGAGCATTATTCTTGAGAAAATCCAATCCCGCTTCAACGACGTCTTTGTACTTTCCGTCCAGATGCGTATCACCGTGGCCAAGAAAAGGCAGCAACGCCAATGCGGTCGCACCGTTTCTTGCGGAATCATAAATACCAGGATTATTCTTATCGCGGCCAATTTTTTTATCGACGTCGGGACCTTGTGTGTGATCCAAATCCCAACCTCCGTCAGGAAGTTGATGCCGAGCCAACCATTCCAAAGCCAACTCAACGGCATTCTCGCTGGCAGCATTGCCACCATACTTTCGCACCTGTGATTGGCGAGCAGATTCGCTACGCGCAGAAGTCTCGTTACCTTGCAGGTTTACATCTTCAAACGCGTCCTCTAGAAAACTGGAGTCTTCCCCAGCTAACTCAGTGCCAAAGTCCTCCATCGGTAATTCAGCAAGTGACTCCGGGGCTTCTAGGGACTCAGATACTTCTTCAACTGGCATTTCAGCGGTGTCGTCCACTTCAAGGACATCCGACTCAATCGGATCAAAATTGACATCCACTTGGTCGAAACCAGAGGACTCCGTATCACCCGCCTCAAGCGACACTCGCAATTCTTCAATTTTGGGAAGAAAAAGGATGGCGAGAAAAATGATCAATGCGACGTGAATCACAAAACTGACCATCCAACTGGGCATCAAATTAAAGAACAAAAAACGATGCGCCGACTCTTGAGACTCCTCACCTTCTTCCATTTCTTCACCCTTGCTTTTCTGATGAAGTTCTTGCTTTTCGACTTTTTGTTTCGTCGGATGGGGAGGAGAGTTTTTACTCATGCTTCCAAGTTTCTTAGAGGTTGAGATTACGTCAACAAGTGGAAACGGTTAGATTGAGAGGGGCAGGCAAATTTTAATGGCTCAGGTTCCATCCCCCAAGCCATTCTGCTGGAACTTGTCGGACTAAGTTCCATTTTACCACCCCAAGACAATGATCGAGTCAATATTATCGGCATTTGTGAGCCGCCGCCGTGACATGGACGATATTAAAACTGAGTTTGAGGACAAGTTGAACATCGAGGTTATTCGCGATATCGCACATTTGTCGACAACGGTCGACCGAATTACCCGCCAAGGTGAACGGATTGGTGTGGTCCCTACAATGGGCGCCCTTCACACTGGACACATCAGTTTGGCAGTGGCTTCTCGACAACAATCTGACGTTACCATCGCGACCCTATTTTTGAATCCTTCTCAGTTCGCGCCTGGTGAAGATCTGGACAAATATCCTCACACTCTTGACGAAGACATCGAGTTGCTGAATGAAGCGGGAGTTGACTTCGTTTTTACTCCAGAGGCAAATCAGATATTCCCTGAAGGATTCTCCACACAAGTTCAACCGCCTCAAGTTGCCTTAACCCTGGAAGGCGAACATCGGCCGACTCACTTTGGTGGAGTTGCGACTGTCGTACTCAAACTACTCCACATGACTCGGGCCAGCGTCGCGTTCTTTGGCCAAAAAGACTATCAACAATCGCTCGTCATTCGCAGCATGGTTGAGGACCTGAATGTGCCTTGTGAAATTGTTGTATGTCCAATCGTTCGCGATCCTGATGGTTTGGCACTGAGTTCGCGCAACCGTTTTCTTTCCGAGACGGAACGAGAACAAGCTCTGTCTTTGAGCCGAACCCTAGAATTAACCGAGCAACTCATTCGAGATGGCGAGCGAGACAATCACGTTGTCATGAACGAGATGAAACAAGCCTTGATCGACGGCGGAGTCGACATCATCGACTATGCGATGGTCGCCAACGCAAACGACTTAACGATTCCCGATGAAATCACGCTCCCTGCAGTCTGCCTGATCGCCGCCAAGGTTGGCGCCACTCGACTGATTGACAATTGTGTGGTTCAGGACAACTAACGAATATATTTTAGCCAACGCCCCTGCCCCTTCATCCGAACTCGACAATGCAGCAGACTTTTTTCATGATCCCGTCCAGCTGGTTCGACGGACCCCTGCTCTACGGCTGGTTGATCATCGGCCTGTTGATTATGGCAATCCTATACTGGAGACAGGGCTCCAAAGAAGTCGTTGGATTTTTGCCGATGTATGTGCTATTTGCTGCACTCATCTATTTTCTCTTGCCGCGGATTCAGGTTAGCGGAATCAACCCGGAAGATCCCTCGGGAGCTTTGATTAACGTCGGCTTGGCAATTCGCGGTTGGGGATTTTGTTTACTGCTTGCGATGGCAAGTGCGGTGGCTTTGTCCTATGTCCGATGCAAGCAACTCGCGTTTGATTTTGACCAAATCCTGTCCCTCGCGTTTTGGATGATCGTCTCGGGGATCTTCGGAGCCCGATTATTTTACATCATTCAAAAATGGGATCAGTTTGCGGCGGCGAACCTGAGCGACTTGATTGCCAAACTGGCAGATGCAACCAAAGGTGGAATGGTCGCCTATGGGAGTTTGATTGGTGGAATAGTCGGGGCGGCGATCTATTTTTGGATAAGCAAAAAAGACTGGCGCAAGCAAATGGACATTGTTGCTCCCGCGATGATTTTGGGTTTAGCCATCGGAAGAGTGGGCTGCTTGATGAACGGCTGCTGCTATGGCGGTGTTTGCGAGCTTCCGATCGGCATCGAGTTTCCTGCGGGGTCTCCGCCTTATTTCCACCAACTTTATCATGGCCAATTGATTGGCATCGAAGGCACAATTGATGAAGAAGATGTAGATCAAGAATATCCATTGCTTGTTCAATCCGTCGCTCCAAACAGCATCGCTAATAAAATCAAAGATGAAGATAAAGATGAAAGTAAGGTTGAAGCCGGCGATCGCATCAGCATCCGAGGCATTCCCGACCCCCTCTACTTTCGGGGAGCTCACGGACAAGACTTGGATATCGACAAATCGATTTCGATCAATTTCGCCAACAAGAAGCAGATCTCGATCTCGATCAAGGATTTGCCCGCATCCAGCTTGAAAGTTCACCCGGTACAGATCTACAGCGCTATCAATGCGGCATTACTTGCGGCGTTACTATGGTTTTATTTCCCCTTTCGAAATTTTGATGGCGAAGTATTTGCAATTTTGCTGATCATTTATCCAGTCGCCAGATACCTTCTGGAAACCATTCGCGTGGACGAAGGTGGGCAGTTAAATACCAAAATTACAATTTCGCAGTGGGTAAGCATGGCCGTCATTGTGGCCGGATTTTCTCTTTGGATTTGGGCTCGAAAAAATGACGGTCCCTCTTCCAAGGACACAACTCCCGTGGCGAGCACCTGATTTTAAAAAAAACTGCGAGGCGACCTCCTGCATGCCTGAGGCGACTCAATTGGCTGTTGGGCGACTCAACTGGCTGGCAAGTTGAGTCCTTTTAGCGAATAATTGGATCAGTACCACGTTAACGATTTTGTCAATTTTGCAGAAACCGGTTTGTCGGCAGAGGCAAAAAGGACAACAATTAGGTTTTATGTTGCAAAAAGGGGCATTGCTCAAACGGGATCACCTGCAATTTCGTGACTTCAGACGACTGCAAGCTCTTCTGGACAATCATCGAAAACCCTGAAATGGCAGGAACTAATGACCCCATGACTGCGTCAATCCAATGAACAAATCAGTTCCACAAGAAGATCAGGTTTTGATCAACCAAACACTCGAGGGCCAAACGGCGGCCTTTGGGGAGTTGGTTTGCAAGTATCAAAATCGACTTTACAACGGCATGGTTCACATGCTGCGAAACGAAGTGGAAGCGGAAGACGTTGTTCAAGAAGCATTTATCTTGGCTTTGACCAAGTTGAGTTCGTTTCACGGCAAAAGTGCATTTTTCACTTGGTTATACCGAATTTCGTATAACGTAGCCGTCTCACGAATTCGACGCAAAAAGCCAACGGTCTCGTTGACTGTGGGAGGTGTAGATTCACGCCCCATGGAATTCGAGGGAAATGCACCTGCACCTGATGAGCGCATGCGTCGAAACGAAGAAGTCGAACAATTGCAACAGGCGTTGGACGGACTTTCCGAGGAGCATCGGAGTGTCCTGGTTTTGCGGGAGATGCAAGAACTGGATTACGAAGCGATCTCGGAGATTTTGGACTTACCGATTGGTACCGTCCGAAGTCGACTACACCGAGCCCGTTCGCAACTGAAACAACAACTCGAAATGCTAATGAGCGACCCAAATGACGCTCATTCAAGCGAGAGCAAAACACAAAACTGAAATAACTCCCCCCGTATTAAGAGGATTGAAAATCAACTTTTTCAAGGTTTGAATAGACTCATGGCCAACTCACCCCAGCAGCAACTGATCTACGATTGGATCGACGGACAACTTTCCGCCGAACAAGTCCAGCGTGCGCAACGGCTAATCGCTGACGATCATGAGCTTGCTGAACTGCATGAGTCGCTTCGAGCACAGCAAACCGCCCTCAAACAATTGCCAACCTATAAGTTGGATGCCAACTTTGCTGACCGTGTCCTTCAAGCCGCACAGGCAAAGGGGCTACTGGAAGACAATTCACATTCAAGCACGGTGAAGTTGTCGCTTCCAACCAACAATCGAAAATGGTTTGCTCCCATCGCAGCGATCACTTCACTGGCGGCCATGCTGTTGATCACCCTGTTTGTGATTCCTAGACTTTCTCAACCGTCACATGCCAGCCATGATCCGGCTACGAAGGACTCGATTGCCGACGATTCCTCGAAACAATCAAACGATGAGTCATCCGATAACGAAACCGAGGAAGAATCTGACACTCCCAAGCTTGCCATGAAGTCTGCGAAAAGCGCAGAATCATTCAGCTTGCCCCATGGTGCTCAAGCCAAACGTGAGACTCAGGAGAATGACCCAAACGCCGGGGCGGGCTCCAACAACCCGCAAGCTAGAAGCCTCCCGCGCATGGATTCCCCGCCCAACCGCGATGGACATTTTCGCGTTCAGCCCGAAGGTGCCATGGGCGATGCCATGCCAATGGCAATGCGATCAGCGCCGGGCGAAGCAGTCCCAGAACGGAGTCAGATGCTTCTTGCTGAGCCAGGAAAAACTCGCGCCAGGACCAAGGCATTGGAAAATCAGGTACTGGTTTTTAATGTTTCTGAAAAAGAAGATGCCATTCTCCGACTCAACAAAACACTGGCAGACAATGGGATTGTTGCCAAACTTCCTGCCACGGTTGCTGCCCGCGTGAGCCCCGTCGAAAAAGGCAATGCCATGAATCGGCAAGCCGAAGGGGATATGGCAGAACAATTTGAGAAACGCGAATTCGCTTTTCAAGTTCAGGCGTCTCCAGGTCAGATGCAAGAAGTCGTCCTGGCACTTCGTAACCAAACCAAAATCGTTGCTGTTGACCCAGGGGAATCCCTGGCAGCAGCGACATTTGGGCAGGATGCTCAAGCCGCAGTTGATGCCGGTGCAGATGACGAAAACGCTGCCGGTGCAGATGACGCTGCCGACTCGGTCGCTCAAAATCAGGGTGGCGGACACGAACTTCGCACCAAAAATTTCGGCAACGCGGAATCGCTCCGCGCGATGTCGAAAAACCTCGCTGCCGATTCCGAAGGTGCGGTCTTGAACGAAATGCCTGAGGATATCGCTGAACCATCAGTTCAAGAGATAGGCGTGAAAGATTCGTTAAATCGCATCCGTGAAATCAACGATTTCTTTGGCTTGGCGACTGAGGAACAAGATCTCCAGACCTATACATTGATCTTCATTCTGGATAGAAGTATCGCTGAAGCTCTGCCCGCTGAATCTCAGCCCGCTGATCGCTCCAATGAATCAGAGAATCAAGCGGCTTCTCCGGTGGACGAAGATCGGCTTCCCTAGAGCATTTCCCGATTCGCATTAGCGGTTTTCTTAGATCGTTTTATTTGGCTAAACAAATTGCACTCAAGCAAAGAGCTTTCCAACGCGGCATATTTTGAGTGTCAACAAGTTTTCCACCTTCCAATAAAGCCCTTTAGACTTGGTAGTTGACGTCCTAACCGCCAAAAACGTAATCGCTTTCCATTTCTGGCTGGATTCATTTTTAAGTCTTCTCACCAGCGGTTCTCCAGTTACCTTAACACTCCCGACTTTTTCAGTCGTTCAATAGTGAAGTGCCCAGCGAGGATTCAATGGAAGAAACCCAATCAACAACCGCCACGCTCGAAATCAAACCAGAAACCATCGAGCAGTCTTCGGCATTTATCGGCAAATGGAACACGTTGATAAGCACCACGAATTGGGAGAAAGGTGCCATCATTCTTCAATGGAGACACTCTCTCACCGAAGAGGGAGCCTCAACAAGCCAGTATTCCGATGATGCCTGGAGCAAATTGGTAGGTGGTGTCACGTCGCAACATGTTGGACGATTGCGGCGTACTTCAGATCGCTTTGGCGAAAGCTTCGATCAGTTTGAAGGACTGTACTGGAGCCACTTTTATGCAGCTCTCGAATGGGATGACGCCGAAATGTGGCTGGAAGGCTCAATTCAAAACAAATGGTCGGTTTCGCAGATGCGAAATCAACGATGGGAAACGATGGGCAAGGTTCAAGCCGACAAGCCCCAGAGCGAAGACATTGTCTCAAGCGAGACGGACGAAGAGGATTCTGCCGTTAGTATGAGTGACAAACTTGTCTCGGCAAGTGACCGAGAATACATCGAAGGCCCAGTTCCGGAAGGACCTGATTTTGGCGATGAACCGAACGGCTCAAACAGTCGCAAGTCTGAGGCGGTCGAGTCGGAAATGGCGACTAAGCTCGCAGCAGACGAAGTCACCGGAAAGCCTGTCCGCCTGTTTGAGTCCTTCAAGGACTTGCCAGAAGACATTAAAACGGCGGCAGATCTTTTCAAGGTCGCCATCATCAGCCACAAAGCCGCGGATTGGGAAGAGATAAGCCAATACGACTTGCTTGATCTTCTAGCCGCCCTAGGTCACCTGGCACAAACTGAAATTTGACTCGTGTAGCGACTCCACCAATCTCGCCGCACGTGAGTCGCGCCAAACTACACAAGAATCCCCAAGGGTTCTTCTCTCCCATAATTCCGACACCGGTCAGGCTGAAAACAAAATTAGTTTTTGTTACAACGTTATCTTGCAATAAGATTCAAGATACGAAGGCCGCTGACAATGGGAACGAACGAACCACTCAATCGCAAGCTTCGCATGGCACTGATCGGCGGAGGTGCCGGTTCATTTATCGGACGTGTTCATGCGACTGCCGCCGTATTGGACAATCGCGCCGCTTTGGTTGCCGGTGCCCTGTCATCAAACGCGGAACGGGCCAAGGCCTCCGCACCCGACTATGACATTCCCGAAAATCGTGCCTACGGTTCCTATCAGGAATTACTAGAAGTCGAATCCGGATTGCCTGAGGATAAACGAATCGACTTCGTTAGTATCGCGACTCCCAACCACACTCATTTTGAGATTGCCAAAGCGGCCGTTGAAGCGGGATTCAACGTCATCTGTGACAAACCATTAACGTTCGATCTGGCTCAAGCAGAAGAGTTGGCAAAAGTCGTCGATGCATCCGATGTTGTTTTTGCGGTGACTCACAACTACACAGGCTACCCGCTGATTCGTCAGGCAAGAGAAATGATCCTGGCGGGTGAACTCGGGGAAATCCAGGCAACTCGCGCATGCTATATCCAGGGTTGGTTGAGAACGCGACTGGAAACCGAAGACCAAAAACAGGCAGCATGGAGAACCGATCCCAAACGAAGTGGAGCGGCCGGATGTTTTGGAGACATTGCAACGCACGCGTTCAACTTGACTCGCTACATGACAGGCCTATTGCCCGCCCAACTAAGCTGCCATCTCCGAACCTTCGTCGAAGGGCGTCAATTGGACGATTACGGCACCGCATTGATCCAGTATGAAAACGGTGGACTGGGCACGGTCACGGCTTCGCAAATCAGTCACGGACGTGAAAATGATTTGACGATCGAGATTGATGGAACACTTGGCTCATTGCAATGGCGACAGGAAAGTCCGAACGAAATGATTTTTCGACAAAACGGCCAGCCTCACAAAATTTACACTCGCGACCCCAACGCATCGTTCATGAATTCTTCCGGCTCCGCTGCCTGTCGCCTTCCCAGTGGCCATCCGGAAGCATTCTTCGAGGCCTTCGCCAACGTTTACCGAAGTGCATACGACGCAATGGCACTACGTGCTAGTGGGCAAAGTTTCCCAACTCAAGACACCATTTATCCCAACGTCCACGACGGCGTTGAAGGCATGTATTTCATTCAACAGTGCGTTGAAAGTAGCAATCAGAATGGCAACTGGTTGCCATTGAAGCATGAACGGGCGAGGAAATAGGGGCGAAACGCCTTAAGAAAAACTCGTCATCAGGGTCATCTGGCAGAATTGCCCTGGCCAAATCCTCTCCATTCCAGTGCAAAAAAAGCGGCACGGACGGTAATTCTTTATTCCCTGCGCTACTTTTCAGGGTGAAATACCCTAAAATACAATTCACTATTTCGGTCAATTATCTTGAGTTTCAGCGAAGCTATGACAAACGTTTTGACTTTTTTGGGCCAGGCCCAAAACGATATTTCTCCCACACAAATTTTTATCATTGTAGGGATATTGGTTGTCTTGGTCATCGTGCTGGTGATCTTTGCAATTTTCATGTCCTATTTTCGCTGGTGGATTCAATCCTTTCTGACTGGAGCCGGAGTTTCACTTTTCAACCTACTTGGAATGACGTTTCGAAAGGTCAAACCCAGCATCATCGTTCCTTGCAAGATCATGGCAGTGCAGGCGGGATTGAATGATCCGGAAATGACGACACAATCGTTGGAGGCTCATTATCTCGCTGGTGGTAATGTCCCGATGGTGGTCCGTTCCTTGATTGCTGCCAACAAAGCAAAAACAATTCAACTAAGTTACCGTGAAGCGACGGCCATCGATCTGGCTGGACGAAATGTTCTCGAAGCAGTTCAAACCAGTGTTTATCCTCGCGTCATTGATTGCCCACCCCGCGGTGGTACACGCCGTTCATTGGACGCGGTTGCTCAAGATGGTATACAGCTTAAAGTTCGTGCCCGGGTAACTGTCCGCTCCAACTTGCAGCAATTGATCGGTGGTGCGACAGAAGAAACAATCATTGCTCGTGTCGGCGAAGGAATTGTTAGTGCCATTGGTTCGGCACCCAATCACAAAGCAGTTTTGGAAAACCCCGATATGATTTCCAAAGCGGTACTGGCTAGACGGCTCGACTCGCAAACGGCGTTTGAAATTGTCTCCATTGATATCGCGGATATCGATGTGGGCGATAACATTGGTGCTCGCTTGAAAGCGGATCAGGCAGAGGCCGACACACGAGTCTTTCGTGCCCGCGCTGAAGGGCGACGAGCAATGGCTGTTGCTCAGGAACAGGAAAATCAAGCTGCCATTGAAGAGAGCCGTGCGATACTGGTCGAAGCAGAAGCCGATGTTCCCAAAGCAATGGCTGAAAGCTTCCGCTCAGGAAAGCTTGGGATTCTCGACTATTATCGATTGAAAAATGTCGAAGCCGATACACAGATGAGAAGCTCCATTGCTATCGCTGGCAGCAAAAAACCTACTCGCACGATGACTAACTAGCCCAATTACGGATTCGCCAACAATGGCTCGAGATATCGAAGAATTCCTGAAGCGGGCTGCAGAACGCCGTCGGCAACAGCAACAACAACCCGGTCCGCCTCAACAGCAACCCGGTCCGCCTCAACAGCAACCCGGTCCGCCACCGCCTCGGCAACAAGCCCCACCCGCTCAACGTCGGCCGGTTGCCCCTCCAAAACGAGCGCCCCTGATAATCAACGACGTCGACGTCGTTGAGGATCCCTATGCTGGCGAAACCGTTGCTGAACATGTGGAGCACCACATCAGCACCGACGACATCTCAGATCACGCGGAGCAACTCGGCGAAGAGGTCGCCAATCGCGATGATCAGGTCGACGACAGAATTCATAGAAAATTTGATCACCATGTGGGCAAGCTGGAATCGAGACCTTCGGTTCAGGACACAACAACCGCCGTCACGGAAACTGCAGTCAATGCCGACGCAGCAGCACTCTTTGATTTGTTGCTGAACACCAAAACCGTCGCGCAAGCAATCATGCTTTCGGAAATCCTTAAGCGTCCAGAATTCTAGGCACTCACGCTACGATCCGTTTGCTCCCAACTGGCTCGTTTCAGACAACCCAAACTCCTCAACGCATCAGATGAAAACTGCTTCCCCTGAATCAACCCAAGTTGGCTGGATTGGTACTGGCGTCATGGGCTTGAGCATGTGCTCCAACCTGATGTCTGCCGGTTATTCGGTGAGCGTCTACAGCCGCACTCCATCCAAGGCTCAAACCCTAATCGATTCGGGGGCAACCTGGTGTGACTCCCCCGCCAAGGTCGCCAGCAAAAGTGACATTGTTTTTTCCATCGTCGGCTTTCCCGCCGACGTTCGCGAAGTCCACCTTGGTAACGAGGGAACCTTATCCCAGCTGCTGCCCAAATCAATTTTGGTGGACATGACCACCAGCCAACCTTCGCTGGCAGTGGAAATTGCCGACGCAGCCAGGCGACAAGACGCACACTCGATTGACGCTCCTGTTTCTGGTGGCGACATTGGCGCCAAAAACGGCACCCTTTCAATCATGATCGGTGGAGAGGCTGATGCCGTCACCGTCGTCACACCCTGCCTGGAGGTAATGGGGCAAACGATCGTTCACCAGGGACCAGCCGGGGCAGGTCAACACACCAAAATGGTGAACCAAACTCTAATCGCAACCAACATGATCGGCGTCTGCGAAGCTTTGCTTTACGCCAATCAGGCTGGTCTCGACCTGGAAACGGTCATGAAATCCGTCAGCAGCGGGGCTGCAGGAAGTTGGTCACTTTCCAACCTAGGGCCACGAATCATCGCTAACAATTTCGACCCCGGTTTCTTTGTTGAGCACTTCATCAAGGATATGGGAATTGCCTTGAACGAAGCCAACCAGATGGGACTCTCATTACCCGGTTTGGCTCTGGCCCAGCAGTTGTATCATGCCGTGCAGGCGCAGGGCGGTGGGCGGCTTGGTACGCATGCCCTTCATTTGGCCCTCAGCAATCTTTCCAACGTTGATTGGAAGAATCGATAGACGCTTGCCGTTGACGTGGAACGAAGGCAGTAGTAATCGTCATAGAATTGCAGTCAGGCAAAGATCACTCGTTACGCGTCCGAATTTCCCGAAGGATGGTGACCTCTTGTGTGCAATTGCGGTGAACCAAAGCGCAGGCAATTTTCTCTGGTTGTTTCGGCAGGAGCCTCAACCTCCCGTAAAAGGCAAAAACCTCGACGACGGGTGCCATGCTTCACGCTTGCGTGAGCATGCTTTGGTTGGACCACCAGTGCCTAGGCCCGTCTTCGGTTGGCGGGGCGAGGACATCAGATACACCGGTTTTTTTAGCCTTGTTTCCCGTCAGTTCAATTCGGTCCGGGTACTAGCCCCAAGTTCCACGTTTGAGAGGAACAAGAATTGTTTCGGCAGGAGCCTCAACCTCCCAAAATGCCTTCGACAAGCCCAACTCGCGATTACGCGTAGCGATCCTTGTGAACTCCGATTGCCCGACCTGAGGGCTCATTCATTTTGCGAAACGCCTCGTCCCATTCCAGAGCCTTTGCCGTGGAACAGGCAATCGACTTTTCAAAGGGAACCGTCTTGATCACGGATTCATTGTTCCCGAAATGCTGCTCAAACAGCTCACGGTACATATAGCTTTCTTTAGAGTCTGGCGTGTTGATTGGAAATCGGAATGAGGCATTCTCAAGCTGCTGGTCACTGACATTTTTTTCCGCGGTTTCTTTTAGCGCGTCGATCCAGGAATACCCAACGCCATCAGAAAACTGCTCCTTTTGTCTCCAAGCAACGCTTTCAGGAAGATAGTGAGCAAAACACTCTCGCAATACATGCTTTTCGATTCGACCATCCTTGCACATTTTGTCTTCGGGATTGATCCGCATCGCGACGTCCATAAACTCCTTGTCCAAAAACGGCATACGTGCCTCGACTCCCCATGCAGCCATGGCCTTGTTAGCACGATTGCAATCGTAGAGATGTAGCATTTGAAGTTTGCGAACGGTCTCCTCATGAAACTCGGTCGCGTCAGGTGCCATGTGAAAGTAGAGATAGCCACCAAAGATCTCATCAGCGCCCTCGCCTGACAAAACCATCTTGATTCCCATCGCTTTGATTTTGCGTGCCATCAGATACATCGGAGTGGAAGCTCGAATCGTCGTCACGTCATAAGTTTCCAGGTGGTACACAACATCGCTTAGTGCGTCCAAACCGTCCTGCACGGTAAAAGTCAGTGCGTGATGCACCGTATCAATATGGTCAGCAACTTTCTGCGCCGCTTCCAAATCGGGTGAACCTTCCAGACCAATGGCAAAACTGTGCAGACGCGGCCACCAGGCGGCCGACTTTTCGTTGTCCTCTACCCTTCGTTTTGAATACTTGCTCGCAATCGCAGAAATGATCGAAGAATCCAGTCCGCCTGACAACAAAACTCCGTAGGGAACATCAGACATCAAATGACTTTTGACGGAGGCTTCCAAGGCAATTTTCAGTTGTTGGCGATCGGTTTCGTTGTCCTTGACTTGAGAGAAGTCTTGCCAATCTCGCTGATAGTAAGATTCAATGTCTCCGCCACTTTTTAGGAAGTGCCCAGGAGGAAACGTTTCGACCTTGTTGCAGACGGTACTCAGCGCCTTAAGCTCCGAGGCGACGTAGAAGTTCCCCTTTTCATCCCAGCCCATGTACAGAGGAATCATTCCTGCATGGTCTCTGGCAATAAGATAGGAATCGTTGCTTGAATCGTACAGACAAAACGCAAACATCCCTTGCAACTGGTCAAGAAACTCCGTGCCGTATTCCTGATAAAGTGCCAGAATGACTTCGCAATCCGAATGGGTTTGAAACTCAAACCGATCCTCCAAAGAAGCTCGAATCTCCTGGTGATTGTAGATCTCGCCATTGACGGCCAGAGCGTGGGTTCGCTCTACATTGAAGAGTGGTTGTTCCCCGGAGGAAACTCCTACGATCGAAAGTCGCTCATGGGCAAGAATCGCGTTGGGGGCGGAGTAGATGCCAGACCAATCAGGGCCTCGATGTCGCATCAATTTCGACAATTCAAGGGCTTTCGGACGAAGTTCTTCAGGAGATGACTTCAGATCAAGAATACCAAGGATGGAACACATTTTTTCGTTGCAATCAATAAGATAAGGGCCGGCTATCACAGCTGAATGAGTATTTACCACGCAATTGGTTCGCTCAAAAGATCCAGCACTTTATCAACAAAAATGCGAGGATTACAAGTGAACCCCTCGAAATTTACCTCGATTGAGTGAACCGGCTGAACGACGCCCAATCAAACACTAATTGGCCATAAGCCTGCAATTTCCTCCCAAATATCTGTGACATTCAGCAGCTGATTGCAACAATACATTGGGGTGCTCCTTTTTGGTGCACATCGCAATATGCGTTCAGGTTCAGGAAAGGGAAAATAATGTACAAGAATTTCTTTAAAATCGGTTTGGTCATACTCATCTCGATTGGGATGAGCCACAGTCTATTTGGGATGCCTCAGGACAAAGATCCGTTTGGCAATTCAGTTCAAACTTCCGCTGAGGCTCAAACTTCCGCTGAGGCTCAAACTTCCACTGAGGCCCGAACATTCAAACAGGGCAAACAATCCCAGACGAGGCCTGTTCGCGATATCCTCGAAGAGAACGCGGAATTGGACTACGACGAAACTCCATTCATTGACATCTTGGAAGAATTGCGGGTTGCTTACGGGCTAAACGTTATCCTCGATGATTCTGCCAGTGATGACGCCCTTGCCGAAGACGACCTCGTAACATTTGCGTTACGTAACTCCCCGCTGAGATTGGGACTTCAATTGATGCTCGATCGATTCAATGCAACCTATGTCGTCAGGGAAAATGTTCTTTTGATCATTTCCAAAGATGTCGCGAATGACCTTGAGTACTTCACGCACAAGGTGATCAACTGCCACGTACTCCTGGAGAAAATTCGCCTCGCGCGGAGCCAACGAGCAAATGCCATTTCCAATGTTTTTGCAATCGGAGACGCACCAATGGCGTTCGCCCCACAGGCGGCTGCTCGGCAGTCAGGAGGCGGCATTTTCAACTTGGAGCGTGGAGACCAAATCGAAGGGATCGTCGACGACAAGGGAAATGTCGACAAAGCGGAGCAAGCCAAAACCTGGTTCATGGTACTACGTGGATTCAACGAGGAAACCGAACTCATCAACACGATCAAGTCAACGATTGCGTCTGAAGATTGGGACGATACCAATGGCGACGGATCGATTACGATCGTTGGTCGCTGCCTCGTGATTCAACAATCGGAAAAAGCCGTTATGCAGATCGAAAACCTGCTGGAGGAACTTTCCAACGCGATTGGCCAGGAATAAGAGTCAATTCGACGCCGACCCAAGCTCTTTTGCCTGTTGGGTGTTTACCAATTCGGCTCGCGACCTAGAATCAATCGAACGTTTCGCGCAAATTCTGCTACAAGAATGCGGTTGATTGACCATGGCTACAGATTCCACCACATTCAGCCCTGAACGACTCAGGGCTGACTTTCCGATATTGAACCAGACGATCCACAAGAATCGACAACTGGTCTATCTCGACAATGGCGCTTCGACGCAGCGCCCTAGCTGCGTCATCGATTCCATGCGCAGTTGCTACGAGCATTCTTACGCGAACGTCCATCGCGGCATTCACTTTCTCAGCGAACTCAGCACCGAAAAATATGAACAGGCGCGTCAAGCCATCCAACGCCTCATTGGGGCACAGCACTCACACGAAATCATTTTCACCCCGGGCACGACACTGGCTATCAATACGGTCGCCCACAGCTGGGGAAAGGCGAACTTGAAACCGGGTGACGAAATCCTGCTAACCATCATGGAACACCATTCCAATATCGTTCCATGGCAGCAAGTAGCCGCGGAAACGGGTGCAATCGTCCGATTCGTCGATATCACCGACGAAGGTCTACTCGACTTGGACGACTGGTCCAAGAAACTAACCGAGAAAACCAAGATCGTTGCGATGGCGATGACCAGTAACGTTCTAGGAACTCGGAATCCCGTCAATCAATTGATCGACGACGCACATGCGATAGGAGCCCTTGTCCTAGTGGATGCAGCTCAACACGTCCCCCATGAACCGACGGATGTTATCCAACTTGATATCGACTTTTTGACCTTTAGTGGACACAAGATGCTCGGACCCTCCGGCATTGGAATCCTCTATGGCAAGACGGAACTGCTCGAAGCGATGCCTTCATTCCTTGGCGGAGGAAGCATGATCAGTGAAGTCACTACCGAGGGGTTCACTGTTGGAGAACTGCCAGCCAAATTCGAAGCGGGCACTCCACCCATTGTCGCTGCCATCGGAATGCTCTCGGCCATTGAGTATCTCGAAATGGTGGGGATCCAAAACATCCTTCACCACGAACAAGCACTGGTTGAAGCTGCCGAAAAAGAAATGAACACCATTTCAGGGTTACGTATCCACGGCCCAAAGCCCCATCAAAAAGCCGGGATCTCCAGCTTTACCGTGGAAGGAATTTCGACTCAAGACCTCGCCATTTTCATGGACCGTCGCGGCATTGCTCTACGAGCGGGACACCATTGTGCGATGCCCCTGCATGACCGGCTCGGCATCCCGAATTCACTTCGGGCAAGTTTTTACCTTTACAACACCATGGATGATGTCGAACGATTTACTTCCGCCTTGAAAGAAGTTGTCGAAAAGTTGCGCTAAGTTGCGCTAAGTTGCGCTAAGCCAACACGTTGGTACTGGCACATCGTCTATCGCAAAGACATCCAACGCGAATTGTCTCGGCAGGAGCCTTGACACCGCCCTGCCCTCCCAAAAACCGTTTAAGCGAATCAACATCAGTCGTAAAACTTACCGGGTGACTTTCATGGTCCCCATCATTTCCTGCAAATCCAGAAATGACTGCAGCAGATCTTGGGGACTCACATCGGAAGACTGCGTAAGCGAAATCGATCCGGCGGTCACTTCAACCAATCCGTCGACACCATCGATTTCGAGAGTACATTCGGTCGCATCGATATCGTAGTTCAAGACAATTCGATCGTCTTCCAACGCTTCAATCCTGTCGATCAAGTCATCAATATTGAGAACCGTTTGAGGAAAGTACTCAACCGTATCGAACATGTTCGGAAACACCCTTTCGAACGCGGGCGACAGAACCTGAGTTTGATCTCGAATATCAGTCACTTGGCGCTGCCAAATAACTTCGGCAGGACACTCTGGATTCAGACAAACCACCAACGCATATTGAAAATAAGGAGTGACGATCGCCGCGGTCCCATACTCTTGAGAGACTTTCAGATCGGTTCTGCGAAGTGAAAACTCTTTGCGTAGCCGTTGAAAGATCAGACTCAAGTCTGCTTTGACCTCTTCTTCGGTGAGATCTGCGATGTACTTCTCGGCGCGATCATCAATCGTGTCCGGAACTCGGTGATTCTTTTTGAACCCCGGGAGTCCACGAATTGGGCGCAACTGTTTCTTGATCAAAGCCAGATTCACAGAAAAGTCCTCGCACGACTACTCAGGCTTTTTGCCAACGAAAATGTAATAAGGGACTCGCAAGAAAGGGACGTAGGGAATCTTGCTACGAGTTTCAACCAGATGTTGCTGCTCAAACCGGTCCAGCAAAAAGGGTAAGTGATCTTTGCAGGGAAAAACGTTGTCCGTCGAGAACCAAACCGGCCAGAGATTTCGGGACAGCCACCGCTGCTTCTTGAGTCCTTCCGGAGGATACTTTCGGCCAACATAGAAATCGACGACTCCAATCAAGCCACCTGGCTTGAGCATTCGCAACGCATTTTCCATGGCGGCAAACCAATCTGGAATCATCGTCAACGAATAGGAGAACGTTACGACATCGACAGAGCCTTCGGCGGGCTGCCACTTGGTTGCATCTGCTTCGACCGCCTCAGCATTCTCCCAACCACGCTGCTTAAAACGATCTCTCGCCACTTCGAGAAGGCTGCTGGACAAGTCGACGACATAAACCTTTTTCAGTTTCGCCATATCGTCGCCGAAGTTCTCCAAATTATTCCCGGTTGCGCCCCCCATATCGACCCAGGTTCCGCCTTCGGGTTTGGGCAACGCCTCCCAGAGTTCCTCTCTGCCTTTTAGCAGCCGGCGACGAAAATCATCGTAGGCTCGAGCCTGTCCGCCATAAAAGCTCTCCATGCGCTGAGCATGATTGTCCCCACGCACCGGCTTGACCAGCATATGGTACAAGATCTTCATGTCGGCAAAAAAGCCCATCAGCAAGTCACTCCAACTTCGTTCTCAAGTTCAAAAATCAACAACCAACGATCAGGCGGAAAGGTCCGCGATGTAAAAACTACCGTAGGTATGAACTCGATCCTTGGGGTGCAGTTCTTCAGCCAGCTCCTTGTCATAGGTCAGCATCTCACGAATCGGTCTTTGTTGACCATTGTGATTGATCTGGACCTGCTCAATAAACTCGGTGTTAAATCCGCCACTTCGCCAGATAACACGAGTCTTAGGAGCTGCTCGATCCGCAATCGCTTGCCACTCGGATTCAAGGAGCGGGAAAAAGTGATCACTCAGCCAATCCATGTGATCCAACAATACATATCGGGAGATCTGTCCGTCATGTTTTTCAAGGAACGCTTGCACGCTGTCCGTATGAGTTGAGATCTTGTCGACCAAACCATCCTTGAGCCTTTGAAAATTCTCTTCTTTTAGATACTCTGGACAACAGTCTCGCGAGTACTGACCATTGATATAGAGTCGCCAGAAGTAGTTGTCTTTCATCGGCAAGCGAACAAAAACGCTCTCCATGCATTCCTGAATGAATTCGATCAATCCACCTGAGTAGGTCTGCTCGATTTGACGTCGCTGAGCTTTGGGAACACCTAACATGGACATCGTCGAGTCACGGTTGAGCGTGAATTTGACGATCCCTGACCAGAATTTATCTTTTAGCTTTGTTTCGTAAATCTCTTTTTGCGTTTCTATCGAGTCGGCTGCAAGAATGGCGTCCAGGTGAGGTCGCACCTTGATTACTTTGTCGGTGTAGATCTTCATCATGCGGGCAAACATTCCGCTGGTGCCGCGAAAGTAAAATGTCTTTCGGCGATTGTCGAACCACTTAATCTTCTTATCCCAGAAACCCTGTGACCAAGCGTCAAGGCTGTCCCGCAGCTTTGATTTGTAGATGGCTTTCACGCCGGGCAGGCGACCATCACCAAACATCTTGAAGAAGGTTTCAAAGTCGAGATTTCGAATCGCCGACTTCTTCAATTCCAGCAGTGCGTTTTGACGTGGATTCATATCCACCGCATAGACATGATTGGGGCTAGCCAAAGCGTAGTCCAATGCATTGCAGCCCGCAGATGTGATCACCAAGATGTTATCGTCTTTGCCAATATCAAGCGCAACGTGATCCAAACGAGGATCTTCCCAGCAAGTGTTGTAAACAAGATTATTGCGGTGAACTGTATTAAAGATTCGCCGGCCAACCCAATCGAATATCGCCATGATTATATAAATGGAAAAAAATGAAATTTCGTTGGTGAAATGAAAGCACCCAACCTCAACCTCAGACTGAAAGTCCATGGGTAACGCGAATCGAATTGTACCAGCGTGTGCGTCAGAGAATAGGCATACGCAAAAAGATAGACTACCGAAGTTGAGAATTACTCGACGACAGCGTTTCTCAACCGATAAATCGCCCAAACTTTGCCATCGGGACCTTCGTACTCCCTCAGGTAAAATTCACCGCGAATCGTTACGGGGCGAACCGTAAATTCGGTGGTCAGCCCTTCTTCCAGCTGGACCAGGACACAATCATACAGGGCTGCTCCAGGGCCGAAACAGCACTCTTTGTTATCCCGAACGAAGATAAATTTGGAGATATTGTCCTGACGCATGGTGGGGCGAATGAAACCGCGCAGGCGTACCGTCGTCTTGTGATAGCCGACGATTTTTTCGGTCAGCATACTGCGATCAAAGTTTTCTTCGGGCTCCATCTCAAATGCGAGATCATCGAAAGACAGGTCATTGAGTTCTCCCTCATCCTGGGCGCTAACTGTTCCCAACAATGCCAACAGAAGAATGAACGCTGTATACGCTAAGAGTTTGACGTGAAAAATTCTCTGAACTCGATCTGACATAGCTAGTTACCTTACGTGGTCAGCTTCAATTTCGTAAACGATCTGCGGAACTTCGTCATTGCCATTGAGTCGAGGGCGGCGATTCAATCGGAAGGTTCCCCCGATTTTCCGAACTCCCAAACCGTAGTCTACTGTATCGTCCGTCTTGATGGAAACTGCAACCACATCCGTCATTTCTGGATTGCCTCCAAAACAGCAAGCCCCCCAGTCGCCCACCATAATGAATTCAGTTAAATCCCTCTTTTTGTCGCTGGGTCGAACATAGCCCCGGATAAAAACTTTCATTCCGTCAAAATCGCGAGCTTTCTCGCTGTACTTCAATTGAGTCAGCGTGTTGGGTTTCAGATCGTAAAAGGAAATACGCTGATAGCCCTCAGGGACTTCGGTGTAAAAAATATAAATGTGAGTGGAAGCTGCCCAAACAAGACAAACCATGCAGAGGATCGTCCCGACGACTGCAGGCTTCTTGCCGATCAGTTCCAAAGGATACTTTTTGACATTCACCAACCCGGCTAGACCGAACCCAACTCCTAAGAGCGGCAAGATCAAAAATGCGGTTCCCAAAAAGGCGAGGACTCCGAGAACGGAAAATACGATGCTCAACACCGCAGCCTTGCTGATACTTCGATACTGAAGGTCGTTTTCAGATTGTTCGAATGACATAGTGGAAGATGACATTTTGGAGGTTACTCGATAATCCTGTGGAACCGGGGCTACGACGGATCATCAAGTCCCGACGGAACTAAAAGATCAGACGCTGAAACCAGCCATTGATTACTGACCAAAGCAGAACAAATATCATCCCACTGAAAAGCATCGGGATGCAGATAATCATCCAGGTTGAATCATTATACAACATCGGTGCCTGAGCGACGGGTGCAACCTCGCCAGGTTGTTGTGCAACCTGGGGCGTCTCAATCGGCAAAGATGGTGCGGCCGTTGTATTCGATACGGAATTTACCAGTTCCGAGTTCACTGGCGTCACAATCTCACTCGGAATGGGCGTTACCTCAGGATCAAGTTCGGCGTCCATCGCCGGATGTTGAGCGTCGAGATTTAGTGGGACCTTGAGCAATTTGACTTCCTGGGGTGCAAAACCAATTAAGGGCGTCGTCACCTGAAAACTCCCGCCAGAGCTTGAGTTACCATCGGCTTTTGATGGTTCCGATGTCGGATCGGGAGCGTCGTCTTTTTCGATACTTTCTTTCGTCTCGTTCGCCTCGCCAACGGCCTCTTTGTCCTTGTCAGCTTCCTCTTCGTCCTCTTCGTCCTCTTCGTCCTCGTCAAAATCATCAAAATCAGCGAAAAATTCTGCACGGCGAACGGCATCTGGATCGATTTTCCGAAGCTCTTCAATGTGCTTCTTTGCCTCGGGATCCGGGCAAACACGAAGATAATTGACAACAGGTACGCGAAGCCAATTGGTGTCTTCGTCCGCATCCTTGAACATCTGTACCAGCTTGTCCACGACAGTCCAGTCTTCCCAACGGGCGAGATCCGGGATGATCATGTCGGCCATTTTGGGACGATCAAGTAAGTGACGAATCGCTTGAACGATTCGTTCTTTGGGAATAAAGTCGACTTCGGTACCGTGAAATCTCAGAGCGGAAACGGCGGCAAGTGTATCGACGTAGTCACAATCCTGATTCGTAATGAACTCCTGCTCAACCAGATCAACACCATCGACCTTTTTCAAGTTGAGATAACAGGCGAGCAACGCATCCAAGCCAGCCTGCTTTTTGCGATCACCTGACTTGATTAACTCTTCCAGAATTTCAATGTCTTCCTCTCCACCGCATACACCCAGCATCACAAAATAGAGCCGGCGACGATTGACCGCAGTATCTGGGTTCAGGATCCATTCAACCAATTTCTCTCGCTCCATATCGTCCTTAAGAGCAAGCAGATCCTTGTAGGGAGCCTGGGCAAATTCATCGTAGGCATCGTAGGCCAACACCGATTCTTTGTCT
Organism: Mariniblastus sp.; assembly: GCA_965224765.1. Taxonomy (GTDB): domain Bacteria; phylum Planctomycetota; class Planctomycetia; order Pirellulales; family Pirellulaceae; genus CAZDBA01. The sequence goes on from CBDDAC010000026.1 coordinate 91,140, forward strand.
TCAAAGTACTGTTGAAAGAAAACCAGGCGTTCAATCCCCTCCTCAGGAAGCAAGTTAATTTCGGCAATGTAGTCAACCACTCGCTCACTCGACTTCATGGGAGTCGTCCATACGACCGCTGGAGGATCCGCGCCCATGACGAGAAACTCCTGCTCTAAATCATAGTTGCCCACCAACAAGGTTTTGAACTTCATTCCACTCCCGACGAACTCATCGCCTTTGAGAACTTGCGTGATCTCGAATTGAGCTCTGGGCAATTCCGCATCGATGTCATCAACGGGCGGAGGAATGTTGATCACCTTGGCAATCACAACAACATCGCTTTTGCGCATTTGATCGGCAAACGTCAAATTGATCGCCGAGCAAAAGGGACACAATGAATTGGCTTGGACCGATGACGTCACACCCGTGAGTAGCAGCAGGGTGCAAAGCGCCAACTTGCTAATGAGTGAAATTTGCATTACAGGACTTTATTGAAGTGACTTTTATTTTTTGTGAACGACAGGAAGTGACCATCGCAAAAGATTATTTACCAAGCGATTTCGAGACGTCGGTTCGGTAAGCTGAAACTGCTGGATAGAGGCCTACAAAAATTGCCAACAGGATCAAACCAGGAATAATCATGAATTCCGGTGATATTTTCAGGTTTGCCATGGCTTCTGGCAATCCTAAATACCCTCCTGTCATCGTACCCAATGGAACCGGCGGAGCAAAACTAAAAAACCCAATTGGAACACCTGTTTGAGCTTCAAAGTAGGGGCTGGCCGCCACATTGAAGGCATGTCCGCCAACCCATCCCAGCAATCCACCAGCTAAGGCTAGCAAAATCGACTCGAGCAGAATAATTATCATGACTTTGCCGCGATTTGCGCCTAAAGCCCGCATCACGGCAATCTCGCTTTTCCGCTGGCTCATGGAATTATAGATTCCCACCAGGATACTGATGCCGGAAACCACACAAATCATCAAAGTCAAAATCAGAAGTAACCAGCGGATGGGGTCGACAATTGAGGAAAACAGGTACTCAATTTGCTGAATTGGATTAACAGCCTGAGCCGCCTTTTGAGAGTCGCGAGGACGAAACTGGGTCCAATTCAAAGTTGATTCCAAAGCACCTCCGTTGATCTCTTTCGACAGATGCATGTCATTGGTGAGCTCAGAAAATGGATCGTCCGACGTCGATGCAGTGCGAATCAAGATCGCTGTCAACTCACGCTGTTCGATAGGAAGTGGCGTCTTGCCCAAGTCAATCACCGCAGGCTTGGAAACATCCACGCCCCGAACAATGGTTCCGCCTTGGGGAACTTCTTTTTCCGTGTCTTGAGAGCTTTCGGCCCCGGCTCTGGGTGTAAATTCAAAGTCTTCGATCTCCTCATTCGGATCGTCAAACATCCCAGCCATTGGCTGCTCAAGCGGCTCGTCTTCGTTGTCTTTTTTCTTAGTCTCAGTAATCGGCTTGGCATGGTCTTCCATCAGGAAGAAGCCTTCCATATTGATAAACACGATTCGATCGTGAGCGGTTCCCGTGGGTTCTAAAACTCCAACGACCACGAACCCCTGTTCATGGATATGGGCGCTACTATTACCAGGCACACCATGAGTGGGATAAACAGGATCGCCAACCTTCAGTCCCGATTCCCTTGCAACCGCAGCTCCGATCACCGCAGAAAAGTAACCGTACTCTTCGTGAACCTCCTTGAAGTTTTCCCCTTCGGAAAACTTGAATTTCTCCTTAGTGTCGAGGTCCAACACCAACTCGTTGAAAAATGCTGGCTTGGTGCCGCAAACTCGAAACGCTGTATTCGAATTGGGGACTTCGTAGTAATCCCCCAAACAGAGAGGAATCACCATCTCCACATAAGGGCTATAGACGCCGTCTCGCTCAGTCTCCATGGTCTTGATCTGATGTTCAGCCAGCATCTCGGCCGCGAAGTCATTAATGATCGAGAGTGGACTGCCGATACCACCCCCTAGCTGCCCCGCCAACTGAAGTTCTTGCTGCTCACATTGATGCGCATTCATCGTCACAGAATTGCTGAATTCCGCCTTGCGAGTCTCCGCGTCGCAATAGGCCAAATAGTACTCATAAGGAATGGTTTCAACTGGCTTACTCAAGTAGTAAACCGTATTCAAAGTGAGTTGAAGCTCGCCGCCCCGTGCACCGAGAATAATGTTATAGCCAAAACTGGAATTGCTCTTAAACGACTTGGAAACCACGCCATGAATCGTCAATACACCGACCACCAGCATCACACCAAGCGCCATGGAAAGGATCGTCAAAAACGATCCAAAGCCGCGATATTGAACGCTTCGCCAAGCGATTTTGAATACGTTCACGCGCTGGCCCTCGCCTCGGAAACGACTCGATTTAACACTTCCAATCGATCGACGCGATCGAATTGCTCAGCAACTTCCATGGCATGAGTCACAATCACCAAAGCGATGTCTTCTTCTCGACAACGGTCGCGAATCAAATCCACAATCTGTTGTTGATTGTTAGGATCCACATTGGCGGTGGGCTCGTCGGCAAGCAAAACTTTTGGACAGTTGGCCAGTGCCCGCGCCACCGCGACTCGCTGCTGTTCTCCGACAGAAAGAGCGGTAGGTCGATTTCGCATTCGGTGTCCAAGTCCTACCCGTTCCAACAGGTCCTTGGCCCGAGTACGAGAAATCTTCTTGCTGGCAAAGGCCATCCCTAACAAGACGTTTTCAAGTGCTGAAAACCCCGGAAGCAAATTGAACGTTTGAAAAACATACCCAAGCTTGTCCGCACGAATTTTGTCTCGTCCGGACTCCGAAAAATTCGTCATGTTCACGTTGTCGATTTCCACTACGCCCGTGTCTACACGAGTGATTCCGGCGATCGCATGTAGCAAAGTCGTTTTGCCACAGCCACTAGGGCCGATCAAAACGGCTTGCTCGCCCTTTGCCAGTTCGTAACTAGGCACGTCAAGAATGGGAGTGACCTCACCATTAGGCTGACGATAGGACTTCTTGATATTTGTGAGTCTTAACATTCGACGCAAATGAACCGTGGATTTCGCAGTAAACCGTTTAACTTATCAACGCTGGAAGAATTTTAATACGCGACGTCGAGTTCAAACGTTCGATTAACACGAAATTCGCGGTCCTTAATAACAAACCCAGATCATTTTGAGCGACTTTGCCGACCAGCCAATTTTTCCCGCCCAACTGTCTACTCCAATTCGCCGGTAGAATTCCTCAAAAGTCGAACTAACTGTGTCGCATGGCCCTGCCGATTTGGCGTTTCACGTCGGCCTTTTTCAAAGCGTCGCGCTTATCGTGCAGTTTTTTGCCTTTGCCGACACCAATCATGACTTTTACCAACCCTCGGGCATTAAAATACACACGTAAAGGCACCAAGGTCAGGCCTTTTTCAAATGCCCGGGCCGCAAGCTTTCGAAACTGTTGAGCATGGACCAACAATTTCCGAGGACGACGCCGGTCATGGTTCCAGATCGTTGCCTGCTTGTACTCCGGAATATCAGCCCCGATTAACCAGACCTCTTCGTCGCGAATTCTCACGTAAGCCTCATCCAGTGAGAGTTGGCCATCACGCAACGACTTGACCTCGCTTCCCTTCAAAACGATGCCACACTCGAGCTGCTCCATAATTTCGAATCGATGGGTGGCTTTGCGGTTTTGCGAGATGTTTTTCGCTTGGCCAGCCTGATCATCCTTTTTCGCTTTATTCTTCTTTCGTGCGGCCATAAAATTACGCGTTCGCGGATACTCTCTGAATGGATTGATTGTTGATTTATCTGGAACTCAGACGGGGATTTCGACTGGTGAGTTCAGCCTGCAACATTCATAATCTGAGAAGTTTCAAGATATCGGGCAGTTCCAGAACACCAAGTGTTGGCGCAACCAACCAGCCCATCAAGTCAAAACCAGTATTTTTTCAAGGTTTACTTTGTCTCAATCGCCTCGTGTACAAATCGGATCCGACACCAACTCTGGCGCTTGTGGTGGGGGAAGCTGTGGTGTTTCGACCTCCCCAGAAAACACCAAACGACTACCCAAGTGGCTCAAACGACAGGTCCCCAAGGGCAACGCCAACCACAAAACAGCGAGCTTACTGGAAGAGCTCAAGCTGGAAACAGTCTGCGACAACGCCAAATGCCCCAATCGGATGGAGTGTTATTCGCAGCAAACTGCGACATTCATGATCCTTGGCAATGTTTGCACCCGCCCATGCAGTTTCTGTGCGGTCAGCCGTGGTCGCCCAGAAGCCCTTGAATTGGATGAACCAGAACGTGTTGCCGAAGCCGCATTTCGACTGGGACTCAAACACGTAGTCATTACCAGTGTGACAAGGGACGACCTAGAAGATGGTGGTGCAGACCACTTTTATCAATGTGTCCTGGCCATCCGAGAAAGGACTGGCGCGTCCGTCGAAGTCCTCACACCGGACTTTGTAAAAAACAAACCCGCCCTTGATCGCGTCGTCGAATCGGCCCCCGAGGTTTTCAACCACAACACAGAAACCGTGCCGCGACTTTACCGCCGAGTTCGCGGCCCAAAATCAGATTACCAATGGACATTGGACCTATTACGACGGGTCAAGAAACTGAATCCAAAGATTAAGACCAAAAGCGGCCTAATGCTTGGGCTGGGCGAAACTTACGAAGAAGTTTTTGAGGTGCTTGGCGACCTACTGGATGCCGGATGCGATTTGCTGACATTAGGCCAATACTTACAACCGGCTCAAGACAAATACATGAAAGTCGTGAGGTACCTCACCCCCGAAGAATTTCAATTTTTTGGGAATAAAGCCAAGGAAATGGGGTTCAAGAAGGTAGCCAGTGGGCCATTCGTTCGCAGTAGCTACCACGCTCGTGACATGGCCGAAAGTTACTAGTTTATCCCAAAACGATCCCATTCTTCAGAATGCAGATCGAAACAATAATTTTGCAACACCCCCCTCAATATCACAGGAAAATTCAAATGAAAAATCTCTACTCAATGGCACTTTTGGCCATGTGCTGCGTCATCATGGCCGGTTGCTACGGAACCGCAGAAAAGGACAACAAAAAAGACAAAGACGCCAAAAATGACACTTCAACGACTGCCGTGAGCCTCGACAAAGACATTTGCGCAATGTGCGGAAATGCCGGTTGCGATGGTGAGTCTTGCCCAGCCGATGCAGAAAAGTGCTCATGTGGCTTCCACAAAGGTTCAGAACTTTGCTGCATCGAAGGCCTAAAACCAATTAAAGGCGTCTATTGCAAAAGCTGTGGGCAAATGAAGGGCTCTGACGAATGCTGCAAAGAAGGAGCTGAAACATGCTCATGCGGATTGCACGAAGGTGCCCCTCTCTGCTGCAAGCTCAAAGACAAAGACAATGACCACGGTCACGATCATGACGGAGATGACCACGACCATGATCACGACGGCGAAGGCCACGATAAAGATGGCGAAGATAAAGATGGTGACGAGCACGACAAAAACTAGTGCAACTTGCCCAAGTCGATTTCGGTAACAAATTGACCGTTGCCCATTCGGGACAATGAGCCAATCTTGGCCGAGTCTACGAAGTGCTTCAGTCAGAATCGACTCCACAACCGCCGAATCAATAAAAATAGAGAAAGTCCTGCCCTTTGGCTGGGCTTTTTTTGTGCCGTCAGCCTGCCCGGGCCCAATTCCCCCCGGAAACCAAGGGGTCCATAGACTCGAAACATGGTTGTCCATAAGATGAACTCTCAGAGCGTTTCTTCACGTATAAAACCTCTAAAAATTGCGAATTCTGTCCCCCGCCCACTCAACCTTAGTCTCTCAAAGCGTGAACCTTAAAACCCACAACGTGACAATCAACGGAGAGGCCAAGTCCTTCCCGCCAGAGTGCACCCTGACCGAATTGCTCAAGACGCTCGAATTGAGTGATCGGGGAATCGCAATCGAGGTTGACGACAACCTGATTCCGCACGATCAATTCAAATCCTTTTTGATTGACGATGGATCTCGCATTGAAATTGTTTCCTTTGTCGGGGGTGGATAATGACATCAAACACAATTCAAAATCCCGCCAAGCATCAAGACGAGCAATTGCAAAAACCGTTGAAAATTGGGCGCAATGAGATTCGTAGTCGGCTAATCATGGGAAGCGGGCGATATCAGTCCTTTGAACTCATGCAACAGGCTCTGGAGATTTCCGAGGCGGATGCGATCACAATTGCCATTCGACGTGAAAAACTTCACGACAGTACCAGTCGCAATATTCTGGACTTCATCGATTCGAAAAAATACACCCTGCTTCCCAATACAGCAGGCTGCTACGACGCAACCACCGCAGTTCGCTGCGCACGCATGGGTCGTGAAATCCTCAAGGGACTTGAGAACCCCGGGCAAGACTGGGTCAAGCTGGAAGTCCTAGGCGATAGTCAAACCTTGCTGCCTGATCCGATTGAAACACTTCGCGCCACCGAGGAACTGGTGGCGGACGATTTTGATGTTCTGGTCTACACCAGCGATGATCCAATCCTTGCTCGACGACTCAAAGAAGCTGGTGCGGCAAGCGTCATGCCTGCAGCAAGTCCCATTGGATCAGGACTCGGCATACTCAACCCAAACAGCCTAAGCATCATTCTGGATTCCTTGAAAAGCGGAGATCCTGAGTATCCCCTCATCGTTGACGCAGGCCTGGGAACGGCCAGCGATGTTGCCCAAGCCATGGAATTAGGATTTGATGCGGTTTTACTCAACTCGGCCGTGGCAAGGGCCGAGAATCCCTTAGTGATGGCTCGCTCAATGAGTCTTGCTGTAAAAGCAGGGCGACTGGCGAATTTAGGTGGGAGAATTCCCAAATGTCGATTTGGGTCCGCATCTAGCCCAGAATACGGGGTAATACCGGATCGACCCGCAGAAACTAAACCCAAATCAAATAACTTAAATCTTTGACACAAAAGGACTTAAGTGGCCTCAGACCTGATTTTAGTGATTATTGGTTAAACTGGATAAAAACCTTGACCGGGATCGAACTGTCAAGTATTTTAAAGTGGTCAATTTACCACATTGGTGGAAGGGCTCCCTTCCGTTCTTTTCTTCGAACAAGCTTAGGCAACATTGAGTTACGGTGAACAAATGAAAGATCTATGGAAAACACTGCGATTAGCGGCATACGTTTTTGTGCTGCCCTTGGTCGTAACTGCAGCGGTCTCTGGGCATCAGCTTTTCCAGAATGACGACCCTGTTTCGATCGTTGCGACTCCAAAAGTTGAAGCGACCAATCTTGAGCATGTTGGCCTGACCGGAACATTCCGACAGCACACCATTGCTGCAGACGCACAAGGTGAAATCTCTGGCCGCGTATGGCTCGTTGACCCCACCAACAATCTGAAGTCTGGCTTGGCTGACACCAAGGTCTTCTTCGTAAAAGATGGCTCAATTGCGACACAGGTTTACACTGACCCTGACGGAACATTCACTGTTTCCGATCTGGCGACTGGTGCATACTCGTTCATCGTTTCGAATTTAGAAGGCGTTGCTGTTTATGGCGTCAACGTTGTCGAAGAAGGTGATACTGGCGAGATGAACGTTGTTGTCGTTTCAAAGAACGCCAAGCAGGCCCAAAAGCTTGGCAAGCAAGACAAAAAGGCTGAGCAGCCTGAAGGTTTGACCTCTGAGCTTGTTCGAGGCTCAAACGTTGCTCAACTTGTTGACGGAGAATTGGAAGGCCAGTTGACATCCAGCTTTGCAAACGTTGACTTCTCGAGCACAACCGTTGAGATCTTTGATGGCAGTGGTCGATCTGCTGGCAAAATTGCAGCTGATGCTGATGGAAACTTTGTCATCTCTGACCTGCAGGCTGGCTACTACGAGTTTATGGCTTCAGGACCACAGGGAATCGCAGCATTCGGATTCGAAGCGATGTCTTCTGATTTCACTTACACTTCCACGAACTACCAAGTTCAAGATTTCCAACCAAGCCTATCGGCCCCTGGCGATTTCTTCTTCTACGACGACATTGTTTACAATGATGACGACGACGATGAATTTTTCTACTTCGAGTCTTCACCTGTTGAATTTGCAGGTGGCTCAGTTTCACGTTCTGGAGCATTCTCCAGTGGCGGCGGTGGTGGATTCGGTGGCGGTGGTGGATTCGGTGGCGGCGGCGGTCGTCTCCTAGCCCTTGCTGCTCTAGGTGTAGGAATCGCAGCGATCGCTGACGATAACAACAACAACCCTGGTCCTGCCACACCAGTAAACCCTTAAAACAGTTGCTTTCAACTCAGTTCAAACCCGCTCAAAATTGAGCGGGTTTTTTTATGCACTAACATCAACCAACTTATCAAACAAACGACGATTGACCTTCCTCGCCTCAGCGACCCGCCGCTCCAACTCACGCCAATCAGAAAGCCTTAACAGATAGGCCAGCTTCCGGAGCTCAGGTTCAGTCTCCGGAAATTCATGCCGAGCCGTTCGATTCATCAGCCTCAGCCCAGATTCGACCTGCCGAAGTAGCTGATAGGAATCAGCAAGTAGCGCACCATCTTCAGGTGACAAAAACTGCCGCTGAGTCAATACTTCCAAAGCGTCCAGGGTTCCCTGCACGCGGACCTCTGGCGAATCCTGGCGGTGCTTCAGCTGCAACATCTGAACAATGAATTCGACATCAACCGTTCCTCCGACGCCACGTTTCAAGTTTGACGCCTGCGTGCCCTCCTGCATTCGGATCCGCATTTCGTAAACCGCTGACTTTTGATCGTCTGACCAAGCGGGAAAGCTCAAAGCCTTTTCGATTAACTGAGTTGCCCGGGCAGCCGCCTCCCGCGCACCGTAAACCACTCTGGCCTTACACAACGCCAAACGCTCCCAGAGCTGCCCTTTTTCCGAAGCAAAGTATCTCTCAAACTCGTCAAACGACTGAGCGAGCACCCCGCTCTTGCCCGTGGGCCTCAATCGCGAATCCATTTCATAAAGACGCCCCATGGGACCGTTGTACGTTACGAGCTTGGTCACCCGAGCCGCCAGTTCGCTAAAGAAATGCTGGTTACTGGTTTCCTGTTCACTGGTGGGATGCTGAGTCGTGCCATCGCCTTCGTAGAGGAAGATCACGTCCAAATCACTATGATAGTTAGGTTCACGCCCACCCAATTTACCCAACCCTAAAACGATCAAGCCGCTCTGGCACTGCGGGTCGCACTCCAACATGGGTGTTCCATACTTGGCCAGCATCTTGGAATATTCATGGTCAGTGACCGTATTCAAACAAACTTGGGCAATGTCCGAAAGCGCCCGATGCTTGCTTTGAATGGGATCTCGCCCGAGAAGATCGCGGACCCCAACTCGCAAATGTTGAGCCTGCTTGAAACTATGTACGATCGGATCAATATCATCCGCACCCCCGACCAATTCGGCCATATGCTCCTTCAGCCACGCGAGCCTGGGTAGCGAATCTAGCGCCAATGAATCAACAAGCTCATCGACCATCCCAGGGTTTTGGCGTAACACACTTGTCAAATAATCGCCGCACGCACAAAGACGTACATACAGTTCAAGGAAGGGTGCGTGACCATGAAACAGCTCCCAAAGCACGCCTTTGGCTCCAATCTTCTCACTGACACCTGCAAGCGAATTCAGCGTCGAATCAGAATCAGGCGTCTTGGCAATCTCCTGTAGTAACCTTGCTGAGATCGCCGCCAAAAAATGACGGCAACGGTGTGGGGACAAAAACTGTGTCGATTCGCAAGCCAACTCAGAAAAATTCCTGAAGGCTCGCTGGCAGTCAGAAAACCCGTGCTTAGTAAAAATTGATTCAATGAATTCGGCGCCAGGTTTTTCGGCCAACACCAATTCAGCCTCTAGAGCCACACTCTCTCCACGCAATCCATCGCTTGCAAAAGCATCGTGTAGCAGATGATTCAAGATCTTCCGATTTGATTCGGTGACTTCCGCCAGCCCATCATTGAACTGCTCCAAAGAAGTTCGGCCAAAATAATCCTGATAGCCCATCCGCTTTGCGACCTTTCGCAACTCGTCAGTGCCTTCTGGCAGTTCATGTGTCTGCAAATCAAACATGATCTGCAATCGGTGTTCCAACTTTCGAAGCCAGGAATAATTCTGCGAAAGCAAAGTCTCTTCCTCTAACGTCAAAACTCCGACGAGCTGCAATCGCTCGATTGCCGTGAGCGTATTCACCGTTCGAACGTCACGAAGATGGCTTCCATAGGACAGCTGCAAAAACTGTATGGCGAATTCAACATCCCGAATTCCACCATGCCCGGTTTTGACATCCAATCGCTCAACCCCGTCAACTCTTGCCCTTCGCTCAATCTTTCGTTTGAGTGCTTTGATTTCAGAAATCGCCAAGCGATTCAACCTTCGCTGATAGACCCAAGGCTCCAATCTCTTGATCAAATCAAGGCCACATTCCAGGTCCCCTGCAACCGGCCGCAGCTTGATCAACGCCTGTCGCTCCCAGGTTCGCCCTTTGGACTCGTAGTAGCGAACCATCTGCTCCACGGTATTGCAAATTCGGCCCTTGCTTCCTTCTGGCCGCAACCGCAAATCGACTCGATACGCGACTCCCAGTCGAGTCGACTCATTCAGCAGCTTGGTTAGGTCGCGGGAAAGCTGCTCGAAAAATTCACGGTTCGACCGAGAACGAGCTCCATCACATTCCCCGTCTCCCCGATAGACCATGACCAAATCAATATCACTTGAGTAATTCAACTCACTGCCGCCCAATTTGCCCATCGCCAAAATCGAGTACGCACAGCGTTCACCATTGGCCAGCCTGGGGACACCCCATTTCTCTTGCAACCTTCGAAAACAAAAACTAAAGGCCGCCTCACAGATTGCTTCAGCAACGAACGAAATCTGCTCTGTGACCCCTGTCAGTCGTTGTCCGGCAACCAGGTCACCGAACGCAATCCGAAGCGTTTCACGATGCTTAAATCGGCGAATCAATGTCATCGCAGCCTCTTGATCGAGGGCACTGGCCATCAGATTCTGCAGATCCCGAACCAAGACCTCTCGCGTGTAAGGTTGGCCTTCGCTCAAACGAAGCGCGTCATAACTCTCTCGATCGCGAACCAAAAGGTCAGAGAGATACTGACTGGCCGAAAAAATCGTCAACAAGATAGGCAACGCGGTGCGGTCTCGCTCCAACAAGGCTCCAATTGCCAATGGACTACGAGCGGAAAGAATGAATCGCTCCAGGTTGTTCAACGCCATGTCAGGATCGCTGACGGCAGGCAGGTGAAGCTCGACCTGCTCAAACAATCCATCTACCAAGTCCAAGGTCATACCGCTCTCGGCAATCGCCCTCAGATTCACATGAGCTCGATCCGAATTTTGAACACCAATCTTTCGCAGCCACTGAGCACCGCAATCTGCGTCATTCAAAATTTCGCGGACTTGTTGATCCATATGCCAAAGGCCTTAGGGGATTGACCAACTTGATTTTGAAGGTGCCATGCTGCACGCAGCTTGCTGGAAGTTCGACTTCCAAGAACTCTCCACCCGCCAAACAACACAATCGCTCAAGCGAAGCCTGAACCGCCCTAAAGAGCTCGACGGTACTTTTTGCGAGGCCGAGCCGGACTGGACTTTCCCTTTTCTGGCTGCGACTCCGCAACTCGAGCGTCAACATACTCCTGAATCGGGTCGGGATCCAGCAACCGATTGATAGTTTGTTCGATCCGAGTCAACTCGTCTCCTTGGTGGGGAGCAACCAATGAGAACGCAATTCCCGTTTTTCCCATGCGCCCTGTTCGACCCACCCGATGAACGTAATCTTCGCTCAACTCGGGAATGTCGTAGTTGATAATATGGGAGATATTGCTAACGTCGATCCCACGTCCCACCACATCGGTAGCAACGAGATAGTTTACCGAGCCAGCTCGAAATGCCTGCATCATTCGATCACGTGCTGGCTGCGAAAGGTCGCCGTGGATCGTTCCGACCTCAACAGGCAAATCCGTCTTGAAGAGTCTGCGATAAAGCTTTTCCGTACCGAGTTTGGTTCGGCAAAAAACAATTGCCTGTTCGGGTTTCTCTCTCTCCAGCAACTTTAGCAAGACATCAAACTTCATGTCTTGTGGGACATTGACGTAATACTGATCAATCGATTCCGCTGAAACATTCTTGTTGGAGATATTGATCCGTTTCGGGCAGTGCATGTACCGGCTAATCAGTCTCAGAATTTGATCTGGAACCGTCGCACTGAGCAGCATGGTCTGGCGTTTGTCTGGACACTTGCGAAGAATCTTTTCGATGTCTGGGCGAAAACCAATATCCAACATTCGGTCAGCCTCATCGAGGACCACACACCAAATCCCTCGCGGATCAAGTGAACCACGATTGAGGTGATCGATAACGCGACCGGGTGTCCCGACAACGATCTGCACACCTTTTTTCAGCATATTGAGCTGAGATTTAATTGGCTTGCCACCATACAGGCAACATGACGTCACATCGATATCTGAGGAGAGCTGTTGTATTTCCCGCTCTACCTGAACTGCAAGCTCGCGAGTCGGAGCCAAAATCAGCGCTTGAGGTGCTTTGATTCGCAGGTCAACAAACTCCAAAATGGGAATGGCGAATGCGGCCGTTTTACCCGTCCCCGTTTGAGCTTGACCGATGACGTCATACCCTTCCAATGCGATAGGGATCAAAGACGCCTGAATTGGAGACGGCGTCTCGTAACCTATTTTTTTTAGAGTACCCTGAAGTTCGTCGGAAATACCGAGTTTGCCAAAGTCCAATTCCTGTTTATGTTTAGAGATCCGTTTTGGCACTGATATTATGGTGGGTAATTGGGTGGAAATAATCGCATGGGAATGCCCCCATAGGTTACTCCACACCACTACATTGGGTCAACGTGTCTCAATTTAGTCCCACCACCCGGCTCCCTCGACAAAAACTGGATGCAATTGGGCTCGGCAGCCCATTTATTGATTGGATATTTCGTGATTGACCACCTTGTAAACTTGATTTGTTCAGGCACAGAGGACACCTCCTCATTAACACAAGTTGCCGAACTGGCCAGTCAATTACCCCACGACAAAGAACTAGATTTTCTCGAAAACCTCAGTTTGCGTTCCGATGAATTGACCAACGCTCAATCTGCGGTCGAAACTGCCATCACCAAATTGGCTGAAAAACCCAATCCGCTATCAGATTCTTCTCGAAAAGCTCTTGGTGAACTGTATCTCAAAGTCGATTCCTCCAACAACATTCGAAATAGCATCCTTGGCTGGATCGGCAACGATGGCAGTCTGGAGAGCCTAAGAACCTGGTGCGACTTGATCACATCCAGCCCCCCCTCCAATCCTCATGGTCTGGTCCAGACTTTTGCTCCGCTTGTCAAACGAGCCGATTTGCCAGACTGGTTGTTTGCGGAACTAGCCACCAAAGGCATCGCCCACCCTGAGATTGCCGCGGCCTCATTGGACCTGATGAACTACCACCATCGGGCCGGTAATCTGAAAATTCACCCCGCCCAAGATCGATCCGAACAGTTGACCTCACTTTTGGGCAACGTCGTTCAACAGATGGCTCGCGTCGAAGAAGGAAATTTACCTGCCGAATTGACCCCCCAGGATATCAGTATGCGGGTTTCGGAATCCGTGGCGCTGACGATCTCACTTTGTGATGCTTTGGCATTGATGCAACACACGCCAGCCATCGGAAAAATGCGTCAAGCCCTGGAACTTCGGCATCGAAGAATTCAAACGGAGGCGGCAGCGGGACTGGCTAGATTGAATGACGAAGAAGGCGAACACTGGTTGGCCAAGTTGGTGGAAGAACCAATTGCACGCCTCCGAGTCCTGGCTTTTGCGGAAGAGCTCGATATCCTCGACAAAATCCCCGAAGAGTTTCAAAGTGAAATCGCCATCGCGGAAAGCAAGCTTGCCATCTGGCTCTCTGAGCCCAACCAAATGGGCATTGCTCCAAGCAACGTCGAACTTGTCGACAATCGAGAACTTTACTGGCCCAGCTTCGAACATCCGGTCCAATGTTTCTTGTTTCGATTTCAATACGGCTCCGACCCGGTTTATTCGAATTTGGGAATCTCCGGTCCTCTTACGCATGTCTTCCCAAACAATATTGAGTCCCTCTCGATAGACGATGCATACGCAGCATTTGCTGGCTGGCAAGCTGTCCACCCCAAGATTTTCCAAATGACCCCAGAACGTGCCGATGGCATTTACTCCCAACAACTCACCGATTTAAGATCCCGAATTGATGAACAAGGTTTTGAAGACGTCCAGCCGGTGCTGGTGGGTAGCTTTTTTGACGAAATCGTATTGATGGCTCGATCCACAAAAAACGATCAAGCCGTCATCGCCCTGGCTGACGACTCAGATGTCTACTGCTTCACCAGCCAATCCGAGAAGGACCATATCGACGCCAACATGGCCTATACGATCTGGCGTGGCCGAAGATTCTTGCAACAATTCAACGATTGATCCGACAAACGTCCCATTGCTGACATGGTCGAATCAAAGTCCACCTTTTATAATTACAGAGTCCATTTCGCCCCTTTCGCTTGAATCCATGACAGAATCCTCCAATCACCGCATTCTGATCGCTGACGACAATCAACCCAATCGTGAATTGCTCGAAGCCTATCTGGCAAACCTCGATTGCGAAATCCAGGTCGCCTGCGATGGCGCTGAAACTCTCGCAAAAGTCGAATCCTTCCAGCCTGACCTGATTCTGCTGGACGTGATGATGCCCAAATTCAGTGGCTTCGAAGTGTGTGAAAAAATCAAATCAGATGCTTCCTTGAAAAAGATCATGATCTTGATGGTCACCGCACTCAACGAGCTGGGCGATATCGAGCGCGCGGTCAATGCTGGAACAAATGACTTCCTCTCCAAACCCGTCAACAAGATCGAATTGCTCAAACGCGTTGAAAACATGCTGGAGCTTAAAGACGTCGCTGACGAAAATGAGCGACTGCGACAGTACATCCAGAAAATGGAAGAACGCGTCCAAGCGTAATCTGCGTCACGAGCCGCCCAAGCCACAGTAGCGACGGTGCAGGGCAGCCAAGCTCCTGAATATCCAAGCGGTGCGAGTGGCGTTTCAATTCAACCCAGTTTCTGTCCCACAATGCACTGAAAGACTACGGGACCTCCCCTGAACAGTTTAAAGTACTCGACGGAGTCCAGTCGGAGTTCGGCATCCTCGAAGTACCTGGGGTAATCGTAGTTCCGATGCAAAGGCACCAGCCCAATCATCCAGGACGAAATCATTGCCCATTTGAGATAGCAGATATTGAAAGCTTGATACAGCAGATTACCTTGTGACCGAGCCACGTCAGCGATCAAGAACTTTCCGCCTGGCTTCACCAATTTCGCGCCGTGTTGCATAAATTTTTTCATGGTGGATTCGCGGAAAACGTTCAAGAAATAATTGGCCGCGCAGAAATCGTATTGGCCAAATCGATCAAGCGTCAACGCATCCTGACAAAGCAATTCAGCGTCCAATTGTTTTGCATCCAGCTTTCTTTTCAGCTTCGTCAACATGGCTTGAGAGATATCAACACATGTCACCTGCACTCCCTTTTGAGCTGCCAAGATTGCCTCTTCGCCTGTACCAACACCCAAAAATATTGCTCGATCACCTGGCTGCATCTTCTGAACGCCATAGAACTTTGAAGCACGAATCTTCCCAAGCGAAAAACAGTTAGCGCTCGCTTCATAGAATTTGGCCGCACGATCGTAGCTTTTTGACAATTTTTTAGTTGACATGCTAACTGCCGAACCCATTAGTTAAATCGCTTCAATTGAAATAGCGAAACTTAATCGTTTCATCGTAGGACCTTGTGAAAGAACGCTATTGGCAAAGTACAAGTTGCACGAAACCATACGACTATTTGAGCGTGGTTTACCTTTTTGCGACAAGCCCAACTTTATCAGAGCATTGGACAGGGAATTCGTTCAACAAATCCAGTCGGAATAGAGTTCCGGTCGGCGGTGCTTCAGAAAAAGTCGTCGGGCATGGGATTCTTCAACTTGCCCCAGGTCCAAATCAACCATCAAGGTTTCTTCTGTCCCCTGCCCTGCTCTGCCAATCACTCGGCCTGCCGGATCACACACGAATGACTCGCCGGCAAAGTTTAATTTCGGCTCCTGTCCCACACGATTGCAAAGTGCGGTAAATATCCCGTTCTGAAAAGCAGCAACCTGCATCTCCGCTTCGTACAAACCGTCAGGCCACTCGCCAACAGAACCTGCCTGAGGAACGATAACAATTTCTGCGCCGGCCAACGCAAGCGAGCGAAAGTACTCGGGAAAGTGCCTGTCATAGCAAATACAAACTCCTAACTTCCCAAACTCAGTTTCCACAACGGGCGTTCCGCGATCACCAAGGTCGTAGTATCCCTGCTCGTGAAAACACGGGTACTCAGTAATGTGAATCATCCGCGTCGTTGCCAGAATTTCCCCATTGGTATCAATGACTGGAGAACTATCAAACGTCTTGTCGCCCGCAACCTCAAACAAATTCAAAACGATCACGACACCATGCTTTTTAGCGAGCTGCGAAAAAGCCTCCGTCGTTGGACCGGGGATCGTTTCCGCCAAATCTCTGGCGTTAACTCCAGCAGGTTCTTGCGGATAAAAAGGAGCGAAAGCTAACTCCGCAAAACAAATGATGTTCGCTCCAGCCACGGCAGCAGCTTCTGCCGCAGCGAGTCCACGTTCAATATTGGCTGCTCGATCTGTTGAAGCAGATTGTTGAATTAGAGCGATTTTTGTTTGGGTCATTTTTTTACTCGCTATCCGGTTGATTGCACTAAGCTTTCACCCAACGCGTCGACTATATCATTTTAAATTTATCAATCTTTGATAGCTTGTTAACTTAACCAATTTCATATTTCCTGCGAGCCTTTCATGCGTATCACTTTTCTTACAAGCCTGTTGGTGTCAGGCATCACATTTCTTTGCACCATAACCACCTGGGGCCAGGATCCAGACGAGCAACGTGAATTCATGGAGCTTCGAAGTCAATTTACCAATCAGGCCGGCGAAAGGGATTACGAAGAAGCGATCAAAACCGTGACCAAGATGATGGAACTCGCAGAAGATGATCAAGGCGGCTATCGAGTCCGCGGCGAATTGAACTACATGGCCGGCAACATGGCGGAGGCCGTCACCGACTTCGACAAAGTAATTGAACTCAACCCAGGCTTGAAACCCGGACTCTGGCAACGTGGCCTGGCACTCTATTACCTCGAACGATATGAGGACGGCATCGAACAATTTGAGGTACACCAAACAGTCAACGGACAAGACGTCGAGAATGCAGTCTGGCACTTTGCCTGCAGGGCCAAATCAAGCAGCCTTGAAGAAGCGCGTGAACAACTGATTCCGATTCAAAACGATACCCGAGTTCCCATGAGGCAAATTCATCAGCTGTATGCGGGCACCATGAAACCCGAAGAAGTCATCGCGGCTGCCGAAGCTGGATCGCCTGACCAACGTAAACTGGCTCAAAACAAGTACTACGCCTATCTTTACATCGGACTCTATTTCGACGCCTCAGGAGAATCGGAAAAGGCTGCAGAGTACATGGACTTGGCCGCTGCTGAAGACCACCAAATGTCAAAGCGTACTCTGATGGGCCAAGTCGCCAACGTTCACATCAAGCTTCGTAGCCCTCAAAAGACACGAGAGAAAGAATAAGAGCTCGACCAAAAACAAAAACGCCTTCTACAAATTGCAGAAGGCGTTTACGTTGTTTTGAATTCAAAAGTCAAGATTCAGTCGAATAGCTAAAAGCCATCCTCATGATGATATTTCGGTGGATCTTTCATCGAACTGCCCTCCTTTTGTCAAACACACTGACTTGCATCGGGAACATAACTACCTTATCACATGTTTTTATGGCGGTGAGAACATTATTCACAAATCACCCCACTCGTCTCAACAATCGACTTCCAACATTCGCTTCGTAATGTTCACGTCGACTTTTCCGACAATCCACAACCTGCAAGGCTTCAATGCGAATCGTAGTTATCAGTGACACCCATGGAAAGCATCTTGAGTTACCTGACCTACAGGGCGATGTGTTGATTCACTGCGGTGACTTTTGTGACGGTTTCAAAATCGACCCCACCGACCTGGAGCGAGTCGACCAGTGGTTCGGCCAACTCCCATTTCAAAAAATCATTGTCATTGGCGGCAATCACGATTTTGTCGCTCAGAGAAAACAGCGCGAAAACAAAATAGTTTTTGAAAATGCCACTTATCTGGTTGATGACGCCCTACGTTTTCAAGGCGTCAATTTCTATGGCTCGCCCTGGTTGCCGGCGCTCGACGGATGGGCCTACTACATGTCCAACGACCAACGCAAAGAAAAATGGAACCTCATTCCAGACGACACCGATATCCTCATCACCCACACACCACCGTTTGGTATCCTGGACCAAACTCGATCGGGACAGTCTGTTGGCTGCTCGCACCTGAGAGCCCGAATCGAAGAACTCGCGCCAAAGCTACATTGCTTTGGCCATATCCATGCCAGCTATGGCGTCCACCAAACCAAACTGACAACGTTCTACAACGCATCCGCCGTCAACTCGAACTTTGAAATAGGCAATCCACCTTTGGTGTTCGAATATGGACCAGCAACCATGCCCAGCAATTCAACGTTCCAATCCTGAATCAGCATCCCTCGGAACCGTTACCGGACTCTGTTCCGGCTGCCTCGCCTGGTTCAGAATCCGGCACGACTGCGGGCGGTTGGGTGGTGTCCGGCTCATCGGTGGTGTCCGGCTCATCGGTGGTGTCATTATCGGGTTGGACATCCAGTGTCGCTTGAGCGGGATCGGGCAACTCAACGTCCTCACCAATCTCCACCATCAAGGTTTCAATGGCCTTGTTGAGATCCTTGCCGCGCAGATTCTCGTAGCGAATCACTCCTTCTGCATCGAGCAAATAGGTCATCGGCCATTTCGCAACACCCCACCGGGTTGATATTGACCCCGCGTTGCCCTTGGGACCATCCCAGATGTTTCGCCAAGTCAAATTCTCTTTGTCGATCACCTGAAGAGCATGCTCTTTGGCCGAATCATTGTTTACGCCGACAATCGCAAACGGCTTTCCTTCGAGACTCTCCACCAGTGAACGTTCGTGGGGATACATCAAGCGGCAGACTCCACACCAATCCCCCCAGAAACAAAGTAATACGACTTGGCCGCGGTAGTCACTAAGCTTGAACTCGTTTCCTTCGAGGTCGTTGCCGATGATCTCCGGGACCTTCTTCCCGACAACAAGATGCCGCATGGCGAACAGCTCTCCTTTCCCAACGTCCACCAATTCGTCGTGTTCCTCTACATAGGACGCCAACATCTGCTCAAGTGATTCCAGTTGTCCCGGATCGATCTCTTCTTTTAGGTAGCTGGCAAATTCTTCATCGACCCCTTCAAAATCAGTTGAAGAGTAGTACGCAGCGTTTCGCCGTCGGTTTGAATAGAATCTGGCCAACGTCACCATCGCCGTGGCCTGGGTCTTGCCAGATACCTGTTCAATAATTTCCTTGAGGAGGTTTTCATTGTCTCGTGTCACCACTTCGCTCAAACCACGAGTCATAGAAACCGTTCGTTCATGTTGTTCGTGATGTTCCAACATCTGTTGAAACGCTACATTCCGGGATCGCTCGGGCCCGTAAAGGTACAGAAGCTCGAGACACTCAGCCGCTTTTTCTGAGCTAACACCAGCCTGAACAAATAGCTTTAGCTGCTTGATCGCATCGCCCCTGACATCTGGATCCCCCATCGCCATGAATGCCCCATCCAGCGAGAATTTCGTCGCCCGAGGAGCCGTAGCCAAACTCTTCACGATTTCAAAAGAAGACTCGGAGTCGATATCCTCTCGTGCAATTGCCAGTAGCATTTCCATCGCTTCTTTCTGCGGCGATCCAACTGCGTGCGACATTACCAGTTCCAAGCATTCTTTCGCTTGGTTCGTGCCATAGCTGTCTTTTGCCGCTTCCACGACCGCGTTGGCGGCCTTCAATTTGGTTTCCCCCATTCCAAACTTTGTCGCCAGTTGCCAGGCGGAAGTCGCGGCTGGTGTGGTTGGATATTTTTCAGCCAACGCGATAAACTTTTCGGCGTACTCAAGACATGGCCGACCATCAAACCCCGCCTGTCGCCCTTCTTGAGATTCAAAACTTTGTTGGGCGCTCATCCATTCTGCGTTCGCTTCTTCAAACTCAAGATTCAACGCATCGAGCAACCCATTGGCTTCGTCAGCAATCCGCGCAGCTTCGGCTTCTCGTTCCACCCTTCGTAGCTCGGCCCGCTCTTTTTTGGAAAGCAGTTTCTCTACAGGGGGAGCAGGTTCCTTTGCTTCAAACTCAACATCCTCAATCGGTTTCCCCGAGCACGCTGGCAAGGACAAAAGGGTCAAAATTAGGAGAAATCGCGCACGCATCTCGTATCCTCAATCGCTAAAGCTGTGACCTTGGCGATTATAGCAAAACAGATATCGAGTTTCTGCTTTGTTGAGGTGTAACACGCGACAATTCGAATTCCCGAGGAATTACGCTACTTCTCCTTGGTCAAATCTTGATCAGCCAGTGCCATATCGAAGTAGCCAATCATCATTTCCTCGTACGTTTGATCTCCCCAACGAACCACTTTTGTCGGATCGGGGTTGGCGATATTGCCCTTTGAGTTGTCGAAATGGGCTGTGCAAATCACCCAGGTCCCCTTCGGCAACCGTTTTGGCTCCGCAAAAATATAGCTATTCTGCCAATTGAAATCGTACTGAGGCACATCCAACAAAATCTCTGTGGTGCCGTCGAGATACTTGGCCTCGTACCGAAATGCCTTGCCTCGCAAATGCATGTGCGGAAACAAGGTCAACATAATTGCATCATGACGAATTTGTTTCCTGGCAACGACCTTATGATTTTCTGCCCCGGCAGGAATGCGAAATCTCTCCTGGATGACTTCCTGGGTCCCCACCACTTTTTTTACCGCCTTGGGATCAACGAACTTGAAACCAATGCAGGAGATATCCTCTTGCGCCGTTCCATTGGGCGTGTAGTGCATTTGAAACACAAGTTCACTTCCCGCCGGAATCAACTTGGCATACCCCTCTGGAAGCTGCAGAGGAGGTGAACCTGGTGCACAGGCCGCAATCCACTCCGAATCCACTCCACCATGTGGCGAACCGTCTTCATCATTGATACCTACAATCACATGATGGACAACCGCACGGTTTCCGATCCGGATTTCGGCGGCATCGATCCAACGGTCCTCCTTGAAATTGGTCGGCACGACAAAGTACTGATACTCAACGGTGCCAGTTGCAGGAACCCGAAAACCTTCTTCGGACATCGCGATCACAACATCCGGCTCACCAATCTGCCAACCTTCGGCAAACTGGCGTGGCTCTGGTAACAATTTGAGATCACCTTGCGCAACTCCGCCATCGACCCATCGGTTGATCATATCTTTTTCCGATGCACTCAACCGAATATCATTCTTGAATGTTCCATGCGCCGGATCGGCGTGCCAAGGAGGCATTCGATTTTCATTGACGACCTCTTGAATCATGTCTGCCCACCCAGCAACCTCATCATACTCAAGCAAACTAAAGGGCGCGATTTCGCCAGGGCGATGGCAGTTCACACATTTATCCTGAAGAATACGACTGACATGTTCTGAATACGTTACATCAGACATGCCATCGCTTTTGACCTTGCTTGATCGCCCGATGATACAACCTACCGCCTCGGTCTCGGCAACATCGATGGGCTTGTCATTCAGAATGTGATCCAGCGATTCAACGACGTATTCATGTTCAACCTTCGGACGCTGCCGGCCATAGGTGTACTGATCATCAAATTGGCCACGATACACCAACTTGCTCGTGCCATCAAAAACAAACGCTTCGGGAGTTCGCTGGGCCATGAAGAGATCTGCGACTCGGTTGGATGGATCTTTCAATAAGGGAAACTCAATTTTGGTATCTCGCGCAAAGGCTCCCAACTCCGCCATGGAATCCTGCATGTTCGAATTGATTCCGATCAACTGGACTCCCTGATCGGCGAATTTCTCAGCGATCTCATTGAGTCGAGGAGCATATAATCGAACCAGAGGGCACTCATTTCCGAGAAAAAGAACAACCACAGCTTTCTTCTCCGCAAATTCCTGCGAAGACCAGGACCGCCCACGAAAATCCGTCAACTCAAAATCTGGCATCTTCGTTCCCAGTTCCAGCTGCTCCTCAGTCTCCTGCTGATAATTCGTAAACTGGGCCGAGGTCAAACTCAACACGACATTTTGCGTGACTGAATGTTTGTTTGCTGAACCAAAAACACCCGTCAAGCCGCTGCCAAAAACCAGCCCCAACGAGCCGATGGCCACTAGCATGAACAAAGTAACAACAGTTTTCATAAAACTCTCTTTGCGTTTTTCGAAACAAACTTGGACAACTCTTATACCGACGATTCAACGACAAGTTTCAATGCGTACAAAGATTTAGTATTTGGAATTTCCGCATCGCAGCATAGGTCGAATTGCGAATTCATGCGAAAGTTCTTCACTTTCCGATCGGTCAAATTGGAGAACGAAAGCAAGGTTTGCCTGCGTTGTTTCATGAATTTGCCTAAAAAACAAGCTTTGGCTTCTTGTCAGTTCATCTTTGGACAATTAAAAAAACTCAGCGAACAATACAAAAATCTCTGCTGAAATACTTGCTAACGGATTACTAGTTTGTCCAGAATCTTGGCCATTGGCGACATCCACGGGTGCCTCAACTCACTCCAAACCCTCATCCAATTCGTCGAATTTGACGATGACGATCTACTCATCACCGTCGGCGACTACGTGGACCGTGGCCCCAATTCTCGCGGTGTCATTGATTGGTTGATTCAGAAACACGCGACTGGACAACTCAAACCGCTTCGAGGAAATCATGACATCATGATGCTCGAAGCGCGCAGTGACATCGAAAAGCTAACTCGTTTTTTGCATGTCGGCGGCGAAGCGACTCTCAACTCTTACCGAACCGCGGATGCTAGCCACGGTCAACTCTCGGATGTCCCTGACGAACATTGGCAGTTTCTGGAACATCAACTCCTACCCTTTTACGAAACCGATCACCATTTTTTTGTGCATGGAAACGCCTACCCGGAACTCCCGCTTTCCGAGCAACCCGACTTCATGTTGTTTTGGGAAAAATTCAATGACCCTCCGCGTCATCAGTCAGGCAAGACGATGGTCTGCGGACACACCTCTCAAAAAACAGGCATCCCCAAATTCAATGACCATGCGGTTTGCATTGACACATGGGCATTTGGAGACGGATGGCTGACCTGCCTGGATCCGGTCAGCCGCTTCATCTGGCAAGCCAATGAAGTGGGCGAGACCAGAAAGTTCTTCCTGGATGATGCAGTACATTGGAAAAACTAACCCTAATTTCCCTTGGGATTTTCGGGAGCTTGCATTAAATTAGAGAGGGGCTTGGCAAAACAAACCTTTTCACAGGTTTAAGATTTCTTTCTTCAGGATATTTCAAACATGGCGCCGAAAGTCCCCTCGACACTCCTTGCTCTTTGCCTCCTCTCAATCAGCACGCTGATTTTTGCGCAAGAAAATCACATCTCGCTGCTTGACCACCTGGAAAGCTCAAAAATTCTAAATGCCGAAGCAATCGATGCAAAACTGAACACACCTATCTCACTGGAATTCGACCAGACTCCATTTCAAGAAGTCATGACTGATCTCGCCGAGGTGATAGGAACAAACATCATTTTGGATCAATCCGCATCGGACGATTCACTCACGCCGAATCAGCAAATCACGTTTCGACTAAAAAATGTTCGTCTCAGGACTGCTCTCAAACTGCTACTCCAGGAACACAATGCGACTTATCAACTGACCGATGGAGCCGTCAAAATCATCTCACTGGATGTCGCCAATGACCTATCTCGATTTCGCCGAAGAATTTTTGATTGCCGCCAACTCATTGGAAAGATCGTCGAAAACACATCAGAGTTCGCAGCCGGAATGAACGGCCTTGACCTTGAAAGCGGGTTCGGATCGATTAATCCCGGAACCTCTTCGGGAGGAGTGTTCAATCAACTCGCCGGATCGAATCGCATCCCGCAAAGAGCATCTGCTCAGGACTCGACGGCTGACCATGAGCGATTAACCAAAAAACAAGCCGCATCCATACTCCTGGACACCATTCGCAATTCCATTCACCCCGATGACTGGAATGACACCAATGGTGACTTTTCTGCTGACATGTTCGGTGGCTTGATCATCATTTCAGCAAGCGAAGACTGCCTCTTTGATGTCCAGAAATTCCTCTCTGACTTGAATGAGACTCTGGATGCCAAACCCGCTGAATAGAGACTCGAATCCCAACCCGTTTCAGCCTCCCAAAGAAGTCACGCAAGATCAGCCAAAGGACGATTCACTTCTATTGCGTCTTGCCCAATTTCGCAAAGCTCAGAAACGTTGGTCGCGTACCTGCTGGGCAAGCGGCCTTCTATTGTTCCTGCTCACGTATGGCTTGAGCCAAGCCAGCAAAGAATTGCAACGTAACGGATGGGCCAGTGGAACAACAGACATTCTCAACACCCTGGCATGCCTATTCCTTGTAGGAGGCATACTCATCATTGTTCTTGGACCCGTTTCCTGGTTCTGGTTTCACAAACGATGAGTCCCGTACAAAATTGCGAACGCCGCCTGATCGATGGGCGCATAAGATCCGGCGTTAATCGCGTTGGAAATTATCAACTCAGAAAATGCGCTATTCAGCCAAGTTTTCAAACTTGCCAAACACCATTCGGCCAGCACTCGTTTGCAGCATGCTCGTTACCGTGATAATCACATCATTTCCTATGTAACTTCGCCCTTCCTCAATCACGATCATGGTGCCATCATCAAGATAGCCAACGCCTTGAGTATTCGACTCACCAGCTTTAACGATCTTGACCTTGATCACTTCTCCCGGCAAGAACACTGGTTTAAACGCGTTGGCAATTTCGTTTAAATTGATCACAGGAACATTCTGAAGCTTGGCAACCTTGTTCAAGTTGAAATCCCCAGTCACCACTTTTCCTTCGAGATGACGCGCCAGGATCAAAAGCTTCATATCAACTGGCTGCCCGTTCATTTCCGGAAGCTCTCGGTCGTAAACTTTGAAGTCCACCACTTCATTGGTGCGCAACTTGTTAAGAATATCCAAACCACGGCGACCACGTGAACGTCGCATCTTATCACTGCTATCAGCAATCCCCTGCAATTCCTGAAGTACAAAGCGAGGCATGATTAGCTGATTGTCGATAATCCCCGTTTCAACGATATCTGCAATTCGGCCATCAATCACCACACTGGTATCAAGAACGTAGGGTTTCGCCCCTTTTACATCCTTCGCAAACTCAACGTAGGGGATGATAAATCGAAAATCGTCTTTGGTTTGCCAAAGAACACTGATGGAAAGGTAACACAGTCCCAAACCAATCAGCGAAATAACAAAGAAGCGAAGTGAGTCCGCTGAAATTCCGGACCAATCGCGAAAGTTCGGGTCAATTTCCATCCCCCGGAACATGGGAACCAAAATGAGCCCCACCAACACCGTCAAAATCAAACCAACGACCAATCCAAAATAGACGCTCGAAACGAAATCGATTCTTTTTCGCTTGAATGCCAGGTCGCCTCCGATGCAGCACACGCCAACCAAAAGCGCACCCATAAAAACGACCCATCCGCTTCGAACACTGATTTCCGTGCTGGAAAGAGCAGTCGCACCAAGGCTGACTGCGAGCAGCACAAAAATCCCGCGCAATACCCATAAAACCATTGTGATAATTCTTCAAAATGAGTGGACGAAATGAATAAGGATCCGCAGCTTTTTTGCCAATTCACAATCACGAATCAACAACGAAATACCATGAAGTGTCCAATTCACGTGGCGCTGACAATGCGAGTACGCGCCAACAATCAGAATAATTAAATCACACATACGATCAGAACGGTCGCAGTTTTTTGTCCCAAAGGGCCCTAATGAGCAAAACTTTTTTGCATTCTGTGATTTGAACATTGATT
The DNA here is from genome assembly GCA_965224765.1 of Mariniblastus sp. Taxonomy (GTDB): domain Bacteria; phylum Planctomycetota; class Planctomycetia; order Pirellulales; family Pirellulaceae; genus CAZDBA01. Next base: position 117,190 of record CBDDAC010000026.1, read on the forward strand.
TAAAGACAAAGCCTGTTGAATTTACGTTTCATGCTATTGCCTCTTAGAACTCATCTTACAAGTAGTCTGACCCGTTCGGCTACCCTCAAATAGCGGCAAAATGTTGATTAAACGTATCTTCACAAAATTTATCGGTCATCCCGGCAATGTATTCCCCTGCAGTCCTTTGCAGACCAATTTTCTCAATTCTACTACGATGATGTGCGGGAATAAAATCTGGATTTTTACAATAACCTTCATACATATTGCGCAAACGCTCCTGCGCCTTTTGTCGCACCTCAACCAATTGAGAGTGGCGATAAACCCGTTCGTACAGAAATTTCTCCAACTCTTGCTTTTGCTCCGCAACCGCAGCACCGGGTTGAATTCGAAAATCACCCTCCATTGCCTCCCGTGAAGATTGGAAGTCTCGCTTGGCCAATTCGCGCGAGCAATGATCAATCATGTCCGTAACCTGACGGTTGATCAGGCGGTGCACAACGGATTTCCGCAACAGATCATTTGTTAAATTGGTGTATTTAGATCGAACGAAATTCAGAGACTCTTTGACCATCGAAAGTTCAGACATTTCTTCCAACGTAACCAACCCCAACTTGATTGCATCATCCGTGTCGTGGGCGTCATAGGTCGTACTATCGGCCGCATCAACCAGCTGAACCTCTAAAAGCAAATTCAACCGCGGCTCCGATTTATCAATACGCGATGTTTGCCCAGCAAGAACCTCTCGAGTCAGGTTAAGACCTTGAAACCCCGCATATCGAATTTCCAACTCCGTTACGATCGTCAAAGCAAACTGGTTATGCGAAAACCCGCCAGCATTCACCATACACTCGTCAAGCACATCCTCGCCAGCATGGCCATAGGGTGGATGCCCAATGTCATGCACCAAAGCCAATGCCTCGACAAGGTCCTCATTCAGACGCAGTGCTCGACCGATCGTCCGTGCGATCGTTGCAACCTCCTGAGTGTGCGTTAACCGAGTCCGATGATAATCACCCATCTCGCCAGTAAAGACTTGCATCTTTCCGCTTAAACGACGGTAAGCCGAGCTATGAAGAATTCGATCACGATCACGTTGAAATGGCCCCCGGTAGGGATGCTCCTCTTCCGAGTTTTCACGGCCCAGTGAATCCACACTAAACATGGCGTAAGGCGCCAAAAGCAGTTCTTCGCGCTCGTCAACCAAATGAATCTGCTCAGCAGGAATCATCGCTTTTCTCCAAGGGATCTCTGGACGTTGAGAATGGCAAGGCTCACCGATTGTTAGTCCGCAACGCCAATGTGATCCTGTCCATCTGGGACGGAATCGTTTTGAGAAACCATCCACAGATAAAATAAACAGCATCAAAGCAAAATCTCGCCTGAGGGGCGAAATTACAACGTTGCCCGAAGGGCTGCTCCTTGTCCCGCCTGACCGAACGCAACCATTCGAGCCACACAAACTTCCTTCATGGCCGCTCGGGCCGGCTTTAGGTAATCTCGTGGATCAAACTTTTCGGGAGTCTCTGTGAGGACTTTTCGAATCGCACCGGTAATGGCCAAGCGATTGTCGGTGTCGACATTGATCTTTCGTACGCCATGCTTGATCCCGCGTTGGATCTCCTCCACAGGAACTCCCCAAGTCTGACGAATCTGACCACCAAACTCGTTGATGACATCCTGCAAATGCTGTGGAACACTACTACTTCCGTGCATCACAAGATGGCAGTTAGGAAGTCGTTTGTGAATCTCCTCTATTCGATCCATCGCGAGAACTTCTCCATCAGGTTCTCGCGTGAACTTATAGGCTCCATGACTGGTTCCAATTGCCACAGCCAATGCATCAACATTGGTCTCTGCAACAAATCGCTCTGCCTCTTCGGGGTCGGTCAAGAGTTGATCATGAGAGAGCTTGCCTTCAAAACCGTGACCATCTTCCGCCTCACCCTCACCGGTTTCCAAAGACCCAAGACATCCCAATTCGCCTTCGACAGAAACGCCTTTTGAGTGAGCCTTTTCGACAACTTGTCGCGTGACATCAACATTGTAGGCATAGTCGGCTGGTGTTTTTCCGTCTTCCTTAAGTGATCCGTCCATCATCACGGAAGTAAAACCGTTTTCGATCGCACTCATGCAGGTCTCGACACTATTGCCGTGGTCCTGATGCATTACTGTCGGAATGTGTGGATAGAGCTCGACGGCCGCCAGCATTAGATGCCGCAAGTAGGCATCTTGCGAGTACTTCCGCGCACCACGAGAGGCCTGGACAATCACTGGAGAATCTGTCTCCTCGGCAGCCTCCATAATCGCCTGGATCTGCTCCATATTATTTACATTAAAAGCGGCTACACCGTACGCATTTTCAGCGGCGTGATCCAAAACAGTTCGCAAGGGCACCAATGGCATTTTTCGTTCTCTCTATTTTTGACTTTCCAAGCACCTATTATCGTTCTGCCAGAACATTTTCTCAATGGCACATCCGACCGACCGAAGATAAACCTTGTTGGCACAGGCAATTCGTCGACTTGGAGGGAGTTTTTTCGATGTTTTTCGATTCGAAAAACATGCCATTAAAGCAACAGGTCTATTTTGACTTGCGTCAATCGACAAACGTGGTCGTCAACTCATCAAGATCTGGTGCGACGTCAAACAGGTCATCCATCTGAGTTTGCAACAAACGCAGCATCAAAACTCGATAGGTCCCGTCTTCGCCTTGTTCGGCCACTCCCCCGCCAAAGAACAGCCCGCCCAGATCACTGAGATCAGATGTTGGTGCAATCATCAAAGATTCGCCCGAGCGCAAACACGCTTCGAATTTCAATTCCTTCAATAGCTTTTTCTCTTGAGCAGTCTCATAGGCAAATCCCTGTTGCTGGATTCCGATCTGGGTTCGCGGCTGGCCGATATGAAGCGAGGGCGTGCATACGAGTCGAACCGTACCATCGCCTTTGGGAAACGTTTTCACTTCGATGACGGCGCGAACATTATCACTCGCTCCCGCCGTTCTTCGATCCCCGACCTCTACAATCCAACTGGCATGCGTCAAATAGTCAGAAACAGGTACGGGGTGCGACTCTCCTCGTCGATTCTGAATCCCGTCATGCAACAAAATGCGAGGCTCGGGCTTGAGAAGGCCTTTATCAAATAATTGCTGTTGCCAAGAATCCAGTGAAGATTCATCGATCGGAATTGGGGCCATGAGCTTATGCAACATCGCAGGGACGTGGCTGGATACCACACCCGCGCGAATTCCATTCTGGTCCAAAACGCGACGATCATTGAGGCTTAGAGGGCTGGTATCAATTTGATGCCATAGCTTGTCAAAGCTTTCGATCTCTTCGCGATCTATTTTTACCACGGCGATCTCAAGCATGACGCTGTCAGGCAGCATTCGCAGCCGCTGAAAGGCACCAGCAATTGGACGATGCCAGGACACGGTCTCCTGAGTTTCGCGCGCAAACCAGCTTTCACAGCCCATCAAGAGAACCGACATCGCCAAAGTCATGATTAAGAGGATCGCGCGCATCTTCACCACATTAAATTGTGTGGCGGAGAGATAGAGGTTCTGCAGGACGGCGTCAATGTCGATCCTTACAAGCCGACGCACCGGCTTCAACAACGTTCAAAAGCTACGTTCGTTCTTATTCCTCAACACCAGCGGCACTTTCCTAAACTACTCGCGGTTCTTTTTTTCTTTCATGATTCGACTGTATTTTTTCATCAGTCGATTCTCTTTCGCCGTCAGGCTTTCCAACCCTTCGCGAGTGATCTTTTCGAGAATCTCATTCGCTTGCTTTTCGAACAATTCATCCTTTGCGCCTGGATCATGAACCCGAAGCTTAGGTTTAGGGCTGGTAAGACTTGCTAACCAACCAAACTTCATCCAGAAGAAATCCCACTTGAATTGGAAATAAGCCGCGCCAAATGCCATTCCGGTGAGATGCGCCTCCCATGCCACCTGGTTACTGGCATCGAAAACTCGGAGCAAATCCAAAAAGATCAAAATCGCCGCAAGAACCCAGGCCTTCATACCCACAGCACCAAAAACATAAATGGTTTCATCCCAGAAGTTCATGACGAACAGCGCGATCACCGCCGAAACGGCCCCCGAAGCTCCAACGGCCGACGAGTTAGGCGTCCCCGCAATCCACTGCGCAGCTACCCATCCCAATCCAGAAACAACAATCGCCATGAGATAAAATCGGAGAAACTCATCACGGCCATATTTCTTCAAAACGGGCCGGCCAAGAAAGAATAGCGTCAGCATATTAAAGCCAACATGAAAGAAGGAGCTCTTACTGTCGATCGATGCGTGCGCAAACCCATGCGTCAAAAACTGCCAGACATTCCAGGGCTTCTGAACCACATCAGGCTTCAACGCCATCGTACTGCTCAGCCAACGTGAAGGTTTTTGGATGTCACTTGCTTCCTCAGGGAAATTCTCAACAGCGAGGTTGTAACTAGCGAGTTGATCTTGAGGGATTGGAGTGAAAGCATCCAGCAAAAAAATCACGACATTGATTATGATCAATATTAAAATGATCGAGCGTCCCTTAGAGCCGGAGGAGCCACCCTTCCACGCGTCAGGATCTGTGCTCCAAGGGTCCTTCCCTTGGTCACCGTAATAACTGCGATCTTGTAGACCCATAAGACTGGCCGCTCAACGAGACAGTGATTTTTTCCGAGTCGTGTCTCCGCGTAGATTTCTCAATGAACCTGGAAACCCGTCACGGATGGAAACTGATACTCGCTCAATCTTATGCAGACAAAGAAAATCCGGCTATGCCAAAGACATGCCGGATCTGTGTTTCAAGCGTTGAATTATTGATTATTGAATCTGGCCGCGTCGACGCGTGATCTCGTCTTCGACTTCCTGAATCCTCTGCTGCAGCGCCTCAACTTCCAAACGTCGATTATCCAGCAATTCCTTGATAATCTCCAGATCCTGGGCCAAATTCGCGTTATCGTCGCGAAGTTCGCCAATAATCACATCACGTGTTTCCTGCTGTGTATTGGCGTTATCGACGGTCGTTTGAGCGATGATGATGTCTGAGTTAACAACCTCAAGTTTTTCGGCCAGCTCTTTCGTTTGAACACGAAACTCTTCCAGCATCAACGGGAAATTATTGAGTCGACGAACAAAAACCCTGTCCAGTTCCTTGACTGGGAATCGCCGATGAAATGGAGCAACAACTTGATCTTCACGTAGATAACCAGCCGCATTATTGGAATCGACAAGAACAATATCGTTTTCTTCGAAACGAACTTCTCCACCATTGTGGAGGCTTTTGTCGACCGCTAATCCAATTCGGGTGAAAACGCCTTCGGCGAACAAATCACCCTCTGCATCGACGGGAAACGGCCGGTTGGGGTCCGACTTTGCCGTAAACTGATACTTAACAAATACCTCTTCAGGTGGAGGTGCAAAGTCACCCGATACTCGCTCTGCACTTTCGATCCAGGTATCAATTCGACCCAGACTCAATCCGTCAAACGCAATTCGATCAATTAAAACGTTCGTATTCAATGGCAGCTTCTCGTGCTTCAGCAAGATCCACACTATCGATCGGAAATCCCAACACATTCGCTGGAAAAAACTTTGACTCCAATTCACTTCGGTAGGCTGCAATATCAAAGTTCTCGTCTTCGATATCAAGGTCAGCCGCTTTGATAAACGTCTCGTGGCGGTCCGCAGGCATTTTCTCGTAAATCGTCCATCTGTTTCCATCCGCCACAAACAAATCTTCCCGAACAAGAAATTCAGAATTCAATGTCCATGCCTCTGCCGTCTCGGAAACTACCTTAACGGTACCAATAAAGGTTTTAGGAATGACTAATCCACTCGGCTCTGCCGCGTCCAAAAACGCATACATAACCACGTCTTTGAAACTGACCACGGTGACATCGTCCACATCTCGTGGTTCAGGAAAGGAAAATGTTTTCCTTTCCGCCGTTCCAGTTGCTGTTCCCGTCCAAACTCGACCGCGACCGTGTAGCTCCAATTCAAGAGCAGCAGTACGACCACGTAAAGAATCTTCACTGTAGGTTAGAGAATCAGCTGGACCATTCACTTCCAAACTGTAATTGGACGTGTAGCGTTCCAGATCGTCAGTCGACTTCTTCTCCGCCTTGAGCGCCTTGGAACGACCATCAAGAACTTGCGCTAGGGCCGCAGTCGCTGAGACTCCAGCGATGTAAGTCAAAATCAAAAACACAATGTTTGACCAATGCCAGTGCTTTGCAGAGATAACGCAAAACACAATCAACAGGATAAACAGAAGTGCAACGACTGCGATTGAGATCATAAGGTCTAACTCGGTGAAATGGGATCTTCAACTCTATTTTAGGTTGGGGAAGGCCAAATTATGACCTGCAATTTCACAAGAATTGCAGGTCTTATTAGAACTGCGGCTCTTGGCGAACATCCCATCAAACCATGCAACCATGATAAATTAGGCAAAATAGACCGTCAATGTTTCTTCATCGTCATATTGATCACATGCTTTGAATTTTGTTGGCAATCATCCCATCCACCGCAAATTCCAAACATTCGTTCAAGAACAACACCCTAGAACCCCGAAATTCATAAAAGCCATTTAGATCGTCTCATTTGACAAAACCACTCAAATTCACAAATCCGGTACGAGACGGCCAAAAGGATGTGAACCAACATGGGAGACGTTCGTGGTGACCCAGACCCGAGCTAGTTTGCCGATTTATGTGGTATTGGCCGCCGCCATTTGTATGGTGGGCTGTCACCGCAGTTTTTATCGACGCCAAGCAAATACCGAAGCCCAACGCCTGATTTCAGAGAAAACGAACGATCCAAGGTGGGATTCTGCCAATGGTGACATTTCTTTGGATCCGCAAAGCCGAATGTTCAATCCATTCTCCGAGGACCATCCACCGATGCCTCAGGATGACCCTGCCTCCCACCAGTACATGCACTGTGTGGACGGCAAACCAGGTTATCCACAATGGCACGCCAACGGTGATACCAATTTCACCCAGAACCCTGAATGGATGGCGTACCTTCCAATCAATGAACTAGGCGAAGTTGTTATCGATCTTGAACGCGCCGTCGACCTGGCATTCATTCATTCGACGAATTACCAGGCTCAAAAGGAAGAACTCTACCTTTCAGCGCTGGATGTCTCTTTGGAACGATTTGGTTTCGATGGCCAACTCACCACTGGCTTCAGTTCGTTCTTTCGAACCCAAGGACGCTTGGCCCCTGGTGGCTCAAGCTCAACACTAACCAATTCGGTGGGCTCCAACGGAGGGGGCCTGAATTGGCGGAAGTTGGGGGTCACAGGAACTAACTTTGCTGTCGGTCTTGCCAACACGGTACTTTGGAACTTTGCAGGTGCCCGAACGCAAACGGCAACATCGCTTATCGATTTTTCGATTATCCAGCCGTTGCTGCGTGGTGCAGGACGTCAAAGAATTCTGGAATCTCTCACGCAATCTGAGCGAACATTGCTGGCCAACGTTCGTCAGATGGATCGTTTCCGACGCGGCTTTTACATGCAAGTTGCAGTAGGACGGTCTCCCGGTGCAGGCCCAAGTCGTGGCGGCAATTTCCTTGGCCGACCCCAGGGCGCATCAGGGCCTGGTGGGTTCATTGGTCTGCTCCAAACACTACAGCAGATTCGCAACCAACAGTTTGCGGTTCGCCAGTTTCAAAATGTTCGCATCCAGTTCAACGAACTGTTTGCCAGCGATCAAATTGACAACTTGCAACTTGTTCAGGTCGAAAGCCAACTCTACGATTCACAGCAAAACCTACTTAGTCTTCGCCGACGCTATCAGGATTCCCTGGATACATTCAAGGAAACTCTGGGCATCCCGCCGCATATTAGGGTAGCGATTGACGACTCATTCCTGCGTCAATTCGAGCTTACCTCCGATGAACTCAACGAACGTCAGGTCAACCTGGATGAACTGCGAGCCCGAACAGGAGATGCCCTCATCAGTCTCGGCGAACTTTTGCCCGAAGTGAAACCGCTGAGCCCAGATCAAAAGCGGCTCATGACGCCCGAGCAGATCGCGAATCACGCGGAAAGGTTCGCTGCAGATCCCAAACGAGACTATGCCACCAACCCTGACCTCGCTCCGCGAGTCGCGGCGTTGGCCCCTTTTGTTGATGAAATCTTAAAGGTCGTAGCGACGATTAAGGAGCAAGACAAATCTCAAGTCGACGAAGACTTTGATGTACTGCGAAAAGTACGGCCGCAACGAGTTGAATATTTGAATCAACTTCGTGAATTTGTGATGTCTGGAAAACTTTCAGAACTCGGACAGATTGCTCCCTCGCTTTTGGATGTGGATGCCAAATCACTAGCAACCTTGGAGGATTTTCCTGACAAGGATAGCAATCCTGACGAGGATACAAAGATGCGTGCGGGACTCCAGACCCAACTTTCTCAGACCATGAAGAAAGTCAACCAAGTCGAATTGTTGCTGGAATCGACGAAACAATTTATCGCCGACTTCCCAGAGACACAATCTACTATGTCTGATTTTGACGTGTTTGATTTTGTGGATGGCAGTTTGCTGGGAGGCATGCCTCAACACCTGACTGACATCTACAACAACATTCTCGAATTATCGTTAATTCAGGCTCAAGCTCGTTCCAACTCGATTGGCCTTTCTGATATCGATATTGACGCAGAAACTGCACTCGAGATTGCACGCTGCTTGAGACTGGACTGGATGAACGCCCGTGCCAGTCTGGTTGATGCATGGCGTGAGGTTGAATTCGTCGCTGACCAATTGGAAGCTCAGGTTGATCTGGTTTTCGAAGGCAGCATCGGCAACTTCGGTGACAATCCGCTCAAAATTCGAAGCGAAACGGGAACGTTGCGTGCCGGATTGCGTTTTGACTCTCCGATTGTCCGACAGGCGGAACGCAACAGCTACCGCGAAACGCTGATTCGATACCAACAGGCTCGGAGAAACTATTATCGTTTCGAAGACGAAGTTAATCGCAACCTGCGTCAATCAATCCGAGGCATCAACCTGAACAAAATCTTGTTCGAATTGAATCGCCGAAATGTCCAAGTCCAAATTATTCAAGTAGAACAAGCTCGTTTGCGTCTTAACGAACCGGCACGTATCCAACAGGGTGGCGCTCGAAGTGGGTTCAGTAACACGGTCGCTCAGGATCTTTTGCGGGCGATCCAAGGACTACAACGAGTCCAGGACGGATACCTCAATGTTTGGGTTTCCTACGAAGTGGGGCGTCGAAACCTTGATTTCGATCTAGGGACCATGCAGCTGGACGAATTGGGACGCTGGATTGATCCAGGAGACATCGACACGACGATCGGTCATCGCGCGGCAGCTCTCATGGGCATCGACCCAACATGCCTCGATGGTGTTCTTGCGAATCCGCAAACTGGCGAATTTTCAAACACCCTGATGATCGATGCAATTGCTCCCGCGGATATGCAGAGAATGGCCCCAAGATCGCCTATCTCACAACCTGAATTCGAACCGTCAAACGTTCAAGAAATTCAGCCCCTTATCCAAGAGCAAGAGCCTCGCATTCCCACGCCCAGATTGTTGGCTCCCCAATCTCGCGATCAGCCAACAACCAGAAATCCCTTTGCGAAATCCTTGGAACGAGCTTTGGGTGGTTCCTAAAAGCTGACGAGATTCTTTCGGGGGAGGCTTCCAAGACTCCCGAGGGTAGAAAGTCTCATGAATTTCAAGGACGGTCTGGATAAAGAAGGCGGCTCGTTGCCTCATTACGAGCCGCCTTACCTGCTTATTCCGGCCAATTCACATTCAATTGGGATTGGCTTTTGCCATTGCCATCTACAACTTGGCCCAAAACACGCATTTGGCCGATAACTTGTGAAACATAATCGCTTGACTGCGGTTTCATTGAGTGAAGCTCTTGAACTCAAGGCCTTTAACAGCTTCGGTTTCTTCACAAATGCGGGCATTTGACGAACAAAATCCAATGGTTCAATTTTTGGTTTGAACTAGACTGGGATGCGTTCGTAAGAATTGTTGGCGGCAAATTCCTCATTTGCTTTCGAAAAGCTGTGCATTTACCGCTTGAAGCCCCCCTTTTGCACTAAAATTACCGTAGTTTTTTCGGCCATCATCGAAACACTTGTTTACATGGAATTTGACATGCCTCGTCAAACATCACCCCAATCAAAATCCCCCCGAACGGGTATATCGCTTTTCGCCGTCGTGGTCGCGTTGATTTCTGTCACACTGTTCGCCGGAAGTATTATTTACTTTGGCTTTGTCGGCAGAGAAAACAAAGACATGATCGAACCGATCCTCGCCAAGGTTGAGCGAGGCGATTTTGTCTCCCAGGTTCTCGATCAAGGCGAAGTTCAATCCAGTGAGAATGTTGAAATTCGCTGCCAGGCTCGAGCTCGAAATGGCGCAATCAGCGTCATCAAAGTCGTGGCCGAAGGCACTGCTGTTGTACCGGGTGATTTTCTTGTTCGTTTGGATTCAACATCGTTTGAAAAAGAACTCGAAACTCAAAAGGTCGCAGTCGCGAACGCCGAAACCGGTGTGATTCAGGCAGAATCCGCCTTGGAGGCCGCCATAGCAACACTCAAAGAATACCGCCAAGGAGTATATGTCGAAAAATATAAGACGATTGAAAACGAGATTTTTGATGCTGAATCAGCAATTCAAACCGCCAACCAGGAAGAGATTCAGGCTGTGGCAGTTTTGGAACACAGTAAGAAGCTACAGAAAAAAGGCTTTATCACCAATCAACAACTTCTGGCCGATCAATACTCCCTTGACCGTGCAAAGTTACAACTCACCAAGGGTAAAAATTCTCTTGAACTGGCTCAGAAAAAACTTGAAGTCCTCAGAGACATTACCATGGAAAAGGAAGTCAATACGCTGACAAGCGACATCAATGCCGCCAAGGTCAAACTGAGAAACCAGGAAGAGTCGTTCAAGGTCGAAAAAGAACAGAAGAAAGAAATTCTCGAACAAATTGAGAATTGTGAAGTCGTTGTTCCTGAAGGAGTTCAAGGCCAAGTCGTTTTTGGAAAAGAGTCATCGCGACGTGGTGATGATTGGGTTCTCGAAGAAGGCGCATCAGTCCGCGAAAATCAAGTCATGATTCGACTTCCCAATCCGGACAAAATGGAAGTCAAAGCTCTAATCAATGAGCAGAGCATCACCCGTGTCCGCGTCGGAATGCCTGTTTCCATCCGAGTCGATGCGTTGAACAATGCAAGTCTTCGAGGTGAAGTGACCAAAGTCAATCAGTACGCAGAATCCAGCGGCTGGATGAGTAGCTCCGTTCGAAAGTATGCCGTCATCGTCAAGATCGAAAACCCACCCGAAACTCTCAAACCAGGTATGAATGCCTCCTGTAGTATTCAGGTCGAATCCCAAGAGGACATTTTGAAAGCGCCCATCCAAACCGTCTATGCGGTGGGAGACCGCCAATTCTGTTTGGTTAAACGTGGTGAAAATGACTGGGAAACCTGCGAAGTTGAAATTGCTGACGACAATTCACAAGTCGTCTGGATCAAGGGAGGACTGGAAGAAGGTGATGAACTGGTCATGAACCCAGGTGCGTACACCAAATACATGGACCTTCCCGAGCAGAATCTCGAAGAGAAAATTGAGATTACCGCAGAACAAAAAGCCGCAATTGAAGCAGGCAAACCCAAAGTCGCCGGAAACCAGGGTGACCGCTCAAAATCGGGCGGTGGCGGTCAACGTGGTGGTGGCGGTGGAGGAGGCGGAATAGACCAGATGGTTGATGGAGCCATGGATCGCGGTGACACCAACAAAGACGGCAAAATCGACAAAGACGAAATCGCGGCGATGGACGAACGCACGCGAGGGTTTGTTACGCCAGCCGACAAAAACAGCGATGGCGAAGTCACCAAAGAAGAACTGAAAGCAGCGTTTGAGAAAATGATGAAGCGAGCCCAACAAAGTGGCGGTTTTGGCGGAGGCGGAAACCGATAATGAATCTTGCCGCAAGTATCCGCAACCTTCAAAAGCACTATGTTCTCAAAAGCGAGACCGTCCGCGCACTCCGCGGTGTGTCCTTTGACGTTCCTGAAGGCGATTACGTTGCCATCATGGGCCCCTCGGGCTCTGGCAAAAGTACGCTGCTGAATCTACTCGGATGTCTCGACAAACCGACCTCCGGTGCATTCATGCTCGGCAACGATGATGTTGCCAACATGAGCGACGATCAACTTTCCCACATTCGGGCGTCTAGAATCGGTTTCGTGTTTCAGTCCTACAACCTGATCCCCCAGTTGTCTGTGGTGGAAAATATCGAAGTTCCCCTCTACTACTTGGGACAACTAAACGCCCAGTCACGAGTTCGCTGCCAGGAACTTGCCGCCATGGTCGGACTGGGAGACCGTCTAAGTCATCGACCAACCCAACTCTCGGGTGGTCAGCAACAACGAGTCGCGATTGCCCGAAGCCTGGTCAACGATCCCTACTTTATTCTGGCCGACGAAGCCACGGGAAACCTGGATTCAGTCACAACCCAAGAAATCCTTGCGCTATTCCAAAGACTCAACGATGAAGGTCGTACCATTATCATGGTCACCCACGAAGATGAAGTGGCAGCGCACGCCAAACGCGTCATTCGATTGAGAGACGGCGAAATCCAGGTCGACAAAAAAGTCGAAGGTCGTGTAATCTTCACAGAAGAAGAAATAGTCAAGATCGCGGATTCCGCTCGCACCAAAGAAGTTTACGAGGGCGAGGCTGTTTAAGCCCGCAAGGATCTCATGTTTCGAACCTGGCAACTCGGCATCAAAAGCCTCCTTCTTCATCCAATGCGATCCGCACTCACGGTACTTGGTATTTTTATCGGAGTCGCAAGTGTGATCTGGTTGCTGGCCATCGGTGAAGGTGTCAGCCTGAAAATGCAGGAACAAATCGAAGATTTGGGCGCTGAAAATATCATCGTCCGTTCCATCAAACCACCTGATGAAACAGGCTCCAGTTTTCGCGACATCAAGATTTACGGACTAACTCGCGCTGAACATCGTCTATTGAACTCTTCGATTCCTACGGTTGACTTCGTGATTCCCATTCGCGAATTGCCACTCAAAATCACGTATGCGGGCAACGTCAACCTAAAACCTATCGACGGTCGAGTCGTCGGTTGCACTCCGGAATATGCCGATATCACACGATTGAAAATTGGTCGTGGTCATTTCTTGACACATCGCGAGCTCACTTCTGGCGCGGGAGTATGCGTCGTCGCCGCCAGACTAGCTGAGAAAATGTTTCCCAGCGAAGACCCCATCAACAAACAGATCTTTTTACCAGATAAGAAACAGTACTTCAAAGTCGTTGGAGTCCTTCGACATCGCAACGCGACCGCGGCGATTGGTGGCTCGCTGGCCTCCCAGGATTTCTCCAAAGACATCTACATTCCTATCACTACCATGCGGAAAAGTATGGGAGATGTTGAAGAAAAAAATGGCGGTGGAAGTTTCAGTGTTCAACAATTTGAACTTTCGCAAGTCACCATAAAAATCAAGAACGTCAAAGACGTTTCGCAAACAGCAAAGCTCGTCGAAGCAACGCTAAAACACAGAAACCCAGATCGTCAGGACATCGCGGTCGTCGTGCCGTATGAGCTCCTGGAACAAGCCAAAACAACTCGCTTAATGCTGATGTTGTTCATGGGCCTCATCGCGGCAATTTCGCTAATCGTTGGTGGTATTGGCATCATGAATATCATGTTGGCAACGGTCACCGAACGAACCCGGGAAATCGGAATTCGTCGAGCACTTGGCGGAACCCAATCCGACATCACCAAACAATTCCTTGTTGAAACGATCGCTCTTTCGGTGGTCGGCGGTTTTATCGGCGTACTTATTGGCCTGCTGTGTCCCGCATGTATTCAGTTTGTCCTGTGGGTTGTCAAAGAAGTTTCGCCCAAGGTTTATCAGAACCTTCCTGAAATCATTCAGAACACCACTCCCGTCATCGTTCCAATCTCCATTCCGATCGCGTTCGGAATCTCGGTTATCGTGGGAATCGTTTTCGGAATTTACCCCGCGATTCGAGCTGCAAGAATGGATCCGATCGAAGCCCTTCGACACGAATAGTTTCAATCGAAAACCCTTAAGCCAAGGAGGCTTGGGGGGTGTTGGTAATCAAACGAAACTTCTTTTCGGAAAACACCAACTCCGTCGCTGACTGAAAATCTGACAACCCGTAAAGCACTCGAGCGTTGTCCCGGTAACGGTTCCGGGCGTGCCTCGCACGCTTCATTTACGGTCAATCCTTTTGACAATGCCTCAAACACCGCGGCGTCACTCAGGGCAACCAATTTGGAATTGTTAATCTTTCCTTCGTATCCAAAAAATGCGGTTGCACCCTCTTCCACCAATCGTTCTCCTAACCCTCCACGCTTTCGACAAGCGCAACCCAACAATTGGATGACCTTGTCCGTCAACTCCCTACTCAGTTTCTCAATATTGTCACAGGTAAACAGGTGGTTGTTAACTTGATCATTGAATACACACGGACCGCCATGAGCCGAACCTTAGATCGCCCCAAAGGCACTTTCATCAGGATAGTTTCCAATGAGTGACAACCAGCGGGAACCGCGGCGCCGCCCAATAGCGGCAATGTTTCGTTTGACGGCTCATCGCGCGACAGATTGGTGTGTGAAAAAAAAGATTCACCCGAACTGGATTTCTTATGCCTCCATAGTATTCGCGGGATCGGCGTCAATCTGCCTGGCTTTTTCGTCACGACACCCCATCTTCCTACTACTAGGCAGCTTCTGTTGCGTTGCCAGACTGTGGTGTAATATGCTTGATGGAATGGTCGCGATTGCTGGCAACTCAACGTCCCCAACGGGAGAGATCGCGAACGAGTTTCCAGATCGGATTTCCGATATTCTGATATTGGTCGGAGTCGCACATGTACCAGGGTGCAATACGATTCTGGGGTACTGGGCTGCCATCATGGCCTTGCTGACAGCATATACTGGGGTTCTCGGTCAAGCCGTTGGAGCTGCCCGTGAATTTGGTGGCATCATGTCCAAACCCTGGCGAATGGCTGTTGTCATCATCGCTGCGATCGTGCAGTTCATTTTTCCTGAACTGAATCGGATGCTAATGCACGCAAAACTACCCCAAGTTTTTTCGATTGCGTGTATCGTGATAATTGCTGGATGCGTTCAATCCATCGTGGTGCGGGGCAAAAGGACGCTAAAATCTATTTCAGTCTCTAACCAATCTGGAGATGATAGAATTGGCGATGACATTTCCTGAAACGGTCATCCTGTTTTACGTCACTTCCGAAATCTTGCAGCATTTTCCATGTCTCCGTTGTTTCTACAATACTGCTTGATACTTTCAGCGTGTCTTGCTGTTTCTGGGATCGTAATTCTGATTGTCGAACGTTATTCGAGCATTTCATTGTCGAGTGTCAAAGCAACGTTTGGCGGTTGGTTGGTAATGGTCCCAATCGCATTACTATTCATTGGGCTTGGTCGTATTTCGATCATTGGTGGATTCCTCTGTTTGTCTCTGGCAGGATTAATCGAGTATGCCCGTGTGAGCGGACTCTTGGCAAACCGTTCCCTAACTGGCGCAGCCATGCTTGCCATTGTTGTCACCGCTGGATGTGTGTTTTTCTCGGGGCCGAGTTCGAACTCGCCAACTGTTTGGCTCGGAACATTTCAGGCTATGCCTGCGTGGTCTGCGGGTGTACTCGTTTCCATTCCGGTCATTCAGGATCGAGTAGCCAATCAATTGCATAGTGTGTCACTAGCAATCGCTGGGTATATCTATCTCGGCTGGATGTTGCTTCATGGAGGATTGCTTGCGAATTCAGAACACGCTACTGGCTATATCCTGTACCTATTGTTTGCTGTCGGGCTAACGGACGTTGCCGCCTTTACTTTTGGTTCAGTTTTTGGTCGCATTTCACTGCGACCGAATGTCAGCCCCAACAAAACACTTGAGGGAGCGTTCGGCGCCTTACTGGTAGCCATGTTACTTCCTTGGTTAATGAGATTTTCATTCCCGGAATCCGTTCAAACTACACAACTTATTTTGATTGGTTTGATCGTGGGTATCGGTGGCCAACTGGGAGACTTGTTTGTCAGCGTTATCAAACGTGATTGCAATGTAAAAGACACGGGCGTAGCAATTCCTGGCCACGGAGGAATCCTCGACCGAATCGATAGCCTCGTATTCACGACTCCAATCTACTATCACACCCTAAACTTTTTTGATTGTCTGTAATTGTCGTTTCCCGTTCGAACTAACGACTGAATTTGAGATACAATTTGCGTTTATCGACATTGGGAAAGATGGACCAAAGCTGATGGACAAGCCCGACCCACCTGTTACAAGAACAATGCGACAGTGCACCGAATCTACAATGCGTTTGCACGATGACACGGAAATATTTTTCCGTGCATGGTCACCGGCCAAGGAGGCACCCAAGCCATCGACCGCGGTTGTCCTTTTTCATCGCGGACACGAACACTCCGGGAGGTTTCTGGATGTTGTGGACCGTTTGGGAATTGATGAGAGTTGGGTCTTTGCCTGGGATCAACGTGGTCACGGCTGTAGTCCTGGAAAACGAGGCGTCGCCGATAGTGTTTCTCAATTAGCTCGAGATGCCAATGATTTTGTCAACCAACTTTCGGAGAACTACGAGATTCCGATTGCAAACATGGCCGTCATTGGGCACAGCATCGGCGCGGTCGTCGTTAGCACTTGGATTCATGATTATTCACCGCCCATTTGCGGACTCCTTTTGGTCACTCCAGCATTTCGTGTCAAACTATATGTCCCTGCTGCAATCCCAGGGCTTCGACTTCTGAAGAAAATCTGTCCTAACGCGATGGTCAAGAGCTATGTCAGACCTAGCATGCTGACCCACGACACTCAAGCCGCCAATACCTATGCAGCCGACCCACTACTTTCTCCGGCTGTCTCGGTCAATCTGCTACTCGATCTTCACGACACTTCAACTCGACTTATGACTGATGCGGGTGCGATTCACTGTCCCGTTGCGATCCATGTCGCTGGTCGAGACTGGGTGGTTCGACCTTCGGCACAGAAGACGTTTTTCTCGCGGTTGTCCTCCACCACTAAAGAAATTCATATCCACGATGAGATGTACCATGATGTGCTCCACGAGCAGAACCGAGATCAGGCGCTGAACTCGATAGGCAATTTTGTTCGTGCGCGACTTGGAGAAAAACCGGTTCAGCCCAATCTATTTTTGGCAGACAAAACAGGACCTTCTTGTGAAACCTGGAAGCAGTACCGCGACCCTTTGCCGTTCTACCATCCACGCCGATGGTATTTTCGTGCGATGCGATTCGTCTTGGGGACGGCAGGACGGCGAATCAGTTCAGGAATTAAGTTGGGATGGGACGAAGGCTTCAATTCCGGTCGAATGTTAGACTACATCTACCTGGACAAAGCTCATGGCTTCACTCCGCTGGGCAAACTTGCTGACCGAATTTTTCTTGACTCTCCAGGCTGGAAGGGGATTCGGAAACGACGTCACCACATGAATGACTTACTCGATCGCGCAATTGAGAACATCGCTGCGTCGCGCACCGACCCAAAAGAATCAATTCACATCCTGGACATTGCCGCTGGTGGTGGCCGTTACGCGTTGGATGCCATCCAACGCAACTCAAACCGGCCCTTAACCGCCACTCTCTGTGATCAAGATTCCTCCGCACTTCAACATTGTGAAAAAATCGCCATAGAACGAGGAATTAAAGGCGTTAACTTTCAGCAGTCCGACGCCTTCGATCGATCCGCGATTGCCAACTTCAAACCGCGCCCCGATATTGTTATTGTCTCGGGACTCTACGAACTGTTTCCCGAAAATTCACCTGTCATGGAATCGTTGCAAGGAATCGCTGACGTGATTGCTCCTGAAGGTTGCCTAATCTACACCAACCAGCCCTGGCATCCGCAACAAGAATTGATTGCTAGATCACTTCACGGTTATGATGGTCAGTTGTGGGCCATGCGCTGTCGCAGTTCTGCCGAGATTGACTACCTAGTTGCTCAAGTTGGCTTTAGAAAACAACAAATGAAAATCGACGAACAAGGAATCTTTACTGTTTCTCTAGCGAGAATGAACCAACATGCTTCCCAATGATATCGATGCGTTGAAGAACTACTTCAGCCTGATGAACAGCAATGGAGTCGCGAGAGTCTTCCATACCGCACGCGACGTAGGAATACTTGCTGCCATCCTAAACACCGAACTCTCGGTCGATGAAGTGTGCTTGCAATGCCGCACACACCCCCGTGGAACAGAATTGGTCCTTGAGACCCTTGTCCAAGTCGGGGTTGCCCAATCAGAGGAAGGACGGTACCGCACCACTCCGTTGGCAAACATGTTGTTGAATAGCAGCTACCAGAATCTAGGTGATACTTACTGGGATCACCTGGAATCGTTCTTGCGTGAGGGCAACCCGATCGCAACAATGGACTTGGCTGAACACAGCGAGCAGCACTATCAGCAACAAGCGGCCGGTCTCGCTTGGATGATGGCACCTTCAGCCAAAGCTGCAGCACATATCCTGCTTTCCGATGGCTCACGCAAAGGACTGTCCATTCTAGATGTTGGAGCGGGCGCTGCACCCTGGAGCCTCGCGGTTGCAGCAGCTTCCCCCGAAACAAAAATCGTTGCCATTGATTGGCCAGCCGTATTGGAAGTCGCGACTCGATCGGCAATGCAATACGGATTGGAAGGACAGCTTACCTGCCTGCCAGGAAATTACCATGAAGTCACATTCGAAAAGGAATGTTTCGATTTGGTCATCCTAGCAAACGTGACCCACCTTGAAACAGAAGAACAGAACCTACATCTGTTTCGACGGCTTTTTCAGTCTGTCAAACCTGGTGGTGAGTTCGCCATTATCGATGCACTCCCTGATGGCGGCAGCAGTGATAGAACTACTCATTCGCTTTATGCGTTAGGACTCGCGTTGAGAACAGAACATGGACAAGTTCATTCCCGCCGGACGCTGGAAAGCGCGATAGCCCAAGCTGGCTTTGCGACTCCTCGGTATCACCCTCTCGCTGTTCCACCAAGAATGATGGGGATCCTAATCGCAAAGAAACAAGTCGCTCCGTAACACCAACCAACACTTTTAATTTACTAGAGACGGTAGAGTCGATGGAATTCATCAAAACCACGCTAAAGCTCAATCAACGCTACTTGCCGAGGCCAATTCTAGCCGTAATATTTTGCGTTTTGCTCGTTTTCCCAGCACCAGCGCCATCCTTCTCTCAAGAATCCAACTCGCAAAACTCGAATATTCCCTCTGACGTTGCGCCCAGCCAAAACCATGAGGCGGACATAATCGCATTGCGCGAACTGAAGACAATAGTTGAAAATGCGATGAGCAACGATGATCAAATCCATACGCTTGAACCGTTCGTTGCTAAAGACTTTTCCATCGTTACGTTTACCAGCAGGCAATTCGATGATTTCGATGTATTCAACCGCGAATGGAATAAGTCACGCAAGAAGTTTCTGCAGGGTGGTGAGTTTGCGGTTAGCATTGATCCTGAACCCACAATCTTTTGTGGCGACATCGCCATCTGTCGCGGCAACTCTACGAACACGATCACCATTGGCAACGGCACTCGACATGTCTTTTCTTCCCCTTGGTCGGCGACTTGTCGTAAAGAAAATGGAGTGTGGAAATTGGTTCGTGCACATAGCTCAATTGACCCGTTTTCGAATCCGGTACTTAACTCCAATATTCGCTGGTACCTTTGGCTGGTAGGCATTATCGCTACTGTTGTCGGAGTTTTGCTTGGCTATTTTGTTGCGTTCGCATTTACCAATAGAAAATATCGTGCCAAACCAGACCTCCCATGACATAAAGGCTGAAAAAGTATCGGCTGAGCGGTTGCATCCATTCCCTAAAGCTCCAAGTTCGTCGTAGGCAAAACGGACGCTAAACCACTCGATCTGAACCGCCATCGACGGGAACCTGAGCTCCGGTCGTTGCGCAGAAAATATCCGAGGCGACTACAGACGCCATCTTCGCAACGGTGATAGAGCGAACTTCTCTTCCAAGAAGGTTTTTTGTCTTGTACTCTTCGACGGTCATGTTGTAACGCTTGGCAGAACGCTCCAACGCCTCTTGCGTCCAAAGTTCCGTATCAAACACCGCGTCGGGATGAAGCACATTAACTCGCACCTTATGTTTGGCCAGCTCCAGAGCGGCCACTCTGGCCAATTGAGTCACTCCAGCCTTAGATACCGAGTACGCGGCCGCCCCCGCACCCGGAGCTGCATAATTGCGAGACCCAATCAAAATCGCAGACGCATCGACTCCCAACTTCAAATAGGGAATGGCATGCTTGAGAAACCGCTGAGTTGCGGTGAGATTGACCTCAATGGTTCGATCCCAAGTCTCCCCCAGCTCATCGATCATTTCACCTGATTTAAAGATCCCTGCGTTGAGCACCACAATATCCAGTCCCCCAAACTGCCGAACCGTTGCCCCAATTTCCGCCCGGGTCGCGGCCTCATCGGTGAGATCACAAACGCGTCCAATCAATCCGGGTGCATTGAAGTTCTCAACCACTGCGGAATTGATATCGAGCCCAATCACGACGGCGCCATCGGCATGAAGCTGCTCCGCGATGGCACGTCCAATCCCAACAGCGGCACCCGTGACGATTGCCACTTTGCCCAGATGCGGCTTTGCGGTTCCCCCTGCCTTTTTCAGCTTGGCTTGCTCAAGAATCCAATACTCCAGGTCGAAAATATCCTTTTCCGGCAACGCTTCCCAGCCACCCAAGGCTTCCCCTGTTTGAATCGCCCAAACCGTATGGCGGTTGATATCGGTGACAATGCTGCACTCCCGAATCGTGGACCCAAATGAAACGGTGCCCACATTCTGCCACACTGCCCAACGGGGTGCGGGATCCAACATCGTAAGCGAACCATCATTGTGATCTGCAAAATAAGCTTGATAGTCGGCAACAAATGCCTGCACCTCCGGCACGTCTTCTGTCGAAGTCTCATGAAGAATGGCAGCCGTTCTTTTCGTCCGGATCACATGGTCGGGTGTGATCGGACCTCGTGTGGCAAGGTTCTCTACATCGGCACGAGAGGCAAATGCCGCGGCGGCTGGAGTCGAATTGAGACAAGCCAGCTGAGCAATGCCGCGAGCTTTAGAAACCGCCCGGCGAATTTTCGCAAGATGCAAAAGGTCCGATGATGCCCCCTCCATCAAATCAGGAGCCGTGCCCGCCGACTGAACGTTTGTCGTATCGCGGGCGGCGATATACTGATCCGCCCGATCCACGAGTTCGATCATGTTCTCGTAAGCTTCCTTGGCGTCATCAGAAAAGGTAAACACCCCATGATGAAGCAAAATAATGCCTTTGTATTGATTGACGTCATGTTCTTGAAGGGCGTCATAAACCTGCTTGGACAGAATAAATCCAGGCATGATATAGGGAAGCACAAGACAATCGGGATAGACTTCCCTAATCACGTCCTCCCCGTTGTGATTATTGGTCAACGTCACCACGGAATCGGTGTGGGTATGGTCGACAAATTTAAACGGCATGATCGCGTGAAGAATCGCCTCGACCGATGGAGACGGTGAGGCTTGATCCATCAAAATCGCACGCAGTTGCCTTGCCATATCGGTATCACTCAGCGTATCCCGTTCGGCCAGCATTCGGGTCTCTTCAAGGCGAATCGCCGGAAACCCTGCCTTCTCAATCGTGCCAAGATCCCAACCGGATCCTTTAACGTACAGCACTTCTACGTTCCGGCCAAAAAAATCCGTCGCAGTCGATTTGACAGAAGTGTTACCGCCACCGTGCATCACAAGTGACTCATCGGCCCCCAACAATCTTGAGGTATAAACTCGCATCGCGAGATCATCGTCCCGAAACGCAGAAGCTTCTTTTTCATTCCAAAGTGATTTCATAAATTCATCGCCAATATTTGATCGGCCCAAGCGGACCGCTGATTACTTAGAGTTGCAACTCAACCTTCAATGAGGTCGATAAGAGTTTGAACGAGCTTTTCGACAAAAACAGGATCCTCGGCGGTAAGCTCATAAGACTCGAGCTTAATGGTTTTCGGCAAAGTCTCTTGTAACGATTCCCAATAAGCCTGGTCAAGTTCAGGATTGTAGAGTTCTCCGCCCTCTGCTGAATACCGCGACACGCCTTTCAGCGGCATCATAAAGACTGTTTTTTTGGTCGAATGCTGAAGCCGTTCTCCCATGGTCAACGCGATTTGATGCTGCTCTTCCCGGTTCACTCGCGGCACAAAGACATAAGGAGAATGCCAAGTCACTTGGTGATCTTCGTACCCCTCAGGCACCCGATTCGGTTCTTGCACAAGAATCCCAAGGTGTTCCGAGCCTCCGGGACAAATGACTTGAGGAATCCCCAGCTTGCCCGCAACGGTAAGGCGTTCCGGACCTGAGGCTCTCAATTGCCCAAACGTGCCATCAGCAATTTCACCCATCGCATAGTCCAACACAGCCGTGATAATTCCTTCCTTCATCATCTGTTCCATGGCTTCGCCGCCGGCTCCAATGGCATGGAATGCGATGACTTCGTAGCCAGCTTTCTCAAGGAGCTCCGTCGCGTACACCGCTCCCTTGGTCAGCACCCCCAAGTTGGACAGTCCAATGACACCTTTTGAGGTCGAAACATTGACCTTGCGTGCTACCTGGGCCATCCCCCAAGCTGCCGCAGCCGCATTGGCAAGAATTTTTCGTGAAAAGACATTCAGTCCAAGAATGTCCGAGACCGAGAACATCATCGTGATGTCCTTAATTCCCACAAACGGTCCGACGTCCCCCGAAGCCACTGTCGAAAGCATTACTTTGGGAAATCCATAGGGCAAGGATTGTAACACCGGAGCGCAAGTCGATGTCCCCTGAGTTCCCCCCAAGGCGACGACC
This sequence comes from Mariniblastus sp., assembly GCA_965224765.1. Classification (GTDB taxonomy): domain Bacteria; phylum Planctomycetota; class Planctomycetia; order Pirellulales; family Pirellulaceae; genus CAZDBA01. The sequence continues at coordinate 140,114 of CBDDAC010000026.1, forward strand.
CCCTGAATCTTTGACTGGTTGACCAGATCAGACATTAGCTTGGTCGCGCCAGCGGTAACAAATGGATTCGACTTTTCTCGACTTGGTTTCACCAGTAAATCATCGAGTACGCCACCCCCCGCGGCAATTACTTGGTTGCGCGTGACATCCGCCGCAATACCAGGCTCGCCGACAACGCCGATATCGATAAGCAGAGCGTGGCCGCCCAGAGTCTCGATTTCTTGTCGCATGAAGTCTGCTTCAGCAGCCTTCGTATCTAAGGTCGCAAGAATTGCGATAGTCTTTGGCATACCTACCCCGAGTTAGTTACTTCGAGAACTTAAGATTAGCGAATTCAGAGGCTGCCTGCAAAACAGCCTGCTCAATGGGAATCCGCTCCGTTGAAGAGCCCGTCCAAAAACCGTGCCCCGAAGTGTGATCCAAAATGTACTTGGCATCTTGAGGCGTTTCTAAAGCAGCGCCATGGGCGACGAGAATCACCTCGGGATGGACTTCTCGGCATTTATCGTAGGCGTGCTCGGTTTGCTCCGCCGTCTGTTCGATCGTCATTCCATTATCGTAGCCTTTAATGCCTCCCTTCGTTGTCCCTGCGTGATAACAGAAAATATCTGGGCGAGCATCGCGGCAAATCGCAATCGAGTCTTCCAAAGTAAAACCTAAGCCAATCGTGACCATCCCCATTTCCCTGGCGAGTTTGAGCATCTCAATTTCATTCTCGATCGTGATCCCCGCTGATCGAAGTACTTTGAAAATCTCGGAGTCCTTGTCGACATAGCTAACGGAGGGCCCAATATTGGAAACCGAGTTCACACCCATTCGCTGGCAATCTTCAAGCACCAACCTCATGTCTTTCAACGGGTCATTTGCATTAAGGCAGGCGCAAACAAACGCTTTGCCATCCATCGCTGGCATAATGTCTTCACGTGTATAGTCCAGCGTTTGTTTGTTGGAATCAAGGATTGGCCACATCATCGACATGGTCCCCATTCCATTGGCTCGAAGACGAGCCCCGGAAAAAGTATTCACGCAATCCACGCCGGACTGCTCAAGCAGTTTTGCCACCAGCCCACTCCCGGCAGAAGCGATCATGATTGGAATTCGCTGTTTGATTTTCTGCTGGAGATTCTGGCGAATTTGTTCGGTGGAGATTCGTTTGACGATCATAGGTAAGTTGCAAAGTATTCTGGTTAAGCACAAGCCGCACGGGCACGTCAACATCTTAATGAATCAATGAAGAAACAGAAATCAGGGCACACCAAAGAATTTTAAAGAAGGCAATCCGAATCCTTTGGGAGTGAGAATCATCATCGGGAGGTTGAGGCTCCTGCCGAAACATTTCTTGTTCCTCTCAAGCGTCGAACTTGGGGCTACTACCTGCAACTACATGCCCACGCAAGCGTGGAGCATGGCACCCGTCGCACACGTCATCGAGGGTTTCGCCTTTTAAGGGAGGTTGAGGCTCCTGCCGAAACATTCCAAAGTACGACAGTTTTCTCCACGCTGCGACCAACGCCAAGAATCACTACAATCATGTCGTGCGCATCGGAGACTGAGATAACGAAGCAAAAAATGCGAGTCGTGCACCATAAACTTCCACCGAAAATTGGCATTCGAAAAATACAGAAGAAATGACCTATGGAATTCCAGCAACTCATTGCAGCGGCGCAGGACATCGACGAATGGATCATCAATTTGCGGCGCACCATCCACCGCAAGCCAGAATTGATGTACGAGGAGCTCGAAACCAGTCGACTGGTTCAATCGACGCTGACCGAACTCGGAATTCCTTTTGAAGCCAACATCGCAGAAACAGGCGTGCTCGCGACAGTGGGCAACGGCAACGGTCCCTGCGTCGCCTTGAGAGCGGACATGGATGCCCTACCCATTCACGAGCAAGCAGACGTAGACTTTCGCAGCGAAGTCGATGGCAAGATGCACGCGTGTGGGCACGATTGTCATACAGCCATGCTGCTCGGTGCCGCAAAATTATTAAAACCACACGAAGACAAGATCAACGGTACGGTTAAACTCGTATTCCAACCAGCCGAAGAAGGTGGCGCCGGCGGAAAACGCATGCGCGAGCATGGCATTCTCAAAAATCCGGATGTACAACGAATCTTCGGTCTGCACGTTTGGCCGATGGTACCCACCGGAACGATCACGTCCCGCAAAGGAACCTTCCTCGCCGCAACTGCGGGCCTCGACATCAAAGTCACTGGACGTGGCGGCCACGCCGCCATGCCGCACATGGCCATCGATCCGATCACGACATCAGCAAAAATTATCAACGAGCTACAAACAATTGTTTCGCGAGAAACAGACCCACTTGAGCCCCTGGTCATTAGCGTGACCGCAATTCATGCCGGCGACGCGTTCAACGTAATTCCACCTGATGCACAAATGAAAGGGACGATTCGCGCGCTCACCATGGAGCAGATGGCATGGGCGAAACAGCGTGTAACAGACATCGCCGAGGGAATCGCTGCGGCAAATCAGTGCCAAGCCAACGTTTCGTTTCCGGGAGCAGGCTATCCGCCCACAGTGAACGACGCTGATTGCTGGAGAGTCGCTGGCGAGATCTGGGAACAGCAACACGGAGCCGGTACGGCGATTGAATCGGCACCAGTTATGGGGGGCGAAGATTTCTCTTTTTACGTCGAACACGTACCAGGCTGCTTCGTCGGTCTCGGCATTCAGAACGAGGCTAAAGGGTGCACCTATTCCGTACACCACCCGATGTTCAAAGTAGATGAGGATGCGTTGCCAGTCGGATCGGCAATGCATGCGGCATTCGCATTCACTTCCCTCAAACAGTTAAAACAGGCCACTGACCAATGAGCCCAAATATCGACTTACACCAAAAGGTCATGCACAACACGACCATGAACATCGGTCAATCGAAAATCACGGCCCTGGAATCGGTGGGTCAACCGCTTGTGATCGACCCCCAACAAATGCAGAATCGTGGCGTTTAAATCGAATACCTCGACAGGATTCTCTGTGATGTTGTACGAAAATTCATCCGTCGCGCCATAGGTCAAACCAGGCTTCACTCCGCCACCTGCCATCCAGATCGAATAACAGCGAGGATGATGATCGCGACCGTAATTCTTTTCCGTGAGTGTTCCCTGGCAGTATGCCGTCCGCCCAAACTCACCACCCCAAACCACCAGCGTATCCTCCAGTAATCCGCGCATCTTCAAGTCTTTGATAAGGGCCGCACTCGCCTGATCGGTATCGTAACACTGCTTCGAAATATGGTCGGGCAACGAGTCGTGTTGATCCCAGCCCATATGGAAAAGCTGCACAAAGCGCACTCCACGTTCCGCCATCCGCCGAGCCAACAGTGCGTTCCTGGCAAAGGTACCTGGCTTATGAACTTCAGGACCATACATCTTCAAAACACTCTCCGGCTCATCCGAGATGTCGGTCAAGTCAGGAACGGAAGCCTGCATTCGAAACGACAGCTCATACTGGGCAATCCGAGTCAGGATCTCCGGGTCTTCCACCTGCTGATGCTTTAGCTTGTTCAAGGATACGATGCCATCAAGCATTTCTCTTCGAAGCTGACTCGTGCAACCTGGGGGATTGTCCAGATACAAAACGGGCTCCTTGCCACTGCGCATCTTCACCCCCTGGTATCGGGATGGCAAGAATCCACTGCCCCACAAGCGATCATAAAGCGGCTGCGTAGCGATGCGTCCCGTACCGCGTGAAACCAACACAACGTAGGTGGGCAAGTCCTCGTTGACACTTCCTAAACCATAGGCCACCCAGGCTCCGATACTTGGGCGACCCGCAATTTGAAAACCTGTTTGGCAAAATGTGATCGCCGGATCGTGATTAATAGCCTCCGTTTTCATCGAACGCACAACACAAATCTCGTCCGCGATCTCAGCGGTATACGGCAACAACTCACTCATCCAGGTTCCGGATTCACCGTGCTGTTTGAACTTGAAGATCGATGGAGCCAATGGGAAACTCTTCTGCCCACTAGTCATTCCCGTCAATCGTTGCCCCATACGGATGCTTTCCGGTAGCTCCTGCTTCTGCATTTCTTCCAGCTTGGGTTTGTGATCAAACAACTCGAACTGAGAGGGTGCGCCGGACTGAAAAAGATAAATCACCCTTTTCGCTTTGGGAGCGTGATGAAGCACCTTCAAATCGCTGGCCATCGTGGCAGCCCCCGGCAAGGCGCCCACCACCGTCATCGCTCCCAGACCAGCGGAAGATCGAGTCAAGAACTGACGTCGATTGAATTGCTGCACTTGCTGTAAAGGATCCATGGTTATTCCTTGGTAATGGTTTCGTCGAGATTGAGAATAACACTGGCAACCACGGTCAACGCCGCCAATCGCTGAGGTGCAATGTTCTTGTCCACAGGCAACTCTCCGACAGACAAAAACGATTCTGCGGCTTGCGGATCATCCTCGAAACGTTTTTCATATCGCTTCAAGGAATCTTTCAATGCCTCTAATTCAGGGCGTTCCGGATTTCGACACGTCGCAATCCGGAACATCAAACTTAACCGCTCCACGTCTCCTTCTTTGGCTAAAACTCGAATAGCCAATCCCCGCGCAGCTTCCACATAGGTCGGATCATTGAGTAACGCCAGTGCCTGGAGCGGCGTATTCGTCCGGCTTCTTGCAACCTGACATATCTCACGGCTTCCGGCATCAAAAGTCGCCATCGTAGGATGAGGAACCGTCCGCTTGCGATAGATATAAAGGCTCCTGCGGTAAAGAGAATCCCCAGTGCCTGAACATATTCACCTTCGCCAGCACCTCCAGCAAGATCATTCCAAAGCCGGTAAGGCTGATAAGGCTTAATCGAAGGTCCACCCACTTTCTGCACCAACAACCCGCCAACAGCCAATGCATTGTCACGAATCGCTTCAGCCCCCAATCGAAAACGCGGGCCACGTGAAAGCAGTCGGTTATCTGGGTCCACGGAAAAATGTCGCGATGCAACTTGGGACGACTGTCGATAGGTCGCGCTGCTAAGGATCAGCTTTTGCAGCGATTGCACATCCCAACCACTGCTAATGAATTCTGCGGCCAACCAGTCAAGCAGTTCGAGATGCGAAGGCAACGGGCTCTGCACTCCAAAGTTCTCGCTGGTTTCCAATAATCCAATCCCAAAATACTGTTCCCAGATCCGATTAACTGCAACACGAGCTGTAAGAGGATTCTCTGGGTCGACTAACCATCGTGCGAGATCTCGACGATTGTTTATGGGATAGTTGGGCTGGGACAGAAAGGCCGGGATCGCTGGCTCAACCGGTTCGTCCTTTCTTGGTTTGTCATACTGACCTCGGTCAAGCACAAAAGTCTTGCGACGGTTCTTTCGTTCTTCCATGACCATCGTCGTAGGATTGTTGTTCTTCAGTTGAGCTTTCTCATCAACAAGCTTCCTCAACGCCTTTTCCGCCACCGAATAGGCTGGCGAAAATGACGCACGATAAATGTCCTGAACGAAGGTATCTTCGGACGGCTTCTCCACCTTTGAGGATGCCACGTTGCCAATCGCATCGATGATCCCGCTACGAAAACTACGAGCCACTTCATCAGGATCAAGTATTCGATCAAAAAGCCGAAACTCCGAAATCAGACCCGCGTAGCGCGGCGTCTCAGCTCGCAACCCAAACCAAAACGGATGCTCGGTCTCAGTCGTTCCGATGAGCGAATCCACATTAACATCAACCTCCACGGGCTTACCATTGATGTAGATTTGCATTCCAGCGGCCTTCCTGGATCCATCCCAGCTAACGGCAAGATGATACCAGCGGGAAAACTTGAGCGGCGACTTGGTTGTGACCTTAATTGCATCGTTAGGCCAATGGTGAATCAGGTGAATTTCGATCCTTCCGTCGCTAATGACCAGTGAATCAAACCCTTTGTAACCGTCACTGCCATCCATTCGACTGACTACGGCTCCATTTTTTTCTGGCTTGATCCAAGCCGTGTAAGAAAATGGCTTTCCGCCCCGAAACTGAAACTTCGAGGCCAATTCAACCTGTTTCTTTTGGTCACGGTCAAACTCGATTGCCTCCCCCAGGTCGAACGCAACGACACGAGATTGCTCCCGCAATTCCGAAAGAAGCTCGTCATCAGCCCAGGGTGCAAATACGTGGCCCGTGACACGATGCAGGTGCTGCGTGGCAAATTCCGCCTCCCATTCGGCTTGGCCCCCATCAATCGCTTTTTCGATTTCCTCCAGCTCACTCTTCGCCCTCTGGATCAATCCATCCAAATCAGCAAACCGCTGCTGGCGTCGAGGTGTTAACACTTCGACGAGCGGAGGAACGTTCCCTCGCCTTTCATTGTGGAATCCCTTTTCGTTTGCATTATTGAAGAAAGCAAAGAACTGATAGAGCTCTCGCTGCGAAATCGGATCGTATTTGTGATCATGGCAGCGAGCACATCCCATCGTCAGCCCCAAAAACACAGTCGATGTTGTCTCAACTCGATCGACAACGTTTTCGACGAACCACTCCTCTTCAATACTGCCCCCCTCAGTAACCGTGCGATGATTGCGATTGAACCCGGTCGCCACCACTCGATCGATACTCGGATCTTCCAGCATATCGCCCGCGATTTGATCGACGACAAACTTGTCAAACGGTATCTTTTGGTTGTAGGCATCGATCACCCAATCACGCCAGAGCCACATCGATCGTTTGAAATCGTTTTGATAACCGTTGGTATCTGCAAAGCGAGCGTTATCTAGCCACTGAGTTGCCATATGTTCACCATACTGCGGATTGTCAAAAAGACGATCCAACCAACGATCATAGGCATCCGCTGAATTGTCCTGAAGCAACTGATCCACCTCATCCAAGTTCGGAGGTAGACCAAGCACGTCAAAAGCGGTTCGCCGCGCAAGTGCGTGAGTAGGCGCTTGCGCGGCGGGTTTGAGCCCCGCCTGTTCAAGCTTCGCAAGTACGAAATGGTCGATTGGATTTCGAACCCAGGCCTTGTTGGAGACAGATGGGACTTCCGGTCGCTCGATCGGCTCAAATGCCCAATGGTTCTTCCACTGAGCTCCTTCAGAGATCCATCTTTTGAGCGTCTCTTTTTCTGCAGCACTCAGCTGTTTTTCTTCGGAGGTCGGAGGCATCACATCGAAATCACTCGATTCGAGAAAAACTCGGTAAACCAACTCACTCGCCTCAGCATCGCCAGGCACTACCGGTTTCTCTCCCGAACGTGCTTCACCCAGCGCACTCTCTTGGACGTCTAAACGAAATCCGCCTTTGCGAGTTTGCTTGTCCGGCCCGTGGCAAACAAAGCATTTGTCCGACAAAATCGGCAGCACATCGCGACGAAAGTCAATCGTTTCCTGAGCAGATGCAATCGACTGACACACCAACACAATCAGTACTGCGACCACCCATCGTTCGATTCGCGAATTGGGAGCTTTCATTGTTGATGTCTACTTTCGCAGGTTGAAATCCAGTGCAAGATTGCACCACCTATCGTGTTTCTCGCCTTTTTTCTGCCAGTGAAACAACACAAAGTCCGCAACGTTAATACGAAACTCGCTCTGAGAAGCACCTTCGTCTCTCTTCAACAGTTCTCGAGCCATTGAAGATGGAAAGCTATAGTTTAACTATCGAGCTGCTATCCATCTGGGATTTTATCACATTTGAATTGAATGGTTAAATTCTGGCCTCAACGAAAAACCAACTGACAATCGTTCATATCAGCTTTGCTGCGGATCAGTGGAAACACTCTTGCATGATTTGGTTCTTTTCACAAAAACCGAACAGCAACTGCAATGTCGCTCCGTTTTCAGTCAAGCAAAACAGTGCAACCTTTGACCGCGTCAATTGTGCTTTTTTCCGCGTTTCCGATAAGGACGTATACTTCTCGCTTGATCACCGCCTTCTTAAGAAAACTTGGCCACCACTCGATGAAACCAGCTCGCGCGGGATGGATTCTTGGGTGCCATGCCCTCGCAACGCGTGGGCTACGCCTTAACGAGAATCCATTGAGTTGATTTCGAAGCTTAGACTACCAACCAGCCAAGCTCAAAGAACATGGCCACGCAAGCGAGGACGAACCTGGCACGTCTTCGCTGACGCGTCGGGTTTCCATAGAGTATGCATCCGAGATTTGCTGAAAAGCAATTCCGCCAGCCCGGTCTCATTCGAGGAGGATCAGGCTGACGGAAATGCAGAAAATTACAATACTGAGGCGTTGCTAACTTGTTGGCCTACTTGTCGTGATCATGACCAGAATCGTCGCCCAGATGTTGGCGAGTATTCTCGGCGATTTGAGCATCAAGCTTGGCAACGTAGGCCTCTGGCTCCGCTTGAATCTTTTCGATACAAGGAGGGCAACAAACAAAAATCCTGCGGCCGTTCACAACCGCCGACGTCATCGTTGCATCGACGGGCTTGTCCATGACGGGGCAAATTTCCTGCGCTGCAGCCAGATTAGTTTGAATGGTACTCCAATGTTCAGCTTTAATTTGCTTGCCTACACATCCCTTGCAACAAAGGAACGCGACTTCTTCTTCACCGACTTTGACTTTAACCGGCTTTCCCATCGAACCCAGTTCTTGACCGGAAACGGGACAAATTCCCTGGGCCATTGCGTGAAGCTGATCGCTCAGGGCTTGTCGTTCCTTTGCAACATAGGCTACGTAACTCGCATTCACCTTTGCAAGCGAGCCTTCCACGTCCGCCTGGATCTTGGCAATGCAGGGAGGGCAGCAAACGAAAACTTGCTGTCCATTAACGACGGTTGACTCCATCGTCGCGTCAACCGGTTTGTCCATGATCGGACAAGTGCCTTGTGCAGCCGCAATATTGCCCTGGATGGTTTTCCAATGCTCAGCACTCAATTCTTTGCCTTGGCAACCTTTACAACATAGGTAAGCAATTTGCTCACCGACTCTGACCTTCAATGGATCTCCCATCGAGCCAAGTGCTTCGCCAGTCACTGGACAGATTTCCTGTACAGCGATTTGCAACCGTTCCGTTTCAGTCAATGCACTATTGGGCTCCGTTTGCTGAGTCTGGTCCTGGTGGCTTGGTTGATTTTGAGCAAGCATTACGTTGGCAAACAACGCTATCAAAAAAAGGGTTAATAAAGTCTTCATTGGGTTTCCTTTTAGAAATGAAATATTGGTTTTCGTAATTGAATTCAGTGTCCTCGTCAGCAAAACGGCTTTCCACATCACGCGGCCTCAATGACATCGTCGAGAGGTAACGTTGAGAAACGACTGTCGTCAATTCCAGCGTGCATTTTGAATTCAAGGAATCCGCAATAAACAACTGGAACAACAAACAACGTGATCAGTTCAACGAGCATGCCGCCGAACACAGGGATCGCCATCGCGCGAGCGACATCTGCTCCGCGACCACTCGCGAAGAGAACCGGCAACAACGCGATGATTGTGGTAAACGTCGTCATCAAACAGGGGCGAATTCTTCTCAGTCCCGCTTCAACTACGGCATTGCGAATATCTTCGATCGTGGCAAGTCGCCGATCTTTCAAGACTTGGTCAAGGTACGTGGCAATCACGACACCATCGTCAATCGCGATTCCGAAAAGCGCGATAAAGCCTACCCATACCGCCGTATTGAGCTGCACATCGGCCATTGCGAGGGCAATCATTCCTCCGCCAAAAGCGACCGGAATTCCAGCAAACACGATCAGGGTGAGCGGCAAACGCCGAAATTGAAGATAGATAATGAAAATATTCAGCAGCAAAACCAACGGAACAATAATCATCAACCGCTGGTTAGCCTCAATTTGATTTTGAAACGAACCGACCGCTTCGAGTGCGAAGTTGCCTTTGGGAAATTTGAGATCGCCCATCGCTCGGGAGTTGTTTAGCGACTCCATCACACGTTTAACCGTTTCCAGTGGCCCCATATTCTGACGCGGTGCAAAAGCCACATGAGCGACCAGTCGAGCGTCTTCGCTGTTGACCATTCCCGGGCCCCAACTTGTCCTGATCGAAGCGAGCCGGCCAAGTGGCACCACTTCGCCGGTGTTCGTGACGACAGGAACTTTTCCCAGTTCCTTGATGTCATCGCGATAACTGCGTTGGTAACGAACCTGAATCGCGTATCGCTCGCGTCCCTCTACCGTGGTCGTCGCGATCTTGCCGCCCAGAGCCGATTCAATGATTTCGTTGACTCCTTTGACGGTCATGCCATACCGAGCGGATTCGGTACGATCCACTTCAAATTCGACATAGGGTTTGCCAAGAACAATGTCAGGACTAACCGTATCGGCGTTGACCATCGGGTGCTGTTTAATTTTTGCAGCAACGGATTCTGCTGCCTCGGCGAGCCCTTCCAGAGAGTCTCCATAGATCCGGATTGCCATTGAGGCCTTGATGCCGCTTTGCAGCATCACAACGCGGCCTTCGATGGGTTGAAGCTTGTCCGCGACCGTAATTCCTGGAAGCGTCGCTAATTTGTTGATTTCGTCCCAGATTTTCTTTTCCGTCATTCCGTCACGCCACGCTTCACGCGGTTTCAGCATCACATAGGTTTCGATCATGGCGGCGGGAGCCGGGTCGAGTGCCGATTCCACACGACCGATTTTCCCAAGGACCTCTGCGACCTCGGGAATACGGCAGATCATGGCATCTTGCGTTTGCAAAGTTTCCAAAGCCTGAGACAGGCTGGCCGCAGGATACAGCGAAGGCATGTAAAACCAGCTGCCTTCGTCTAGCGCGATCCAATCGTCGGACGACAATCCCGTGAACGTGTGCTTGAAATCGACGTACTCCTGTGAGCCATTAAAATCTGCACCAAAATACTTTTTCGCCAACTGGTCCACGGGGCTGAGAATTCGAGGAAGTCCAAACCATGCACCCAAACCAAAGAAAACAATCAGTAACGGAACTGCAAGAAACGTTCGCTTGTACCTTAGGAACAAGCGCAACGTCGGTTCGTATAGAAAGTTTACAGTTCGGGCGACCAAATTTTGTTCGACGGGGCGCAGTCGTTCGCGCAGTATTGCGTAGCCGAACCCTGCAGCAAGAACACTGATTGCAATAATCAAAGCCAACGAACTCAGAGGAATGTTAATCATCCGACTGAGCCATCCTGCAAGCCCCTCGATCTGTTCATTCCAAACAAAGGTTCCGAGTGCCGCTACCATTCCACCAAAAACAACGGAGGCAAACGTCGCTCTCCAGCCCTGAACCTTCGGGTTCTTGAGTAGCAATCTCGCCAAAGGTGGAACCAACAACACGGCCACGATGAGGCTGGCGATCAAGGAAAATGTTTTTGTCCACGCCAAGGGAGCAAAGAGCCGATAGTCACGTCCAGTCAGGAAAAATACGGGGAGAAAACTAATGACTGTCGTGCTTACCGCCGTCACAACAGCCGGCGCGACTTCACTCGTCATGCGAACAATCGTCTTCAAGCGGCCCTCTTCACCCTCGGGACGCCCCGCTTCTTCCCAATCAGCAATCCCGCGGAAAATGTTTTCTGAAATGATGATTCCCATATCGACCATCGTTCCAATCGCGATGGCGATTCCCGCCAGCGACATGATATTGGCATCCACACCAAACGTGTTCATTGCAATGAAGGCGATCAAAACGGCGACCGGAAGGGTGGTCGCCACGACCAAACTCGCTCGAATGTGAAGCAAGAACAAGAAGATAACGGCGATCGTAATTGCGATTTCTTGAAAGAGTGCCTCAGTTAGCGTTGAAACCGTTTCGTCAACGAGTTCTGTTCGATCGTAGATGCCTTTGATTTTGATTCCATCAAGTTCCATTTCGAGTGAAGCAACTCTTGCTTTGACCCGTTCGATCACCTGACGAGGATTCTCACCGTAGCGCATGACAACGACTCCACCCACCGCTTCACTTCCGTTCCAGTCCAATGCCCCACGACGAAACGCCGGGCCGATCTGAACCGCTGCGACATCCCGAATCGTAACGGGCAAGCTGTTTTTTGTGGCAACGACCGTCTGTTCAATTTGTTCGATGGTCTCGGCTTGAGTTTTCCCGGCGCCGATAAAACCGATTCCGCGAACAAGGTATTCCATACCGCTCGATTCGATGGTTTTGGCTCCGACATCAATGTTGGAATCGCGAACGGCACTCAAGACTTTACTGAGTGTCAGTTCGTGAATGCGAAGCTTGTCCGGATCAATCTCGATCTGATATTGCTTGACATAACCCCCGATCGACGCGACCTCGGCCACACCATCGACGCTTTGAAGTGCGTACTTAACCACGTAGTCCTGTTTACTGCGCACCTCTGCCAGATTCATCCCCGGAGGTGGATCAAGAACATAGTAGTAAATCTGCCCGAGTGCCGTTGCGTCGGGGGCGAGTACTGGACTGGTCCCCGGGGGAAGCTGGCCTCCTACCGTCGAAAGCTGCTCCGAAACTCGCGATCTCGCCCAATAGAAATCAATATCATCGGCAAACGTAACTTGCACAAAACTGAAACCAAACATGCTTTTGCCGCGAACACTTTCCGCGCCAGCCACCGACTGAAGAGCCACAGAAAGGGGATAGGTAATCTGGTCTTCGATGTCCTTTGGACTGCGACCCGGCCATTCAGTCAAAACGATGACCTGGTTTTCGCTAATATTGGGAATCGCATCAATCGGCACTTCGCGGTAGGAATACCAGCCAAAAACGATTGCGACCAATGTCACGAGGAAAACAACCAAGCGCTCCCGGACACAAAATTCAACGATAGAACTAATCACTTGGGAAGCTCCATCTGAGGAAGCTGCATTTGAGGAAGCCCGGGAGGCGGTGACTCTGACGCCCCCTCCCCTGCCTTTGACTTGCCCTGCTGGTAATCGTCAAGGATTGCGAAGTACTTTTCAGGTTCCTTAAGCAAACCCTTCCGGCAACCTTCGCAACAGATCATGACGGAAACTCCGTTCACGTCGACACGGATAGGCGTACCCATTCCCATGGTGCCCAATCGAACTTCGGTAACCGGGCAGATGATCTGATCTTCAGCCAGTTCCCGATCTTCCGGCGTCAAACTTTCAAAAGATTCCTCGATCTCCGCCAGTTCCTCGCGGGTCGGCGCGGCGCTGTGGAACGTTTCGAGAATGGTGAAGTATTTCCCCGGGTCATTGATCAGATTGGTCCGGCAGCCTTCACAGCAAATCATCACGTCACGTTGATCAAGCTGGACGCGAATGGGAGCTCCCATTCCCATCGTGCCCAGTCGAACTTCGGTAACCGGGCAGATGACTTGCTCTTCGGCCAGCTCCCGATCTTCGGAAGAAAGCCCAGCGAACGATTCCTCGATCTCTTTGGCCTCCGCGTCGACGGCAGACAGTTGCGATTCATTCCTACGAGCGGCACGATTGGGGTCGATCAATGACACCTTGCCCTGAATGTTGAACGTCGAGTCGAGCATAAATACGCCTGATGCAACCACCTGCTCGCCCGCCTTGATCCCCGATTTTATCGAGATCTTGTCACCGATAATTTCCGCGATGGCAACCTTGCGAAACTCAAATCGTCCCGGCTCGGTCTCCACGTAGGCAACACTATCGCTACCATTCATCAGTACAGACTCGCGAGGGACGACCACTAGCGTATCGGAAGTGCTGGTTGATTTCTGGATGCGTGCTTTTCCAAAATCACCAATCTTGATGAGCCCGGCTTCATTGGAAATCACCACTCGCACACTCACGGCCTGAGTCTTGTCATCAACCATCGGGTCAATGAACGAAATCAGTCCTTCGAATTCCTGGCCAACATTCGATTGGAGGGTAACCGTGACGGATTGCCCTAGTTTTAGATTGCCAGTGTCTTCGGGGTACATTTCCAATTTCAACCAGACTTTGGAAAGGTTTGCGATCTTCAAAATTGGCATACCCGTTTTGACATACTTTCCTTCATCAACCAGCTTGGCAACAACCGTACCGGACTTTGGAGCAAAGATGCGAATTTGACTGTCGGGTTTATTCCTTTCCTCGATGGCGTCGACAGCGGATTCTGGAATGCCAAGCTCAATCAACCGACGACGAGCACTCTCATAGAGTCGCTGATTGGATTGTTGGACGCGTTCATTGCTGGAACGATTCTCCTGCAAGGCTTTTTTCGCACTCAACAAACCCGCCTGGTCGGCGTAAAGGTCCGGAGAATAAAGCACCGCCAGAGCTTGGCCTTCTTTGACTGAAGCACCTGTAAAATCGACGAGCAAATCTTCAATCCGTCCGTCAACGTAGGCAGAGATCGTCGCCTCTGTCGTCTCGTCGTACGCAATCTTGCCGAGGACTTCAATTTCGCCCGTTATCGGCATGTTCAGCGCTGGGACGGTTGTGATGTTCGCCAACCGACGTGAAGTGGGATCAATGGTCACACCGAAAATGTCTTTGGGGTCGCCCGGAATATCGACTTTTTGCAACTCCATTCCGCAAACGGGACACCTGCCCGGCGCTTTGACAAAAACACAAAGCATGGAACAGGCGTACAAGGCATCTTCTTTCGCCCCATCACCAGCGACGCTTGTTCTCGCGTTGTCAAACCAGTCGAAATTGCGCTGCAAATAGCCAAAGCCGAACGCAAGTGCGATTACCGCAGCAACGGCAACGATCGGTTGCAGAACCAGCCTGAACCAATACAGCGATTGCCCTAGAAACCACGCTTGGCTCTGTTGGCGCCGAGAGACATTCGACTCATCGACGACCTCCACTGATGAGGGTTCGGACAAATCATTGGATACTTCTTGTTTGGGATCATTCATCTGCGACTCACGAATCAACCTTCACACAGATGCTGCTTTGACGCAGTGCCACATGAAGAAAATCAGGAACGAAAGACCGCGACCAATCAGAGCTGGAGCATTTTGATATTCGGCATCACAGGCCGAAAAAACTAAGCTTCCAATGACTAGCGCGTATTTACCTTGTCGATTTTTAAATCAACACGTAAATCGCGAGAGAAGAACGCAAGTTTGCTGCGAGGAGAGAGTCACCATCCGTAGGCTGGTCGATCCAGAATCGGCTGGAAACATTGTTGTTTGAGTGTGGACCCAACTGATAAACGAGAAGGTTACAAACGTTTGAGTTTCATGGGATTCCGTTGGTGGTGCCGCAGGCGGCGACGATGGAGTGTCACTTGAATCTGCACATTCGCATGTTTCACACTGGCAAGATTCTGTACTTGGGTTGCAATGACAAGCGGCAATTGTCGCTGGTTTTGAAACGCAGCAAGACGATACTTTCTGATCAGCTGAACAGCAGGATTTGGCCTGCGTGTCTACAGAGCAGCAAACCGTCGAAGAAAGCTCGCTGGAAGAATTCCCACATAAACAAGAGCCCGCCAAAGCGTGAACCGGTGACAAGCATATTGCCACGATCACCAGGCAAGACACCATGGCGCGGATCGTTTTTTGGTTTAGGTGGCTTTTCAACATCGGGCTGGTCTGAAGGAATGTAGAACCGGATCAATAATTGGCAGAAAGATCATTGAGGTCAAGATCAACCATTCTAATATACGCCACTCAATGCGATTTCGACCAAGGCTTTTCGCCAAATGCAAGCAGAAATTGTCCCATTGCTTTTCAAGGAACCAACCGATTTCAACGTAATTCGGGATCGACTGTGTGAATTGCCTACAATTATTTGGGCAGATTAACGGAGTCTTCCATCGCGGCACCAGCCTCCAACTCTGACTTTGCCTCAACATTTTTCGACCCAACCGAATCGGTTTCGAATTCGGGCCGAGCGACCGTGTTGGCAATCGAAGAGAATTGAATCGGCTCGACTTGACCGACACTTCGAGCCAGCGAAGCAAGAAGCTGTTGACGTTGTGACTGTAAGTTGGCTTCGGTGATCCGATATCGCAGAACGCTACGCCAGTTCGAGATCAATTGAACGTACTCGGTGGAGTCGGTGGCATATTCGTCGATGGACAATTCAAGCGTTCGTTCCGCCTTGGGAATGATGTCTTCTTGAATCAACTCCAACGTATCTCGCGTGCTATCGAGTTGGGCAACCAGGTCAAAAACTTCTTCGCTTGCCTGGTCTTGCAAACTCACTAACTGGCTTTCCGATGCAAGCCGATTTGACTTTGCCTCACAAATACCCGCACGAATTCGAGACTTATAAACAGGCAAGTTAAAACCAACACCAAGAAGCAACGCATCGTCGCCGTTTGCGACTGGACTAATGCCATTGGATGAAGTTGCGATCCAGTTTAGCCCAACCGTAAAATCGGGTTTTTCTTCTAAGCGTGCCAGATGGATCCTCTTTTGGTCACGGCGGATGTTGGCGAGTTGAGATTGCAAGTCAGGACGCAATTGCAAGGCTCGAGAAACCAGTGCATTGACATCCAAATTTACGTTGTCCGTTTCCAATCGGTCTACGATTTGCAATTCAGACTTTGGATCGACATGCAGCAGACGAGCCAAGCGAGCCTGAAACGACTTCTCTTTCTGAAACAACTCTGCAAGCTGATTTTCGATTTTTGACTGCTCAACTTGTACATTGAGAACGTCTTGTTGAGAAACTGATTTCTTGACCTCATACTGGCGCAACACGACCTCAGCAATTTGCGTGAGTGACTCATGGTCTTGATTCGTAATCTCAATCGATTTGCGAATGAACAAAAGCTGATAGCACGCCGTCCGAATGCTCGCGGAAACTTCAAGCTGAGTTTGTGCCAACGTAGCTTCTGCGGCAGCAATTTCGTCGAAAACGACTGCCGCCTTCGTTGCTCGCCGCTCTGCATTCGTGATCTTCTGACTAACGCTAAGCGAAAATGCTTGCTCACCAGCAGCCGTTTCAACGGGAGCAAGGTGGGTGTTGGCATTCACCATCGGATCCGGCAGTGAAAGGGCCTGTGGAATTCGATGACGTATCGCTTCCACTTTGTGCTGGGCGGCAGTAATTTGTGGATTTCTCGCCAATCCAAACTGTACGTATTCCTCAATGCTTCCGAATTCGGAAGTACTTGCGGTCAGATCACTATCGGTAACGGCCGAAGTGAAACAAGAATCGTTCTGCTGGAGCGAATGCAGAACTGTTTGAGGAGAACGACAGCCCACAACCGCAAAGAGCATGAGGCAAACGATGGCAGTTCTGTTCCACATTGGACCAATTTCCAGCGACAATTGATGTACCCAATGGTCATCGTCCGAATAACCGATACAAGCTGAACTTCAGAACAACCGGTCATGCTACCGCTACAAACGGAACAGGTTAACGTTGCCCCTTTCGCACTACAAAACTCGAAATACTGTCCTTTGCTCTTTGAGAATACATAAGGCTCGAATCTTGAGCATCGGCTCTCTTTTTGGCGTTCAAGCACTCCCAGCAGTTGTCCGTCAATTCGCGTCCTACGCCATTCATAAGGTTGCCATGGGTTCGGTGATCGGAAAGAATATCAACAAGTTCATTTTTCTTTAGCCGTCTGTTCCCAAGAGTAACCCATGAAATTCACGACCCTTCTTTGTTTAGCCTTGGCACTGATCGTTTCAGTTGGCTGTCAAGACAAAGTCTCCAAGACTACTCCAGACACCAACAAGGCGGTTTCCAACGCCAACATGGTTTCCAACCAGACTGTCGAAGCTTCCTGTGGACAATGTCAGTTTGAATTGGAGGGCGGCGGTTGCGATCTTGCCATCCGAATTGACGGCAAGTCGTACTATGTCGACGGCGCGAATTTAGACGACCATGGTGACGCGCACGCCAAAGATGGACTGTGCAACTGTATAAGGCAGGCGAAGGTAACCGGCGAAGTCAAAGACGGACGTTTCGTTGCGTCATCATTTGAAGTTCTACCGGCTGACAAACCATCTAGCGATTGATATTCGTTCTCGATTTGGGAGACGCGAATCGGAAGCCGACGATTGGGAATACTTCTCAGCCAACCGATTTGAACGGCTTGCATACAACGCGCCTGATGACGAAAAACATCACGAGCTTAACGACTTTGCAATAGATGCGATCTTGGGATTCGGCTGGCCTAGGTACTAGGCTGTTGGCAGAACACCACATGCCCACGCAAGCGAGGAGCATGGCACCCATCGTCAACATCGTCGAGGTTTTTGCCTTTTACGGGAGGTTGAGGCTCCTGCCGAAACAGTTCTTGTTCCTCTCCAACGTGGAACTTGGGGCTAGTACCCAGATCGTTTTGAATTGGCGCGTAACAAGGCGAAGAAAACTGGTGTACCCGATGTACTCGGCCCGCCTATCGAATCCGCCTAATTTGGAATGCTTAACGAGACATGGACCGTGTGCGTCAACGCTCGAACGAGTGCTTCCAACTCGAAGGATTCCACCCTGAATTGCTCATCATGCACGATTACCAAACGAGAAATCGCCGTTCTCAGACGATTCAAAAGCAATTTTTTAGAGAAATTCCCGATTGACGAGTGTCCGAGTGTCACAACTTCAGATTCAAGCGGTATTGGCGTCAGTTGTTGAATTGAACCCAAAATCGCAATCCGAGGTACCCCATGAAAGTATTGTCTATTTCCCTGGCGTTGTTGTCGCTCGCATGCTGCGTCTTTATTTTTTCATACATCGCATTCGACTCGTCTGATATTCCATACCGCGCGGCTGAAGCAATTGACGGCGTCAGATACAGCACGGCATCAGGAGATGCGACCGCTGCGGCAGAGTGGCAACAAATCGCGGATGAGGTCATCGCGTATTTGAAATTGGAAAATCAGAAAGTATTCTGGGCAGGCTTGGTGGGTTTGGCATCTTCAATTGCAGCGGTTATCTTCTTTCTGATTTGGCGAAAACGAAGGAGCGGTCAGCGAGAAGGGTCTCAGACGGGCTGGCGTATTGGTTGGGGTTTGGCAACCATCGTCCTGGTGGGCTTTGGACTCTTGATGCTGTCTATAAGCCTGGAAGGATTTTCACGATTGAATGCCCTTTTCAGTCAGGACGAAACCATCATGTCATTCCCAAATACGTTCACTGAACAAACCAAATTCATTGGCGCCATCAGCATCGGATTCATAAGCTTCGTTTTCGCAGCGATCTGTGGAACAAACTGTTTTTCAAAAGGGTAGTTATCTAGGAAGATGGCTGAGCACCCTGCAGTTCTTGAACTGTGTGTGGGATCAAATCTAAACAACAGCCCCGATTTGATTGCATGACATACTCAGTGCGGCCAAGCAAAACAACTAACAATTCCCACCAGGCTTTTGTTGCGGTACGACCTTTGTTCAAGCCGCTTTTATAGCCGGAGAACTCAACACTGACTGAATCAGCTCGGACAATTCTCCAATCCTGATCGGCTTGGTACAAAATGCATCGATATCATACTGATCGACGTTTTGTGCGTTAACAACGGAACTGAATCCGGTACAGAGGATCGCCGGAAGCTCGGGCGCGATCGCTTTGACCTCACGGATCAACTCGTTGCCCTGCAGGTTGGGCATCGTTTGATCCGTTATCAATAGGTCAAATGACGTTCGATTCTCACGGAAGATCATGAGAGCTTTTGCACTATCAGTCGTGCAGGTGACTTCGTAGCCCAGTCTAACAAGTTGAATCTTCATCACATCGAGGATGCTTGGATTGTCATCGACAAACAGAATCCTCGCAGTTCGCCGACTCTCGTTCTTGAGCGATCTTCGTGAAGGTCTTTCAGAAATTCGGATCGGAAGACTGGAAAACGAAACATCAATTGTCGTTCCTTTTTCACAACTGCTCTGAACGACCACTTCTCCGTCCATCGCCGAAACTGCAGCATAAACGGTTGAAAGCCCAAGACCGGTCCCCTCCCCTTTGGTTGTGTAAAAAGGATCAAATACTCTATGAACTTCGTCAATGGGAATGCCACACCCCTCATCTACGATTGAGAGTCTGACCTTTTTGCCCTGAATTTCTCCGGTCGATGAATCAAGATCCATTGCATCAACGAAGATCTTTAGCTTGCCCGCCTTTCCCCTCATCGAATGCTCAGCATTGGAACAAAGATTCATCAAGATCTGAACTAGCTGCCCCGCGTGACCGTGAATCGTGTCATCAGAATCAGGTGCAGTCACTTCCAAAACAATTGAAGTCGGCAGAAGCGCACGGATCAGGGGCAACGCATCACGTACCGTACTACCGACGGAAATCGGACCGTATTCGATTTCTCCGCCGCGATTCCAATTCAGTAGCTGTTGAACAATTTCGCGCGCGTTATCAACGACGGTCTGCAGGCTGTCAACATGAGTGATCGCCGGACAAGATTCTGGAAGGGTCATTTTTAGTAGATCAGCATACCCCTGGACGGATGCGAGTATGTTGTTGAAATCGTGAGCGATGCCGCCAGTCAAATTGCCAATCGCCTCCAATTTCTCAGCTTGGCGTAGCCGCGATTCCAATCGAATTTGGGTCACATTTGCGGCTTTTCGAGTTTCCATCTCCGACAACGTTGGAATCGCCAGTTTCTGCAACAAAGAGAGTTCGCCCCTGGTCCAATCTCGAGGCTGACTATCAATCACGCAAAACGAACCAAGCACCTCGCCGCCCGGCGCGACCAAGGGAACGCCCAAATAAGCAACGACACCAAGTTCCTTGATGGCTTTGTTTTCACTGACGAGATGATGACGACGGGCATCCCGAATCACAAGCGGTTGGTTTCGCATCGTGACGTACTGGCAGAACGAATGAGAAAGTGGCGTCTCGCGACGACTCGCCCAGGGCTCTCCCAAGCCGGCGTTACTTACAAAGAACTGTCGATTGTCGGTCACCAGAACAATCAGTGATACCGGCGTCTCTAAAAGTTTGGTTGCCAGCTCAGTTAGTATCTGAAAGGTCGGTTCGGGTGCCCCATCCAGAAACCCTGTTTTGTTGATCGCGCCAAGTCGATCTAAAGAATTCAATGAGGCAACCAGAATCTCTTCCTCCCTCGACTCCGGAAGAATCTCAAGATTAGAGAGGCTTTTTTCGACTGCTAAATCCATTTTGGTTCCATCCACGAAGTTGCTCCACCGATACCATTTGAGGTGATTCGACCCAATGTTGTGTTGGACACTCCATTCACACTCAAGCTATCGCTGCTCCGCCAAGGTGCGGAACCTGAATTTTACAAGAGAAGGTCCGAGCTCCCTACAGCAGTGCATAACCAACCCTCAAAGCGTGCCATAGGTGGTAAACGGCACCGTCAAGCTTCCTTTCGCTTAGTTTTGGTGATCAATCTGCCCTTCTGTCTTTGGCATTTAATACGATCGTTACATCCAAATTAATAATTTACGCATTACTTCGGCATGCGCCGAGCGCGAGTATTGTGCGCAGTGCCCCTCCTAAAATTAGATTGAGAAACAGTTTGTAGCGATGGAAAAAGCACTGCACTATAATCTCTGCGGCGTTAGCCAATTCTCTCTATCTCATTCGACTCTGAGGCAACCCGATGCAATTTCGACACGGCGATGTCATGATCCAAAAGGTGCGGAAGTTGCCTAATGAAAAACGTAGATGCAGGCACCTGATTCTTGCTCATGGCGAAATCACGGGGCATAGTCATCAGATCAAAGAAAAAAAGAATGCCACCCTTTATGAAACTCCTGGCGACCTGTACCTGGAAGTAACCGCCAATGAAGCAACGGTGGTCCACGAAGAACACCACCCTATTGCTCTTATGAAAGGAATCTACCGAGTCTGGCGGCAACGCGAATACTCTCCTGAGGAAATTCGAGTGATCCGAGATTGACTTGATGCAAATAGGAAGCCTTTGCTTTCAAATCCTTCGTTTTTACGGATTGCGGCTGAAAAATGGACGTATTCAAAATCCATACACGACAATAAACATCGATCCCGGAGCACTAGGTGGTCAAGGCAATAGAACTAACACCAACAGAAGCTCGCAAATTTCTGTTAGCCAAGAAAAAAGGAAAGATCAAAGTCACGGGTTTGCTGGACCTACGTGGTGCAAAGCTCAAAAAGCTTTCGGCCTCCGTCTCCTGTTACGATTTGGACGCCAGCGATTCCGAATTGACGTGCTTGCCTGACGACATCGCAATCGAATCGCGATTGACATTGGACAACTGCAAGAAACTTGAATCGTTACCCTTGGGATTGAGTTGCGGTTCGATCAGCCTAAGAAACTGTGGTTACTTGAATACGCTGCCCGAACGGTTGAGCACGTGGTTCCTGGATCTTACGGATTGTCGCAACTTTTCCCATTGGCCAACCACGGCAACGATTCAACGTGGCATATTGAGGCTGCGAAACTGTATCAATCTCCAAGTATTGCCCAACTGGCTGAAAACGTTGGCTCAACTTGACGTTGCTGGCTGTGTACAGTTGGAGACTCTCCCATTGCGATTAAAGGTCAGCAGTTGGATCGACCTGGGCGGTGCAAGTATTAACGAACTGCCAGACGGGCTTTCAGGGACAAACTTGCGATGGCGAGGCGTTCCTATTGACGAGCGAATCGCCTTTCGTCCGGAGACACTTACCTCAAAAGAAATCATCCAGGAAAAAAATGCCGAAACTCGAAGAGTAATGATCGAGCGCATGGGCTACCTGAAATTCGCCGAGCAAGCCAAGGCGAAAGTTGTCGACAAGGATCGCGACCCAGGTGGAGAACGCCAGCTCTTGCGAATCAATCTCGAAGCCGACGAACCTCTACTGGGCCTGGTTTGTTTTTGTCCTTCAACTGGACGACAATATTTTCTTCGTGTCCCACCGGATATCAAAAAATGTCATCAGGCCGCTGCATGGATGGCGGGATTTGATGACCCCAATAAGTATAAACCCGTATTAGAAACATAAACGGAGTAGAAAATGGAACGTCGCGAACTTGTTTTTATGGATTCAAAATCCAGCAAATTCTGGAACATCGAAATTAAGGGCCTCAGTCACACGGTCAATTACGGGCGAATGGGAACCAACGGTCAAACCAAGACCAAAGACTTTCCAACCTCGGAAAAGGCAAAGGCAGATTTCGAAAAATTGGTCGCTTCAAAGATCTCGAAGGGATATGTCGAGCAAGCAGGAAACTCAGGCGCTTCCAGTGTCGGTGATTTTGAAGACTTGCCCGCGGTGGCGTTCGGCTCCATCACGAGGTTGGTTGACTTTGGCAAAAACGTAAAAACATTTGCTGGAAAAAAAGTTGCAGAATACGATCCCGACAAAAAACCAACCAAAAGTGGAAAAACGATCTACCGCTTCCTATCCAATTGGGAAGAAGACAACTTGGAACCCTACTTGGAACATTTTTGCACCTCCGACGCAGCCCCGGAGGCAACGGGCATCGTTATCGGCAATTGGGGCGGCGAAGACTCTAGTGGATCTCCTGACTTCGTCGTCGAAATGCTGGTAAAAAACAGTGCCCGACTATCGAACCTGGTAGCGATCTTCATGGGCGACATTACATCTGAGGAGAATGAAATGTCCTGGATCAACCAAACTGATTTGTCGCCATTGCTCCAAGCGTTTCCCAACCTACAGCTTCTACGCACCCGTGGTGGCCAAGAGCTGGCATTCAAAAAACCAGCCCACAAAAACCTTAGAGCATTGGCGATCGAAACGGGCGGCCTTTCCGTTTCGGTCGTACGTTCGATCTGCAAATCCAAGTTCCCCAACCTCGAACATCTAGAGATTTGGTTGGGGACGGACAACTATGGCGCAACAAGTTCCATTCAGGATCTTCAACCGATCTTGTCCGGAAAGTTGTTTCCCAAACTCAAGTACCTTGGTCTGCGCAATTGCGACTATGTTGATGATATTGCCGCAGTGATTGTCAACAGCCCGATCACTGAACGAATTGAAACCTTGGACCTGTCGCTTGGTACGCTGACCGATGAGGGGGGGCAGGCATTACTCTCTTTGCCTGAGGAGGGTTCTCTCAAAAAAGTCAACTTGCATTACAACTACATGTCAGCAGCCACCATCAAAAAACTCAACGCCAAAAAACTCTCGATTGAAACATCACAAGG
Organism: Mariniblastus sp.; assembly: GCA_965224765.1. Lineage (GTDB taxonomy): Bacteria > Planctomycetota > Planctomycetia > Pirellulales > Pirellulaceae > CAZDBA01. Next base: position 163,968 of record CBDDAC010000026.1, read on the forward strand.
TGACGCGGATCAAAGCGACGACGAATGGCGATTTGTAGCCGTTGGAGAGTAGTTTGAAATTGCTCATCATTGGAAACCCTGAGAACCGACGGGTACGTGACTTCCAGACCGCTGCCGGGCAACTCCAGTTGGAGCGGCCGGAGTGCGTCTCCTGGAATTCAATTCTAAGTTCGCCGGATTCGCTCGATGCCAATTTAGGGCATGCGGAACAAATACGGTTGGAATCCACAGGAGAAAACGACGAAGTCCTTCATCAGTTGATCCAATTGGGCGGATCCGAAGAGCGTTTGGAGTTTGGCGAGATTGGATTGCTTCGCGAACAATTCCTTGGGTCTTGCCAAATTCTCGACCGCATTGAATCATCCGCGTCAAAATCAAATGGCGAAACCCATTTCCAAAACCCTCCTTCTGACATCAAGGTCATGTTTGACAAGTGGGAAAGTCATCGAAGATTCAGAGCAATGGGAATCCCCCGCCCATTGGCAAAAGCTGCGCCCACGACGATCGAACAGTTCCGAAAATGCCGTTCCGAGTTTGGCTCACAATCAAGCGGAAGGTTGTTTTTGAAACCGCGATACTCCTCGTCAGCATCAGGAGTTTGCGCCTATCGATGGTCTGGAGATAGGGAACAGATCATTGCTCCAATAGCCATCCAAAGGTCAGGTGACCTCATTCGACTGTTTAATACGCTTCGGGTTCGAACGTATACACGACTCGCAGATACACACGCAATTTTGTCAAAGCTATTGCCACAGGACATGATCGCAGAAAAATGGGTACAAAAAATCAAACTTTCCGAAGGCCGGTTTGACCTGAGAATCCTGGTAATTGCCGGTGAGGCGAAACATACGGTTGCCAGACAAAGCAATCACCCCATGACCAACCTTCACTTGGGAAATCAACGAGCCAATTGGAATGCTGTCCGCGAAGTTCTTGGCGAGACAACTCTGAAGCGCTGTAGGCAGCTTTCTGAGGACGCAGCCAACTGTTTTCCCGACTCGTTGTACGCGGGAGTCGACCTATTGATCCCAGCCAAAGGCGACCCATTGATTTGCGAAATCAACGCCTTCGGAGATCTACTACCCAATTTGTATCACCAAGGCGAAAGTCCTTACGAATCGATTTTGAAAGCAGCCCATGTTTGCCGCCATAGTATTTGATTTGGACAACACGTTGATCAATCGAAATGCTGCCTTTTATGCGATGGCACAAAGTACTTTCCAAGATCAGAAAAAAGTTCAAGAGTTGATCAAATTGGATCAAGGAGGTTACGGAAATCGAAAGCTGCTTTTTTCCAGATGGGAGGAGTTGGGCGGCGAAAAATTGGATGCTCCCAACTTTGGCACGTTCCTGTCTCGTTACCTTTGCCCGAATGCCCAACTTTTGGATACGCTGAAAACATTGACAACAATCACTTCAATCGGCATCCTGACAAACGGCGGTAGCGTGGCTCAAAAAATGAAATGGCGTGCAGCCGGGTTGGACTCGGTGGTTCCTCGAAATCGACTGTGGATCTCTCAGGAAATTGGACTCGAAAAACCCGATCCCGCCGCATTTGTCCACGTGTGCCAACTACTAAAAGTCCATCCCGAAGAGTGCCTGTTCGTGGGTGACCAACCGATACTTGACATTGAAGGCGCCAAGTCCGCGGGGATGTCGACGATGCTGGTCTCAAAGCCGTTGACCGCTGAAGTCATTTATCGAGACCTTTTTACAGGCACCCATTGTGAATCCTGAAATCCAGTGCCCAAAGTTGGGAAAAAAATTACGCAACCGATTCGATCAACTTGTCGGGGCTACGGACTTTCTATTCGTCACCCTTGATACGCTTCGTTATGACGCCGCTCAGTCGGCATGGCAAGATGGAAAACTAAAAACACTAGGGCCTTATCTGGGTGAAGATGGCTGGGAGTGTCGACATACTCCAGCATCATTCACCTACGCTGCACACCATGCATTTTTCTCTGGCTTCCTTCCCACGCCGGCTTCCAGCGGCTCACACCCACGCTTGTTCGCTTCACGTTTTGCTGGCAGCGAATCTACCGACGCCAAAACCTTTGTCTTCGATGAACCAACGTTGCCAGAAGCCTTGGCAAAGCGAGGTTACCACACCATCTGTATTGGAGGCACAGGCTTCTTCAATCCATCATCGGCGCTTGGGCAGGTTCTGCCGGCGATGTTTAGCGAATCGCACTGGTCGATGGAACTCGGAGTCACCGACCAGGAATCGGAAATCAACCAGATTAGGGTCGCGATTGATCGACTGGCAGCCAACGCCTCTCCAACATTCACATTCATCAACATTGCTGCAATCCATCAACCCAATTGGTTTTACGGCAGCATGACACCACGCGACACCATTCAGACTCATCAATCCGCGCTTGTCGCCGTGGACCGGGCTCTCGACACGCTCTTCTCCTACTGCCGAAGTCGCCGAAAGACGTTTTGCATAATCTGTTCTGATCATGGTACGACATACGGTGAAGATGGCTACTTTGGACATCGTTGCGGTCATGAAGTCGTTTGGAATGTCCCATATAAGGAGTTCATGGTTTGACCCACACACTGGAAAGCCGATTACGTGGCGATGGATTTGCCGGTTACGCGTATGCATATCCGCATAAAACTTCTTACCGAGAGTTGGATCCCATTGTCCCCCTTACGGACGCTTGGAGCACTGAGGCCAAGAACGCTCTGTTCCTGTACGTTCATTTGCCATTTTGTGAATTCCGATGTGGGTTTTGCAATCTATTCACAACCGTTCAACCCAACAACAATTTTGTCGCCTCGACGCTGGAATCGATACATCGACAATCAAAGGTCGTTGCCAATTCCATCCGGCCTGATCGCGTCTGCCAACTTGCCTTTGGCGGTGGCACGCCAAGTTTCCTTTCGACTTCAGAACTGCAACAGCTTCTTGACCGCCTCTCAACAACGTGGCCGATCGATTGGCCTTCCACTCAAACGTCATTTGAAGTTTCGCCCGCAACGATTTGTCCGGAAAAGCTCTCATTGTTGAAATCCTTCTTGGTCAATCGGATCAGCATGGGCGTTCAAAGTTTCTCCGCAGCTGATTTGAAGAAACTTGGACGGCCCCAGTCAGAAAAGGAAGTTAGACTCGCGATCGATTGCATCAAATCCCATGAGTTCTCCGTTTTCAATCTCGACCTGATCTACGGAATCGAAGGGCAAACGGAAAGTAGCTGGATGGAAACGATCGAGCGCACTCTCGAATGTGCGCCAGAAGAGATCTTTCTATATCCACTCTATGTGCGCAGCCTGACCGGACTCGGACGAACTGACAAATCCCCTTCACAACATCGGCGCAGTCTTTTCCTGCTGGCATCTGATGCTTTAGAAGCCGCCGGATATCAGCAATGTTCCATGAGACTTTTTCGTCGCCGAGAAGTTCAATCCCGCTCGGACTATTGCTGTCAGGAAGACGGAATGGTGGGACTTGGGCCGGGCGCTCGAAGCTACACGCAAAATCTACATTACAGTTCAGAGTATGCAGTTGGCCCGAAAGGCGTCAAGCAAATCATTGGCAAGTTCAACCAACGCACCGACCAGGAATTTTCGTGGGCAGACTATGGAGTACGCTTAGACCTGGAGGAACAACGTCGTCGATACTTGATCAAATCACTTTTGCATTTCGAAGGTCTGAATCGAAAAAGCTACAACGTTCGATTCGGAAGCAACGTGTTGACCGACTTCCCTCAATTGGCCGAGTTGATGACTTTGGGAATGGCGACCAGCAATGAGCAAGATCTTCGGCTCACTGAAACTGGCCTATCTTGGAGCGATGTGATCGGCCCATGGTTGTATTCAGATTCGGTAAAGTCCCGCATGGAGGAGTTTGAACTCGTATGAATGTCCTTCGAATTCTCTATCGCGGATCATTGAGCAGTTGCAATTACGGCTGCGATTACTGCCCTTTCTCAAAAACGACAAATACACGAGAAGAATTGCAAAAAGACGCAAGTGAAGTCAAACGGTTCACCAACTGGGTTGAAACTTCAGATCGTGAGCTGGGCATCTTTTTTACGCCTTGGGGCGAGGCCATCATCCACAAGTACTATCGCCAATCCATGATCAAACTCTCCAGGATGCAAAACGTCCATCGCGTCGTCATGCAAACCAACTTGAGCTGTCGACTGGACGACTTCGTCTCGGCAGACCGCCAATCACTGGCTTTGTGGGCGACCTTCCACCCCACACAAACATCCCTGAATCGATTTATCGAACGTTGTCATTGGCTTAGTGAAAACCAAATTCGGTATAGCGTTGGCGTCGTTGGATTGCGTGAACACTTTGATTCCGTTTCAATTCTTCGCAACGAGCTTCCTCCCAACGTCTACTTGTGGATCAATAGCTACAAACGCCAACCAGATTACTATCGAGTCGATGAACTGACATTCCTGAGGAGTATCGACCCCTATTTTGAAATCAATCGCCATTACTATCCTAGCCAAGGTAAACCTTGTGATGCCGGACAAAAGAGTTTTACCGTGAACGGACAAGGCGAAGTGCACCGCTGTCACTTCATCGACCAGACCATCGGAAACATTTACGAAGAGAACATCTTCGAGAAGATGGTCCCAAGAGAATGTCCTAACTCGACTTGCGGATGTCACATTGGATACGTCCATCGCCCAGAAGGTAAACTGCATCAATTGTTTGGTAAAAACCTGCTAGAGAGAATTCCGGACCAATGGCCTGAACTCAACCACGACTTCATCAACCAAGCGACCGAACAGAAAAACGACCTACATTCAGTCCGGTCCGACTCATAGAGTCGCAAGAGACCTGCATCAGTTCAGTCTCAGATCTTGAAGCATTTTGACTCATGTGCAAACAGGGGTTCAACTTCAAAGACAGTTGGTCAAATAACGAGAATGAGTGCCGACGAAATCCACAAGATAAAATCTGCTTTCTGGGATTAGTCTGGATGAAGCGAACACTATCGACTTGGAATAGACCGTCTAAATCCAGATCCACCGACGTTTTCGGGCGGCTTGGCCTTGGTCAAAATTTTTGGGATTGTTCGCGTCAGATAAGTGGCAGGCCATCGCAACGCTATATAGAGACAATTCTCTCCAATTGACCTTCGATTGAATCTATTACCTGTTCGGTGGCCCTAAAAATGACTTCTTCGATTTTCCGACCCGCAATCGCTTCGTTTTCAATCCTGCTGTTGCTTTGGTTTGGTTCGACGCTTTCAGCCGACCTCATCACCAACGGAAGTTTCGATACTTCGGTTCCTACAACTGGAACGGGAGGCGGTTGGACATCTTCCGCTCTATCTAGCACAGGATGGAGTGGGGGCGGAGGTAATCCTGGAGGCCGATTTCAGCTGAACAGTTTCGGTCCTGATTCATCCGATCCAACAATTGAGCAAACAGTTCCGGGGCTCACAATTGGCTCAAGTTATACATTGACTTGGGACTACGCTTTGCACGTCAACATTGCAGCCAACGGAAATTCATTTGGTGTCTTCCTTGACACCCAAACTGATGCACAGCTGCTAGACAACAGCAAGTTGATTTTTATCGGTGAAAATCTGTCAGCATCCTATGTAACCGAATCCGTCAATTTTATCGCTGCGGCAACTTCGCACTCGTTGTTCTTCTCTGGCGAACTGGATAGTCGGACAAACGGAGGACTAGCGACCTCGGATGTTTCGTATCTGCTTGACAACGTTTCCCTCAACACAAGCGCCGTGCCGGAACCATCTTCGATGTTTGCATTATGCCTGATGGGAGTGCTTGGATTGCATCGGAATAGAAGAGGATAACAGCGGTGTTTTTCGCACGAGCCCCAAACCACCGCCAGAGTTTCCATGAATCGCTATAAAAAAGCATCATCGTTCTCATGTTGCATGAGGGCTTTCTCTGCGATCTACCGAGCAACGGGGTAACGTCGCCGTATGTTATGGCCTCGGCCAGCCACAGAATGTCGATAATATTCTCGGGCAGCGTGAATGCAAACGCATTGTCATTTAGTCTGTGCTTACGATCGCCGCGATATCGAGTGGAAGCTGAATGGCACTCGGGTGAGCTTGTCCCAGGTGCTGGTTTCATCGCCACCAATCTAACCAGATACTCCAGGAACGTGATGAAGGACAAAGCTCTCCTGCCGTCGATTTAGCAACAACCAGACTCGGCGGCAGCTGTTTCGCTCTGGCCTACATTCTGGCCAATTTCTTGAGTCGGTTGGTACTGCCTCGTAAAGTGAAGCACTTGATTTATGGAGTGCGGATGAGAGGACCTGAACCTCCACGCCCTTGCGGGCACTGGCTAGATCACATTTGTCGCCTTGGGAGAAAAAACGTATCGGGATACCTGGATGGCTGTGACTTTTTTATTCGAACTTGAAGCAAAAACTTAGCAGCAGTGGTTTTTGGAAACCCGAAGCGTCAGCGAGGACGTGTCAGGTTCGTCCTCGCTGACGCGTCGGGTTTCCAGAACAGGCGGATTGTTGATGTTCAGATACCGTTGGCTGCTGAGTCGGCCGCCAGTCGAGACAGGCGGTTTTGCTGAGTCGGAAAATGGCAGTGGCTTCACCTCCCCGGTCCCTGCGCTCCCGACCCTCCCAGAGGAAGGGTGCCAGTTTTTGGCATCCCCAGATTCATCCACGGTAACCCGACCAGACTCTCTAACGCACGCGGCGGGAAAGATAATCTAAAACAATTATTGTTCGCGGGCCAAAAACACTTCGTTTCGATGCAGGAAATGCTTGAGACCAGACCAATCGTGGCGGTAGAATAATTGCAACCGCAATCGAATGCCACGATCCTACGGAACGAACATGACACATCACAATGCTGATCATAGCGATGGCGAGTCGCTATTTCTTTCCTTGATCCATAACATCCCGGCATGCTTCATCCGCAAAGATCGGGAAGGGCGGATTCTGTTTGCCAATGACAAGTTTGCAGAAATGATTGGAACCAAAGCCGACAAGATGATCGGCAAAACCGTCGGCGATCTATATGAAGGAGATCTGGGAGACATGTCCCGTCTTGAAGACGTCCAGGTTATGGAAACCGGCGAAGTGCTTGACGACGTGTTCGACGACGTTGTCGATGGAGAACTCCGATACTATGCTTCCCGAAAAGGCCCCGTTCGGAATGAACGGGGCGAAATCATCGGGATTCAGTCCATTTTCTGGGACATTACAAAACAGCGAGTTGCCGAGTTGGCACTGGAAACCGAACGCGAAGAACTTGAGAACGCAAAACAGGCTGCCGACAATGCCAATCGGGCCAAAAGCGATTTCTTGGCCAACATGAGTCACGAAATCCGAACTCCCATGAACGCCATTATCGGCATGACGGATCTCCTCCTGGAAACACAACTCACAAAAACACAGAATGAATATCTGATCATGGTTCAGGATTCGGGCGAAGCCCTGCTGGCTCTTCTGAACGACATTCTCGACTTTTCAAAAATCGAAGCTGGCAAACTGGAACTTGAAACTACCGCATTCGACATCCGCGAAACGCTTGGTGATGCAATGAAGGGCCTGGGGTTTCGGGCACACAACAAAGGACTGGAGCTGGCCGTCCGAATCGACACCGCCATCCCGACGTTCCTGTTGGGAGATTCTGGACGAATCCGCCAAATCATCGTCAACCTGATTGGCAACGCAATCAAGTTCACTGAGCACGGAGAGGTCGTCCTTCAAATCGAATGCAGAGAAGTCTCTGAAGCTCAGGTAACACTGTTGTTTTCCGTGATTGACACCGGTGTCGGTATTGCCGAAGAGCATTGTGACAAGGTCTTCCAGAAATTTGAGCAGGCCGATGCTTCGACAACAAGAAAGTTCGGTGGTACCGGACTGGGCCTCTCCATTTCATCACGACTGGTGCAAATGATGAACGGGCGCATCTGGGTGGAAAGTGAACTGGGTAGGGGAAGCAAGTTCCACTTCGAAATCCCACTTGCCATCGACCATTCTTCTCCCATCGCCAAACCTCTGAAAAGACAGGTCGACATTCAGGGCATTCGGGTCCTGATTGTTGACGACAACGCCACCAATCGGCGCATTCTCAAAGACATGCTGACGAACTGGGGCATGAACCCGACCACAGCCTCAGGTGGTTCGCTTGCGCTACAGGCGCTTGCCGATGCCAACGAAGAAAACGATTCCTTTCAACTGGTGATTTCTGATGTCAACATGCCAGAAATGGACGGGTTGATGCTGGCCAATGCGATTGTTGAAAAATCGCTACTCAATCCAACAAGTGTCATCATGCTGACTTCTGGTGCCCGCCCGAATGACATCTCCGACCTGCATTCTCTTGGTGTCAAACTTCATTTGCTAAAGCCGGCCAAGCAGTCAGAAGTCTACGATGCCGTAGTACAATCACTGTCCGCACTCGGAAGCAACATGGCGACTGAAGTCATCTCAGAACCCCGCACCCATAAAATGGCGAAATCGTCCAATGAGCTGCGGATACTCCTTGCCGAAGACAATCTCGTCAACCAGAAACTCGCGATCGGAATCCTGACAAAGCTGGGACATCACGTTACCCTGGCCAACAACGGCAAAGAGGCTTTGCAACAAATCGAAAAATCAACTTTCGATCTGGTTTTGATGGATGTGCAGATGCCGGTAATTGATGGACTTGCAGCAACCCGAGAATTACGCCGTCGAGAATGCTCCACCCAGACACACCTTCCCGTAGTCGCGTTGACAGCACATGCCATGAGAGGCGATCGCGAACGTTGTTTTGAAGCCGGAATGGACAACTATCTGACGAAGCCTATTCGGTTGCAGGACATGGCTGACAAATTGGCCGAACTGTTCACAGATTCAACATCACAGGCCAAAGACAATCATTCAAACAAAGCAACTCCACAGCCGAATGCGATCATCCACTGGCCAGAGGCCCTGGCGAATGTCGGCAATGACGAAGAACTTCTGCACGATTTGATTGAGCTGTTTCTCAGCGAGACACCAGGGCTTGTTAAGGATGTTGTCGCGGCTGCCAGTCCGAACGGTTCAAAATCTCTTGCAGCCGCCACCCACTCGCTTAAAGGATCCATGGCATTCCTGAACCCCAAATCTGCCCTTGACTGTGCTGAAAAGGTAGAGCAACTTGCTGCCTCCGGTGACATGGACGCAGCGACATCCCTACTGAGTGAATTGCAGCAACACGTCAGTGCAGTTTGCAATTTCGCAAAATCCTATCTGAATCAGGTTCGTCGGAGCAAATCCCACTGAGAGAGTTCGTTAACGACGTCTTCGAGCCGAACGAATTGATAGACCGGTACCGACGATAAAGTCGTCAGAAGCTTCGTTTAATCCGGTGCCAGCTCGAATGTCCCATTGAACATTGTCGCTGACAAGATAAGTAAATCCGCCGTTGAAGTAATGTTCTGTTTGTATGGTGTCTGCTCCGGATGGGTACAAGCCATAATACTCGGTGTATGCACCAACCTTGTCCGTCAACGAATACGCAATCGTCCAAGATTGAGCCCATTCGGTATAACTGCCGGAAGTACCACCATCAATCGCTCGGTTGAATTGCGTGCTACCTGCCGTCGAAATGTTATCGCTCAACTCCCAGCCATAGATCCAGTTCAACCCTGGTAGGACTTCATCTGAACTGAATCCGCCTGAACCAGTTGGCACCGTCATCTGAGGAATTAGTGCCATCTCAGGAAGGCACCCCTCTTGAGGAGTTAGACCAATTTTGAATCCCAGGTATAGGTCTTCACTTCCCGATGTCGTTACGCCTGCCGTTTCCTCGTCAGCGTAATTCCATCCAACTCGAAACTCTAGCCACTCCGCAAGAACTCCGAGCCGTAGTAATGGCTCAGGATAAGAATGAGATTTTGTCGATCCAGTGCCGTCGTCATCAAACGTGTAGGTGTAACCAATTTCCAATTGAGCAACGCCACGCCCCACCGTTGAACCGGCTTCAGTAAAGTCCGGACGATCTGTTACCAACGGTTCATCCAGATTCGGGCCTCCCGAAAAACTGGTTCCATAACTCCATTGCAACAGCGTACCACGCGTCTCGTATGATGGGTCAAAGTGGCCGTTATGGTCATATGAAGTACCGCCAAAGCTCTCATTTGCACCAACGGTAAATTTTTCAAGTTGTGGGCTAGCAACTTGCTGGTTATCACCTATCGTTGCACGCACAAACTCGGATTCCTGAGCAAACACTGAGTTTTGCAATGTTACCAATACAACCGAGACAATGGTTAACCTAAGATAGAGTTTCATGTTGGTAACTATCCAATACGAGTTTAGGGCCAGCTTCACTCGAACGATTCGTTTCCGTGCGAAAACGAGAAGCGGCTTACAGGTTTAGCATCGGCTAAACCTTGCCTTCGGATCAGCCGAAAATAGATTTAGGGAAAAGTCGGTCAATTTGCCAATGTCTCAACAGTCCAAAATGCTCCACGACAAAACGATTTCTGCACGTCATCTTCGCACTCGTTCTGACCACCAAACAGAAACCGCTGAGGATTATGTTGAAGCAATCGCCGAGATCCTTAAAGTTCAGCCAACATGCCGAATCGTTGATCTAGCTTCGAGATTTGCCGTGAGCAACGTTACTGTCCACCGAATCGTGGAAAGGCTCGAAACAAATGGCTTGGTCAAGACCGAACCCTACAAGCCGATCGTATTGACTACGACGGGAAAAAAGCTTGCGATAAAATGCCGAAAGCGACACGAAATCGTTTTCAAGTTTCTTGTGTCGATTGGCGTCAATGAAACGACTGCCGAAATTGACGCTGAAGGAATGGAGCACCATGTCAGTGCTGAAACTTTGAAATGCTTTGAGCAAATTGTTCAAAGCGGTTCTTGCGAACTTGATAATGCACGGGAGTGAATTTGATAAGATTGTCGCAGCGATATTCTGAGCAGATAGCCTGACGTGGCTTCCCCTCCTCGGTCGCTGTGTTCCCGACCTTCCCGGAGGAAGGGAGTCCCGTTTGTGGCGTCCGAAAATTCATCCCTGGCAATCCGTTCCGGTCTACCATTCAAAAAAATCAGGCTCTCCGACAGAATGAGCGGGTGAAAAGTGGTTGTTTCGCATCCTCACTCGGGTTCCTCAGGCTTGTCGGCACTTGCCGCAGAGCGGCTATTTCCCTTAGCCCCAGACTTTCAGTCTGGGGTAACATCCCACCCCAAATTCCGAGTCGCGGCGCGACGTCATCCGTTGAATTTTGTACATATTGATAAGATTGTCGCAGCGATATTCTGAACAGGTAGCCTGACATGGCTCCCCCTCCTCGGTCGCTGTGTTCCCGACCTTCCCGGAGGAAGGGAGTCCCGTTTGTGGCGTCCGAAAATTCATCCGTGGCAATCCGTTCCGGTCTACCATTCAAAAAAAGTTCACAGCCTCCTCGTGTAGACATTCACTCATCTTTTGCCAGCCCATGCGGTGCTCGTATTCCTTTCTTCTACGATGATGATCGCACCAATTATCCAATCTGCCAAAAAAATCATTGGAGACAGATTCTCGCACCCTCATCCTGTTGGTGCACAGAACTAAAAGCCAAAAATCGTTTTTTTACAACATAACGAATATCGGTGGAGTTCGTTATGTTGTAAAAAGAAGACTGACTCGTTTCTATTTCTGTTCTGAAAGGCTAGTAATGAAAAACTTGGTGTTCTCCCTTTCGATCTCTGCTTATTTTTGTGTTGCTTGCTCTGCCAATGCTCAAACAACATTGCGAAACATGGATTTGAGGCACATCGACAATCTTGCTGTCAGCTTGGAGGAGTACACGGAGGAACTCCACCGTGAATATCACGAGCATCTGGAGGGCATCCGTTACGCGAAAACATTAGACGACGATGTTACAAAGCTTGAAGAGCTTGCTCATCGCCTTCATGAGTTTGTTCACTCTGCGCCTGCGGAAAACGCCGAAACAACCAATCGTATCCGAAAAAACACCAATGACTTTTTGCAATTGTCATATCGAATCCCTCGGACAATTGATTTGACTGAAATTTGGCTTAGCTCGCACGACGCACGCATTGGGATTTCTCACATGCGAAGTGCCGCCAGAGACGTTCGGAGCATCGTAAACAAGATCGACAACTACCTTCCCGTCGACGAAACCGTGGTCGACGATCAGGCGGTGATTCTGGAAAGAGCAGTAAAAGAGTTAGACTCCGAATTCCGCGAGCATCTAAGGGGCTACGAGCATTCGCAACACATTGGCGATGACCTGCGCGATCTAACATTATTAGTTGAGCATATTCACGAGCTCGCTCACGATCGGTCATTTTCCAATATGAACTTTCGCCATTTGAGATCGGATCTCGAAGATGTGAAAAGGTCAACACTCCATATTGATGAACTGCTCGTTGCTCAGGCTAGAAGAGGTGTTCGGCAACATGATTGGGTGGGCATTGAACATTCACGTGATGCGGTCACCGACGTCCTTGCCAGCAACAAGTTGCTAATACACATGATTGATAAAGCAACTTTTAGGGAAGGGCATTCGCGCCTACATCCTGAAGATCGTGACGACCACGACAGAGACACACCCATCCGTGATCGCCACCGGCAACGTAATCTCGATCATGATCTTTAAAATCCAACTGATTATTCCAGCTTAAACCCAACCCAAGCAAAAGCCGCAGCAGTTTTCTGTCGCGGCTTTTGTTTCTTCTCCGGCAGAAGCCCCCCACTGTTCAATCCGTTTGGTTTTTGAACCTTTTCCGCAACGGCTGTGTGCCCAAAACGAATTTTTGGCGTTGTAACTAATTGACCATTTTCGCTTTCTTCAGCCGCCTGTCGGATTTCAAGAAGTTCGAGTTGAGTCTGCGGATTTGATGTAGTGGTGTTTCTTTTGAGCCATGCCCTTCCACACGGACATGCCCATGACGGTTAATCAATTCTCAACTCAATGGACGATTCTACAGAAAATCGAGCGCCGGTCTTAACGGGCGAATCGTAAATGGTCTTGCCGTTATTTCTTTGTTCGCGTGTACCAAACTGGGAAAAAGTGCAAGGAGCAGACGGTAATCGGAAATGCCAACAAAATCCAACGGAGCCAGATAAGATGCGGCGGCATTGGGGGCGGTGATGTAAAAAGGTATACCGCATGAATGAACCAATAAATGCCGAGTCCGACAATCAAACTGGTTTCATGAAGCGATTTCCCCGGACCTTTCAATGCGATTCGAATTACCAGGAACGTCAGCAACAGCAGCATCAAGCTCCACGAGAAATTGATAATGTCCAGAGCCCATGGGAAAATTGGGTGCACCGATGCAAGCTTTTCACTCCAATCGAACATGAACGGAAGGGCAAAATGAACGATTGCCATCGCCAAACAATTTAAACCAGCAATTAAAAGGCAGGCGGTCCAGACTTTGTGTGATTTCATGTTTTTTCTAGCAATGCTATGCATTTCCTGAGTCAGTAATTTTGCCGGAACGATAATACCCGATTGACCGTAGGTGTCCATCACTTTTCATTACCATGCTGCCCCAACTCCTATTTGGCAATCCACCAGTGGCCGCTTGGATCAAGTAAAACAAGGAACGTAGCCAGCTCTGGCCTTCTTCATTTTCCGGTATGGCAGCAAAACTATTTCATCGGCTTACCTGGAACGGGCTCGCCATTGGTTGTCAGAACTTGAAAGTGATGCACGTAGTGGCCAGAGTATGTCCACACGATTTTCTTGTCAGGTGTGACTTCAAATAGATTGACCGCTCCCTTATCGCGTTGTCCGTAGCTGGTCACAACCGTGTTACCGTTGGGAAGCCGCTGAACACCACATGCATCCTTGATGATTCCACCAACATCGTCGTTAGTTAATTCCCAAACAATTTCTCCAGCTCCATCGAATTCAACAACACGATTTCCATAGGTGCAACCCACCACGGTATTTCCGTTTTCCAGTCGGATCGCAGTGAACGGCCAGTTCTTTGCGTCCTTGCCGCCAAAATGTTCTGTGTCTGTTTGGAAATCTGCGACGACCTTACCTTCCGGTGTATACTCGCGAACTGAAAAGCCAAACAAATGTGGTGCAAGATAGTTTCCATTGGGAAGTTTTCTTGCCATCCGAGTCTGCATGTGATGATTGTCCATTTGCTCAGGGTCAATTGGAATTGACTTGGTCACCTTCCCTTGAGCGTCAACTTCCATCAATCGCGGCTTGGTGCCAAGGACAGTAATGAGTGTTTGCCCATCGCTCAATCGCCATGCACTCACCAATTCGGAATCGGATTTTCCTTTTTTGAACTCCCAAATCATTTTCTTTTCGGAATTGAATTCCGTTACTTGATCGGAGTAAGTGATCAGAATATTACCATTGGCCATACGGGTTGCATCCTTGGCGCCGCCTCTTGTCTCCCACACCTCTCGGCCTTCCTCGTCAATGATTCCTGTGAACCCACCAGCGATCAAGACAGCGTGGCGAATTACCGGCTGCTCTTGTGCAGTCGCAGCACTGCTGCACATTGAAAGTAGCGTGAGTACGAGACCTATCAAATTCACTTTTTTCATTGTAATTCCCTAAGTATCGCTGACCGTTCCAGTCTCCGGTTGTCCGAGGCATCAACATTGTGGCAGAAAACTAACTGGACGAAATGGGTTACGCTTTCTCCCAGAAGGAAAGGGGGCAGAGAACAAAAACAAGGCTCTCCAAGCACCGCCTCAAGCGACGACTCAATAGAAACATCTGTCTGTGCAGAACAAGGATGTGCTCAGCGCACACGCCCTTCACGTTGTAAAAACCCCGTTTTTTTGCGATTTCCAATTAACTCTGTCCGCATTGTTTGCGTTACGGGAATCCACTTGTAGGGACCACTTCGTTCCTATTCCACAAGCAAGCTTTCCTTCAATAGGTGATTCCAATGCGTACCGCTAAAAAACTATTCTTTCTTTGTTTGATTGGCCTCGGCTGCGTCAGCCAGCTACTCCCACAAACGGCAAAAGCCCAAGACAACACGGCGATCAACACACCACTCCCAGCCCGCTTCTTCAGCGAGAACACATTACTGCTGGCAAGGGTCGACGTCGAAAAAGCCAACATCGAGCGCGTATTCGAAACCATCGCGGAAATCGTTCCCAACGATTTAGTAGGCAGATTTCAGGCTCAGCAACAACAATCGTTTTCTGGCGGCCCGACTCCTTCATCTGCAATGGCTGGACTAGCAACAATGAGGCAGTTGGCTGACAACCCAAGCATCATTGCTCAGCTACAACGTCAACGACCCAACGAACCGTTGAGCATGATCGATACGGCAGCGAAGCAACTGCTGGCCGCAGATATCCAATCGCTTTATCTGGTTCTTATGCAAGAAGAACCAAGCCCCGCTGCACCTGCGATGTATTTCCTAAGTCCTCGCGAATCATCCACGGGAGGCGCGAACACGAAGGCAAGGAAGGCAGCATTTTCCAAAGCCGCCAATCTTCTAAGGGCAGACGTCGTTACCGATGGCAAATGGCTTGTCGCCAGCACCAGCGAACTACCACGAGCAGGCGATGATTTTGGGTTGGACGAAGAAGCTTTCCTGGAAGCATTGCGATCCAATCCGCTACACGATTTCATGATCGCATTCGTTCCCACCGAAGAAATGCGAACCGCCGCTCGAGAGGGCTGGGATCAAATGCTTGAAAACTCTCCACCTGAAGAAAAGCAAATCGTTCCACTAGCCAAGAGCCTGATCCAAGTACTCGATGGAGATTGGTTTTATCTTTCTCTGCAGCTTGGCGAAACACCGGCGATTCGAGTGAGTGCACACTTTGCCAATTCGCAAAAACCCAAAACATTGAGCCGCAGTCTGAACCAGTTGATCGCGGCAATGCCAAACGCCGTAAAAGTCAAACCTTCTGACAACCCTACGGTTCAAAAGGTCCGACAAGAGAACACAAAAGTTCAAATGCAACTACTACAGTTTCTAAGCTTCCAACCAGAAGGACCGTTCCTGACCTGTGACTTCGATGAAGAATCGCTTGTCGCGTTCGTCAACAAACTGCTCGAGCTTCAAGACGAACCCGTCGACAACTCTCCATCAGCAATCGACCCGACCGGCAACTACGGAAAGTAGTAATTCAACTTAACTCAACTCAGGACAACAACGATGAAACTCAATCTAAACAAACCGATCATCCTTTCCGCAGTCATTTTCAGTCTATTGGCCGGAACCGTCGAAGGACAAAGCGACAATCGCAGTGTCGAACAACGTGCCGCCCAAACACTAATTAACACGATCAAAGGAAAAAAGGTAAAAGCGCCTACCCCAGCAAGAATCAAAGAGTTCCGTGAGGACGCAACCAGCGACGCGGGCGAAGCCTGGGCAGT
This sequence comes from Mariniblastus sp., assembly GCA_965224765.1. GTDB lineage: Bacteria > Planctomycetota > Planctomycetia > Pirellulales > Pirellulaceae > CAZDBA01. The sequence continues at coordinate 180,260 of CBDDAC010000026.1, forward strand.
CACCGATCAGGTCAAAAGCACTGTCGACAACAAAACGATCTCAGTCACGCTGAAAATTAACCAACTACCAGAAAATTATCAAACCGCGCCCGCCGACGCAAAAAAGTGGAATGATATCCTTCAAACTCAACGACATGGAGGAACCAACGCGGAGATCGGTTTTCGCGTCTCGCAACGTGGTGACGTTCGCCGACATCGAATTTACTACCGCAAGCAAGAAGGAAACATTGGCCTGCTGATGCACGTCACACGTACAGGCGACGAGTCACTTGAACAAGCGATCGAGAAAACAGTCAAACAGTTCACAAAGTATTACGAATTTGCAAAAGCAGAAGGTCTGGTTGGATTCGGAAGCAAGATCGACCTGGTTTATTTGCCGGACGGTGGACAAGTTGAAATCAACGACGAAGTCCAAGTGATACAGGCTCCTGACAGCCAAAGTGAAATGGACCTTGAATTCGACGTCGCCGCATTCTCTCCCACCATTCAGCCAGGCCAAGACTATCAGGTTGAATTGAAAATCGAGTCGAACAATGCAGGAGCAACTTTCCTGGGACCGGATGAACGTGGCCTCAGAGATTCCGATCGAAACGGTTGGCAAGAGCTTACTGTCCGAGCCGACTCCAAAGGTCGATTCATCATTCGTCTTGACCAATTCGCACCGCAAAAGGATGACCCTTATGGGTTGGAGCAACTGATTGTGGCGGCGATCCGGGTGCGCACCAACGAACCCGACGCAACCGAACCCGAGTTCCACTCGCTTCGATTTGGAATTCAGCGTCGAGCTTGGCACGTGATCGCTCAACGATTTGAGTTGGTACCCGCCAATTACTTCCGTACAGATCAAAAAACAAGAAACAGCCAAGGGGGAGTCTACGACCTTGACGGGCGGCTAGGTTTCAATCGTTTGATTGGAGACAGCGGCAAACTAATGGAAAACTATCAACAGATGCTAAAAACCTACGGAACGCCTCGGGGCGAAATCAGTGATTCGGCGCCAGTCGGCATGGGTTGGGAACGAGATCATGCATCGAGAAAATCCTATGAATTCCACATCGCAACGGACGCAAAAGGCAATGAAGAGAAACGGATCACAGCGATTCCAGTCGCGCATCGTACTCGTTGCATTGTCGATCTTAAAATCGTCAGAGCCCCAAAGCGGACAACCCTGCCTGGCAATCAAACTGAGCAAGTCGACGAGTTTGGAGACCCAATCGACAGTGAAGAAAGCACCGAATTTGACGTACTCGACCAGGAAATGGAAGTTCGTAAACTCATTTCACTCGATGACTACACGTTGACGCGAACTTTGATCTCAGACGCACCCGGCGAAGATGAAGAGACCTTCTACCGCAATCTTCCCAAGCGTTTGAGGCAAGCCCCCAATCCAGACGAACGTCAGGTCGTAAGAAGCTTTGACGCCGACAACAGTAGGGAATCCGCGAACATCGAAACGCATTTCCCGTTAACCAATCGATATCGAAACCCAAACAGCCTTCCAGAATTTCGAGAACCTTCTATGGGAACGACTGGTTTGTTGATTGAAACACCTCATCGATTTGCGGCAGTGTACGAAATGCGTTTCCAAGCAAATCTACTGCTCGATGGTGAAGCACCCGGTCTTAACGAAGGCGAAGCCAACGACGCGAAAAAACACGATATCGATATCGCGTTTCGCTACACGGTTTGTCCAGGTAGTTTCAAGTTGATGCTGCTCCAATGGGAATCCGAACGAGGCCGATTGGTCGACGAATAAACTCTCCGAATTTCCCAACAATGCCCGGCAATTGCCGGGCATTGTTTTTTTTGGCGACGATTAAATCTTCTGGACCATTACCCCTTGCTTCTCCAGCCGCTTGGCAGACACGGCACCGCGGTCCCCAACTGCTGGGCAAATAACAAGACGCGATACTCTTCAAGCATCCAGCAATAATCGGAATCAGCAGCTTGTGAAATAAACAAAACGCCGTCAATCTTAACGTTCAGTTTCAAAATTGGTTCGTGTTTGATATCGAAAAAATCTTGTCAGAAAACTATCCCCATTAGCTGCCACCATTTGGTTGGCTAAAAACAAATCTAGGCGATGAGAAGTGTCCAGTTCATCAGACGGAACTGCGATAGACCAGAACGGGGCTATCGCATGGATACCAATGAGCTGAATTTCACTACCGAGTGTATATACAGCACTCGAGTGGGTTCTATATACTTGTTTTAATCATTCTTCTACTTGGTATATATTGCTTCCCAATAACCGCTGGCACTGACAAACTACTTTGAGGATTCGTGAGCATGGAAGAACGCACGCACAAAGATTACTTCTTGGCGAGTTTGGCAAGATGCTCCGCTGATGAGCAATTCATTCCACGTTTCTACGACCGTTTTCTCTCGTCTAGTGAAGGAATTAAAGAAAAGTTTGAGTCGGCAGACTTTGAACGTCAAAATATAATGCTGTTGAGGTCTTTGCAATTGGCTGCGGGTGCTACATCCGGTGACCCCGCCTCACTCAAGGAAATACAAGAAAGGGGTGAAACTCATGATCGAAGCCACCTTAACATTGAGCCCTCCTTTTATGAACTATGGCTTGAGTCAGTGATCCAAACCGCACGAGAGTTTGACACTGAGTGGACGCCGCCAATCGAGGAAGCTTGGCGTGAAATCCTTGGGTTTGTTATCAACCGCATGGTCAAAGCGTATTAGCAAATTGCTTCCCGCTATGCGGTTTCCGCCTCCCGGCCGTTCGAGATTGAAGTCAATCCGTTTTGATGGCATAAGCTCACTCCTTCTTGCATCAGTAAATGCGGCCGTTGCGAACATCGGACAAATGGTTTCAGCAACTTCTCGTCGACCTTGCATTTGCCGCGGAGCGGCTATTTCCCTTAGCCCCAGACTTTCAGTCTGGGGTAACGTTGGACCCTACAACATGAGTCGCGGCGCGACGTCATCCGTTGGTTTGTGCGTATTGATAGATTGTCGTATCGATATTCTGAGCAGGTAGTCGGACATGGCTTCCCCGCTCCTGAGGCTTCGCATCCGACTCGCTGATGGAGGGCGGCTTCTGCTATCGAGGTGACGCATTTGGGACTTGCAGAAGAATCGAGGCACCAATGCAAAAGTCGTGTAGGTTTCGGCGGGAGCCTCAACCTCCCAAACACTCTCTATTGCTTGTTTAGGGTTTGCGGCTTCATTGACGTAATTCATTAGTTTCCTCTGCTCGAAGAAAAAAACATTCCCATAATTGATCCGTCTCCGTCTTTGCGGCTGGAATCGGGCGAGCCGTGAAACTCGTAGTTCATCGTATCTTTTAGTTCGACACCCACAGGAACGCCGGCAATGGTTAAGTTTTCTCTGGAGCCAAGTTGGATTGAACCAAAACACCTACGGTGTATGACTCACCATCAATGCGAACAACTCGGGATGCGGTACCGATTCCCCCTTTGAACCCAAGGCACATCATCCCGGTACCGCCACCGACATTGCCTTCTTCAACTTTGCCGCCCGACGCGTTCTCGATGGCTTCGGTCACATGAATTTCTTTGACATGGAATCCATAAATGTCGTTCAGGAATCCGTCGTATGTTTCGGCAACAACGGGGTACGTATACCACCATTCTTCTTTACCGTACCATCCCGTGTCGACAAACCATTTGAGTACGGCGTCCCGAACGACACCCACACTATTTGTGTTAGTGATCATGATAGGAGTCTCCAGGAACCCAGATTCGGTTACCCAAGTCGTCCCTGTCATTTCGCCGTTCCCGTTGAGGCTGTACCGATTGGCGAACACTGGGCTGAATTTCTTGCCGCGCGGGAAAATTGCGTAACGCCAGTTCGTACCGGACCTTTGCCGATGACGTTCTTGCCTTTGCCAGAAATGATCGTGCTGTGCCCGACCTCGACGCCGGATACATCGGTTATCGCGTTGAGCGGGCCCGGCGTTCCACCGAAGGGTATTCCCAAATCCCTTGCACGCGGTTTCTGTTCGAAACCCGATGACGTTGACAATGCGACCGGTGTCGTGTGATTTTCGATCCAGTCACCGATTCTCTTTAGTGCGAGCGGATTGAAAGTTTCCTGTATCGAGAAATATTCGCTCATCGATCCAGTCTTACATTCTTGGAAAAGGTGATTGAGGCCTTCTAGCTCGGCCATTTCAAAATCCCTGTTGCCACCCTCAGTCAATGCTTTTTTGATCTCTGGCATATTTAAATTGGGCAGGACTTGTAGATCTTTGGATCCAATGATCGCCAGGACAGGACACTGGACCTGCTTCAGTGCAGGTCGCGGGTCGTAAGACATAAAGAAGCGCATCCATTTGCTTTCGAGTGTTTTTGCCCCATTGCTAATCGCCAGACGAATGTTTTTTGCGGTCTCTTCTCGGCTGGATTCCGGAATTTTCAATAGCACCTTTTCAATAGCACCTTTTCAATAGCACCTTTTCAATAGCACCTTTTCAATAGCACCTTTTCAATAGCACCTTTTCAATCGCACCTTTTCAATCGCCGACTCAAGCTCTTCGGAAATGTCATCGCCGGGCCCGGTATTCAAGCTCGCCTGAATAACTGCGCGGTTCACAGCCAGCGCAAGTTCGATTTCAGACTCGTCCGTTCCTTCGGCACGTTAGACACCGAGTCCGTGGCCCGAAGAGTAAGCGTTAACGGCAAGTCCATCCCCCCTGAGTAAACTTGCCCTTGGCGACGGTTCCTTTTTCCTCAAGCTGCCCTAGAAACTTTGCATCGATCTGGGGAATCGCGAAACTCAATGATTTTTTATCCAATTCGATTTCGGCCAAATCCATTTTGGAGTTTTCCTGGTCGGGGCTCCGAATTTCGCCAGTAAAATCGTTTTCTTTTTGATCGATGTTCAACTCAAGCCTTAGCTCGGTACCCAAGGCGTCTAGCGTGCCTTTCCAGGTTGTCGTTTTGGAATCCTGACCGACCGCAATCGGAAATGGAATTGTGATGGCCATGAAAACGCATAGCAGGAGTGTTCGAATCATTGTTTTCCTTACAATACCAGGAAGATCGAAAGCAGTTCAAATCTGCGGGTCGTTCGAACTTCTTTTTTTCGCAACAACCGGTTTGCGCCTATTCGATAATAAGCCCTCAATCTTTGCCAGCTGTTCAATTTGGTTGTCATTTGCAACTCGTTAGTATGCAATCGAACCATAACAAGACCATTCGAAACTTGAGTCAACCATTCGTCAAATCCGGCAACACTCTCGCCAACTCGTTCGTGAACTGGATGTCGTAAGGGTACCCCCGGCAACGATGGGCCAATCCAAAATCGGTTCGCCGATCCGCACGTTTCTGATGTGACGTCGCCAATATTGATGCGGACACGCTCGCCGACCAGCTTTACTTAGTAGGAAGGATCGTGAAAAGAGCCGAACCGGCCAGCCACCGATAGGCATGAGTTTCATTTCACTCGGCAAAAAGACAAGAGTCTCAGCAGGCAACTTAAAGATGCGTTTACTAAATTGTTCTACAGAATTATGTGGGCAATAGGTGGAAGTTTATTGGCTCTCCGACGGAATGAGTGGATGAAAAGTGGTTGTTTCGCATCCTCACTCAGGTTCCTCAGGTTTGTCGGCACTTGTCACAGAGTGACAATTTCTTTTAGCCTCAGACTTTTAGTCTGAGGTAACATCCCACCCAAAAGCCAGAGTCGCGGGAGCGACGGCATCCGTGATTCCACGTCCAATTTCAAAGTTCGCCCACGGAATGAGTGGGTGAATACGGTTAGGTTTGCATCCTCGCTCTTGCTCTTCAGAATGGCCCGCCCATGTCTCGGTCCCCATGTTTCAGCCTCAATCTGCGCGCAGGCCGAAACGATGGTGACGCGGAATGGGCTACGGGAATCATGCGAAATCCACACCTAAAGCAGGGAAATCAGAGTGAAATCTGGCAAGTTGTGAAACTCCACCCACCAATTTCGTGAACGAGGCGTTTTATTAGTGGCTAAGCGCAAAACGAATCAAGTTCAATCGAAGATCGTCGGAGCTGGCGGAGTCATAGAAAAGCTCCGAGAGAAAGCTGGTATTTCAGCATCAGATCTGGCAGATGAAATTGGCGTATCAAAGAGCGTAATGAGTAGATACGTTTCCAACGAAAGGGCGCTAACCCCTGATTTGATTGAAGCGTTTTCAGATGTGTTTGGAATGAGAAAAGAAGAGTTGTTCCTTGCTTGTCTCGAAACGGCCCATCCAGACTTGTTCAAAATGAAACTTGGCAAAATCCTTAAGGAAGTTGGTGAAACGATTAAAGCGATAGATTCGTAACGCCTAGCCTCGGTGTGACTTGCTCAATACTGAACGCCAGCCGTGTGACACTGTGAGTGCAAGGGTCACACAAGCAGAATATAACGAGAATTGGGTAGATGAATCGATTGAATTCGGCGCAGTGCGTGAACACCTCCGACTTGATTCATTTGCTGAATCATCGGTAACGCTCAATTGGCGTGACTCAGAATTGGTCGCTCCGTTGCCTGCGACGTGTCCCCCGTTGCCCGAAGGACATGAGCACGCGTGGACCGAGTCTCCTGTCGAGATAGAATCCGACAAGTGTCAATTCCTGATCATTCACCACCGTGACTTTGACTCTGTAGTCGAGCCAGCGTACGAACTGGAAATGGAAATTATTGAGATTGCCGACGGCAAATTAACACAATACACCAAGTCTAACGGTGAATGGCAGACCAAGTGATCGTGGGATAACAATACCAAGCGATTCTGGGAAATTCACATCTTCACCCAAGTGTGAATGTTCCAATATCAGCCCTGTGATACTGTGAGTGCAGGTGTCACATCATCAGTATAGAGCGGTCCCTAGTCGGGCTTGTTTAGTTTAGCGTCTTTGCGATCGATCATTTCGGTGCATGCTTACACAAGCGTAAGACATGGCACCCTTCAACTTAGCTTAATTGGGTCGGGAGTCTTTTCACAAAACATGCGCCAGCGGAAATCGATAAGAAAATTAGCATATGCGACCTCGCAAAGGCGGTTCATTTTTCCCGCAATACAAAACGGAGCGCGCACCGGCACCGGTTTGACCCGCCGAATGCACGACGAGAACCGTTGTTTGTCGAATCATCAAATTGAATGTGCCGAGTCCTTCAGGTTAGCTTCGAATTCTGGATCCGAGCCCGTAAACTCTCGATCACCTTCCTCCTCTCGCTTCTCGCTGGTTATCTCAACACGTTCAACGAAATCCGAAACGAATGCCGTCTTGTTTTCAATGGTGATATTCACAAGCCGCGGACGCGATGGGTGGTCAACAACTAATCGCAGGCATGTCTCGTCATCCAACGGCAGCACGTTTCCCTTTGAAGTAATACCAAAAGGCGTCTCCGAACTCGGTGATATCTCTTGCTGCCCCAGATAGCTTTTTGTCGATTGAACATACTCATCATGAGTATTGATGGATTCAGTGATGGCGATAACTTCTGGCGCGCAGGAATGCGGGAGCGGTATTTGTGCCAGTCGATAGACCTCACTGATGTGAGATCGATAACCATTGGCAAACTCAACGATGTCATCCACACCGTTGCGGGTGTAAACACGCACGGGATTGAGTTCGTTTAGCACTTCTTGTCGCTTCGTTTGGATCGCATTCTCCATCCGTACCATTCCGTTGTCGGTTGAAAGCACCAGGTCAAAGTTGGCAATTGGGGCATCCGAAAGTTTCCAGCTACACTTCATTTCAGAGCGAGTCTTTAATGAAATGGTCAATGGGAAAACTCGGTGATTGAATTCCAAATGGGCGGCGCGAACTCCATCAAGCCGTCGACCGGAAACCATGAAGCAAGCTGTAGGGATGATCCCTACGCGGTCCTCAGGAATTGTATCGTCGGCTAGTCCGATAAAGTCTACGGGAGCAACCAGCTGAACATTGTCAGCAAGTGTTGCCGGTCCAACGAAAACACTGTGTCCACCAACGAAACCCGCTGAATCAGCTAGAAGAATGGTTGGAGGTTTGACGGTTAAAATCTCCGGTGCAGGCTTCTTATTTTCCGGGCTCGTGTGTGGCATTAGGATTTCTTCGTCCATTTCCAACTTAGTCCAGAATCCGCATTCTAAACCCACCGCGTAGGGCAGCAGGCGAACTTGGTGTAATCCAAGATTGAGTTCCCGGCGATGGATGAGTTGGTCTGTTTTTTCCACCGTTTTAAACGTAGCCGGAACTGCTTTAATCAATTCGCTGACTTCGGTTCCCAGTTGCCGGTTCAGCATCGCCTGTAAATGCTGAGGGATAATTCCCTGAATAATTCCCGACAGGACACCATCCAAGATTGGAATGCCGAAACCAAGCGGCCCTAGCAAGATGTAAAGGAACATAAGACCGGGATCAAATCCTGCCAGCCCGTGGTAGGTCAATCCCGATCCATTTACAGTAAGTTCCAATTTCGGCGCCTTGCCCAGTGTCAGCCGATTGCCAATTCCCAACCTGCCTTTCACTCCAACGGTGCGGTTTCCTCGGGTCGGCCAATTGCGCCAGTTACCGCCAATGTCTTTTAGCTGTCTAAACGATTTACGCCCTAGATTGATGGGCAAATACTGTCTGTCAAAGAACAACCACGCAACGTCATCGCCACCTTGCAGTGCGCAACGAATAGTATCTGAAAAGCTCTTTGGCCATCCAACCAGTGTTCGAGATCCGTTGACATCCTCTGGCCCTTTGACAACCTTGCGGTTCATATCGACTTGGACAAACTGGTGCCCTTTGAACAGAAAATGTGACTTCACATCTGCTGCAAAAAAAGCTGCGTCAATGTGCCCCCAGCCGGGCCAGTTCGCAAAGTAGTCAGAGAGCTTTTTCGGCTGGCCGATGGCCTTTTCTTTTCGCGCGTCAAATTCAAGTACTCGATCACCTTTGAAAAACAGTACTTTATCATCACTCCAAGCCATGGCCGCATCCAGTTTGCTGGCGAAGTCACCGGGAAAGCCCGACCAGTTGCGATTTATTGCTCGCGGATATCCTGTGTCAAAACGATTCAACTTCAAATCGAATCTCCAATATTGGGAGCCGCTGAAAAAGTACGCCTTTTTATTGCGAGGATAGTACAAAGCTGCGTCAAAGTCTTTGGGCCAACCGCCACGTACGTCAATATCGACGTCGATCGTAGAGAATTGCATCTTCTTGATTTCGGCATCGATCGCGAAAAGCTCAGGAGGATCGTTTTTGTCGAGCCGAATCGCATACGGACCTTGTCGTTCCAGTTGTTTTGCAACAAAGGATCGAGCAAACGATGGGTTGATTCGCACGGCCAAATGCTCGGGATGTTGTCCCATCGACCAACGCGATCGGGGCGCGTTCATTGTCGGCGCAAGCGGCGTTAACGCGCCGGTTTTTGGGTTGGATTTAGGCCGTAGATTGAATTCCTTTTCAATACCTGCCTCGCTTATAAACAATAAAATCCCGCCACTTTTTTTCCCGTGACGTATACGCGGAACGACCTTTACGTTCTCGGGAAGCTCCCACTTCATATCAGGGAGTACACCAGGCGCCTTCAACAACTTTTCAAGAAACTCAGGTGACAGTGTTGCCAAACGTCGGTGCCGATTGCGATCGACATGATCCAAGTCGATGTGGAAGAACTGCTGCTTCGTCTTCGGGTCGACCTTCGTTTTCACGTGCAAAAAAACGGTGTACATGCCGGTCTGATCAGGTTGCCCTGTCGCTGATTGCTTGATATCTATCTCTAGTCCAATCAGCTCATCGTCAGGTGTCAGTGGCACGTCACCCTCAGGCCGTCGAGGATCGGGTGCGTCAAGAACGATGTTGCCTGGCGGTATCAGTTCAAAATGAAACATCAATACCCGCTGCGACAGATGGTGCGGAAGGTAAACGTTGAGAATGGCATTCAATAGCTCTCGGCTGAATTGCACGAGTATTGGGTATCCTTCAGTAGACATAACAAGACTCCCATGGATTGGTTGGTTGTGTTCGATGGCGAATTGAGTTTGATCAGTAGCGAAAATTCTGAGCGGAAACAGATGGCTGATGCGGCTAACACTCGCGCACTTCGAACGCGTCTCGTTCAACGCCGTTGTAGACTCTTTTCCCGAATCGTTTCAGCCCTTTCTGCCGAGCAAGGTTTTTCGCGGTCGCTTTCGAGCGTGCACGGAAATATTCGCTAGTTCTATGGATAGTGCTAAGGGAACCATCGAGGTTGCGGGGAATGATACAGAAACTGAATTGGCGAACCGGATCGACGTACAAAACTGACCCTTGGCCGCTGACTTTTCCATTGGCGCTTCCCGCTTCGAATTTAACGGTATACTTTTTCTTCTGAATGCCTTTTATTGTCAGTTTCACATTGCTTGACCCACCAGTACTTAGCGCATTGTCAATCCAGATCTTGTAATACCGAGTGTTTCGTGTTCGTAACGCGACAGCGCAGTCTTGGTGAATCTTTACAGATGAGTTGGAATTCAAATCGTAGCTCACCTCAATATGTTGCTTGTTGTCAGCTTCGCTCACCTTGGGTTGAGGTATCTTGCCAGGGTACGACGACACCGCCTTACTGATTAAGCAGAATTTCTCAATGGAGGGTCGGTAGTCTACCGTGATATTGGATGGTGATTTTGCGAGCCGACTTGGGTTGGTCGAAGCCATTCTTTCGTTAACGGCACGCAAGGTGTACGTCTCCGCGACGGCGTTGGCGTCTTTCATTTTGAGTGTGTACTTGCCGACGTTCGGCAAATTCGATACTACTGCATTACCTACAGAGTCAGCGATGTAAACTCGAGTTGCACCCGACGTGTTGAAAGTGAATTCGATTTTGTCACCGTAGACAACGCTGCTCTTGTTCACAGAAAATGCGTTGACTTGGGGCAACGTGAGCACCTCGAGCGACTTCGAGGTTGTGACCAGATCCTGCCGCTTCTGACTGCGTTCTTGGCCAACGGCTGTCAAAATAAACTTCGTGTTTTCAGACACGGTCACCGTCGTTGTATTTCCGGTAGTCGCAAGCGGATAGGTTTTGTTTGTCCGAAGCTCAACGGCTTGTACGGATAATGAGCCTGCAGCATCTTTTACCGACCAGTTCAACACAACATTCTCGCCTGGTTTTACAAGTACGCTGGATGCCTTGAACTGTTCGATCGATGCTTTGATACCATGGTAACCGTGAGCCACGATGGTCTTGTCCTGCGTAGTGCAACGGCTTTTTCCCTGGAGGACAAACTTCATCGTCTCGTTGGGGACAACTTCCCCGGAGACGGGAAAAATCAGTTTTCCTGAAGCACTCTTGCTGATATCCGTTTCGACTCCCAGAGCGTTTTGGGTGACGACTTTTGTGCCAAGATGTGCATCGCTCGTTCGCCATACGATTTGGGCAATGTCGCGCCGATCAATTTTTCCGTTTTGGGTAATGTGGTACAGTTCCGTATTCGTTCCGGGAGTACCCTGACGTTCTTCCTTCAGACGTTGGATCGAAAGGGATGTAGACAGCTCTGGAACTGTCATCATGACGGCATTGCCCGCTCGTTTGAGTTGCTTTCGGTGGCCGCAGACTTCGACTTCGCGCCATGTGATTGACAATGACAGCGGCCCACTGATGGTATTATTTGGCAAGACCAATTCGATTTTCGAATCCGACCAAGTCTTCGGCGCGACCGCGACTCTCGTCGGGCGCCCATAAACGCGAGCATAGACACGAACGCTTCCCGGCGCCCTTCCAAAGCCGGCTCCGTTGATCGTGACCGTTTCATTCGGGCAAACCGTGTTACTTGAGACACCAGAGATTGTGTAAGATCGAAAGCCAAAAGGCGTTTCTCTTAGTAGTTCGTACATACAACCAAACCGATCTGCGTCAAAGACGAGTCGCTCGGCCTGCTTGAGCAACTCCTCAACGGTATATCTTTTCTTGACAATCGGTTTTCCAACGGAGTCTGTGACCGGGTCCCAGGGCTTTGTCTTAGGTGGCCAAGGAACTGGCTCTGGATCGATGGGGCGGATGTCTAAAAGTCGACCGAATGCGCGGCGGGATTCGAGATTCGCTCGCATTGCGTCCATTGCGGCGCGATACGCTCGATTGATTGTCTCAGCCTTTTCGAACAGCTTGATGGCTGTCGCAAAGTTCAATCGACCGAGGCTCTCGTTGTCCGCACTGGCCACCATGGCCGCCAAAATAATCGAATTCAAGGATTCCGTACTGATTGCATGTTGGGGCAGGACCATCTTTTCATCGAACGATGGCGACGTCTGAACGGATTCCGCTGATTCTGGATGTTCGTCAACTGTTCGTTGCTCCAGACGCGTCAGTACAGAATTGAGGCGATCTTCAATTTCATCGCGACTTAGATTCTCTCCATAGTGATTGCGAGTGTTTGCAAGAATCTCGTTGATATGGACCATCGCGTCAGCGTCACCGGCCAGCGCGGATTCGGCCAGCACATTCAACTGAAGAAGATCTCCCAGACGGTCATCAATCCATTCGTCAATGTTTCCAGCGTCGTGATCATTGCCCGCCGCTGAGTAAGCTGCCAGATGAAAAACCTCACGCACTTCGGTTGAAACAAGCGGGTGAGGGTTGGATTCCGAGATGGAATCGTTGCCATCGTCGTGGCCAAATTGCACGGTAACGTCGCCGGTGCGTTGCGCGATTTCGAGCTGCTGCCGGGTCCATTCGCGACCGTGGCTATCAAACACCACGATTGCCAAGCTACCTTGGGATAAATCGGCTGCGGCAACGTCAAGTGACGCAATTCCTGAATCATCAACCTTCACCAACTCAGACTCTCCCGATGCAGCTGAGTTGCCGACGCGAACGTAAAGCGGGTGGTTTATCTCAACGTGATCGAAATCGACCAGCCGAATTGTAACAGGCAGCGTTTCGTTTACGTGTGTTTGGCGAAAGCCTTGTGCGTCGAGCGTGGTTTGAGTGCCTTGTTGGCTAATTTCACTAGTCGTTGAATTCATCTGACTGCTCCTTGATACGGAAAATTGAATAGAATCGCTCGGAATGAGCCCCGCTGACCGCGGAAGATTAGATCAACCTGCTCAGAATCATTACTGTCAACAAGAAAAAGATCGGACAGAAAAAAGCGGAAAAGTTGTTTCCAGCGACCTTCTCGTGATGCCAAACAAATGGAGGCGGAGAGCGTGCAATAAAAATGCACGTTATTTGAAAAGCGTTTCTGACAGCCCCGAAGAAACGTAAACGATCTTTAAGAGTATTTCCTCTGACTCCAAAGCCACACCATGCAACATCGCCGGCACCTGTCACATTGGGTCACATCGTCCAAAGCAATCCCTCGTTTCCCAACATCGGTGTTTCACGCCGCCGTAGGTTAGCTACTGCGTTGGTGTCAATGGTAAGCCCGCAGTGACTGCTCAAACGAAGTCTGAGGAACCCTTATCGAAACGATGACCGAGCTGGGAATTGTTGATATTGGCTTTCGAATGTTGAGCAACGGGGAACTCGCCAACGCGCAGGGCTTCCCACTCGACTACAAGTTCTGCGGGTTAAAAAAGGATGTGACTAAACAAATTGGAAATAGCGTCTCACCACCAGTGGCCAAGGCGATTACGGAATCACTGTTGAGTTGATCAAGAAAGGGGAGATGAGCTGATGCCAAAAGAGCGGGATCGCAACTGGGCTGGCTACAGCCATCAGTCAAGACGGTACACCAGCTTAAAAAAAGCGTTTGAGATCATTGGCGTGATGGAATCATCAAAAGAATGGTGGACCCTTGAAGAGCTTCATGAGATCTACGAATCGAGAGTCACACGTATCAGCAAAAGAACGGTAAGGCGCTATCTATATGTTTTTGAGCAGCTTGGTTTGGTGGAATCGAAAAAGTTAGAAATTTACGATTCAATACGAAAGGGATTTCGATGGGTTAGTTGGCCCCCACCGATCTATTGATGTTCAATTCTTCTTGCATGTTACCCATATTCCTGGCCGGACCTTACCCTACTTGCCCCACAGTGCCTTTCTTCTGTCTGCGGAAATAAAAATAAATCATCAGATTATTTTCAGAAATTGATAGACGTTTTTTTCTCTATCATCAGTTCAACACGACAAAAACCAAGGTGAAACCATGTTGCCGGCAATCTTGTGAGATCAGGGTATTACAGAAGGGCAAACGAAAGCCTTACCAGTCATATCCACAAACGCAGTTCGCAGGAGACTCGCATGAAGATATCGAAGAATTGTTACAAGAACCCCATTTCACCAGTTCAATTTCCCAACGGAGTATGTGCATTGAATCCCCAAGCACCGAGTGTTGAAGTTTCTGATCAAACCGTTGTCAATAACGCAGCTGTGGTTGATCCGGTTGTTGATGTCGTTATCAATCGAAAGGTCGTCGACCAAGTAGTTGACGTTGTAGTGGTAGATGATGTTGTGGAAGTTGTGAAACCAGTGCTTGACGACGTGGCTGTCGTCAGCGTCAACAAGTAATGGAAAGTTAAATGCGACCAATAAATGTTAAATATTCAGCGGGATCAGATAAATGCCATCCAAAAATACACCATTGTATGACGAGCTTGATTGTCAGGCAGAGGTCAGCGACGCCAATGAAATTCTTAAACAGTTGGTGACTGCAGATCTACCAATTGTTGCTGACATAGAGGACCTGTTCATTGAACGGCTGCTAGTGCAAAAACTAGGAGCCGACAATGTGAAGAAATTTGAGAAAGACTCTCAAACCTAGTCCGGAAAGAGCCGTTTTGTAACTACCAACAAAAGGAAAGTTCAAGATGGAAATTGAACGTTATGGAGACATGAGCAATATGGCCAAAAGCAACGACTGGGACATGCTAGGAGACATGCCAAACGCAGCTGCGACTATTGGCAAAGAGGACATTAAGCGATATGCTTGGCGAAAACTCAATGTCTTTGGGCTGACCCGCGAAGCAAGCATCATTTTTGAGACGTCTGTCCGACCGTCCACGACTGCTGGTGTTGCCAGCAAATTAACAGCTGCTACGGGTGTTCATCATACTGTGCCACATACAGAGTTTATCCTCCGCATGATTGCAATTGCCTACAGCTACGCGATTGATCAATGGATTGTGCTTCACCGCGAAAACTTAATTGAGTTCGGGGTAGACATTGAAGAAACCCAGCATTGCTTACTCGCGCTCTTCCGCCAAGTTGGTTGAACAATCGAGCCTGTACTACTAGCCCCATTCACAGGGGCTTTTCTATGCGCCCACAAGGACCACATCTGTCATCAGGCTCGTAATAATCTCACGAAAAGTTGTCTAATCCATACTTGGAGCTATCGTGAAGAAAATCTGTTTTGTTGCAGTACTGTTGGCGATCGTGTTCGCGACAGTTGCCTATGGCCAAATCTTTGGCAGGTTCCGCGCGAATCGGGCGGTTCAGAATCAATGTCCTCAATGTGTCGAGACGTTCTCCGCTCCGCTGATGCAGCCGACCTGGTTGCCGGGCGAACCCGTTCCAGCTCCCGTAGTTCAAACGCACATCCTCCTATCTTTCCGCGTAACTGCGGAAGGACCAGCGATGCAAAACCAACTTAAAAGCAATGCTGTCCCCAAAACGAATTTGAGGACCAGGACACAAAGGGTTGAAAAAGAGAATTACCCTTATTTTACCGAGTGCGGATGAGAGGATTTGAACCTCCACGCCCTTACGGGCACTAGAACCTGAATCTGACGAAGCGTTGTTGGATCAAGATTGTGCTTGAGTTGGTTTTGTCCGTTTTCCCTCGCGTTTTTTTGCAATTTATGCCAATCCCCACAGTTAGTCAAGCGTTCACATTGGGATTGGATTGCCAACGACGTTCCCATTCTGTTCCCAAAAAACTCGTACACGAAATAGTTACGACCTTCTACCTTTCAACAATATCGACTGTTGTTGCGTCATCGATGATCTTGATTCCCTCGTATCTATCGACTCGACAGGCAAGTCGCGTAACACCAGTTCTTCCCTCTCCCCCTCGACTCCTTTTCGTCATCAACAAACCAATCGAGTTTGAGTTCTGGTAAGTGGCTGGGCGCAAATGTTATAGGTGCATCGCAGGGCTCTCTTGTTTCGGTCGCAACGTAGTAGCGACTCGAAACCCACAACTAATAGTAAAATTTCCCCCGCATGATCCAACTTGCTTTCATCAATCAGGCTTGAGTCCTCAGTCCGGTCATCCGCAAAGCTCTCCAACTGCGATGATTGTCAGAGGACTCGTAAATCGACTGTTTCAATTGTGCTTCACTGGACAATTCTTCACTTTCGGCACCCGCCTGTCACTTCAATCAGATTGGCTTTGCGTCGCAAGTGAACGGAACTCTCGGCCAGAAAATGTAATTGACGGACTGGACTGCGGAACCTTAACCGAAGCGACCACCCGATCATCCGTGTGTAATTCAAACAGAACTATCAGGCACCAACTACAATATATGACAACCCTCCAGCCGGTTCTCCGCCTTGATGCTTCACATCCAGTGTATACGTGTCATCTTTGTTTCCTGACACAGGGACATTGACAAATGCCATCGCAAAAAATTGCTGATTGTCATTGTGAGGGCGAGTATAGAACCTACTTGCCTCATAGACTGTGCAATCGTCATCATTCGTCATTGTGCGAACGGTGATCGGCGGTTCTGCATCTGAAAAACCATATGCGCCAAAACTGGATGATACAACTGGCTCTGTTGGGTAATCGAGTTCAACACCAGTCGGA
>CBDDAC010000027.1:0-32555 GCA_965224765.1 Mariniblastus sp.
TAGAACCCATGCAAGGTAGCGCTGAATGCTCGCAAGTTTGTTTCGTTTCGTTCAGAAGAAAGTCTTTAATTGTGCATTGAAACGATCAAACGAGATTGGCTAAGGTCGCTTCTCGATTCGCGACCAGTGCAAGAAGTGCCTTGCCTAGGCAAATTCGCTTCATGCGTCTTTCTTTCCTCAGCAGGCTTGGTAAGGCAGATGATTGTTTTCAAGACGTGACGTGGAGCCTGATGGCCGATGGGCCAAAAGGATAACGTCGTTTAGCATGTTCAGCTCGGTTGCTTTGGTGACAACGACTGCAATCGTTTCCGCATTGAATTTTTTCATCAGGCGGGACCGAACTCCTTCTACCACCCGCTCGGAAAGTTCCAGTTCTTTTGCAATGACCTTGTTTAGTTGGCCAGCTTTGACACGTTGGAGAACATCCTTTTCGCGATCGCTCAACTTGGCATCGACCGCTCGCAATTCCGAAAGTCGAACATGGAGCTCGTTCTCCAAGAAGAAAACGTCAGTGACGTCTTGCGCAATCGCGTGATTTGCGACAATTTTCCCTTGGTAGTTTTTTACACCATGGGTTTGGATCTTCAGTACTTTGATTTTTCCGTCTTTGGTCTCAACGACGCGTAGCCCTGATTGAACGCCGTCACCCTTGAAACGTCGTTGTTGGCATATGGCAATGGTCTGTGTTGAGCGGGCTGTTTGCATCCAGAAACTCGGAATACTTCCGACCGATAACTTCCGAAGGACGATAGCCCAAGACTTGTTCCACCGAAGGACTGACGTAAAGCAATTGCTGGTTCTTATTGTTGGAAAAGAAGAAGTATGGATTGGAGAACGAATCGATGGCTGGGATGGCAAAGTCTTGGTTGTTCATTATTGGGTACCCGTAAAGGGGGGATAGGTTCGTTGTTCTACTGGAAAGCGGTATTTGGGGGATATGTTTACAACCAAGTTTCCAAATACAAGAAAATATCATTCAAAGTTGGGATTTGGATTGGAATCACCCTAAACTGATTTGAGGAGACTGCCTGTTTTACGGGGGCTGTGCATTTGAGCGATTCCACTCGACTAAGCTTACTAGAAGAACTCAAGGAGACGCGGAGTAGTGACCGCTGGGAGGAGTTCTCGCGCGAGTACGGGAAATTGCTGCGTCTTTGGCTTGTTGGACAGAATATTGATCCAAATGATGCGGAGGATATCCGCCAGGAAACGATGACTGTCGTTGTGAAAGATCTTTCCACGTTTGAGCACAACGGACGGGAGGGAGCTTTTCGAAGGTGGCTCAGAACCATTCTGGCGAATCGACTTCGCAGGATGTGGGAGAAACGCGATCGCGTACCAGGGACGGGGAAGGCTGGTGGAACTGGCCGACAGTTTGGAAGACTCATCCGATCCACTCTGCCAAGCTTGGGATCTGGAACATCGAACATTTATTTTGACCACATTGCTAAATCGTGCCCGCAAGCGATTTGATGAATCCACCATCGGATATTCATTCGAATCGTTTTGGAGGAAGAACCCGCGGACCAAATCGCCCGGGAGGAGGGATTGTCTTTGGGGGCAGTCCGAGTTCGACAGCATCGTGTTCTGCGAACGCTTCAGGAGTTAGGGGCTGGAGTTCTCGACTAGTGTAAATCGTATCGTTGAGACCAAACTTAGAGTTTCTACAGAATCAATCTGACATGTGCTTTTTTGAGGCCAAGGCGACCAAGGCGACCAAGATGACCAAGCCTGAACATCCTGATGAGAAAACCATGAAACAATGGATTTCTAATCTGCTGCCCTTCAATGAAATGAGGGAAATTGACTTGCACCTTGAACACTGTCAGTTTTGCAGTGGGCTTCTTGAGGCGACCTTACGAACGCATTCGCACCCACTCGAGAAACAGTATTCTGCGTCCGTCAGTATTGCTAAGTCAGCGGGCGCATCAAATTCTTCGGCAGCATTCAGTGGTCGCAGCGAAGTACGTGGAAGAATGAATAGAGAAGGAGCTGTAAAACCAAACCTTCCGTTTGAAATTATTGACATATATGAATCTGGCGGGATCGGAAAAATCTGGAGAGCTTATGAGCGTAAGTTAAATCGTATAATTGCGGTAAAAAAGTTACGTAAAAACATCGCCACTGAAGTTTCAGTTCAAACCCGATTCATGCGAGAAGCCAGGATTACGGGCCAGTTGGCTCATCCGGGAATTGTTCCCGTCTATCAACTTTTGGACCAAGGCAGGCATTCTTGCTATTCGATGCCATTGCTGAATGGCGTGACTTTGACCAAAAAGATTGATGAGTATCATCGAGACCTTGCGAAGGAAGAGGGAAGGTTTTCCGACTTTCTCCGGTTGTTGGAGGCGTTTGTGGCGATCTGCAATACCATTGCCTACGCTCATTCCAAAGATGTGATCCACCGAGACCTGAAAAGCGATAACGTCATGTTGGGCGAGTTTGGCGAAGTTACGGTTCTCGACTGGGGTTTGGCAAAACGTCTTGATGAAGACGGAGACGAGTTTGATGGTGTCACGATAAGAGACACGTTGGGATCGAGTCTGTCGACGCTTGAAGGCCAGAGATTGGGGACGCCTTCATTCATGTCACCAGAACAGGCGGCAGGGCAACTTGAGTTGGTTGGCAAGCCATCGGATATCTACGGATTGTCTGCGATTCTTTACGAGGTACTCACGGGGAGGCCTCCTTTCGTCAAAGAGGATGTCGAAGCGACATTGAGTGCCGTTGTGTCGGATGAAGTTTTGAGACCGAGCCAGTGCAATGCAAAAGCCCCACCGGAGTTGGAGGAAATCTGTGTGGCGGGGCTTTCGAAAGATATCTCTCGTCGACCAAATTCGGCAAAAGAATTAGGGAAGAAGGTTCGAGCATGGCTTTCGGATCAAGCCGAACGAAAACGAAGTGAACAGGAGCGACAGCGCTTCTTTGCGATGTCCGTTGATATGTTGGCGATTCTGGACGGAGATTTTCAAATTTGTGAGGCCAATAAGGCTTGGCGGTCATCGCTTGGGCTGAGCCGAAACGAGCTTGCGGGTCGTGCATTCATTGAAAGAATTCATCCCGACGACGTCGAGAAGACCAACAAGATATTGGAAAAGGCTATCGCGGGAGAAACACAAACGGAATTTGAGATCCGATTGCGGAACGAGTCGGACCAATATCGATGGACACAATGGAATGCGACTCCGATCAAGGAAGACCGTCAAATCTATATCATCGGAAGAGACATTACGCAACGGCGCGGAAGCGAGCAAATGTTCTCTCAGCTTTTTGACTCGGCTCCAGATGCGATGATTGTATCGAAGGCAAACAGCGAGATTTTTCTCGTGAATAGTCAAGCGGAAAAGCTGCTTGGGTATTCTCGGCATGAGCTCATTGGCAAGGGACTTGAGGTGCTCATGCCCCAGAGGTTTCGAGTCAATCATCAACAAAAAGTTGACTCGTTTTTTGCCAATCCAGCGTTTCGCCCGATGGGCAAGGATGTACGTCTCTTTGCTCGTCACAAGGATGGATCAGAGTTTTTGGTTCAGATTAGCTTGAGTCCCGTTGCTACGGAAATGGGCAGTTTTGTAAGTAACTCAATTCGTCCGATTCGAGAAAGTGAAACTGGAGAGTGAAGATTACACCATTGCGGGGCCCGTCTACATTTGGACAATCAAAATGAGAACTCTGTCGGCAGGCTGAACGCGAACGACGGGAAAATGAGGATTAACTAATGGTTCAACTACCCTGAACTGAAGGGTGCCATGCCTTGCGCTTGCGCAAGGCATGCTCACGCAAGCGTGAAGCATGGCACCCGCCAAAACGGGGCAACTTAGCTCTGACGAACTACTCGCCTGATCCGATTCAACGTGAATGCTTCGCTGGCGTTCTTGATCGGAAACTAAGATTTGTCGGCACCTTATTGAGGATAGGATTGGCGTTGGTGTCGGGGTAGACTGATCATCTACGTTCACGCCCCTTACCAACTGTATTGGTTGGACCTCGGAATTCCTGATGAAACCCACGCTACTCAAACAACTTTGTGCTGAGTCAATTGGTACTTATTGTCTTATTTTCGCGGGCACAGGTGCGATTGTCATCAATGATGTGAGCGGTGGAGATATCACTCATGTTGGGATCGCACTTACGTTTGGGCTGATCGTGCTTGCGATGATCTATGCGATTGGAGATATTTCCGGTGCTCATATCAATCCTGCGGTTACCCTCGGATTCGTGGCGGCTGGGCGATTTCCCTTTCGGTTGGCATTGCCATACATGGCAAGCCAGTGTGCAGGAGCGATCCTGGCGAGCGTCAGTTTGCGATTGCTTTTTCCCGAACACCAGACGCTTGGCGCTACCCAGCCAGCCTTCGGTTGGGGACAATCGTTTGTGTTGGAGGTCATCCTTACGTTCATGCTGATGTTTGTCATTTTGAGAGTGTCGATAGGCGCCAAGGAAAAAGGAATTACTGCGGGCATTGCGGTGGGTGCAGTGGTCGGGCTGGAGGCTCTTTTTGCGGGCCCAATTACTGGTGCTTCGATGAATCCCGCCAGGTCGTTGGGGCCTGCTGTTGGAACCATGGATTTTTCCGGCCTCTGGCTGTATTTGATCGCGCCAACTCTCGGAGCACTTTTGGCGGTTCCGGCGAGTTATTGCGTGTGTGACTCCGATGGCCCAAATGAAAACGAAACGGATGACAGCGAGAATTTGGCAAAACCATAGTTTCGCTAATGGATAGAGGCTGACTGGACTCTTGATAGACTTTCACTCTACGTTATTGAATTCATGGGCAATGTTCTGAAGCAGCAAACGAACCCTAGGAGATCACTTCGACGGTGAGACGATGTCTCACACATTGACGAATGGTTGAGTGATCAGGTCGCGTGGCCTGTCAGACCTTAATTTTGGGATTAGCCGTTTCGGCGCTAGCCGCGGTTAACAACTTGACGATCCTGAACAAACAAAAACCGTGGCTTGCGCCAAAACGGCTAATGTCGCCAGCTCCAATTTTTAGCTTTGACAAACCAATAGAGCCAGCCTTGGTCGCAGGCAAGTTGTGCTGACCTTCATCAACTGCGATAATTCTGTTGAAATTCTGGCAAATGCCGGCTTCCGATAGCGAGCTAGACGTGCTCCCCGAGTTGATCGAGAATCTGATGTCTAACATGAAAAGCAATTTGATGTTGTTGC
The DNA here is from genome assembly GCA_965224765.1 of Mariniblastus sp. Lineage (GTDB taxonomy): Bacteria > Planctomycetota > Planctomycetia > Pirellulales > Pirellulaceae > CAZDBA01. The sequence continues at coordinate 5,173 of CBDDAC010000027.1, forward strand.
GGTCGTTTATTGTTTTGGTTGCGTTGTTGTTTGTCGGGTGTGATAAACCGATGCTGGTGGAATCAACAACTGAAAAAGCGCCGAAGAACAATGTCTCGGATTTTTCGATTGGTGAAACGCTTGAGTTTCCATCCAGTGTCTTGATGGAAGATCGGAAAATCAATGTTTACCTTCCGCTCAGCTACGCAAAGGACGTGGACCGAAAGTACCCCGCAATTTATTTGTTGGATGGATCTGCAGATGAGGATTTTATCCATGTTTCGGGATTGGTACAATTTGGTTCGTTTTCCTGGATCAAGATGCTGCCAGAGTCCATTGTTGTCGGGATCGCGAACGTAGATCGAAAACGCGATTTTACCTACCCTTCCAACAACGAGCGAGACAATAAGGACGTACCCACTTCCGGTGGTTCGGCAAAGTTTATCGAGATGCTCGAAACCGAGTTGCAACCGCTTGTGGAAAAATCCTATCGGACGAATGGTACGAAAACGATCATTGGACAATCATTTGGAGGGCTTGTCGTAACGGAGATTCTGTTCAAAAAATCTGAGTTGTTCGACAACTTTATCATTATCAGCCCAAGCCTCTGGTGGGATGATGAATCGCTTTTAAAGCTTGAGCCCAAGGATTTTCTTTCCTCGAAGTCAATTTACGTCGGGGTAGGAAAAGAAGGTGAAGTAATGGAACGCGTGGCAAAAGAACTTTACGAAAAAATCAATCACGTTAAAACGGCCGATGTTGAAGTTGATTTCCAGTTTTTTCCGGAGCTTGATCACGGAGATACGCTTCACATCGCATTGTATGATGCGTTTAAAAAGATGTTTCAGGAGTCTGAGACCGAGCCGTCACAATAGAATTTGCGTTTGTCCGATCCATTCTTACCGAAAAAAGTTCACCCTCAAAGTATGAATACTCCTCGCTCAGCACTTTCGCTGAATCTCCGTGAAATCTTCCTTTTGATAACCATCATTGCGTTGATCTTAGGCTATTTTGTTAACCGAACGTATCAGGCTCAGAATCACGTTGTTTCCAAGGCGCTTTTTACGCAGGAGGGGCCGATTCGGTACCGATTCTGGCATCAATACGGGCCTGAGGGCAGTGGAACAGGAGCAATCGGTTCTGGCAACGAATGGAAAAATGCAGAGAAGCTGGAGTTCTTTGAAAATTTCGTGATCATCTACGAAGAAGACGGATGGCATCGGATGGTTGAACGTGCCGATCTACGGTGGTTTGATTGGCAATCGATAGACCCACCAGCCAGTTCCGCTTCCGGTGGCGCGTCTTCAGGTCATTAGAACGCGTTTAGTTTAGGTATGGCGGTGTTTTCGTCGTGTTGTCTTGGAAACAACGGCGAGGACTTGTTGTTTCGGCGGGAGCCTCAACCTCCCGATTGAGGTTCCGAAGCTGTCCGGCGCGTTGTCGACTTCATTTCGACGACGTATTTGCCAAGTTCAAATATCGCGGAGTCGATGTCGCCCAGATTTTCCTGAAGGATCTGGACGATTGCCGAACCAACGATCACTCCTGCGGCGCCGGCTGCAATGGCGTTCTTCACGTGCTCAGTTTTGCTGATCCCAAATCCGGAAAGCGAGGGCGGAGCATTGAAGTCTGTGAGTTGCTTGAGAAGTTCGTTGACGGGCGCTTCGGCAGATACCCCTGTTCCCGTGACTCCAGCTCGTGATAACAAGTAGGTGTAACCTTCGCCCTGTGTCGCAATGCGCTCCATGGTTTCCAGGTCGACGTTGGGAGGACACAGCATGATTGGAGCAACGTTTGCTGCCTTGGCTGCCTTACAAAATGGTTTTGATTCTGATACCGGTACATCCGCCACCAACACCGAATCGACTCCTGTTTCGCAACAGGTTTTATAGAACTTTTGAATCCCAAAGGAATGGACAAGGTTGGCGTAGACCAAGAGGCCGATCGGAGTCCTGTCATTGGTCGATCGGAACTTTTTGAGGATCTCAAAACAAACCGCGGGGTTTGTGCCAGCCGCCAGAGATCTCTCCATGGCTCCCTGGATTGTCGGTCCATCGGCCAGTGGATCGGAAAAGGGAAATCCTAATTCCAACGCGTCTGCACCTGCATTGACCAAGCCATTGATAATGTCGAGTGAGTGGTCCGGATTGGGGTCACCGAGGACGACAAAGGGGACGAAGGCTGCCTCGTTCCTGCTTTTCAAATCGGCAAACAGGTCTTGATACCGACTCATGATTGGCCTCGTTGTTTCAAAATATCGTCGACGGTAAAAATATCTTTGTCACCACGTCCGCTCAGGTTGACCAGAAGCGTCTGCTCCTTGGCCGGATTCGCTTTCGCGATTTTCAAAGCATATGCCAGCGCGTGAGACGATTCCAATGCTGGAATAATTCCTTCGTGTCTGGCCAACTGTTGAAATGCATCGAGTGCCTCGTCGTCAGTAACAGATACGTAGGTCCCTCGACCTGTGGTTTTGAGGTGCGCGTGTTGTGGACCCACAGAAGGAAAGTCCAATCCAGCGGAAACGGAATGTGATTCTTGGATTTGCCCCCATTGGTCCTGCATTAAATAGCTTTTCATACCGAAGAAAATTCCATCGCGACCTTCGCTTAGTGGAGCCCCATGTCGCCCGGTTTCAATTCCCTCGCCTGCCGGTTCCACTCCGACAAGGACAACTTCACTGTCATCAATAAAGTCGGCGAAGATTCCGATCGCGTTGGAGCCACCTCCCACGCAGGCGATGACCTGATCCGGCAAGGTACCAACTTTTTGAATCATCTGCTCTCGAGCTTCGCGCCCGATCATGCGTTGAAACTCTCGAACAATCGTTGGGAAAGGGTGTGGGCCTGCCGCAGTACCCAGCATGTAGTGTGCGGTATCGTAATTCGCAGTCCAGTCTCGAAGTGCTTCGTTGCAGGCGTCTTTCAAAGTTCGACTGCCGCAGGTTACCGGGATGACTTCTGCTCCCATCAACCGCATACGAAAGACATTGGGCGATTGCCTTTCGATATCTCGTTCGCCCATATAGACGCGTACGTTAAGATTCAGCAGGGCTCCGGCCAACGCGACGGCGACTCCGTGTTGCCCCGCGCCCGTTTCCGCGATGACGTTCTTTTTTCCCATTCGAAGCGTCAAAAGGCCCTGTCCAATGACTTGATTGGTTTTGTGAGCGCCGCCGTGCAGCAAGTCCTCACGTTTCAAGTAGATTTTTGTCGCCGTATCTGCGGCTAGATTTCGACATTGGGTGATTGGAGTTGGGCGTCCAGCGTAATCATTCAGCAGGCTTTCAAACTCTTCTTGAAACGAAGAGTCTGATTGCGCCTCGATAAACGCGGATTCAACTTGATTCAAGGCGGGTACAAGGATTTGAGGCACAAACTGGCCCCCGTACTCGCCAAAATAGGGATCTAACTTTGACATCTTAGTAATATTTCACCTTTGGGTAGGCGCGGTTCGCACTATGAATGAAGGGCGGAAAAGGCATTGTTGATCAAATCCGCTGATTTGATTCCTGGTGCGGTTTCAAGTTTAGAATTCATGTCGACACCACGAAATCCAAGCTGCATTGCGGCTGCCGCATTTGAAACGCCAATGCCGCCAGCAATCATTATTTCGCCTCGCAAGGTTTCGGGAATTCGATCCCAGTCAAACGATTTCCCCGTTCCACCTTTCGTAGAACCACTTTGGTGATCAACAAGCAGACGATCAACGGAAACGGATTGCCATTGCTCTAAGTCATCAATAGGAATCGCCTTCCAGATTTCAATGGATGGATCCAGGAGAGACCGAAGCTGAGCAATTTTTTTCGCGTTTTCATCTCCATGCAATTGAATTGCGTTCAGATCGCAATTTGTCGCGATTTCGATTATTTCCTTGTTGGGATGATCTTGGAACACGCCGACCCGTCTTAATTTTGTCCCACAAAAAACATGTGAGACATCAGATGGGAGGATTCTTCGTGGTGATGAGTCTGCAAAAATGACGCCACCGTAAATCGCGCCCGCCTGATCTGCAACGACTGCGTCCTCGTTACGGGTAAGCCCGCAGACCTTGTTGTCACCATAGATGATTCGTTTGACTGCGGATTGTAAATCATGTTCGGCCATCAACGAACTGCCGACCAAGAACCCGTCAGAACAATTCGACATGATTCGAACTTGAGAGTTGGTGTAGAAACCCGATTCGCTAATCACGATAACTTCGTCAGGAAGTCTCGCTCTCAAACGGCGCGTGGTCGTGAGGTCAATTGACATATCCCGAAGATCACGGTTGTTGATCCCAACGATCGGCGCCTGCAATTGCAAAGCCCGTTCCAATTCAGATTCGTTGGAAACTTCCGTAATGACATCCATTTTTAAGGACTGGGCCAGTTCAAAAAACTCGCGCCATTGTCGATCGTCGACAATCGCCAGAATAAGCAAAATGATGTCGGCCCCGTAGTATCGAGCCTGATAAACCTGGTAGGTGTCAACGATAAAGTCCTTGCAAAGAACCGGTTGCGGCACGTTTTTTCGCACCGCTTGTAAGTACTCAAAGGAGCCTTGAAAGTACTCAGTCTCGGTGAGAACAGAGATTGCTGAGGCAAACTGGCCGTAGGTTTTTGCAATCGTTACAGGATCAAAATCTCGTCGAATAAGGCCTTTTGAAGGAGAAGCCTTTTTGCATTCCGAGGATGAACCCTGATCCTGGCTGTTGGAATGCACGCACCAGCGAGCGATCCGATTGGGTCAACCCATCGCGAAGCACTTCCTCGGGCGTCAGCTGCTTTTGTGAGGTGAGCACGTTGCGCTTGGATTCGACAATTTCATCGAGGATCGTGGGTACGTTCATGGTTGAATTTCAATCATGCGATTTACCAACTGCTGGGCCGTGCCTTCGGCTAGCGTATTCATGGCGGTTTGAAAGTTCTGTTTTAGGTCATCATTCCCAAAAAGTTTCAGCATCAAGGCGACATTTACACAAACGGCTGAATTTTCGGCAGGCGTCCCTTGTCCATTAATGACCAGAAGCGAGCGTCGGTGGCTTTCGCTTGCCTCGTGACAAACCAGTTCGTCCAAGGGGAATTGTTTTGAGCCAAAATCGCCAGGTCCAATTTCGTACTCGGTTATCTTTCCCTCTTTGACCTCGGCGATCTGAGTTGGACCGTGGATGGCGACTTCATCGACGCCGCTACCATGGACAACGAATGCCGATTCACATCCTACCGAGTTCAAGACTGTGGCTATTGGAGTGAGCAGCATTTGATCGGCAACACCAAGTAGCATTTTGGGAGGCCTGGCCGGATTCACCAAAGGGCCTAGGAGATTAAAAATCGTCCTTGCTTTCAATGTTTTGCGAACAGAGGCAGCGTGTCGTAGCCCTGAATGGTAGTTTGGAGCAAATAGAAAACACAATCCCGTTTCATCGGCCTGACGCCTAGATTCTTTGGGGGAAATATTGAAATTCAACCCCAGTTTTTCGAGCAGGTCAAAGGATCCGGAAACACTTGAGATTGATCGATTTCCGTGTTTGATAATTTTTAGTCCGCATGCGGCTGATGTAATTGCGGCGATCGTCGATAGGTTGATGGTGTTATGCCCATCACCACCCGTTCCGACAATATCGGCAAACAGGTAGTCTGGACGTGGGAATGGAGTTGCGGAGCTTAGCAGCGCTTCAGCCGCCCCAGTTAATTCTTCTGCGGTTTGAGTACGGAGTTTGATGGCCGTTATTGCTGCCGACAGGAGGATTTCGTCGACCGTGCCCTCAACGACCGCTTGAAAAAACTCGCGGGCCTGATTTCGAGTCCAGCAATGATTGGTGAGCAGCGATTGAACCAAATTTAAGATTGCGGGAGAAGTCATGCCGTGACCTCTGCGTTTTGGTTGAGTTGATTCCGTGCCCAGGAGAGAGTGTTTTGCAGAAGAGTTATGCCTTGAGGGGTCATGATCGACTCGGGATGAAACTGGAATCCACAAACGCGATCAACCTCATGGAGGACTGCCATGATCGTTCCATTCAACTCGGCGATGACTTTGAGTGATTTCGGAATTTTTGTGCCGGCCAATGAATGGTATCTGGCAACCTGTAAAGGGCAGGGGAGACCAGCAAACATTGCCGTCGATGTATGTTGGATCAGTGAGGGTTTGCCGTGGAAAACTTCGTTGGCATTTCCTATTTGTCCGCCGTAGGCTTCGATGATCGCCTGATGTCCGAGGCAAATTCCAATCATCGGAGTTTTGCCACGTTGATTCTGAATCAATTCTGGCATGCAACCAGCATCACGTGGATGCCCAGGGCCCGGCGAAAAAACGAGCACAGACTCAGGGGACTTTGCCAGGATGTTTTCAACGACGGGCACTGAAACATTGTTGCGAAATACACTGACTTCGTTGCCGTCAGAACGAAACTGATCAACCAGGTTGTAGGTAAAGGAATCGAAGTTATCGATCAGGATGATTTTTGTGGGCATGGAATTTCCGATCAAAGATGAGATTGCGATAACGCTTTGAGTACAGCAGCAGCCTTGGTTCGCGTCTCATCCGCTTCTGATTGCGGGTTTGAATCATAGACGACGCCTGCACCCGCTTGGACTTGGGCAATTCCATCTACGACGAGCGCCGAACGTATCACAATGCAGGTTTCCATATCACCGTTGCCGAGGAAATAGCCGATCCCTCCACCGTAGTGGTCTCGCCGTTTTCCTTCCAGTGTTCGAATCAAATGCATGGCTCGGACTTTAGGGGCGCCCGTCAACGTTCCCATATTCATACAGGCTTGGTAGGCATGCAGTGCGTCCAATTCACTACGCAGTTTTCCCACAGCCCGCGAAACCAAGTGCATGACATGGCTGTATCGGTCGACCTTCAATAACTGGGCGACATGTCGAGTGCCGGATTCGCATATTCGTGCCAGGTCATTTCGAGCCAGGTCGACAAGCATCAAATGCTCGGCCATTTCTTTGCTGTCTGTCCGCAATTCAAGTTCGATCCGCCCGTCCAGATCGTGATTGATTGAGCCGTCCGGATTCTTGCCACGGCGTCTCGTTCCTGCGATTGGACAGACTTCGACGTAACGTGTTTCGGCCGTGAATTTGATTGCCATTTCAGGCGATGCGCCAAACAACACAAACTGGTCATCCTGCATCAGAAACATATAAGGGCTTGGATTCAGTTTTCGAAGTTGTCGATAGGCTCGCAAGGGGTTAGGGCAGGGCGCCCTGAATGATCGTGCAGGCACAATCTGAAAGATTTCACCGTGATGAATTCTTTCTTTCAGTTGGGAAACGATTTCGCAAAACTCTTCGTCGGACTTGTCGACCTCCGGGGCACTTGTGACCGCAGGAGAAGGAGGGAGGTCAAGCAGACTGAAATTCTCGCAAGCTTCTTGAGTGGTATTCAAAGAGTCGTTAAACGAAGCTCGTTCTTCAGCCGAACTCGTCTCATAAAAATAACTACCGATCAGTTGGCCCGAATTCTCCAGATGATCCAACCGGATGAGTTGCTCAGCGACATAGAAAACGTAGTTGGGTGCCGAGCCAGGCGAAGTTAACTCAGGTAAATTTTCAAAGCACTCGACCAAGTCGTATCCAAACAGCCCACCAACAAAAAGCGCTTCTTTGATTGTCGAGTTCACGTTGACGACCTCGATCAATCGTCGCAAAGGCGTCATCACAGAATCAGCGATCAGCCGCTGATCTTCATCCAAATCGTTTTCCGCGTCTGGGAATTCGATGGAGAAATGATCTCCGTCGATCGTCGCTCCAAGTTCAGAGGCCAGGGGAGCAAGGATGCGGTTGCCATTTTCTGTGATCGCACGAACGAAAATGGTTCGGCCTTCGCAGACGATTCGCAATGCTGCTTGAATCAGAAGAAAGCTTTGCAGGTGTCGTTTGCTATCGACTTCTGCGGACTCCAGCAGCAAGCCATTGGCTCCATCGGGCACCAAGTGATGAAACAATAAGATGGGGTCGCGATACTGAATGTTTCGCGTCACCGATTCAAGCTGGATTTTGCCGGACATCTTGTTTCCGTGAAGGCTCTATGTAAGGTCTATTCTCGACGTGATGACCGGCGGATAGATTTTTGAAATGGACTCGAGCAAGTTGCTCTTACCAAATGTTTCATTTGCCGCGTTTAGGTGAGTTAAACAACGGAGGTCCACGAGTGTTATGGTCTAGCTCACTCCAGGTATCGTTCGAAGACACAGCATACGAATCATCATGGTCTGTCGCAATGGTTGCTGGGAATTATCAATTGAAACAAGGGTTTGAAAGTTGCTGGTCTAACGCAGTGGTTTGATTGAACTCGTTGGTTCAGATCCAAAGTCGATACCTTGTACGTAGTGTGGCAAATTAAGCATGGTTCAAGAGAATGCCGCGGAGCGTTTTGGTCGGAATTACGTCGAAGATTGATGCCAATCCAAGTTGGACTTACCCAAAAATGTCGTGATTTTTTGGGACAAGTGGCTTGGCTTAGGCGCCAAGCTTCATGGAAGCCCCGACGAGGCTGTGACATTTTCATTCGTACATGAAGCGATAACTTAGAAGCAGAGCTTTATGGAAACCCGATGCGTGAGCGAGGACGAACCTGACACGTCCTCGCTCACGCGTCGGGTTTCCATAGAGTATACAGGCTACGCCATTCCATTCGTGCATAATGAAAGATCACAGCCGCTTCACGGCAACCAGATTCAAAGCGGAAGTTAGTGCAGAACGAAGGGCTCATGGGCAAATCTCGCTGGATGAATTCTTGGGTACATGCTCCTCGCAACGCGTGGGCTACGCCTTGACGAGAATCGATTGAGTTGATTTCGAAGCCTAGGCGGCCAACGAGACAATCCCAAAAGAACATGGCCACGCGAGCGAGGCCATGGCACCCAGTGCTCCACCAGGGATTGGGGTTTGGGATGTTACCCAGACTGGAATCTGGGGCTGATGGAAATAGCCGCTTCACGGCAAAAGCAATTGAAGAAGGGGAAAGGAAGGCCATTCTTGGCTTTGGCATTTTGGGTGAGGCAAAACGCGATAAGAACTTATCTAACCGTTTTGTGTCCCTAACTGCCTACGAACAGTGGATTGAATTCTCGCCTGGCATCAAGTCGTCACTCAATTTCGACCATGGTGCGAAAATCACTAAGCATCGGTTCCAAGCGTTGCCATTGCTCATCGGTCAAAAGCTCTTGCCAATCTTTGTCGGGAACTTTGCCTATCATTAATATCGAAACAATCGTGTAATTTGTAGATTGACCATCAATTGCATCTTTTAGCAAAGCGACCATATTGACATGCTGGTCGTAATCGAGCCCCAAGTTGACCTCGCTGGTAGAAGAAAGTGAGAAAACCAGAGAATTCAAAACCTGTTCGAGTTCAAATGCTTTGCGATGCGATTCACGTTCATCAATCTTGGATATCTGATCTTCATCAAGTGCTTTTCCAAGCGTTTTTCTCCAAGCAGCCATCTTGGTGCAACGTGAGACAGCGGGCTCTTCCAGCGTTTCAATCAATTCGAAATCCAATGGGTTCAAACTGCCAGAGTCCTCTCGCACTAAATGGATGATTTTTTCGGCTCGATCCACCACATTGGCGATGGCTCCCTTTCGACCGATTTTGAGCACGTCCATCTGTGATTTGGAAATACCAACGAGATCTTGATATTCGGCAAGCTTCATTTCCATCGCACTATTGCAAAAATTACGTATCGGATCAGATTCCCCATGGTCCTCTGGTCCGTACAGCAACGTTTCCATGATTTTTTCCAATCCGTACTTGGCATCCAGGAGTTCAAATACTTCCATCTGCCTGGCAGAAAGAACCTCGCGCAGTTGAGCCGGCTTGCCGGAGTCAAAAGGAGATCTGTCATAGATGTTACCGCTGGATATCATCGATCCAACGAATTCATTCCATTCGGGATTCCAGGTTGCCGAGTAAAGCTTTTTGAGATCTCCAATTTGCTTGGTTGAAAGACAAAGATGACGATCCAATAACATCAGGATGCCATTGATCGCAGTTGAATCGTTAAACAGCTGTAGTTGAGCTCGCGTTTTCTCCTAGTCTTGAAAAGCGATCTCGCGCTTTTCAGGAATGGCTGCTTTGACTTTTCCCACATCGTCGAGCGAAGGTTTTTGTCCAATCGGGAGCTGAAATTACCCGCTAATCCTTTTGCGGCCTCGGCCATTCTGCGGGCAAACTTGTCTATGTCTTGGTCAAGTGATGTCTTGATGGACTCAACCCACGCATCATCCAGTTCAAAACGCTTTTTTATCCGGTTCAACTCGGTTGTGACCGCCTCCGCCTGGATGGTGGCAAACATGGCCACTCGAGCAACTTGGGCTTCGTCAACCTGGACGCCCTCGATCGCATTGGGATCTGGTTCCTGGCATGCGGTTGTCGCAGAAACGCTAGATAACGCCAGCAATAAAAACGCAATGATTTTCATCAAATACCTCTAGGTTGAGATTTACTGTTGGAGGGCGGGCAACATTCTGAGAATGCCGAGGCCCACTCTCCAAGTTCGTTTTTAGCTGAATTGATCAATTTTCAAAAGACATCTCTTTCGCCGTAACTTTCTATCGCTCTACTTGAAAAGCATGAGGCTTGCCAATCTGATAAGAAGATGGGCGTGGCACAGTCCCTTGTTTTGGGGGTCAAGCGACCGGGGGGAGGTCTAACGTTGGGATTCAATGACTCTTCATCACGCAATGTGCATTTGCCTCAGAGCGGCTATTCCCCTTAGCCCCAGACTTCATTAAGTCTGTGGGTTCATTGCCCCTCCGGCCCAGTAGACGATGGCACAAGATTGTTGTGTTGCGTTTTAGGCGAAGTACTTTGCCGCATTTTCAAAAATGCCGCGGCCGTCAGGTGAATCGCTTAGTCCTTCACGTGTCCAGCGCGGATGTTGGGTTGCCAGCACGTGTCGCTCGGGATGAGGCATCAGTCCGAACACTCGCCCGGTCGCATCGCAAACGCCAGCAATGTCGCGAGATGAACCATTTGGATTGTCGCTTGATCCATTGGAATGATATCGCAAGGCCAGTTGCCCTGCGGAATCCATTTGATCCAGTATTTGTTCACTGCGAGCAACAAATTTGCCTTCTGCGTGAGCAATCGGCAAGTAGAGTTCTTCAATTCCTTCCAGGAATACACATTGTTCGCTTGATGTTCGCAATCGCACCCAACGATCGATAAACCGACCTGAGTTGTTCCACGTTAACGTTGCACTGAGGCCTTGATCGTCGGGTTCAACAAGGAACCCCGTTTTTACTAGAACCTGAAACCCATTACAGATTCCAAGTACAAGCTTGTCGACGGAGCGGAATGATTCAATCGCGTCTCGAATACGATTAAGGATTTGGTTCGCCAGAATTCGACCTGCAGCGATGTCGTCTCCAAAGCTAAAGCCGCCGGGGATGCAAAGGATTTGATACTCATCCAAAACGTTGGGAGACTCGATGATTCGGTTGATGTGAATTCGATCGGCGTCGACTCCCGCCATTTCGAACGCGAAAGCTGTTTCTTCGTCGCAGTTCGTACCTGGTGCACGTAGCACAAGCGCTTTGGGCTTTAACACGTTCTATCCTTTGTTGCAGTGTTGATTGGTTCGCCGCAATTTGATGCAACGATATCCATCGCGTATTTGTTTATTTCCAGTCGAGTGGTGATTGCCAAGCAGACTTAAGCTCGCCGATATCACTTTTTAATACTGTGGATTCCGAGTCCTGGATGAGCAGGTCATTTGTATTGTTTACTTTTCCAATGAGTGCAAAATCAATGGATGAGCAACAGGTTTCAAAAGCGGCCTGATTTTCTGGGGTGACTTCGCAAAGGAATCGCGAATTTGATTCTGCGAAAAGTCTCGTGATGATGCCTTCTTTTGACTCGCAAGGAACCGAATCGAGATTTACCTCGGCCCCCAGTCCGCCGGCGAAAGCCATTTCGGCGACACAGACTGCCAAACCGCCTTCACTCATGTCGTGGCAGCTGCGAATCAAGCCGTCGCAGATTGCCTGGTGTACTGTTCCGAATGTTGCTTTTGCCTTGTCCGTGTCCACTTTGGGGACCGAGCCGCCAGGTGTTTGTTTGACGAAACCAAAGTGGGAGCCACCAAACTCATCTTTCGTAAGACCGATTTGGTAGATCAAGTTGCCCGCAGACTTGAAGTCCATGGTGATACACTTTTGAACATCTTTGACTTGGCCGAGGGCACTAATCAGTAACGTGCTTGGAATTGAGATCGTTTGACGCGTTCCATCATCGGCATCGTAAGAAAACTCGTTGTTCAAGCTGTCTTTGCCGCTAATGAATGGGGTCCCAAACGCGACGGCCATGTCATGACAAGCGATGGCGGCTCGAACCAAAGTCCCCAGTGTTTCTGGTCGATCGGTATAGCCCCAGCAGAAGTTGTCCAGGATCCCGATTCGTGAGGGGTCGGCACCAACGGCGACACAGTTGCGAATCGCTTCGTCGATAGAGCTGGCAGCCATATGGTAGGGATCAAAATCACCCAAGTGGGGGTTCATTCCACAAGAGACGACTGCTCCTTGAGTGGAGTCGAGTATCGGGCGAAGTACCGCTGCGTCGCTGGGACCATCGTTGCAAACGCCGGTCAAAGGCTTGATGACACTGGCGCCCTGGACTTCGTGATCATATTGACGAATGATCCAGTGCTTACTGGCAACGTTAAGTGATCCCAAAATCTGCTTGAGCGTTTCGGTGTTTTGCGAAACGTCACCTTGATCGGCAGGGAGCTGAATCGGATTGTCTGCCTCAGGGTGGAAGACCGCGGTTCGAATCACGGGCGGTCGACCGTCGTGAAGAAATGACATCGAGACTTCGCCGACCAATTGATCCTTGTATTCCAGTTTCAACTGGCCCGTTGGATCGAAGCGGCCAATAACCGAGGCTTCAACGCTTTCGCTTTCACAAAGTTCTTTGAAACGATCCAGGTTCTCGTGAGGCACGGCGAAAACCATTCGCTCCTGTGCTTCGGAGATCCAGATTTCCGTGTAGCTCAAGCCCTCGTATTTGAGAGGGACTTTGTCCAGCCAAACGACGGCTCCAATTTCTTCACCCATTTCTCCGACAGCACTGGAATATCCACCTGCACCACAGTCAGTGATCGCATTGTAGAGATTTTCATCGCGAGCCTGGATCAGGACGTCCTGAAGCATTTTTTCGGTAATTGCGTTGCCAATTTGTACCGCACCGCCGTCGGTTTGCTCGCTGGTGTCCGTCAGCTCTGCCGAACTGAAGGTCGCTCCATGAATCCCATCACGACCTGTGGCACCTCCGATGGAGACGATCAAGTCGCCTGGCTTTGGTTCTTTTTCCGATTTGTCACAGGGAATCAGACCCACACTGCCACAGAAGACCAGTGGGTTACCCACGTAGCGATCATCAAAAAATACCGCTCCATTGACGGTAGGAATGCCCATCCGATTTCCGTAGTCACGAACTCCGGAAACGACACCTTTCATGATGGTTTTTGGGTGCATGACTCCCGGAGGAAGTTCGTCTGCCGATGTGTCAGGAGACGCAAAGCAAAACACGTCAGTATTGCAGATCGGCTTTGCACCCATCCCTGTTCCTAGAGTGTCTCGAATGACTCCACCGATTCCCGTGTTGGCTCCACCGTAGGGTTCAAGAGCCGAGGGACGGTTATGCGTTTCGACTTTGAATGTCAGATTGTTCGTTCCATCGAACTCAATGATTCCCGCGTTGTCTTTGAAAACGCTTACACACCAATCATCGGCACCCAATTCGGCTCGAATGGTTTGCGTCGCGGCAAAGACGGTTTCTTTGAGCATGTTCTCAAAGTCTCGAGTTCCATTCTCGTCTGTGTAAGCGATTCGACCCGCAAGAGTTTTGTGGCTGCAGTGTTCGCTCCACGTCTGGGCGATTGTCTCCAGCTCAATGTCGGTTGGATTCCGAGACAATTGTTTGTAATGCTCTTGGATCGTTTGCATCTCGACTGTGGTCAAGCTGAGAGTGCCCTCGCGGCTGATTTGGTCAAGTCGCTCATCGTTGGCTTCCAGAATGTCAAAATGAGATAGCTCAAACTGATAGGGCGAGCCAGCGGTCAATTCTTGCAATTCAAGCGGAGCGGCAACAATTTGCTCGACCGAGTCGTTCACCAGTACTTTCGATCGCAACAGCTGAAGTTGCTCGTTATCCGCGTTTGAGATGATGTACTTGCGAAACGTTCGCACCGCTTGAATGTCGAACCCAAGTTCCGCCATGGCAGATCGTGCACTTTCGGCTTGGGGGTCGGTAACGCCCGGTTTGGGCAAAACGTAGAACACCGCTTGCTGACTCTCGCCTTGGGCGTTGAGTTGAGCGGCTCCGATGCTGTCCACGACGTGGTTTTCGACAACGGGCTCAACCAACAGGTTCGCCGCGATCGATTTTACTTCATCCAGGGAAATGTTGGCTTGAAGTAAAAATCCATGCCGGGCATCAATTTTGACGTCGGCATTGAGCCCGATTCCGATTGCATCGTCCAGGGTTTCTGTCGCGATTCGATTTTCGAATCCATCCGCTGGAAAAATCTCGATTTGCCAAATAGAAGACACGGCATCGCTTCCTGTCGTGGACATCTGGCCAGGCTGTTGTTTGGGCTGGCCGGTGGTTTGAGTACTCAATTTGAACCAATTGGTAGATGTTTTTGGTCTTAAAACTGAACAGCCCAAATTCTAGCGATATGCCAGTTTTTTTACAGGGATGGATTCTTGATTTTCAACCAAGCAGGGAAATAGGGGGCCACGCTGCTTTTGCCGACAATCGAATACGACAAGATGTACCTCCTACGCGTTGGGTAACTGGCGTAACCAGAGATCAATTCAATGGAATCTCATCTCTCATGCCCACGCCGTTGGCGAAAGCAATGCCTCTATTCTTATGAGTCCGCGATTACTTAGACTTGGATGGCACGATCGCTTCAGAATTGAGGATCTGATCTACAACGGATTGGCTGGAACGGACACCCGTTTCAAGAAGGGGGATGCCTTGGGAAGCATAGGATCCGACATACCAGATGCGTTGAGCTTCGTCGTTGTATTGGTTGATCTGGCGCCACGCCTCAAATGAATTGGCGTTTACGACCGGGCGTTGCAAAATTGCCTGAGAAATAATACGAGCGGAAGCTGGCTTCGCAATCGGATTGATCGTTTGAAAGATGGGGGCGTCAATTTCCCATTCGTTGTGAAAACGGTTCAGCCAAACTGAGCACATCGCAGCTCTTTTACCTTCTGCCAAAATCATATTGAATGTCGCCCAATCTCGTTGTTTCTTTGGCATCAACGTGGAATCCGTATGGACGACAACCTTGACGTCTTCATATTCGAAAGATTCCAAAGTCGAAACAAGCTTGTTGGCAGGAACAATGCGATTGGCGTGATTTGCCTGAGTGGCAATCACCAGATGGTCAAAATTTTCGGTTTGAGTGTCAAATGAGACGTCGACTCGTGTCCCTTTATCGACAGCGCCCGTGACTGTCGTGGAAAGTCGAATATCCTGTAAGGACGAGGTTAGCCGCTGAACAACATCGACAGTCCCAAGGGACGTTCGCAGCAAGGTAGTGGATTTCGTGAGATTTCTAAGTGCCCCGAGAACCAATCCAGCTGGGTAGTCGTCCAAGGCAGCATAGCTGCACGTTAGAACCGTTGACGACAACGTTGGATACAGGAAGTCTTCAACGAACGACTTTTCAAATTGATGCACGGAAAGATATTGGGAAAATGTCAACGAGGGTTCGATGTCACGTTGCAGATCGTTGGTTCCTTGGGCTTGTAAACGTTTGGCTTCACTCGCAATTTTTCTAAGCCGCGGATTGATGAGTGCCTTCGCAGCCTGCCAGGGACGGTTGGCAATGTCGAGGTTGACAAACGTTGGGCCGTCTAACCAACCAAATGATTGAGTTGAGTTCACCGGTTGGAACTCAACACCAATTTCCCGATACAGGCTCAATAACGATGGCCATTGGAGCTCGTTGAACATGCGAGACGGTACATCAGCCCGAACACAATTCGCTTCTAAATCGATGGACAAGCTATGCGCGTCCATGCCAAGCGATTGTTGTTTCTCAAACAAGGAGACATCGTGACCGGCTTGAGTTAGCCGATACGCGGTGACCAAGCCCGCAATCCCACTACCGACAATTCCAATTTTCATCAAGTGAATTCCAATCCGTAAAACACGATTGGCGGTCGCCTCTCGCGCTGTCAGTAAACCGAATTCTTAGCGAATACGCAACTGACTTTGAAATTGCCGTCGTTGAGACGTCCCGTTGGTGTTTGATTCGACGGACAAATCGTCTGTTAGGCATTCGGCACTCCTATCAGTAATGCCCTTTTCTAGTCTTCGAATCTCAAAAAATCGTTCAAATCCCGGAAAACCTCAAGGCTTTGTCGGGAAATTACTTGACGGGTAAGACGGTTTGTCTTAGTTTGTCTTTTTGGGTAAGACGTTTTGTCTTATTAGGCATGCTCTCATGCCTTTGATTCGCTTCTTATCAGGTAATTTTCTCCGTTCACGGAAAGGGGAATTCATGACCAAGTCACCACGAGATGTAACAGAGGCTGAGTTGGCAGTCCTGCGGGTTCTTTGGGATCGCGGACAGAGCAGCGTTCGCGAAATCACGGAGACAGTTTATGGGTCGGGTGACGTTTCCGACTATTCAACGGTGAAGAAGCTTCTTTTGAGGTTGGAAAAGAAATACTTTGTAACTCGCAGTCGAGAAAAAGTCCCTCATCGATTTGAAGCGGCGACAAGTCGGGACGATCTGCTTAGTCGACGACTGAAGACTCTGGCCGACGACCTATGCGACGGTTCACAAACTCCTTTATTAATGAATTTGCTTCAGGGCGAAGAAGTTTCGGATGAGCAGCGGCAAACGTTGCGTGACTTAATCGAGGGGATCTCGGAGGGAGCGACCCATAAGAAGTCACGAAAATCCAAAAAAGAAGACGGGAGGTCACAATGAGTTGGTTAATGACCGCCGTCGCCAGCAACGTGCTTGTCGCGTTTGTGATGGGCGTCAGTATCTTGTTGGTCAGCCGTTGGTGGCGAAATCCCTTTGTACTTCACGCACTATGGATTCTTCTTTTGGTGAAGTTGGTAACCCCGCCTTTAGTATCGGTTCCGTGTTTGCCCAATTTCGATGAAATCGAATTTGCTTCACGACCATTTGCTTCGCGAGACCCAACTGTAGTGATAAATGCAAAGTCAGATTCAGAGCCGGCTGAACCCAATAGTTTTCTCACCCGGTTGTGGTTGAGATTGAATGGAGTATCTGCCCCCGATCTGAATGGAGCGAATCAACCAACGGAGCCCGGCACTCATCCAGAGTTCGCAGGTTCTTTGAACAAAAATTCGAGCGCTTCTTCTCTTTGGAATGGGTCTCCCCTGGCAATGATTCAATCGATACTGCTCACCATTTGGTTCGTCGGTTTTGTCATATCAATCAAAAAGACGGTTGGACGATGGCGTCGTATGAAGTCGACAATCCAGATGGCGAGCGTCGATATTCCGGTTTCGGATCGGTTTAAGCTCTGTATAGATCGCGTTTCTCAAAAAATGAAATTAGCGAGGGCTCCAGAGGTAATTGTGGTTGATGCGGTGCTTCCGCCGATGGTGCGTCCGGGACGTCACGGCCCGACACTCATCGTGCCACGCGAGTTCCTTGCGACACTTTCCGAAAAACAGTTTGAGGCGTTGATTGCTCATGAACTGGCCCATATTCAATTCTACCACGACTGGTTTCGTCGATTCGAAGCTCTTGTCATGTCAATTTATTGGTGGTTTCCGCCACTCAGGCTCGTGTTGCGCAGGCTAAGGCAGCATGAAGAAGAAATTTGCGATGCGCGAGTTGTTCAGTTGTTGCCAAAACACGCAAAACAGTACGCGCATCTACTGGTCGATACTTCGGCCTACCTGGCGAAAGCGGAACAACCAACGTCATCGCTAGTCTTGGGGATGAGTAATTTTCACTTTCTGGAAAGAAGGGTTTCGAGCATTATGAATAATCAGATTCAGATGAAATTTTCAATGATCGGTTGGATCGTCCTATTGGGAGTTGTTGTTGGCTTGCCTCTATCTCCGGTTGGGTGGTCCAAGGATCGGAGTGCTATCGAGTCAAACGACGCGAATCGGCTGGCCGAGGCCAAACGTCAAGAGGATGAAGATGCGGCAAACGAGGTACGGGCAAGCGGTGCCAAAGACTTCGCTGATTCTGCGCTCAAGGGTGAGGTGTTCATGCTGGCACGCCAGCTTGGGTTGGAGCGGGAAGTCGTTGAGGAAATCAGAACGTCACTGGAGCCAGACTTGAACCTTGCCGTTCAACGAGGTCTTAGCAAGAAGTATGCACCCATCGGCTTTTTTCGACACGTCGATCCCGAGTTGGAAGCAGCGATTTTGGCAAAGACGAGAGAGCATCTTTCTGCCGAACAACAAGGGAAATTGACTGCCTATATCGCGGAACTGGAGAAGCGAAATGGATTAATCGTGAAACTCAGCCAGCAGACGATTTGTTCTTTTCTCGACCAAAATCTGGGGCTTTCGGTTGATCAGTATGTCGAAGTCAGAACGCTCGTGTCCGATAGCTGGGAGCCTAGCTGGCGTGGCGTCATTTTCACGGGAGCAGATTACCCATTGGCTGCCGAAGGTGCGACGACAATACTCCGTCAGGAAACGATGAAATCTATTTTGAACGCCGAGCAATTTCAGGCTTTTGTGAACCTTGATTCTTATGTCTTTAACGCTCGTGACCTGGTGCCGATTGGAGGAGTCAACGCCGATGATCAGGACAAGCAATTAAAGCAACTGGAACTGACCTGCGATCGAATCATGAAATTGAAAATTGAGGAATTGAATAGCGAGTGCGTACTGAGTTCAACTCAACGAGACAAGTTCACGATCGCGGCCAAAGGCGCTGTTGCAAACTTGATGGCCAGTTTTCGAGAGATTTTGGGACACAAAGACGGTAAAGACGACGTGATGGAAGATCCGAAATATTTCTCGCTCATTGTGGAACCTTTGATTGTCCAGTGCTTGACGCGGGACGTATGGAAACAAGCCGTTGAAAACACACTTTCCTCTGAGCAGAAAACGAAATTGGACGAGAAGGAAACGTTGCGATATCGCCGCGAGAAGGAGCGATTATGCAACTATACGATGCTGTATTTCAACAACTCACGTATGTTTTCGTTTGAGACCCAGGTTGCGGCCGCTGAAATGCTCATGGAGAAGGTTGTTTACTCACGTGAGGGCGACGCAATGTACAACTTGCTTGGCGGTGCGTCCAAGATTCCAGAGAAAGATTGGCGCAATGTGATTCCTGACGAGAATTGGCAGTCGTTTCAAATGGTGTTGCAGGAGTTGAAGCGAATGACGCCCGATTCGCAGGTAGGCGACGATGAATAGGGAGCGAATTTGAAGACGGTGCGAATTTGAAGACGGTGCGAATTTGAAGACGGTGCGAATTTGAAGACGGTGCGAATTTGAAGACGGTGCGAATTTGTGGTTTCGAGTGGAGGCAATAGTCGGTGGAGGTGTCAATGTTAGCGTTTCGACGGAGATGGAGAGATCGCGAAAGGCATTAAATTGTTTCGGCAGGAGCCTCAACCTCCAGTTTATTGATGGAAAAAAACGGACAAGCAAATGGAATTCATTTGAACTTGTCCGAATGTGAATGACGTTTCCAGGGAAATGATTATTGGTCGAAATCAATCACTTCGCCTCCCGCTGGCGAAAATAGTGCTCGCAGTTGATTGTGAGACAGTGTGTTGTCGATTGTAAAAACACTGCCATCGTATCGAGCGGCGAGCAGTTTCTGCCCATCGTCGAGATTCTTGATCAACTTAATCGCGTCGAGAACACGCAAGTCTTTTGGTTCAAGCCATGGAATCCCATCGGGAATCACCAGCAACATGACCGTGTTGGAAGTTCCGTCGGTGATGTCGGCAAACGTTTCAACATTCGATTTGATCCAGACAATTTGGGTAAGTTTTCCGTCATCGCCAAAAACGTCTGGCATTCGATCAACCATAACTTTATTAGATTCATGGTCCCAAGGTTCACTCATGTCCATGGAATCTGAGATGTTTCCGTACTCCAGGTAGGGCAGGACGCGAGCACGCCAGCTAAGCCCCGCACTCATCGCTCCATCCTCCTTGACAACGAATGGAAATCGTCGCATTGCCGATTCGTAGTTGTGTACGGACAACGCGATTTGCCGTACATTATTCATTCTGTTCGTTCGCATTGCGCTGCGACGGAGCTCGAGCGTCATTGCGGAAACAAGTTCGATGAATCCTTCCGGTTGATTGATATCGACGGACACGGTGGTCCCATCCTGTTCCGCTTTTAGTTGGGACACCAGTTCGCTGAATGTTTCTCTCTGCTCGTCGGTTTCAAGCATCGTTCCCAACATTGAAACCGCGACTTTTCCCATGTTCAGCATCTGCGAAACGTTTCCTTGGAATTTTTTAGCCATTTCTTCGTCTGGAGATTGAGCGTTAAGCTTGAGTAGATTCGAGTTTTCAATGTCGGCCGCCAACCCCAGCGAATTCAGATTGAGAAATGGCTTGATGAACATGACGGATTCAGGTGGAACAATACCCGAAGGTGATTCAATCATTCCCTTGAGGAAATCCTTTCCAGCCACGCAATCAATGACGCCGCGGAAAAGGCGGTCATCTGGAAGCACGTCCAGTTGTTGTTGCAATTTTTCCGTAAGGAAATTGTGGCTTCCGTGCAAAACGTAATCGTCTGAGCCAAACAAGAAATCGGTGTCATCGATATAGATAAGACAATTTTCGACATTGGATTCCGCAGGAGGGCGATAAAAAGTTTTGCCTTCGATTTCTACGGGTGGAAGGCTTTCCAAAGGTCCACGGAGATTATCAACCGCATTCGGAGAATCATAAGAAACCCGAAAGTAGAAACTGTAAGGCAAGTCACTCTGCCAGTCGTAGGATTCAAAAGTTTCGAAATCTTTGCACTGAGCCGCAAACACAATTCGTGTGATCGATTTTGTGTCGATTGGAGGCAAGCCGAGTCGCAATTCGGACTCCAGTGCTTCAAGTCCGATTTCTTTAAACAGCGTGTTCTCTCGCAGCTTTTTAAAATCGATTTCGACAAAAATCGTGGCTCGATTTTCGTCTTTGAGGTCCGATTGCGCACTGACGATCTGTGGCCACGCCAGCAACAACAATATGGAACATGACAAATTTCTGATTAGTAGATTCCGCATTAAACTTGAGCCCCCTGTTCGCCTATAGATTTTCAAGTACAAATTTTGTCATCAATCGCCGCAGATGTCCAATTTGATCTTCAGATCGCACCGCGTGTCGGTTTTTTGGGTACACCATCAACTCAAATTGCTTGTTGGCTTTTTGGAGTTCATGGACAAACTGCATGGTATTGCTGATATGCACGTTGTCGTCCATGGTGCCATGAATCAATAGAAGTTCGCCTTCAAGATTGGCTGCAGCGTTCAAAACACTCGATGATTCGTAGCCCGCGGGATTATCTTGGGGCAATCCCATTAGACGCTCGGTATAAATTGCGTCATAGTTTTTCCAGTCCGTGACTGGGGCACCAGAAATTCCCATCTTGAACTGATTGCTGTGGGTCATTGCGTAGGCGGTCATGTATCCACCGTAGCTCCAACCCCAGATGCCAATTCGTTCACCATCCACCCAAGGCTGTTGTTTCAACCAGTCGACACTGGATGTGATGTCCTCCAGCTCATGTTTGCCGAGATCGCGATGAGTCTCCCACATGTCCTGCTTGCCCCGGAAACTTGCTGAGCGGTTATCGCACATCCAGACGATATATCCTTGTTGAGCCAACATCTGATGCCAGAGATACCATTGGCCTTGAAAGCGATTGCGAACCCGTGGCGCTTGGGGGCCACTATAGACGTGGTAAAGAACCGGGTATTTTTTGTTGGGATCAAAATTCGGTGGGCGAATGATGACAGCATCGAGTGGATGCCCGTCAGACGCTTCGATGGTCATGAACTCAGGCTCACTAACGTTCAGATACTTAAAGCGGTCATTCGAACTCGTTTCGACCTCCCGCAGTCGTGTTCCATCCGCTCGGCAAATGAAGGATCTTACCGGAGTCGAGAACGTAGAAACCGAATCAATGAAATAGCTATAGTCTTCGTTGAAGTTTGGTGAATGATCGCCGTCGCCAACAGTGATCTGTGACAATTCACCGGTTGCAATCTCCAAGCGGTAACCGTGAACGTTGAGCGCATCGTCTTTGGTTGCAGTCAGGTAGGCGTATTCACCTGTTGGATTGACTCCGATCAGGGATCGAATTTCCCATTTGCCTCCCGTCAATTGCTTTCGCAGAGTGCCGTCTTTTTCGTAATGATAAAGATGCGTAAAGCCCGTTCTTGCGCTGAGCCAAAGGAAACTTCCGTCTTCGAAAACTTCTGGAGTTCCGTAGGACTCAATCCATCCCGCAGTTTTTTCTTCGATCAAAGTTGTTTTGGTGGGGGCGTTCGAATCCGAAAAATCTAGGGCGATCAAATCAAGTTTTGTTTGTTCGCGATTTTGTACTTGTACGAAAAGTCGATTTCCATCGGTTGACCAATTGACATTGGAAATCAACATCTCTCCTGAAAACAGGCTTTCGCTTTCAGGCTGCGGTTTCCGATTTTCGTTATTTTCGTCCGAGATCCTGGCAAACTTCAAGTCAACGACAGGAAGCGGATCGCCTGCTTTGGGATAGGCCGTGACCTCGGTTTTGCCTCGCGTAGGAATATGGTCAAGGACCGTGTACTTGCCAACCTGCTGTTCGCCTAGCATCAGAATCGCCAGTCGCCTTGACTTTTGGTGGTACCAGAATCCTTTGAAATTTCCTCGTCCGTACAATTCTTCTTGATAGACCCAGTCCAGTTTTCCACAGTGATCGAACTTGGAATTCTGGGTTGGATCGAGATAAGGAACAGCCCCCCCCGAGGTAACAAGGTCCAATCGCTGAAGAATGTTGTCTTTAACGAAGAGCAGTGTTGATTCGTCGTCGGTGAACTCAAACAATTCTGATTCTGGATCTGCGCCAACCAGATGAGTCACTTTGGTGTCCTTGAAATCTACAATCACCTGAACGCCTCCGGCCGAGAAAATCCTGAACCGTCCCGATTTGCTGGACAGAATTTGATTGCTGGCGATTTGATTGGCCAGATCTTCGGTTGTGTCTGTGCCCAGAGCCTTTTGAATCGCCTGAGACAACCCGGGTGGAGTTTGGGTGTTCTGAACCATGGTATCAAAGGCGCCCGTTTCTGGATTGACCAGGAAATCGCGTCCCCAACGGCTTTTTACATATTGGTTGGTTCCTGGATGCCATGAGGGAGTCTTAGGCAGGTTGGCAAGCAGACTGTCGGGGCCATCGATCATTGTAAATTCGATGGTCGCGCCTCCGCTTACGCGGCTCGTTTGTTCGATGGACATGAGGTCCACCGGCTGGGCAATGCTTCGAATGGGATGTTGAGAACCTTGGGCAAGGTCCTCATCAAAGAAATTCCAAAAAGTCAGTCCGTCGTCCGAAGTGGGCTCCAGCAGATAGGCGGCCAGGCGCCCCAACGGCTGTGCGGTTTGTACGATGTAGTCGCCTTGGGAAAATTTTAAAATGCCCTGACCGCGTTCGGTTTCCAAAGTGACGACACGATGTTTTTGGAACGGGGATTGGCGATGGGCAATCTCTCTGATCGTATCGAAGCTGGCGACCTCGAAACTGCCATCTTGGGTGTGCTGCTCGACCCGGATGCCGTGCATTAACAGGCGATCGACGGCGCGAGCTTGATTTTTAGGAATCAAATAAGCGTAGGGTAAAGGCACCGCACGAGTTGACTTGTAATTGCTCACAAAATCGACTTCGAAGTCTTGTGGTTCGTCGTTTTTGTACCCTTTGACGTTGAACTTGGTGTCGAATTTCTCGACCTTGGCGTTCATGGAAACTTGAACTCGTTCTGGTTGCTTACGAGCTGTTTCAATGAATTCCTGATCGACCTCATGCAGCAGAGTTTTGATCGTCTCGGCATTTTCCGAAGCGTATTGAATGCATGAGGAAATGAAATTTTTGGACGCGAAAATTCGATCCTTGTAGCTGCTGTAAGAATAGGCTTCGGAAAGAATACTTAATCGACCTCGGAGACCGACGTACTCGGTGCTGTATCTCGGTTCGTGACCGTAGGAAACCCACTGGGTTTGATCGCGATTGAGGTTGCCGTAGTAGAATGTAAAGATGCCAAAATCCTTTTCCATTCGCTCTGTTACCGCTGGCATCATCTGGTTTCTGAGAAACTGCCGTATTGGTAAGGCTGTGGCTGGGTTGTGTGGAATGTCGTAGGTCAATCCATATTGATGTTTGGAACCGTTCGTGGTGTGTCCGTCGATAAACAGATGAGGGTTAACCTTGTCGATCAATCCCACCAATGAACGAGCTTCGGGCGACTCCAGTTTCATGAAGTCACGATTCAAGTCGAGGTGTTGGGAGTTTTCCCGCATTCCCATACCGTTTTCCGGCCCGTCTTGGCCAGGGCGATTTTGCTTACCAATACGATCGTTTCCGTCGGCATTGTAGTTGGGGGCAATGACCAGTACCGAATTTTCAAGCCATGGATGGTTGGGTTGATGGGTGAGTTCGCGGATCATCATCAACAGCGCTTCCTTTGCCGCACACTCACCACTGTGTATGTTTCCGATGACCAAGGTTCGCACTCGTCCGTCGTCCACGCCGAGTTGGTAGGGAGGGTTGGCAATGATGGTTGCCACCATATCTCGACCTTCGGCAGTTTTCCCATAAACATGTTTGCTGACATGGTTCGCCTTTTCGTCGCACCAGTCGACAAAATCGACAACTTCGCTAGAAAGACTTGTCGATTTATAGTCACTTTTTTCGGCAACAGTTTGAGGCTGGTCCTGTCCCTGCAAAGAATCCAATAGAATGCCTCCAGGCAAAATGAGTGCGAGCAAACAAAGACGAACGATATTCATGGTGTGCCTTGAATAGATGATTGATGATCTCCGATAAGAGTTTAACGAACAAGATAGATTAATGACACTTAGCAATTCGAGCAAAGTTCTGTTGGTCGTCGGCATGATTATGGCCGGCTTGGCAGTGGTCATCGGCGCGTTTGGTGCTCATGGGCTTTCCATGATGATTACTGAAGTCAGCAAAGGATCGACCGATGTTGAGGCAATCAACCGTCATGCAAAGCGTTTGGCGAATTGGGATACGGGGTCAACTTATCAGATGTATCACGCATTCGGCTTGATCGTTGCCGGCTTGATTTGCAATCGCTCCAATCAAAAATTCTGCACAATTGCCGGGTGGCTTTTTCTCACGGGGATCGTTTTGTTCTCTGGTTCACTTTACGCGATCACATTGAGCGGCCAAACTTGGCCCGGCCGGATCGCTCCTTTGGGTGGGAGCGCTTTTATCATCGGTTGGATCCTCTTGGCCATCGCGGTTGGGAAGGGTGTTGAACCTGAGAGTGCACAATGAGTACGCGAATTGGCTACTGCACAAATATCCATGCTGGGGTGACCCTCGAAGAAGTCAAAGCCAATCTGACACAATTCGCGATGTCCGTTGGGAATTCAATTGGGGGCGACGACGCTTTGCCTGTAGGGTTGTGGCTTTCTCAGACCGCAGCGGATGAACTGGCGAGTCGTTCCCAACAGGAACGGTTCCGTGATTGGTTGATTGAACGGAGGCTGAATCCCTATACGCTTAATGGATTTCCGTATGGGGATTTTCACCAACCGGTCGTGAAACACGAAGTCTACAAGCCGACCTGGGCGGAGGTTGCTCGGCTAAATTACACTCAGCGCCTCGCGGATATTCAGGCCTGTTTGCTCGATGGATTTACCGGCGAATCGACGATTTCGACCTTGCCATTGGGATGGCCCACCAAGCAAGTTGATGAATCGTTCTATGAAAAATGCGCTTCAAATTTGATCGAACTGGTAAAGTATTTGGCGCGACTCAAAACGAAAACCGGAATCGCGATTCGAGTTTGTCTTGAACCGGAGCCGGGATGCGTGCTGGATACAGCCGGAGATTTGGTCGCGTTCTTTGAAGAGTTTCTATTTGCCAATGAAGATGCAGGTGTAGTTCGGGAACATCTTGGCGTTTGCCACGATGTTTGCCACTCGGCGGTAATGTTCGAAAAGCAAGCTGATGCGGTTGATCGATATCGAAATGCTGGGATTGAGATTGGCAAGGTGCAGGTCTCTTCTGCTTTGGAAACCGATTTTGATCAGACAGATGACGATAATGGTGCGTTGCTGGAGGAGCTTTCCAGGTTTGCCGAGCCACGCTATTTGCATCAAACAACTGTGAATTGTGATGGTAGGCGAACTTTTTACGAAGACCTTGGGCTGGCAATTGCTGATCATGGCGATTCACCGCGTGGCCAATGGCGAGTGCACTTTCACGTGCCGATTTTTCAGAAGAAAATCGGCCGCTTGCAGACCACACAATCCGATATTCTCCAGTTGGTTGAGGTTGTGAAAAAACAGCATGTGTTTCCTCAATGGGAGGTGGAAACCTATGCCTGGAATGTGCTTCCCGAAAATCTGCAAAGTGAAACACTCAGTCAAAGCGTGTCTCGCGAGCTCGAGTGGTTTCAGAGACTCGTTGACGGAAATTAGGGCCAGTTTCCGATACCCAAGTCTTAGCCTATTTGCCGAATGAAACATCGATGGGGTTTTAGCCAATGGAAACCCGACGCGTGAGCGAGGACGAACCAGCCAGTGCCTCGCTCACGCTTCGGGTTTCCATGAAAATTCTAACCAGCACAGATGCCGTTGTTGGCCGCGGCGTGGCGTGCCCTAATCAATTGATCGTACCGTCAATTTGATTGCGACTGGAACATGCACATTGAATGTTCTCTGATCCAGGCTATGAACCCAGTGAAACATCAATCGGATTCTTTGGCGATCCGAACATTTTGGACCGTTTGATCTTTCCAGTACAGCATGCGAAGGTCAGTCTGAAAATGCAAATCGAATAGAGGGTGCCAAGTTTTTCCGCCTTTAGATTTCGATGGGCCTTCGCAGAAGCCTTATTGAACGGATTGTAGGCGACCAGCAGTTCCCTGTTTTCATCATTGGCGGCTGCGTCCGCGACAAATTTCAAGCAAGAGGAGTAATTCCCTTGTTCTCGAGCTTGATTTTCAACATAGGCACAATAAATCCAGCTTTGTTTGGGAGAAATAAGGAAACGAGTGTTGAGCGATGTTTCAAGGAATTGATCTTGAGCAACCCAAAGCCCGCCGACAAGAGTGTCGGAATGACTCTGGACGATTCCAAATGCCCGGTGCGAGTGAGTGACGCTATCGGCCAATCCATTTTTTGTAACGGATTTCAATTCCCTCCGTTGAGCAGGATTGTTGATTCTTTTTGTTTGCGTT
>CBDDAC010000028.1:0-39945 GCA_965224765.1 Mariniblastus sp.
CAAGAAGCTTTTTCTGAACACATGAAGGAGTGGAGCCTGAAACTCGAAACCTATATCAAAGATTCCGATTTCGAGGATGACGGTGATTCCTATGTCCCCATAACGGTCGCAATCTCCGAATGGGAGCATTTAGACGAATACCTAACTCAACTTTTTGGCATGGCCTTCAATGGCAACCGGCCAAATTATTCGAGCGAACTAATCGAATTGAATCGGGAGGAATCGCGTGCTTCCGCTAGGTTTCAGATTCGAACCAGTGGTGGCTTGATCGCGGGTCAACCAAAAAAATTGCTCCCTTGGCGGCAAAGTTTGGGGCGTCCCATTTTGGGATCACGCTGATCAATCAATGCTGCGAATCATCGAAGGTTAGCCCCCGAAGAATTGGATAGAGCTCCAGCAAACCGTATCGGGTCCTCACAGGATTTTACTAAGGCGCCTTTGAGTCATCATTTGCTAGGAAAGTGTTCTTTTAAGAGCCGGATAATCTCATTGGACTTAATGACGTCCGTAAACACTTGGGGCTGTTCCAGGTGATTAGGTGAATAGAAAAGCAACGTAGGTACAACTTTGATTCCCAGTTGTTCCGCCAATTGCATTCCTTCATTGTCCGCGACATCCGGATCCGTCATGTCGACTATCATGAGTGGGATATCGAGCTTTTTTATCACCTTCAGCAACTCGGTATCGGCATAGGCCTCTCGCTCGATGAAAACACAAGTCGCACACCAATCAGCCCTCAGAAAGACCACGGTCCCTTTGGCCTTTTTGAACTCCTCAAGTTTATCAAATGAAAATTCCGCCCATTTCAAAGTTGCCGGCTGAATGTCAACATTTTCAATTCCCGCATCGGATAAAAGAGTGGCCAGTTCCTGGGCTGCTTCACTTTCAGCGTCACCAATTATGGTTACTGCTATATCCTCACCGTCCTCGGAAACTTGCAAATTCACCTCGGCAACTTTTTCTTGACTAACTCAACGACCTTTTGCACTTCCGCTGTGGGAGTTTCACTGTGCGCAGTAATCCTCACCGACAGCTTCTCCGTCGTTTGCTCCTCGGCGTCTTGAGCCGCCGCGATGGAAGCAACAACTGACCAGCAGATGAATATGATTAATCTTTTGCGCCACATGAAAATTTCTCCCGAGGAAACAAGGTTGCGAACTACGGACAATCGTATTCTTAGATTCTCAATGTTGCAAATTTGATTTCTGGTGAAAACGGGGACAGCCAATTTTCGCATGTTGCCAATATTGAAAGGTAAGTGGGGTTTGGCTCATCAAACCAGGCGAAACCTAGAAGAGAATCAACCACTCAAATTGAAAGCAACCTCCTTCATCGACAAAGGCTCTTCAAACGATGGCCGTCCCCGTTCTGGTTGACCGAGTCGTTGGTTTACGAGTGAATGCAGCCTTCTTCAGTCCGACATCGACCGTAGGAAATGCAGACTCTGAATTAGCGTCGGCTTCATCGGCCCTTGCAGTTGGGTTTCCAACTCCCCTCAGTGTTCACTGCTTTCGCATCCGGCAGTGATCGAATCGGTCGTCAAACAACTTGTCGAATCGGCCTTTAAAAACCAATCCGCAGGGAAATTTGCAGATTCTGTTTTATCCCAAGCATTACCTGTCTTCAAGCTTGTCGAGTAATTCGTTTTGTCTTGGGTTCAGAACCTCTTTCACTTCGCTGCGAGCTTCCTTGTTGATTTCTTCGAGCTCTTTTTTGAAACGCTCTTTTGCCTCGGCAACCTTTTTAGCGGCTTCCTGCTGAATGGCATTTAGCTCTTCCTTCTGCTTAACACTTAATCCGAATTGTTTTCGATAGTACGTTTCGATGGCTTCCAGCAGATTTCCGCCACGGTGTTTGAGGAACTTGGAGAACACCAAAGTTTCGACCAATTCACTTTGATGAGGAAGCAAGATTTTGTCATGGAGTGTGCTCGTGAGGGACGTCATGTTAGCGGCGAAAACGGCCAACTTTGCCTTTTGTTGGTCTTGGCCATTACCCAGATTTTGAACGTCATCAATCATCTGTTGGTATTCTTCGTCCAGCAGTAAAAGTTGTTCTTTCTGTCCTTCAATCAAATCAATAATGCCAATTTCCTCAGCAGGATCGTATCTTAGAACAATTTGAATTGCCGTTTCTAACTTTTCAAAGTTTGCACGCAATTCATCATTGGTTGTCTCTTGGGCAGGAATTGAATTCCCAATCGAAAGAAGTGTCACGATGATCGAAATTGTAATTGACAAAATCTTCATTTTTAACCTCTCACTGGATGACGAGTTTGATGTAATTTTATAGTTGACCTAGCCGAAGTTCAATCATGCCAGCGAACAACTCGTAAAAGAACAACCACTCGAACTCTAAAGAGCCCCATCATGCGACGAAGGCTCTTCAAGAAATGGGTGCCCCGTTCTATCCCTAAACTTTCCTTGGATCGTTTTCTTTGACTTGCCGTCGCGTCTGTTGCTGGTTCCTCGGCCTGCGGCCTCATGCTTGCGAAAGCCGAGATGATGATCCATCTCCCCATCCAGAGCCTTCTTAAGAAGTGACCTTTTCAGGACGCTCAACAAATCCAAGAATTCTTCCGAGCTTTCGCAATCAAACTCCAATTCGTTCAAAAGTGATTCCCGGCGACTGACTTCTTTTTTTTCGTGGCATTTGGTTGCTCCTTCGGATTCAATAGAATCCAATGCAACCAGTTACACAAATTTTCTTACAGGCCATGATTTTTTCAAAACGGCATCCTCAGTCGCCTCAAATCTAAGCTCAACGTTGAGTGAGCAACTCGAAAAGTTTCGTATACAGTGTTAAACCGACGCAACCGAGACGGAAACTCTTACGAACAGCGTGATTGTGGTGCTTGACCAACGTGAAGCCAATGATGAATGGGTAAATTCAAGCTTTAGGTTTTCTATGAATTATTATCGAGGAAAGTTGCATGTTGTCATTTTGGCAGTTTTCCGCATTCCCATTTTTCAATGTGACCAACATCGCGAAGTGTGTTTTCGTGTTTGCAATCTTGTTGGAATCAAAAGGCATCGCACAGCAAGTTCAGTTCATTGAAACTGAAGTTGAGAAGTTTGGTTGCAAGGTATCGTACCTAGGCGAACCTGCAGTTGATGGATTACTGGCGCTCGATGCAAACAACGGATTTTTCGACAAAGGCTCCTTTCAAGCCCATGGAAAGAAAAAGGCACCTGGCAACGAAAAAAATCTAATTTCGTCGCACTTCACGCATCTAACAACGGGCGACAGAACCGGTGTGGCACGCTGGCATTTCTGGTTAGCCAAAACAGGGGCAAGTCAAAGTTGACGTTTTGTTGAAAGTCCCTGAAGAAGGCACCGCAAGTTGGTGCATCTCCGTCAATGGAGAGCAACGACTCGTTGAATCAAAACCTAACGATGGGAAAACACCTCAGCCATGGAAGCTAACATTCGCAATTGAGAATCCTGGCAGGCAGACGATCTCCATCAGAAAGGCAGGCTCAAAAAACACCGCCGAGACTGAAATAAGTGAAATTCAATTGTCTGGAACCGCAATCCAAGACGCGAGTTTGCTTCGTGCACGTTGGCGTCCAAAGGCGATCCATACACAATACCACTCAAGCACATGTCCCGAAACAAAACTTTGGGTGTTTGAGTCGCAGAGCATTGAGATGGCCACAAGCTATTCTCCGATGACAACTAACTTCGGTTATTTCGGTGGGTCGTTTACCGACAACCAAACAGCCAAAGGCAACCTGAATTTTTCGATGTGGGCTGTAGGGAAAGATGCAGATGAGATGCCTCCCATCGATTCCATGCCCCATTTGCTGGCAACAGGAAATCCGAAAGCCAGCTTCAGTGGCTTTGGTCATGAAGGAAGTGGAGTGAAAATTCGCGATTGGGACCCAATTGCCATTCATTCTAAATCGCTGATTCAAGCTTTACGCGTTGAACCAGGAAACGACGTCAACACCTACTTTGGGTACTTTTTCGATGAACAGAAGAGTCAATGGGTACTTTACGCGGTTGGACGCAAATCAGCGAAAGCAAGAAAGCGGCGCAGGCAGAAAGAAAACTCTCCGGTTTCCCTGCGACCTGCCTCTTTTTGCGAAGTTCCTGGGCCACCGCAAAGTCAACGGACAGGCGATCAGCTCCGAATCATACGTCGCCGAGGCTGGTTTTACGGAGTTGACAACAATTGGCATGTTGTCGACCGTCAAACGACAAAAGTCAAAAGCGATCCCGTTAACCAATTTATTGATTCTGTTGACGGCTGGTTCCTTATGGGAACCGGTGGCATGGAAATGTTGCGTAGTCTCAGTGACGTAAAAATTGCCGAAACGCCAACTGAGGTACCGAAGTACCTGCAACCAGAAATTGCTCAGCAACTGTTTGAGCTACCGATTGAGTTCAGTAATCACTGTGTCGAGTCGGTCACGAGAAACTCGGCAACAATTCAATTTGAATTTTCAAAACTTGGCAAAGACGCAACAGCAACATTATATTACGGGCTCAAAGATTGTTTGACGTTCCGCAAACGCGAGCTTCATGGGACCGAGAAAAAGGGACTAAGTTCGGAACTACTTTCAGGAGATCGAACTTGGGCCAATTCGACGGAAAGCATTCCAGTTCATAACGATCGAGTTCTAATTGAGCTTCGTGACTTGACTCCAAACTCAACCTACTACTACCGACTTTTGGTTACGAGTGCAGACGGCAAGAGCTGGGATTTTGAGACTCGGCAATTCTCGACCAGGTAATGTGATTCCGCTGGAACTTTGCTACCAAGGACACGATGATGACCGTTTTTGGGAAACGCCCGCAAAAGGCGACCATATCCGAAACCTTGATCGGAATTGAAACGCGTAATACTTGAGGTTCGCTAAGACGTGAAAAATCAGGTTCCGGTGACACCTCCATCAACGACGAAGGCTCTTCGAACAAAATGGCTGTCCCCGTTTGGTGGTAGTCTTTCGAATAGTGGGTGGGCCCGTTCTCGTTCGACAGGATTTACATGATGAACAGGATGGGAGGATGTTTTTATCATGCAAATCATGTTTATCCTGTCTCAAGGGAGTGAAAACGGGGACAACCAATCTTTGAAGGTCGCCAGTAGAAAGGTGTGTGGGTTTTTGGTCCGTCAAACCAGCTGAACGCTTGCATGAGAATCAACCATCAACTAAAAGGCCCATCTGTTTTCATCGCCTTTTTCTCTGTGTTTCTTCCAGTCCTCCATGGTTCAAATTGGATTTACCACAGAGTGAAGTTCCCCAGAGTTGGTAGACAGTGAGTCTCCGTATGTCATGATTGTATGACGAATGGAAGATTCACGAGCAGGAGAGGGCCACCGAAAGCGCCGGGTTAAACCGGTTTTGAGTTGGGAAGGGTTCTTGTCGATGTCGCTGGCGCGTAATCTTGAGCTACTCGACTGGACTGGCCGCCAACTAAGAAAAAAGAAACGCGGAGCAGTTCCCGATCATCTAGCTCCCATACTTACTCGTTTGGGGATCGAAACCAAAGGTTGGTGCGAATTGTTCAGTCGATTTGGCCGGCTCTTCAAGCGAGTGACGGGAACTTCAAGTTCCGTTTCACAAGAAGCCGCACGCCGAAGCCAAAGTTGGCTGCAAGCTCCCGGCACCTCTTACTTTGGCTGACAAGCCAACTCTCATAGCTCGTCAATTGGTAAACAAAGTTGTCTCAGCGTACGCGCCGACGTTGATAAACTCACAAGCTGGTCAATCAAGCCAGTAGAAACCTCAGAAGAGAATCGACCACTCAAATATAAAGGAGCCTCAATCAACGACGAAGGCTCTTCAAAACAATGGGATGTCCCAATACTGTTCGCCGCCCAATACTGTTTGCCACTTATGTGGCCAGGCCTGAAAAATTGAGGAGTTCGCAATGATTCCGTTGATTACTCCTGCCAAACCATTTTGAGCCCAGAAAAGGTGAAAATTCACAAACTTGTTAGATTTCTAAGATTCCCTGGCCAATTTTCTAGGCGACTGGGAGTAGTCACGTATCACGAGGATGCGCGGCGACCAATCTATAGTGCAAAATAGTAAATCCGAGGAAAAATTGCTTAAACGAAACACATTTTGGCTTCTGGCTATCGTAATTGTCACGGCCGCTTTGGCTGGCATTTGCGTGGCACAAGAAGTTGAAAAGCAACAAGGGCATTCGCACGATGGTTCCGAAGACCATTCGCATTCACTCGGAGGCGAGGCTGATGCTCAGCAGGAAGTCCCCACGGAACTGCTGCCGATCATCGAGCGAGTTGAAAAATCCGTTGTCAAAATCAAAATCTACTTTGACGGCGAATACGTCGGTCACGGTGCCGGTTGGTACGTCACAGAAGACAGAATCGTAGACAATTACCACTTGTCCCAGGCGGTTCTTGAAGTACCAATCGGAGTTGAGGTTGTGTTTAAGGCTCAACTCAAAGGTGATGACGAAGAATATCCGATTACCGACATGTTGTCCTACGACCCGCATAACGATGCGATGGTTCTCGTTGCGACCCAAAAGGCAGAGCCGCTTACAGAAGTCACCATCAAGCTGGAGTTGCTTCCAAACGCAGGCAGTTTTATACCGCGTGGTGCACTAAACGTAATACTTGAAATGAGTGATGAAAAACTGCAACGAGGTGTCACGGCAATCAGTGCCGGAAACCACGCCATCGCAGTCAGCTACGCCGCGCAGGTGCTTGGAACAAACGCCAAAGTCGTGATGTTATCCTACGGGCCGAAGAATCGCATCGGCAAGTGCATTCAAATGGGAACCGAGATAATTTTGGTCGATGACGCCGCTGATGGTTTTGAACTGGTAAAGAAAATAAAAAAGGATGAGGGCCGCAAGTTTGTTCATCCCTTTGATGGCCCTCGAACCGTTCTGGGAACTGGAACGGGTAGTCTTGAATCCTATCGGCAAGCTCAGTATTTGGGCGTGGCGATATTACCTGTTGATGGTGGCGGTCTCGCGGCAGGAATGTCGGTCGCAATCAAACTGTGCAATCCAGAGTGCGAAATTTTTGGCGTCGAACCGCATGGCGCCAGAAGCATGCCGCTCAGCTTCGCATCAGGCCAGCCGAGAAAAATTGACGCGGTTGAAACGGTTGCCAAAAGCCTGGGAGCGCCGTTTGCATTGCCCTACAGCTCTGGATTTTGTAAAAAGCACATTGAAGAAATCGTTCTGATAAGCGACGATGAGCTTTTCAAATCCATGGCAATTATGTTTCACGAAATGAAACTTGTCACTGAACCTGCTGCCGCAGCGACGATGGCTGCTTTGATAGGTCCGCTTAGAGAACGAGTCACCGGCAAACGGGTTGGAATCATTGCCTGCGGCTCAAACATCGACCGCGCGACGTTCGCAGACTACATCGAACGGCTCTTGAGCGACGAAAAGCAGACCGAAGTAGCGCAGGCCACCTGAACGGAATATACTTTCTCCCTGATTTGCTTCCGAATTTCCCAAATTGAAAACATCGTTAAGACGACCGCCTTTATTACCGATATCGCAGATTGGGAATCAGTTAACGAAGCCTACAAAGAATTTTTTGGTGAGTACAAACCGGCGCGGTCAATCATCCGTTGCGGAGAACTTGCCCTCGGCTGCAAGATCGAACTGGAAGCAATCGACAGTAAGCTGAACTAAGCAAACATCGGTGACACAGCCTAGATGCTAGAAACGGTCAATAACAACTTCGGATGTGGGGCAAAGGCGATAGCTTTTGTACTACAGATGCAAAGTCAAATGAAAGCGACATTGAGAATATGAATTCCAATTTCTTCCAAGTTCCAAAATGGCGTATTCCCTTACTGGTAGCCAGCTTCCTTTTGGCAACGGTGTTCGCAACTCATTGGGGGTCGGCACGTCATTCGTCCAATGCCGATCAATT
This sequence comes from Mariniblastus sp., assembly GCA_965224765.1. Lineage (GTDB taxonomy): Bacteria > Planctomycetota > Planctomycetia > Pirellulales > Pirellulaceae > CAZDBA01. The sequence continues at coordinate 7,880 of CBDDAC010000028.1, forward strand.
TGGTTTTAAGCAAAACGATGTTGTCGCAATTTACGGCAATGGTCTTGCGGACCGAATGCAGCATGACCCATGGGTTGAAACGGTTCTGCAAAGCCACTTGGTAGGCATGAACGTCAGTTTCCGAAACATGAGCTTTTCGGGTGACATGGTCAATAAAAGACCTCGCAATGAAGGTTTCACTAACGATGCCGAGTACCTGCAGCACGTCGGCCCCGACGTCGTGTTCTCTTTCTACGGATACAACGAGTCCCATACGGGGCCCGGCGGCGCGGCCGCTTATCAAACCGAATTGGAGAAACTGGTTCAGAAATATACCAAGCTCCGTACCGAAAAAGGAAAGGAAGTCCGGTTTGTTCTGTTCAGTCCGATTGCCTATCAGAACATTGGAGATCGGAATCTTCCTGAGGGGGCTCAATTGAATGAGAATTTGGCTGTCTATACCGAAGCGACGCGAAAGGCCGCAGCGGAAACGGGCGCGACGTTTGTCGATCTTTTCTCGCCGACCAAGCAGTTGTTCGAGTCCAGTTCTGAGCGGTACACAGTCAATGGCATCCATCTCAATGCAAACGGATATCAAAAACTCGCTGAAATCATCTCCAACGCGTTGCTTGCCAAAACGCCACCTCAACAGGACAAACTTACCGACGTTTATGCCGCGGTTAAGGACAAGAACTGGCATTGGCACAACCGCTATCATGCGACCGACGGAAACGATGTTTGGGGCGGTCGATCAACGTTGTCTTTTGTCGACGGTCAAACAAACGCGGATGTTCTGAAGCACGAATTAGTCATGCTGGACGTGATGACAGCCAATCGTGACAAAGCCATTTGGGCTGCGTCCGAAGGCAAGACGCACATCGTCGACGACAGTAATGTCCCACCGCCCATCAAAGTGATCTCGAATGTGGGCGGAGGTAGTCAAAGCTCCAGTGCCGAGAAAGAGGGCAGCGTCGATTATCTTTCTCCTGAAGAATCCCTCGCGAAGATCAAAGTTCCGAAAGGATACGAACTAAACGTCTTCGCATCCGAAGTTCAGTTCCCCGATTTGGCCAATCCCGTGCAGATGCAAGTCGATGCCAAGGGTCGCCTGTGGGTGGCAACTTGGAACACGTATCCCAAATGGGAACCCGGCAAAGAAATGAACGACACCCTCATGATTTTTGAGGACACGGACAATGACGGCAAAGCGGATACTCGGAAGATTTTTGCCAACGTCCACAACCCGCTAGGATTTGAGTTTTGGGGTGGAGGCGTCATTGTCACTTCGGGTCCCGACTTGCTTTTCCTGAAGGATACCGACGGGGACGACAAAGCAGACGTACGCTACCCACTCTTGCAAGGACTCGGAACAGCCGACACACACCACGCTGCAAACAATTTGGTGATGGGCCCTGACGGTGGGATCTATTGGCAAAGCGGAATCTTCCTGGTGCACAACCACGAGACGCCTTGGAAACAAAACCTGAACATCGGCGGCTCGGGAATGTACCGTTTCGATCCACGTACTTTCGCGATCACGCCGCATGCGGCCAACTCGCCCAACCCACATGGCACCAGTTTTGACCGTTGGGGATACTGCTATGCCAATGACGGCACGGGCGGTAGATCGTATCAAGTGCGTCCCGAAGGCAAGGGCTTCAAAATGCACATGCTGCTGTCAACGGAATTTCGTCCGGTCGCGGCAGACGCCATTCTATCGTCGATGCATTTTCCAGAAGAATTGCAGGACGACTTCCTTGTCTGCAACACGATCGGCTTTCTGGGCGTCAAGCAGTATTCACTTGATCGCGACGGAGACGGAAGGACCCGAGAGTTTGGGCAGGTCTGGGGAACTCCAGGCCTGGAGTTGCTCAGCAGCCAAGATCGAAACTTCCGCCCGACCGATGCAGTCATCGGTGAAGACGGAGCTTTGTACGTTGCCGACTGGCACAACGCCATCATTGGACACATGCAACACAATATTCGCGACCCCAACCGCGACCACGCGCATGGACGCATCTTTCGCTTGACGGTGAAGGACCGACCACTTCAAAAGCCCGTTAAGATTCATGGCCAGCCGATTGAGACTCTGCTTGAAAACCTCAAGCATCCTGTCAACGGTGTTCGCCACCGGACTCGAGTTGAACTGAGCGCCCACGACTCGGATAAGGTGATTGCAGCAGCGCAAGAATGGATGAAGGGCTTTGATGCTAACGATGAAACCGAGGCCCACCATCTGCTCGAAGCACTCTGGTTGCACCAGCAGCATGGCGTGGAGAACGAAGAACTCTTGAATACTCTTTTGGGTTCCAGCGTGAAGCACGCGGTCGTCGCAGCAAGCACGGTCAATCATCTTTGGCACAACGTGGATACCAAAGGAGAGAGCAAGTTCGCGGCTCCCGCCGAATCGGAATTCGTTAGATACAATCCTCCCAGGCACCTCAGCCGCGCTGACAAGAGAATTTACGAGAAGGGTGCCCAGATTTACCAACGTGAATCGCACTGCGCAACATGCCATTTGGCACACGGCAAAGGAAGCCCTAATGTTTATCCGCCGCTTGTCGGTAGCCCGTGGGTTAATGGCAGCGAAGAGCGCCTGATCAAAATGACTTTGCACGGAGTGTGGGGCAAGATGATGGTCAACGGGAAAACGTACGACCCGTCGCGCGGCGTGCCGCCAATGACCGCTTTCCACTCTCTGTTAAAGGACGACGAGTTGGCTGCAGTATTGACGTTCGTGCGTAATACCTGGGGCAACAAGGCGACGCCAGTCAGTCCCGCCAGCGTCAAGAAAATTCGCGAACAGACGAGTGATCGCAGCACTTTTTGGAAACCAGAGGATTTGCTTGCAGAACACCCAATGGAGGCTGGGTTCGCTGACAATGGTATTCCCGAAACGGAGGGAATCTCCAACAAAGCATTGGAAGCTGAACTGCTCGGTACTCCTCTTGCTGAACTGGCAAGAGTCGCGATGGAGCGTGGGAATTTCGACCGAGGCAAGAAGGTTTTTTATCAGTCAGCCGCTGTCTGTTTCGCCTGTCACGATCCTCCCCGAGGCGCTGCTCGCTTGGGACCCGATTTGGCAAAGATCTCAACCAAACTGACAACCGACGAATTGGTGGATTCTGTCTTACGTCCATCAAAGTTGATCGAAAAGGAATATGCACAAATCAAGGTGCTGACCCTCGATGGCGAGACGCTAACGGGCGTACGAATTTCGGAAACCGAGAACGAAATTGTCTTGCGAAATCTGGTAGAACCCAATCCGATCAAGGTCGCGCAGGATGACATCGACGACGTCAAGGAAGCGAAGCTTTCGTTGATGCCTGAAAATTTGGTCAGGCAGCTAAAGAGTCGCCAGGAGTTCGACGATCTGATGAATTACATCATCGAAATTAGAAAGCGAGAGTGAGCCATGACGTTGTGTCATAGGCATAAGCTGTGGCATGCGATAACGCATTGGTAACGGTAAGCGGCGGGCCGCCAGGATTGTCCTGCAGCGTCCGCAATGGAACATTGCATCTTCTTTTCATCAGGGCTGATGACAAGGGTTGCACTGCCGTTGTGAGTCGATTGCGACAGATCCGCTCCACCGTCGGTGACACTTTCTCCCAGCTTGGTAATCGCTGCAGTAATCGAGACGGCTACATTCTGGCAAGTCGACACATCAATACCGTTGTGGTTTCCAAGCCGACTCTATCACCGACGGTTGTGTCATAGACATACTGTTGGGTCACTCCCCAGGATGCTGGCTTGGCAAGTCCTGCCAACTGCGGAAGGTTGCGGTTGACATTTTCGTCCAGGGCTTGGGTCCACTGAATGCGAAACTGGACTCTGCCCTTAGGTTTCAAGTCGGGTGAAATGTCTGGTTTAATCCACCTTAGGATTTACCGAATTTCAATGAACGCGACTCTCGAGAACAGCCTGGACACTACGAATCAAACGATCCATTTCAACCTCCTCGATACTAAGGTTTAGCCACAAATGGGTCGAGGTGCTGCCCGGTCGACATCAATGGATGTTTTCCTGCCTTGGGGTGAATTGACTTGGCCGCCAACCGTTAAAATCGGAAGCCGCACCGGTCGTGAACCTCCTGCTGAAGGAATAGTCTGCGACTCGCTGACAGAACCGAGAAATTGACAATTCCTAATTGTACGCGGTGTAGTTACACTATCGGATTGCGGAATGGGGGGGCGATTGGGGAAATCAAACTAGTTGGCTTCCACTCAATTTTGGCCGTGTCAATGTACGAGAATCGAATGTTTACGGGATTAGTTGAAGAAAAAGGCGAAGTGGTCTTTTTACGCCATGATGGCGAGGCCTGCCGGATTGGTGTCCTGTGCCGTGAAGTACACCAGGATGTGGCGATCGGCGACAGTATTTGTGTGAATGGTTGCTGCCTGACTGTCGTGGCCATCGACGAAAATAAGTTGGAATTTGATGCCGGGAGTGAAACCCTGAGCCGAACCAATCTTGGGAATCTGGTCTCGGGATCTCCAGTGAATCTGGAGCGGTCGTTGAAACCTACCAGCCGCATGGGTGGTCACTATGTCTCAGGGCATGTCGATGGACTGGGAACGGTGAAATCACGCGATGACGACGGCGAGTGGTCTGAGTTTTGGTTTCAGGTTCCGCAACATTTAACTCGGCAAATGGCGGAAAAAGGTTCCGTGACAGTCGACGGCATCAGCCTAACGCTGGTAAAGGTGAATTCGGATTGTTTTAGTGTCGCATTGGTACCGCACACCTTGTCGGTTACAACATTGGGGCAACGCCAAGTGGGCGACCAAGTAAATATCGAAACGGATCTGTTGGCGAAGTACGTTGAACGCCAATTGGCCGCTTCTGGAGTGATCGACAAGTAAAGTTATGGTTAATCGACAAACAATTTCCTATTTGCGAAATCGCTTCGAAGAAGTCGGTTTGGCACCAAATTCTCGCCATGGCCAGAATTTCCTGATCGATCTGAATCTGATTAAATTGCTGGCCGAAAGTGCTGAAATCAATTCGAATGACGTCGTCCTCGAAATTGGAACGGGGATGGGCTCATTGACTGCATTGCTGGCCGCCAAGGCTCGGCATGTCATCACTGTGGAAATCGACCACCACTTGTTGCAACTTGCCAAGGAAGAACTTGAGTGCTTTGACAACGTCACGATGCTGCATCAGGACGCGCTTCGCAACAAAAACAACTTTGACCAGCGCGTGTTGGACGCGATTCAGTCTGAACTCAGCAAGCAAGACGGACTTGACTTCAAACTGGCTGCCAATCTTCCCTATAACATTGCTACACCAATCATTTCAAATTTGCTCACCTGTCCTTTTATTCCCGCTTCTCAGACGGTGACCATTCAAAAGGAACTTGGTGACCGCATTTTGGCTGCTCCAAACTCGAAAGACTACGGAGCCCTCAGCGTTTGGTTGCAGAGTTTGTGTGATTCCAAATTGGTGCGAGTTTTGCCGCCAGGTGTATTTTGGCCGCGCCCCAAAGTTCATTCGTCCATCCTGCATATCGAAAGTCGCCCCGACAAACGAGCTGCGATTCCCGACGTGAAATTTTTTCACATGTTTGTACGAAGCATGTTTTTCCATCGCAGAAAGTTTCTGAGAAGTGTTGCAATTGCCGCCTTCAAGAATTTGTTGGACAAACCTCAAGTTGATGAAGTTCTGGCCGACATGAAATTGGGAGCGGATGCTCGGACAGAGCAACTGCCTGTTGAGGCAATGCAAGAGATGTGCGAGAGGTTCCGTCAACAACTGTTGAAGGTCCGCGGATCGACCGATGACTTTGGCAGTTAATGAGTCGACGCAAACCTCGCTCTTAATACCCAATTCCAATTCGAATACCCAATTCCAATTTGAGCACGTGATCGAAAAGTAGAACGGGTTTCTGCCTGTTGATTCAAGGCTTGGCCGGTGGCAATCAACCACCGATTCCTTTCGTGTTCCAACTTGGAAATGTATGCTCCAAAGAAGAACAGCGTTCTAAATCTTTTTGGCTTTGCACAAGGCTTTTTTTGAGCACGAGAGTCGATCGCACTTGGAGCATTTGTGTGTGGCAATCATCTCAAATTTTTCAAAGTTTCGCTTTTTGCAGCGCTGTTTTGACTTCTTCTGTTTGCAAATTGTCTTCATGAATTGATTCGCCGTCTTTAGGTAAACCTATGCGCCTGGCGTTAGGCGACGGTTTACTGGAGCCACATTGTGTACACCAAGCGTTGCCTTGGTGGATTGCCTGTACGTGGCTGGCGGGAGACAAAAGGAAGGTTCCTTTTGATCTGTTGGCTTGCTGCGGGAATGGCAATCAGTTTTTTTGGTTGAGATAAAGTCTCAACAAGCCTAATTAAACCCCGGTTCAAATAGATTCGCAACCCACGATTGCGATACCAGCGGGAGGTTGAATCGTTAGAAGTCTGCAACCAGATAGAGCTGGCTTGGAATCGCACAAATCCCCCAGTGTTGCTGTGCTGTCCAACGTCTGAATTTTCTGTTTGCCCAAGACAGGATGTTGGCAGTACGGGAGGTTTTGGTGGTTTAGGCTGTCGCTGGAGGAGGTTTGGATCCGGGTTACTCGGCTGCTTCCATTTGTCGACCCGCCAATTCGCGATCGATCAGAAAGAGGCCGTTGGGATTTCCATCGACCATTTTCAGTTGATCAATGACGGCACGTGCATTGGCTTCTTCTTCGACTTGTTCCGTGATAAACCACTCGAGGAATACGTCTGTTGCGTGGTCAGATTCTTCTCGGGCGAGGTCCTTTAATTTAAAGATGCATTGTGAGATGTGTTGTTCGTGGGAAAGCGATTTTTCAAACAGGCTCATTGCAGTTTCGTCCTTGACCTCAGGTGCTGCGATGGCTGCGAGTTTGACTTGTCCGTCACGTTCCAGGACATAATTGAAGAATTTGTCCGCGTGCAGCAGTTCTTCCTGGTACTGCATTTTAAACCAGTTGGAGAACCCAGGAAGGCCCATACGATCGGCTTCTGCAGACATGGCCAGGTAGATATAGGCGGATTGAATTTCTTCGTTGATTTGAGTGTTAAGTGCAGCTTCGACGACCTTGGATTGCATTTTGATTCTCAATTAAGCGATTGGGTTGGGCGATGATGTTTCGCCGGAAAAACGTTCAGTTTCAAGTGGGTTCGAGCAAAAGCACGATAACGCGATCTTAAGTAATTTACCCGGCCTTGATAAGCCGTTTAGCGCAAGTAGCGTAAGGCTTTTGTGTTTCCTGGGCAAACTCTGTTTGTCGTGATGACGTTTCTTCGCTGTTGTCGCTTACGGAAAATTCCCAGATGATGATCCTTTGAAGAAAATCCTAATTGTGATCATGAGTACCGAAATCAAAAATGTCTGAGCCAAAGCTGCCAGCCTCCAGCGGGCCTGATCAAGGAGCGATTGCCGTGGTTCGGCGAGCGGATCGATTTTTGGTGATCCAACGCGCTGAAGATATCCGTGCAGGTGGGTTGTTTTGCTTTCCAGGTGGTGGTTTGGAACCGGGAGAGTTTTCGCGGCAGGCAGTTATTCGGGAACTTGTCGAGGAGTTGGGTGTCGATATCAACCCGATTCGAGAAGTTTGGGAGTGCCGGACTTCGTGGTCGGTCGACCTGACATGGTGGCTAGCCGAAATGGACAGTGCCGCCCGTTTTCAACCTGAACCCAATGAGGTGCAATGGGTCGGGTGGAAATCGCTCAGTGAAATGAAGGCGGAGCCGAAAATGCTTTCAAGCAACCTGGAATTTATTGCTGGAGTTGAAAGCGGAGAAATCATACTGTAATCCGCGACCTGGAATGGCCTGCTCTAGGTTCCACATCCAGTTCTTCGTTTTTGAGTTGGGGTGGTGTGAATTCCAACGTTTCTTTGATACTTGGGATCGTTTTTTTTGGCCCGTGGCTCAGTCTCGTTTTCCGTATTTTCGGTTGAAGATCTCTGGATCAAAGGGGTCTTTGGGAGCAAAGACTTCTTTGCGCGGTGTCAGGTTGGGAATCGACGGGATCGAAGAGTCGGGGAGATTAGCACTGACCTGCCGCACCTCTCCTGGAAGGGGGAGGTTTGAGAAGTTCTCTGTATTATTTTGGGCTGCTATTTTGGCGTTTGCTGCTTCGAATTGCTTTTGAAGGTAGGCTTGCTGGGCTTGTGGAGTTGAGATCGAGAGCAGCCATTCTTTGAGGGTATCCGTTTGTCCCCGTTTGGCTGTGTATACGGCCTCTTGCAATCCACCATGCGGTTGGGTCGCGTATTCATAGAGTTGACTTTGGAGTGGGTTGTCCAAATCTACCTGCTGCATGAGCGTATAAAAGTTCTTTTGGCTTAGCTTTTTGGGTACGGAAATGTTTCGTCCAAACCCTTGGCTGACTAAGGGAAGTCCCTCATGATTTTTGTCGTGGCATCCGGCATTGGAACAGTTTCGGATCAATTGCAGTTCAATGGTTCGCTTGTACTTTGAAACGGCTTCTCCTTTAAAACGTTTGGAGAATTCAGCGAGTTCGCGAGCTGAAGCAACGCGAGGAGTTGAGTTTTCGATTGCCATCTCTCCGTTGTCAGGAAGTGGGAGGATCTCAATCGTTTTTTCGTAACCCACTTGGGCGATTTGCCCAGGGGATTCGAGGTTTGGTGATTCAGATTTTGGAGCGACTTTTGGCTGAAGCGTTGTCGTTTGTCTTTGAAGATTCTTGTTGTATTGTTCGATTGCTACGCGGACTTGGCGGTTCAAATGAGCCAATTGGGCGCGTTCGATTTCCATGAACTGGAGGACGTCAATCTGTTGCTGTGCACGTTGGTACATCTTGTGTTTCATGCACCACTGAAAAAGCTCCACTTGGCTGGCGACACCTTCAGGATCGGAGGCAGCCTGGGCCAACTGATAAGCTTCATCCATTGACTCGCAGAAATAGTTTTACGTCCGCTCTTTCGATGAAAATTCGATTTGACGACGTTCGAATTTCGACCCTTGATCCCTTGCGATCAACCGTCCCCGTGAGGACATTCCCATTCTTCAGCACGACAACGCTTTGTTGTGCCGTTGCGTTTACGGTCAATATGGACGAAATAAGCAGTATGATTATTCTTGTATACATAATCGGGGACGTTAGCGGGGGCCCCTCTACACGTCAACAGAAGTTGTTACAGCGTAACGCTTTAGACTGGGCCACCAGATTGGTGGGTTTTGTCTCTGCCAGCGGCTCCGTTCTTGCCTTGGTGAACTTCGTGGCCTGAACCCGTACGCTCTCTACGTGGCCTGATTAGGCGTCGGATTTGAAGGAGCTGATTCGTCGTTTCTGGAATTGGTTAATTCATCATCTTCGTTAAGGATCGAGACTTTTTGCCAGATTTTCCGAGAGAGCCCGGTGCAGAGCGTTTCCACTTCGTTGACAGAGGCCAACGCAACGGAATCGTTAAACTCTTGAACATAGACGGCTGCGATTTTGCCGGTAAGTGATAGCATTTCACTGCAGTAGTCAAAGTATCTTCGTAACTCAAACTTACTCATATTCGATTTGGGCGAAGCCTCGGTGGTCGAGTAGTTCTTGTTGGTGATTCGCTCCGGATCTTTGGTTAGCTGGTGCATATCGATAATATGGGCAATCGAGCGGAGTTCGTGGATGGATGCCAGCGCCCGTCCACGTTTGTAGCGTGTCTCCACGGTCATCAAAAAGAAAATCGCTGCACCAATCAGAACAATGTCGTTGATACCTGCTTCGACGACTTGAACCAGTTCGGTCAAGCCGATCCTGGAATCTTCATTGGGCTCCGCAGGTTTCTTTTCCGAATCGACTTCCAGATTAGGATTATTGTCGCTTGCTGTGTCGGATTGATCATCTCTTTTTTGGGTTGCGATGTTTGCGGGGTTGTCATCGCCTACCAACATGAGTGTGCCCACTGATCCGGCGACGATGAGGATCGCGATTATCCAGCAAAGTGCACGTAGCCAGAAAACGGGTGCACTGAACCACTGAGTCTTTTGTTCTGCGGATTCGGCGATCGTCAAAAGATCACTGCATACGTTTCCCAATCCAGAATGCGGGAAACGCTCTCGGATCCGTTGTCGCAAAACAGAAATCGTTTTAACGATCTCGTCTGGGTGGAGGTACATCATCGTGGAGGTGCATCATCGTGGAGGTGCATCATCGTGGAGGTGCCAAAATCAAGGTTGCTAGATTTTCATAGTATCGGGGTGGACTCTGCAAGCCCATTTTCGGCTGGCTAGGCAATGGGGCTCGAATTGTGTGGCCTGCTAGATTTGGCTGTTACTTGGGGGATTTGTCCCCTTTGCCAAAGCAGTAAGAAGTGGGATATTGTCGCTTGCTGGCCGGAATAACTGCTGGCGATTCTCAACCTCTAACATTTTCAGGAATTCCATGTTACGAACGCACACATGTGGTGAATTACGCAAGGCGGATAGTGGCACCGATGTGGTTTTGTGCGGATGGGTCGAATTCATTCGAGACTTCGGTGCAGGCAAGTTTATTTTGTTACGTGATCGGTACGGAAAAACGCAAATCACGATAAATTCGGATTCACCGCAAGCGGTTCAAGACGTGGTTGCCAACACGAAATATGAGTATGTGGTGAAGGTGACCGGCAAGGTGGGGGAACGCCCGATGGGGCAGGAGAACCCTAAAATGCCTACCGGAGAGATTGAGATCATCGTCACGGATTTTGAGATTCTGAACGAATGTGAAACGCCTCCATTTCTCCCCTCCGCGGTAGAAGACTTGCCGGGGGAAGACTTGCGTCTGAAGCATCGATACCTTGATTTGCGACGCGAGAAAATGCAGGAGATTTTGATTCTTCGGGGGCGAATCACCAAAGCAATTCGAGACTATTGCGAAGAGCATGATTTTATTGATATCGAGACTCCTATTTTGGGGCGTAGTACTCCTGAAGGAGCTCGCGACTACTTGGTGCCTAGTCGCGTCCATCCTGGCTCGTTTTACGCGCTTCCTCAGTCGCCGCAAATATACAAACAGATCATGATGATTGCCGGATATGATCGCTACATGCAGGTCGCCAGATGTTTTCGGGATGAGGACCTGCGTGCGGATCGCCAGCCTGAGTTCACCCAGTTGGATATGGAAATGTCCTTCGTTGACGAAGACGATGTGATGGGCATGATCGACGGTTTGATGAAACATCTCGCCAAAAAGATTCTTGGCCTCGATTTGGAGCTTCCGCTGCCCCGTATGAGTTACGACGATGCCATGACCCGGTTTGGTCACGACGCTCCAGACATTCGATTCGGAATGGAGATTGTTGACTGTACCCAATGGGCGAAATCGGTTGAATTCCGCGTATTTCGTGGTGTCGCAGATAGTGGCAACTTCGTTCGTGCGATCAATGCCAAAGGCGCCGCTCCGAACTACTCTCGAAAGAAGATTACGGGACTTGAAACCTACGTGAAAGAAGATTTTCACGCGAAGGGGCTTGCTTGGTTCCGTTGCGAAGAGGACGGTACTTTATTCTCACCTATCGCCAAGAATTTTACCGAGGAACAACTGGCGGAACTAAAATCCAAAATGGACGCGGAGCCTGGCGATTTGCTTCTGTTTATCGCGGATTCGTGGGAAGTCAGCTGCAAAGCACTCTATGGTTTGAGAAAGCGACTGGGTGCCGAAATGAAAATGTACGATCCGAGTGAAATGAGCTTCTCCTGGATAGTGCGATTCCCCATGTTTGATCGGGACGAAGAGGGCAATCGATGGAATGCGATGCATCATCCATTTACCGCTCCACTCGATGAAGATTTGGCGAACCTCGATTCGGAGCCTGGAAAATGTCGAGCCAAGGCCTACGACTTGGTCATCAACGGTTTTGAAGCCGGTGGCGGTACCATCCGAATCCATGATAGCAAGATCCAGCAGCAAGTATTTGAACTGTTAGGTATGGACGAAAAAACCGCGAAGGAGCGTTTTGGATTCCTGTTGGACGCCCTAAAATATGGTGCCCCTCCCCACGGCGGGATTGCGTTGGGAATTGATCGTGTGGTCATGTTGTTTGCCGGTTTGGACAATATCCGTGATTGCGTTGCGTTCCCAAAGACACAAAAGGCAATGGACATGATGACCGACGCTCCAAGTGTCGTCGACAGCGAACAACTGGATGAGCTGGCGTTAATGATCAAGCAAGTCGAGAAGTCTGAAGGGTGATCAATTTGTCACGGCGAAACGGTTGACTCGATTCGTTGTTGAAAAGTTTGGCAGATGACTCGGCCCCATGAAATCGTGTGTTTTACGATTCAATGGCGTGGTGTTTGGCTTGTGCCGGAATAGGCGGGTGCTTGCCGTAGACAAATGTCCGCAATTTAGCTTTTTGCTGTGTCTGGTTCGGGAAACTGGAGACAAGCGTTACACTTGAGCCGTGAAGTACGTGTGTTAAACAAAGCTGGAGCCTGAGAGTTGATCCCAATCTTTACGTTGCTGTTTACGCTTTCGCTTTCACTTTTGGTGACGAGAATTGCGGCGGTTGCGCTGGCTCTGACTGGAGTCAGTGAAGAGATTGCGAGATTCCAGGCCCGGTCTGCGTTTACGGGGGCAGGATATACTACCGGCGAAGCCGAGTCGATCGTCAATCACCCGGTGCGGCGGAAGATTATTTCCTGGCTGATGTTGATGGGAAATCTCGGAATGGCCGGTGTCGTCGCCAGTGTGATCGCGGCCTTCACCACTAATTCCCAGGATGGAGTGGACTGGACATTTAGAATCCTGATGCTGCTGTTGGGTATATTGGTCATTTCCGTGTTTGCTCGCAGTGCGCTGTTTAATCGCTGGATTTCCATGCTCATTGAGTGGGCTTTGATTAAGTGGACTAATCTGGACATTCGAGACTACGTTTCTCTTCTGCATCTGGGAAGCGGATACGTTGTCCTAGAGCTGCTGGTGTGCCAGGGAGATTGGATTGCGAACAAACTGTTGGCGGAATCCCGGCTGACTTCAGAGGGAGTCCTCGTTTTGGGGATTCACCGTAGAGGCGGTGTTTACGTGGGAAGTCCTGACGGGCAAACCATGATCATGTCAGAGGACGTCCTTACGGTTTACGGCCCGATTGATCGCTTGGAGGAACTCGATATTCGTAAAACAGGATTCGATGGCGACCGAGCTCACCGAATTGCGGTCCAGGTTCAAAAGGAAGTCAACAAAGATGCCAAACAGTCCTCAGAAGAAGTGCCAGAACAGTCCGATAATCCTGAGTAAGGAAACGATCATAGTCAGACCGAATGTTGCTTTTTACGACAAGCACACTGACTTGGCTGCCATTTTTTCCAATGCCAACTTGCACGCCAGGTCGATCTAAATCCGGTTTCATGCCGATGTGCTCGTGTTTAAAGCTTTTGGAAGAGTTGAATACAAACAAAACTCCGCGAGCACGAGTCTTCGAGAAGATTTCGTAGGCAGTTGTTGAGCCAAATTTTGTATCCCATTCAGCGACCCGAAAAGGAGTTGACCATAAAAGTTCCTCGGGGCAACTGTTCGCGGATTGGTTAATTTGTGCGCTGGTGGGCAAATGCCATAGTCCGTTTTTGTCGATCGTGTCGAGCCATTCAATGGATTTCTCAGCGACTTGTTCTGCGTTCAATTCTCTATAAAGCCCACTAACAAAAATCAGAGAGGCGCCGATCAATACAACTGCGGCAATTCCGGCAACAGTCCCTGCGATAAATCTAGTTCTAGATGTTAGGCGTGTTGGTTTGGGGCGATCAAGCAACGCGGCAGAAGTCTCATCTTCTTCAGTCGCCTCGACATTTTGTTGCACATAGGACGAGACTTCGCGTTCCAATGTCTTAGGCACGCTGATTTCGATGTCTTGCAACGCAGATTCAAGTTGCAAATTCTTGGCAAATGCCTGGGAGATTGCCAGTTCACCACGAGGGGCCTCCTCAGCCCATTCCCTGAGCGGTCGCATCTCGTCCAGTTCCAGGTCAGAACGGGTTTGGAGACAGTCAAGCAGGATTCGAATTTCGTCTGGGATCAAAGCTTGGTTCATTGTGCGATCCTCCGCTCATGTGAACTTCCTTGTCTTAGCATGGCCTCACGGAGCTTGAATTTGGCTCGTGAAAGTCGACTCATGACGGTGCCGATTTTGACTTCTAGTTGCTCAGAAATCTCCTTGTAGGAGAGCTTTTCAAAATAGAACATCATGATGATTAAGCGATGGTTGGGTTCAAGCTCTGCAATTGCTTGTTTGAGTGCGTTGGGATCGAGCTCGTCCTCAGGTTGTGGGGCCAAGTCTGGCTGATCGATTTGATCGACATCAATGTCGAGATTGGAGGCAGGGATAGCTTGTTTGCATCGGAGGCGTTTCAAAAAGCAATTTCTGGCGATGGTCATTAGCCAGCTTTTGGCCGATGAGGGTGATTTCAGTTGAGCGAGTTTCTCATGGGCAATCAAAAAGGTTTGTTGCGTAACGTCTTCCGCGTCTGCCTGCCGACCGGTAAGCCGGTAAGAGTACCGATAAACTGAATCGTGGAATTGGGAAATCAACATATGGATATCTGGCTGAACAGACTCCGCATTTGGTGGTTTGCCATTTTTCTGCATAAAAAGCCAACTTGCCCCTTTGGGGTACAGTACGTTGATCCTCAGTCTACCGGTATATTCCAACAATTTATTGTATTTGCTGGCGAGGCTGAGACAAACAGGCCAAGCACTTTCATTGGATTTGAGCGGAAATTTGAATAATTCATTTTGTCTGTTAACACAATTGAGCGAGCCGCTATATTGATTACCCAGAATTTCCCAATAACAATCTGTTTGAGTCGAGAGTTGGAATGAGACGAGCGAAGGCACTATTGATCGCAATTTTAGCCCTGGGCGTAGTGGGGTGCGGTAACAAAAGCGACAAGAAAGACGAACCTCAACAACCAGTGACCGATTTGAATTTAACGAAATGACCCAAGAGGAACAAATTCAGCTGCTCTGCCAGATTTCGCGAATCGTAAATCGTGCTGGTGACCCAAGTGAGTGGCTGAATGAGATCTTGAAAACAATCGTCGGTCTTGTGGGCCTGGACCGCTGTTGCATAATTCTCCGTGATCTGCCCGCTGGCTCCGAACGGATTTTTAGATTTTGCCGCGACGGCGTGACTGACAATGAGTTCCTGGTCGATCCGCCGATTCTTGAGCATGCTGAGCGGGGTGACCAACGCACCTTCGCAGACGTTTCACCTGCCCACATTCGCGAAGCCGTCTGTCTACCCATCCGATATTCCGGCCAGTTGAAGGGATTTCTCTATGGTGATGTCGGCAATGATCGTGATGTTTCCTCTCCTGTTGCCGATGGTCGCACCGTCAGTGTTCTAGAGGCGGTTTGTGATCAGGTTGCAGTTGGATGGGAAATTGAAAAATCAATTTCACGATCAAAGGTCGAAAAGCCCTTGGTCAAGATTGGTGAAGCAATGGCTTCTTTGACACATCACATCAAAAATATCTTGCAGGGTGTTAACGGAGGATCCCACATTCTTGAGGACGGAATCACTCATGAAAACCAGGATTTGACTCGGCAGGGTTGGGAGATTGTGCGTCGCAATCATCAGCGACTTAGCGAAGTGATCAAGGACGTTCTGTCATTTGAAGTTCGGCGTGAGCTTAGTTTGAAATCTGTTGACCTGAGAACGGTTATTTCATCGGTCGTCGAAAAGATCCGTGCCTCTGAAGGATTGGGAACAGTCCAGATCGATTGGCAAGCACCAAAAATTCTTGGACCTGCGACGATTGATCGCGAGCAAATTTTTCGAGTTCTAGAAAACCTAGTTTGTAACGCTGTCGAAGCCAGTCGCGGTTCTCAGGACGGTCGGGTGACGCTTCGCGTGAACGAAGACAGTGAATCGCAGGACTTCAGGATCTCAATAAGAGATAACGGTTGTGGAATATTGGAGGAAAAGGTTCCACACGTGTTTTCGTTGTTCGAGAGTTCCAAAGACGGCCGTAAGACGGGAATTGGTCTGGCGGTTGCTCAAAAGTATGTGCAACAACATGATGGCGAAATATTGGTGCAAAGCAAGGAAGGGCAGGGGAGTGAATTCACCGTCGTTCTTCCCTATCCAGAAAAACTGTCTGCGATAACGTTGAAATTTGGGAAATCAGATTCGACGGGTGAGAAACCCAAAAATTAGACGTTAGTGATTGCGTTGAGCAAGAACCTAGCGAATCGTCGACTTAATATTCCCCTCCTGGGTTGAATTGCATTCTTGACGACAATGAGCAATGTCGAAACTTCCTGCGCAATCAAGTTCCACGTTTGAGAGGAACAAGAATTGTTTCGGCAGGAGCCTCAACCTCCCGTAAAAAGGCAAAAACCTCGACGACGGGTGCCATGCTCCACGCTTGCGTGGGCATGTGTTGTTCTGCCAACCGCTGGTTGCCAAGGCCGTCTTTGATTTGCAGGCCGAGAATATCAGATACTCCGGTTTTCTTAGCCTTGTTGCCCGTCAATTCAAAACGGTCTGCGGTACTCGCGCCAAGTTCCACGTTTGAGAGGAACAAGAACTGTTTCGGCAGGAGCCTCAACCTCCCGTAAATGGCAAAAACCTCGACGACGGGCACTAGGACGCGTCGCCACGATGAGCCTGAAAGACTGTTGTGCGAGGATTGGTGTGCGCCGTGAAAAATTCGTTGCTTTCGAGGTAAAGCGCCTCTTGGCAGCGAAGGCCTGATTTGGATTGAATCGTCTTCGGAGTGAAAACTCCCTCGTTGTTGAGACTCCAAGCCGCAACATTATCCTCGAAATAGGTGTTGAGAATTTTGATCAATCGGGTTTTGCACTCGCCTTTGTCCAGTGGGACCATGAGTTCAACACGCCGGTCCAGGTTCCTGGGCATTAAGTCAGCGCTGGCGATCATAATGGCTTGATCGCCACCTTGATGGAAATGATAAATTCTGGCGTGTTCAAGATAACGATCGACGACACTGACGACCTCGATGTTTTCGCTGATGTTCTCCAGGCCCGGTCTCAGGCAGCAAATTCCACGAACATTCAAACGAACCTCAACTCCTGCCTGGCTTGCCGTATAAAGTTCGTCAATGATTTCACGGTCAACTAGAGAATTGCATTTCAAGGTGATCGAAGCTTGAAGTCCCTTGGTGGCGTTTTCTGTTTCGAACTGGATCAGGTCAATCAATTTTTCACGAAGATTGACCGGAGACAGACTGAGTTTTTCAAGTTGTTGAGGAACACTCAGGCCGGTGACTGCATTGAATGCGTGGATCGTATCGACGCCCAACTGGGGATCGCAGGTGAAAAAACTGATATCACTGTAAAGTGACGCCGTCGATTCGTTGTAGTTCCCAGTTCCAAAGTGCATGTATCTCTTGATGCCGCCAGCTTCACGGCGAACGACGACGCACATTTTTGCATGAGTTTTGAGTCCATGGACGCCGTAGATGACGTCGACTCCAGCGCGTTCAAGTTGCTGTGCCCAATGGATGTTTCGAGCTTCGTCAAAACGAGCTTTGAGCTCGACGATCGCAGTGACGTGTTTGCCATTTTCTGCGGCGTCGACCAACGCATTGACGATTTGGCTGTCTCGTGCGGTTCGATACAGCGTTTGTTTAATCGCAATCACTCCGGGATCGTCGGCCGCCGTTTGAATGAATCGAACGACAGGATCATAAAGCTGATAGGGGTGGCTCAAAAGTCGGTCGCCCGCAGAAATAACGTCGAACATGTCCTCTTCGAGGGCGAATTCCGGCGAAGGGTGCGCTGGCCAGGGGTCGTCTTTGAGGTGCTGAAATTTGGGGAGGTTGGCGACGGAAAAATAGGCCGACAAATCTATTGGCCCATCAATTTCATAAAGTTCGTTTGCAACCGCATCATTTGCGTTTAGGAGGAACTCCCGAATTTCGGGTTGGGCGTTCGTTTGCAATTCAAGTCGCACGCAATCGGCCTTTTTGCGCGTCTCCAGCATTTGTTGCATCTCTGCGAGCAGGTCCCGATCCCCGTCTTCGTCCAGCGATACGTCTGCGCTTCGGGTTACTCGAAAAGCGGCATAGTCAAGGACTTCTTGATTGACAAAGATCCTTGGAAGAAAAAGGCCCACCAACTCTTCAATCAATATGTATTGGTGTCCAGTTTTCGTCGGCAAGCTAATCATTCGTGGAATGGAGTTGCTCATCGGAATCAAGACAAATCTCTCCGTCGATTCTTCGTCGCTGTCGCTCCCTCCCAGTAAAGCATCTCGAGAGGAGTTCAAGCGAACGCAAAGACAAAGTCTGGCTCCTCGAAGGAAGGGGAAGTCGCTGGAGCCGGTCACCGCGATGGGCGCGATGGTCGCTTCAACCTCACTGGAGAAATACTCAGTCAGGTATTTAAGCTGGCTTTTGGATAACTCACCCGCGGTGATTCGCTTGATTCCTTCTGCTGCGAGTTGAGGTTCCAGTTCTTCGAGCAGGCAGGCCGATTGCTCGGCGTTCATTTGCTGAACGCGGGCTCGAATCGCTTCCAATTGTTGGGATGCCGTCATGCCCGAAAAATCCAACTTGCCAGGTTGGCTTTCCCGCTCGGATTTTAGACCACCCACTCGAACCATGAAGAACTCGTCTAGGTTTGAAGCGGTGATTGCCAGGAACTTGACTCGCTCCAATAGCGGTGTGGCTTCGCGTCGAGCCTGTTCCAAAACTCGATGATTGAACTCGAGCCAACTGAGCTCACGATTGATGTAGTTTGCCGTATTCATATTAAAATTGTGCCTCGCCTTGATGTAAAAAGACGCGGACGCCATAAATGTCTTCGAATAATTTTTTGGCTTCGCCGACGGCCAGTTGCTCCAGTGAAATGTCAACTGAGTCGTTGACCGAGATTTGTACGCGGTCGGCGACGACTTGGCAGTTGAACTGGTTGATTTTCTGAGATCTACCTTCGTCCATGGCATTCGCAATACGCAAGATGGCAGCGAGCTTGGCCACGGCGACCCGATTTCCGCGATCCAATCGCGAAAAAACGTCATGACTTGGTTGAGGAGTTGCGCGTCGGTGGTATCGCGCGACCAAGGCAATCAACTTCAACTCACTGGCACCAATCCCAAATAAATCTGAGTTGCGTATCAGATACAAGGTGTGCTTGTGGAAACTGGCAGTACTTACATATCTACCAATCTCATGGAGCAAACTCGCCAATCGAAGAATACTACGCATCCGAACGCCCAGCTGATGCTGCTTGGTCAGTTGATCGAACAGGCTGAGTGCGATCCTGGCAACGTGTGAAGCGTGTCCTTCGTCAAAATTAAATTTTCGACCAAGCTGAATCGCCGAACGCTCCACCTGACTTTGGATGGAATCGGACCAGCTATCGCGGGACACCATTTCCTGGACCAAGCTGTCTCGCAAACTGACATTGGCCACCATGATCCTCTCGACACCCATGGATTTGGCGAGATTGAGATGCGTTAACAAGGCGGGGCCAAATGTTTGGGCATCGGGAAGCGCCAAATGATACCGATTGGCGATTTGAGTGCCTGACATGGAAAGCACTCGGTCCGTGATTTCTTCCAACTTGCAAAGCGGAACTTCGATCAGTTCGTCACCAATAGGGGCCTGGGAAACTTGGCCTGCAATGAATCGGATTTCACTGCCCATCGAGATGAACTGTTGTACGGTTTGGTCCGCAATTGGGTGCATTTGGTTGACGGTTTTGGCGATTTGAGACTCGTACAATGTACGTGCAGTTTCAATCGGAGCATCGTAGGCTTCGAGCATTTTTCGAAGCCGCAAAGCGCCGAGTCGCAATGTGGTCGAGTATTCGACGTCGATTCCATCCAAAAGAATCAGCTCGGTTGTTCCTCCGCCGACTTCACAGATTGCCGTCTGATCCGTGAAACACTCGGGCTGTCTTTTGAAATAGGGCAAGATACCCAGGTAGGTGACTCGATGAAGAACAGCCTGGTCAAAGGGCTCAATGTCAAAACCGGTTGCAACAAAAACACGATCTTGGAACGCCAGCCGATTGGAAGCTTCCTGAACACCGCTGGTGGCCACGACACGAATCCGGCTCTTGTCGGTGACGCCGTACTCTTCCAATTTTAGGCGATAGATTTTCAGGACGTGGACACAGTCCTCAATGGTTTGGCGATCGATATAGCCTTTGATGAAAGACGCTTTGCCAATACTGACCGCCTGGGAAAGCGATTCGAGTTTTTCAATTTCGCCGTCACGAGTGACCTGCGCGACCTGCATTCGGAGCGAAGTCGCGCCAATGTCGATGACCGCCACGATATGAGGTGTGACTGAGCTCTCTTTATGAGTTGAATCTTTAAGCATGGATTAATGTTGGGAGGCGGTTTGAATTGCTATTCTAGGGGATTGGCTCGTACCGCTCACTATCAATGCCGAAAATGGAGGAATTGTCAAGAATTGGCCGGTTTGTACTCTTTTCCTATAACCAACTGATACGCCAAAGCGGCTGCACCCAGGACACCTGCGTCATCGCCAAGGGTTGCTGGAACGACTTTGAAAACGTCTTGAAGTGAAGGAAGCACCCTCTTTCTGGCGACTTCTTCAGCAGTTTTGGTGATTAATTTTGGCATGGCCTCAACCAGCCCTCCACCCATCACAATCACATCTGGAGCAAGCAGGTGGACAATCGTGACGATACTCCAGCCGATTTTTTCAGCCGCATTTTTGATAATTCGTTCAACCATTTTGTCTCCGCCGGCAACCGACGCCGCCAGGGCTCCACTGCGGATGTTGGAAAGATCCGTACCGGCGCGTTCCATGAGAACGGGAGCTTGACCTCGGTATGCCGCTTGGGCAGCCGCCCCCGAAATCGCCAAGCGTGAAGCAAGTGATTCGAGTGAGCCGAGATTTCCCGCTCCGTCCAGCATTCCGTTGGCCATCACCGGAATGTGGCCAATTTCCATGCAGGTGCAATTGGCGCCACGCAGCAATTTCCCTTCGTAGACGCAGCCTCCGCCGATCCCTGTTCCGGGAAAAATACCCACGACACAACGGGCTCCCTTGCCCCCGCCGAACGTGTACTCGCCGAAAACCCCTGCATCCACATCGTTGGCGACCTGAACGGGGAATTTAAAATCGTTTTCGATGCTGCTGCGGATTGGAACTTTTTTCCAGCCCAGATTGGGTGCCTCTCGAATAATCCCTTTTTGTAAATCCAATGGACCTGGGCAGCCAATTCCCAGACCGCCAACCTGGTCTGGCGTGATGTTGGCGTCATCCATCGCTTCGCGGATCACGTCATTGATGCGGTTCATACCGGTGTCCATGCCTTCATGGCCCTTGGTCTTTTTTCTTGCTCGTCCTATTGGTTTGAATTTCTGATCAAACACGACCGCCAACATCTTGGTGCCACCCAAGTCGAATCCAATCCAATTCTTTTTCTCAGTTTCCATTTTGTTCCTTTTCCCGGTGTCGTCTCAGTAACGAGGACAATTGGGGTAACGAAAATGTTGTCGTTTAAAAGTACAACTCGAAATCGCTATGGAGTTGCAACTTGCGTTCGCCTCGCTCAATCAAATTATTGATCTAACTCGCGGGTTTTTTGACTGCCCCAATGTTGAATCGTTGAATTCGCTGATTGTACGTATCCAAAACATGAATCCTAGCCTGCTTGTCAACGCACATCGCCCACGGCTGGTGGAGTTGCCCAAGCTCTCTGCCTGCCTGCCCCCAGACGCCCACGAAATCTCCTTCGAGGGTAAACTTTTGAATGCGATGAGTCCCGAACTCGCAGACGTAAACGTGGCCGTCGTGAAAGAATAAATCGTAGGGATAACATAGCTGGCCAACGTCTCGCCCCGATTCTCCCCAGATTTTCAACAGTTTGGGTTGGTCACCCCTTACGTCAAAAACCTGAATTCGGTGATTCGCTGAATCGGCGACCCAGAGTTGCCCCATTTCATCGAACATCAAACCTTGGGGTCGTAGGAACTGGCCGGGTCCATCGCCATGGCCACCCCATTCGCAAACGAAATTGCCTTGGGGGTCGAATTTTTGTATCCGATCGTAATCTCCGTATTCGCTGACATAATAGTTTCCATCAGCATCCTGAGTGACGTCGGTGACGAAACCAAATTGTCCAGGACCTGTTCCGTTGACTCCTCCAATCGTTCGGCTTTCGTCCAACGTTCCGTCGGTTGAGTAGAAAAGGATACGGAAATAATGGGTGTCCGCGATCATGATCTGATCGTCGTTGGAAATCGAGATACCACAGGGTTTGCCGATTTTGAATTCAGGAGTTCGCCAACTTCGAAGGAAAATACCGTCTTGGTCGAACACCTGAATGCGTGCGGTCATATCGATCACGTATACATTTTCGTCTGGCCCGATGGTGATTGCACGAGGTTTCTGGAACTGGCCATCTCCCAATCCCCTTTTGCCCCAAGTGTGGACCTGGCCGTCTCCTGGAAAACCAGAGGGCAGACAACCAGTCGAAATGAGCAAAACTAGTGTGGTGAGCCACCGAATGTAGCGCACTGGGACGGTTTGATAAGTGCTTACGTTTTCCATGCTACTTGACCCTTTCGTTTGCTCGGCGATATAAATGTAATCGATACGGGTCTCTTTGGGCGGAACACATAGCATGCCACCAGTTGTTATTGATCTAAAACAGACGGAAGATGTGCGCGATGCGATACATCAGGCCGTCGAAGCGTTAGCCGCTGGAAAGCTAATTGCAGTCCCCACAGAAACGGTCTATGGGATCGCAGCCAGTGCTCTCAATGAATCAGCAATCAAGCGTTTATATGACTTGAAAGGCCGTCCCGAAGAAAAACCCTTTGCCTTTGCCATCAAAAGTAGCGACGACGCCCTCGATTATGTCCCCAATATGTCAAGTTTTCAACGGCGCCTAGCGCGTCGTTGCTGGCCGGGACCTGTAACCTTTGTCTACGACTTGCACGCGGACAGCGTCGTTCATCGGCTGCCAGACTGTGTTCGAGAGCCGCTCATCGAACGAGGGACGATTGGACTTCGTGTTCCCGCCCACGAAATTACACTCGAAATTATGCGACTTTGTGCCGGACCTCTTGTGCTTACCAGTGCAAATTTGAGTGGGCAGGCCGATGGGACCGACGGTGACCAAGTCATCGAGGAATTAGGTGATGGAGTCGATTTGGTTCTCAATGACGGGCCCAGTAAACTAGGTCGACCTTCGACGGTTGCCCGTGTTCATGGGGACAGCATCGAAGTCCTTCGCGCAGGCGTCGTGGATCACGAGACGCTTGAGTCAATCAGCAATCTCATGATAATGGTTGTTTGCACTGGCAACACCTGTCGCAGCCCCATGGGTGAGGCTTTGTTACGCCGTCGGATTGCAGAAATCAAAGGCTGCTCGGAGGCTGAGCTTGAAAAGCTAGGCGTTCAGATTGTCTCTGCAGGCATCGCTGCGATGCCCGGCAGTTTGGCCAGCCCGCAATCGGTCGAGGTCATGGAAAATCATGGCATCGACATTGAAAATCACTCCAGTCAACCAGTGACTCCCCACTTGGTTCAGTTCTCCGATCTGATTTTGACCATGACCGATCGCCATCGTCATGCTCTGGTTTCTCATTGGCCCTCCGCGGCTGGGAGAACTTTTACATTGCGACGAGACCAAGGTGACGTCTCAGATCCAATCGGAATGCCTGTTGAAAACTATCAGGCATGTGCCGAACAGATTGACGAAAACATCAAAAAGTGGGTTGAAATTCTAAACGAAAAAGGCACCCTCGGGTAATCGAATGAAAGTTTCTATTGGCAGCGATCATCGCGGCATTCAACAACGCAACGCAGTCGCTCGAGCAATCGAGAATTCCGGTCACTCGATTGATGACTGCGGAACTCACACAGAAGAATCTTGTGACTATCCTGATATCGCTGCCGAAGTAGCCAGACGCGTTGGCAGCGGGGAATCCGATCGCGGCGTGCTACTATGTGGCACAGGGATCGGGGTTTCTATTGTGGCCAACAAAATCGCGGGGGTCCGAGCGGCGCTTTGCTGTGATGCGGCGGCGGCTCTATTGAGTCGCCAACACAATAACGCCAATGTTCTCTGTCTCGCAGCATCCAAGTCGGACGAAGAACTTGAATCCATTGTGACAGCTTGGCTCAGTGAGGGTTTTGAAGGTGGCCGGCATGAACGTCGGGTCGACAAGATGATGGCTCTGGAAAATCTTTGATCCTGGTTGCAACCGGAAAACGTTGGAAACAACGATGATTGGGCATTCAATACCACCCTCCTCCGGGCCTCCGGGAGGGCGGACGCAAAGCGGAGCACTGATGGTTTTCGATTTCGCAATTGAATAGGACGCGGTGCCCCCCAAATCGGCCGGTAGGAACCGGCCCTACCTCTGCGCAGATGTCAAACCACCATCGCCATTATCATCATTTTGTGCTTCGAATGAAAATCAGTTGGCGTTCGCACTCGCGAGCGATTGCTTGACAGGGTCAGGATTCGCCCGCACCAAATCGTGATCTTCTTCTTCACGATATAGTGGGAATCCGAACAAGCCAAGCAAAGATCCATACAGGCTGTAGAAAACCGGGACCAAAATCAGAATCAACATCGTTCCCGTTGCCAAGCCAAAGATCAAACTGGCGGCCATCGGGATCAATACCTGAGCTTGGCGGGAAGTCTCCAACAGCATGGGAAACAGGCCAGCGACCGTCGTCATCGAAGTCAGCATGATTGGGCGGAAACGCCTTGAACCGGCACTTTTCAATGCTTCGGCAAGCGGCACTCCATCGCGGACCCGGCGGTTGATGAAATCCACAAGGACAATCGAGTCATTTACAACGACTCCTGTCAGCGCGATCAGTCCAAAGAAACTGAACAACGTCAGGTCAATTCCCAATAAGGCATGACCAAAAATCGCACCAATCCAACCAAAAGGAATGATGGAAAGGATGATGAGCGGTTGTACATAGGAACGGAACTCCAGTGTCAATAACACGAACATACATAGCAGGGCGATGATAAAGCCAACGAACATGCTAATGATGGACTCCATCGTTTGAGCTTGTTCGCCTTCCCAATTGACCGAAAGTTTCGCACCATACGTGTCCTCGTACTTTTTCAGCAACTTGGGCATGAACTCCGCCTGCATTTCAGCCAGGATTTTGACGGGGTCGCCTTCTTCTTTGTTTACGTCCGCGGTGATCGTAACACTTCGTTTTTGGTTCAGTCGGTTGATCGTGGAAAACGACTTTTGAATGTTCTCCTCAGGGTCTTCGGTGACCTCTGATAAGGGACGTTCGTTTCCTTGGTTGTCGCGGATGCGAATATTGGAAAGCCGCTCGACCGATCGTCGTTCATTCTTGGGATAGCGAAGCATCAGTTTGACTTCATGCCGACCACGTTGAATCCGGTCGACTTCTTCTCCAAAGTACCTGCCTCGAATGGTACTCAACAAGGCATTGGAATCTAAACCCAATGCTCTTCCTTGCTCATTTAGCTTGATCACGATTTCCGATTTTCCCGCTCGTGAATCATCCTCGATGTCAAACACGCCCCTCTTGCCAGCCAGATACTCTTTGCACTCTTCTGCCGCCCGATCGAGATACTTGTCATCGCCTTCGCCTGCAAGAATTTTAAATTCAACCAATGCGCCGCCTGGCCCCATCGACTCCGAACCGAATTTCAATGCTTCGGCGCCGGCAAGTTTGGGGATTTCTTCTCTCCACATTTGAATCAGCTCAGGAACTGAAATTGATCGCTCGCCAGGCTGCACCAGTTGGACTTCGACCATGCCCACGTGGCTGCCATTGGTGACTCCGGCAGGACCTTGCATGTCGTTGCCAATTTCACCGACTCGCCGATAAAGGTTCTCAAAAACAGGTTTGCCAGTTTCTTTCTCGATTCGCGCGTTGATTCTCAAGAATGCTGATTCCAATTCGCTTACCGCTTTTTGAGAGAAAGATTCGGGAGTTCCATCGGGAAACGCAACGTTGGCGGAGATCTGACGCCCGTCAACTTTTGGAAAAAAGGCGAAGGGCGCGATCCCGGCAAAAATCAAACCGATCGATCCCAAGAATAGTGAAATCACGGAAGCCATCACGATTCTTCGATTGGAGAGTGACCAGTCAAGCAACGGGGCGTAAAAGTTGTCGATTCCCCACTGCATCAGCCGAGCGGCTGCGCTGTTAACCAATTGCAAAAGCCATAAAACAGGCCTGAAGATGTAAAGCACGACCGAGATAGATCTCAGAAAAAGGTTGTTGTCGTGAGCCAGGTGAGCCGGCAAGATGAAGGTACTTTCGACCAGCGAAATAATCAGCATCGCGATGACCGCAAGCGGCATGACTGAGATGAATTTACCCATCACGCCAGTCACAAACATTAATGGCAAGAACGCAATAATGGTGGTCGTTACCGAAGCGAAAACGCTGGGGAGAACTTCGACGGTGCCTTCAATGGCAGCATGAAAGTTAGAAAGTCCCTGCTCGCGTTTTGCGTAAATATTTTCACCAATCACAATCGCGTCGTCGACCACAATTCCCAAGGCCATCAAGAACGCGAACATGGTTAACATGTTGAGAGTTTGGCCAAACACCAAAAGGATAAATCCAGCTCCCAAAATTGAAATCGGAATGCCCATCGCGACCCAAAACGCCAACCGCAACTCCAGAAAAATTGCGAGCACGAGAAAGACCAAAATCAATCCCTGGATACCGTTTCTTGATAATAAATCGATGCGATCCTGAACGTCAACGGAGATGTCACCCCAGAGTTGAAGTTCATATCCCTCGGGCATCTTCGTTTCAGCAACGTAACTTTTGACGGCCTCAACGATCGTAAAAAGATCTTCTTCGGCAGTCTTGGATACACTGATCGCCAGTCCCGGCCTGTCGTTAATGGTTTGGGTTCGAACACTTTCCGCGAAACCATCGACCACGACTCCAATGTCCCCAACGGTAATGACATCACCGTTGGGTCGAGTGATAATGGGCAACGCAGCGATCTGTTCGCCATATTCACTTTTGGGCTTGCCTCTTAAAAGCAACTCCTGACCCGGCGTTTCCATTTTTCCGCCAGGCATCTCCGTGTTTTGCAAACGAATGAGGTTGGCCAGTTGATCGAGAGTGATTCCGTACTCTCGCAATGTGTCTTCGGGAATCTCAACGGAGATTTCGTAAGGTTTAGCCGCCACGATCTCCGCCTCGGAAATCGCACCACCCTTGGGTTGGAAAAGCTGAGCGAATCCTTTTCTCAGGAAACTCCTGGGTGGAACGCACTGAAGTTCGAGGAGGTCGTCGCGAATCGCTTCTGTCAACTCGCGAAGTTCTTTTTCTTGTTGGAGCTTGAGGTCGGGGTCGTCATCGTATTTGGGGCCAATGATACCGACGGTAATCGCCGGCGCACGGAAAATGATCTGGCGAATGTCGGGTTTTTCACTTCGCCGAGGCAATTGGGAAATTTGATCCACCGCCGACTTGACCCGGTTAAGTACGGGTTGGACGTCCTTGACGTAACTGTCCAATTCAAGAATTACGAATCCAAAACCTTCTTGAGCAACGGAACTTACTTTTTTAACGCCTTCCAGGCTGGCGACTGCAGATTCGACTTTTTGGCAAATCTGTTGCTCGACTTCATCTGGAGTCGCGCCCGGAAATGCAACGCTCACGATTACGATTTCCAACGTGAAGTTCGGGAAGACTTCACGTCGCATTACGATCAAACTGATCGCACCAACAATCAAGCTGGCAACCAGGAACGTGTTCATGGCGGGAGAGTTGCTAATGGCCCATCGAATCACGCTTCGCATGATTCCGCCTTCGTTCGCCGGGGGAGGGATTATCGAGTTGCTCATGAATGTCGAGTCTGTCTTAACTTGGAAGCGTTTTGACTTTGGAGGGGATTTCGAGCTGCCGAGACCGAAATTTGTGGCTACTCGTCTTTGGTATTCGAAGAATTTTCGTCTTTAGATTCATTATCTTCTTCATTGATTAACCGAACCTCTGCACCGACGGTGCCTTGTCCAAGTGGGGAAGTGATAACTGAATCCCCGGGCAGAACGGTGTCGGCTCCGCCACGGATTACTGCCATCAACTCCCCCGTTTTTTTATGGGGGACTTGATCGAGAACTTTCACTTTCTTTCGTGCCAAGGTTTTTTCCGGCGTGGCAATCCACACAAAACCGCCGGGCCGAATTCCCGTGGCTGGAAAAGTCAGTGGTTGCTTGTCAGGATCCGGTTCGTCAATCTCGACTTCGATTCGGCATTTGACGAACATGTTTCGAACCAATGCCTTCGGACCGAACTTTGTTTCGACAATCGGATTGTCAACGACAATGCGTACTGGAATCGTTTTTGTCTGAAGATCTCGTCCAATTCCGTCGACCCGTTCCAACATTCCCTTCCAAACGATATCGGGGTTTCGACTGTCATAGATGGAAACACTTGTTTTGGGTAACCGATAGATAGAACTCAATCGTTGTTCGGGTGTCATGCCGGACAGGTCGACACGATTATTTTCGCGAATCCAATCGAGGTCACTGGAACTCAACGTGCACAGTACCTCAATCTTTTCCGTGTTCTCGAACATCAAGAGCATTTTGCCGATCGTGGCATTTTCGCCTTCTTGAATCCCTTCCTGAACGATCACGCCGTTGGCCGGTGCAACAATGGTGGTTTTGGTAATCGATTCAAGTGTTTGATTGATGCGTGCTTCAGAGACTTCAATTGCCGCTTTCATTCGCTCAAGTCGAGCCTTGGCCGATTTAAGAGTGTTGTTTCTTGTGGTCAATTGAGCCTTGGAAGCAAGCAACGCTCGCTTCGACTGATCGACCTCGGCGTCCGATGTCGCACGTTTTTCCCATAAACTCAGATTGCGTTCGTGTTCGCCTTCGAGGAGCGTCAACTCTTCCTCGGCCATTTCAATATTTCGAGTCGAGCCTTCGATTTCCTCTTCGGTCTCAGCGAGCATTTTCTGAGCTTGATTCAGATCCGCCTGATTCGATTTGAGAACCAGATTCAATTCTTCCGGGTCAATTTCGAGGAGCTTGGTGCCCTTGGTCACGTAGTTCCCAGCTTCAAACTCTGGGTATTTCTTTTTGATCTGACCGTTGACCTCGGAAGTGACGGTGATTTCATACGCTGGAACGACGGTTCCGGAGATCAGAGTGTCAATTTTGTCGGAAAAGGGCTCAGCCTCGAAGGTTTCGACCAAGGGAATGAGCGCATCGGATTCTTTGTTGGGTGGTGCCTGATGCATGCTGTAAAGCCATATAAACAGCCCTACGCCGGCCCCTAAGATAACAATTGAAACAGTTGTTTTAATTGCTTCCGTACCGAAGCCATTTTTTGTTCTGCGAGATGCAATTTGGTCCATTATTATTCCCTGATCGAACGCCGCCTCAGGCCCTACCTCAATTTGAGGTCTGAGGTTTAGAAACGTTTTCGTTTTTTATTTTTTCAATTGCGCCGAGGGTGAAAGTGCTGATATGTTCCGCGAGCTGGTCGGAACCATAATGAATGGCAAAATCTTCTTTGCCTACAAACATTGTGATCATTTCGCTCGCACAACGATAGTGAAGACATTGGCCGATAATGCTGAATCCGATTTTGTCGAGTTGGTGTTGATCGATTTTTTGATCAATCAGTTGACTGACGATCATCAAAAGGATTTTGAACACGGGGCGAATAAACTCCTCGATGAGAGGACGGCAGCCTTGTGACGGCTCCATAAATTCTCTCCCAAGCAGTTTGACTTGCCAAGGTGCATCTTGCGTCGCGACCAAACGATTGAGCAAAAGCCGAATAAACTCCTTCAGTTGTTTCTCCGGCGGAAGCCCCATTTGGGGTCGAGTCGAAGGATATTCGGTCAACCGCATTTGTCGCGCTGCCTTCACGGTCTCAACATAAAGTCTCTGCTTGTCACCGAAATAGTAATTGATGCTGGCCAAATTAACGTCGGCGGCTTCACAAATGTCGCGAATTGTAGATCCACGGTATCCTTTTTCAGCAAATATCGGGCCGGCAGCCAATAGGATACGCTGCTTGGTGGAATCGTCCGTCATTGAGTCTCAATCCTGAAAGGCAATTAATCTATAGTAGGGGCGGAGGAAATTGGACGACGATCAACACGTTTTAGGTTTCGCAAATTTGCTCGCCAAAAGTCTCTCGACGTTCGCCAGAAAGGCAAATGTTATTTTATCCCAAAATTTGGTTTGTCTGATAGATGTTTTGCACGATTTTGGTGAACCCCTAAACCTCAATCGGTTCCAATACACCGTCCTGTCAGATTCCTCGAAGAAAACGTACCCGAAACTTGTTGGCTCCAGCCAATTCTAAATGACGATTTCAAAATTGAGGCGGCAGATTGCCGTCAATGCGGCTCGGATGATGTATGAACGTCAAGAATCCGAGTATTATCGGGCAAAAATGAAAGCCGCCCGACGAATCCACAAAGGCTGGGTGAAACCCGCGGATTTACCCAGTAATGGCGAGATCCGAGATGAAAATCCAGAATCTGGCAAGAATGCTCGAAGGCCCAAAACGATTTGATCATCTTCGCCAAATGCGGATCGCCGCTCTGCGATTCATGAGATCGCTTAGCCGATTTCGCCCCAAACTGATCGGAAGCGTGTTTACAGGTCATGTACGCAAGGGGTCAGACATCGATATCCATTTGTTTGCGGATAGTCTGCAAGCCGTTACTGCTGAAATGGACTATCAAGGTGTTGTCTATGATGTCGAGCGGAAGAAGGTTCGTAAAAATGGCGAAGAGACGATCTACAACCATGTAAAAGTTCGAGACGAGTATCTGTTTGAATTGACTATCTACGATACCACCCAATCCAGCTACGTATTCAAAAGCTCCGTTACCGGTAAGGCCATTGAGCGAGCGAGCGTCAGCGAGTTGGAGCAATTTTTGGCCAATGAGTATCCAGATTTAGACGTCGAACAAGCAGTAGAAGAGCTGGACGATTCGATCGACCGATTTCAACTCTATTACAGCCTTTTGCTCCCTTTGGAAAACGTCAAGCAATCCCCGAAGTATCACCCGGAAGGCGACGCTTTGTATCACAGTCTGCAAGTCTACGACCTTGCTTGTGATCAACTTCCCTATGACGAAGAGTTTCTACTTGCCGCACTTCTTCATGATGTCGGCAAAGGCATTCTCGCGTCAGCCCATGTGGAGTCTGGGCTGGAGGCGCTTGAAGGATATATCACCGAGCGGACTCGTTGGTTGATCGAGTATCATATGCTCGCCCACAAAATTCATGATCGCAGCATTGGTGCCAGGCAGCACAGGCGACTTGCCGATCATGAGTATTACGAAGACCTTTTATTGCTGGGAGAATGTGACCGAGAAGGGCGGCAAGTCGGGGTGGAGTTTACAGATCTGGAAGAAGCGCTGGATTACATTCGCTCGATAAGTGAGGAATACAGTTAGCCTTCCTGGCTCAGCCAAAGTTTGGCTACTGCGTGACTACGCAATAAATGGGCGGCAAATGGCTGCCAATTGTGTTCCAGACCTCTCCTCGATCAATCGACAGGTAAAGGCTTCCGCCGGTGGTGCCGACCACAAGCGAATTGTCTTGGTAGATCAGGCAATGCCGTAATGCAAAATCAAAACAGTTGGTTTGGGGCAAGCCATTTCGGAAACTTTGCCATGTTTTCCCGCCATCGTCTGTCCGTGAAACGCAAAATGCATGATCGACCGCGATACGAACTTGATCGGACTCGGCCGGAACGACCCACGCAATATCGGGATTCACTGGATCGACCGCAACGGCGAACCCGAAGTTCACAATGCCATTTGACTCACTGACCAACTGCCAATTCATGCCCTCATCGCGACTGACATACACACCGCAATGATTTTGTTGCCAAAGCGCTTTGGGAGATTTCAAGCACTGAACCAACAGGTGCGGATCCTGTCCAACTTCAGCATTCGGATCCGGAAGGAAGTCGGCGGAGCAACCTGAGTTGGTAGGACGCCATGTCTGCCCGCCGTCCTCAGTCAGGAATACCCCCGCACAACTGATTCCAACCCGAATGACTTGGTCGTCTCGTGGGTCAACACAAATGCTGTGGATTCCCGCTTGGTCCCGCCCTCCTCCAAACCAGGGCATTTTCTCGTCCAGACGTGAGGGATGGTCCCAAAGCGGGCGATTGATTTGGAAGGTGTCCCCATGGTCATCGCTCACAAACAGTCCGCCG